>NZ_VTDK01000002.1:0-363227 GCF_035615575.1 Acinetobacter sp. MD2
TAAACTCATTTGACGAAAGTTCGGCATTCAAATAAGACCAAACGAGTAAGCATACAAGTTGTGCTGGCGACAATAGCAAGAGTGAACCACCTGATCCCTTCCCGAACTCAGAAGTGAAACCTCTTAGCGCTGATGGTAGTGTGGGGTTACCCATGTGAGAGTAAGTCATCGCCAGCTCATTATTCGAAACACCCTCAACTAAACAGTTGGGGGTGTTTTTTTTATACTAAAAAAATAAAATGAAAATAGACAATTAATGATAAAAACCACCCAAGTAGTTTTCAAATAAATCAAAAATATCTTCTACATCATATCTAATAATAATATTTAATTGAGATGAGATCAGGGCTATAAGAAGCTAAATCAAGCAGTTTATAACCCTGTTTTAGAATTCGACACTCTATTGTTTTTAACCATGCTATAAAATATTTGGCGGTGTCACCTGTTCAAAAAATTTAGCATGAGCAGAAGTTAAACTAAGTTTTATCGAAAGGTAGGTATTTAAAAGGTTGCTTTTATTTTCATTCATAAGCATGATCATAATAGGCATGTTAAAGGCACTGCCTAAGCAAATGGAATGTGTATAAAAATTAGTTCGAGAGTATATCGAATGATTTTAAAAAAGAAGAAGGATGTGCAATATGGAATTCATTGTACTCACTATGATCAGTTTGTTGATTTTAGTTACGTTTTTTCTGCGCTATAAAAGAGTTCATTCGAGCTTACATGATAGTGTGTTAAAACAACGTAGAATATTGAATTATAATGAACAATTATTATTAAGTCGTTTAAGTTTCTTACGGCCTGACTACACGATTTTATCGAAAGTTTCTTATGATGCATTAATCACCACGAAATATGAGCATACTCGGCATAAATTTAATGCACTAACAGCCGATTTTGTGGTGTTAAATGAGCGTTACGAGGTAGTGGTTGTGATTGCCTTGTATGATCCTGTTTTAGGTGTGAGCCAACAGTTAAAATCGGGACAATACAGAAGTCATTTATTGAGTTTAGCGGGCTACAAAACGTTAAGTTATATCGGTGTGCCCGATGAGCAACGCTTAGAACAAGACTTAGACATTGAACATCGGGAAATGGCTTTTGCTTAAAAGCAATTGATATTAAAAGATTATAGTGGTTTTACTGCTGTAACAGTCATTTCAACCAAGACATCTGGAGCATATAATTTTGCTTCAACACACGTGCGTGCAGGGGGATTTTGAGGATCAATCCAAGCATCCCATAATTTGTTCATCGCAGCATAGTCTTGTTCAATGTTTTTTAGATAAATTGTTACTGATAAAATATGGCTTTTACTACTGCCTGCATCTGCTAGAAAACGGTCAATATTGGCAAAAGTTTGTGCTGTTTGTGAATGAATATCTTGATTCGTATCATCTGCAAGTTGTCCTGCTAAATGAATAAGATTGCCAGAAACAGCAACTTCACAAAAACGTGTACCTGCATGTAAGCGTTGAATGGTCATTATTTTGTCCTAAATACGTTTTGGTGATGATAATACTTTAGCTTTCATTGTCGCCGCAACTATTGCTGTAAGTAAGCAGCCAATGCTTAAATATATTGCAACGAGAATCCAATGGCCATTTGCATATGCAATCAGTGCTGTGGCAATAAAAGGAGTGAAACCACCACCAATAATACTGGCAATTTGATAACCTACGCCTGCGCCACTATAACGATATTCTGCACCAAAAAGCTCGGTAAAAATTGGTTGATGTACACTCACCACCATGTCATGTGCTAAATTTGCAAGTAAAATTGATAGCACAACAATCCAAAAAATCGAGCCATTTTGTAGGGCAAAAAAGAAGGGGAATGCTGCGAGTGCTCCAATGATCCCTCCCATAATACACATGCGTTTGCGTCCGAAACGATCTGCCATGTAGGCAAAAAAAGGAATACTCACACAACTAATTGCCCCAACTAGCAGTGAAATATTTAAGAAAATTTGTGATGGCATATGTAAATTTTGGGTTGAATAGCTAAGCGCGAATGTAGTGACTAAATACATGGTGAGCAGTTCAGCTAAGCGTAGGGCAATAATATAGAAAAATCCACGTGGGCTTTCTTGAATAGCTTGTAAAATAGGGAAGCGTTTTCTTGGGTGATTTTCTTGTGATTTTTGATGTGAAAATTCAACTGATTCGGGTTGCTTTGCTCGTACCCAAACTGCAAAAGCCACTAAAATAATACTGACCAAAAATGGAATACGCCAAGCCCAAGTATTAAAAGCATCTTGTCCCAAACTAAAAATAACCAATGAAACACAGCCAGAAGCGAGCATGAGACCAACGCCATAGCCAATCTGAACACCGCTGCTATAAAAAGCTTTTTTATGTTCAGGTGCATTTTCAACTGCCATTAATGCAGCACCACCCCATTCTCCCCCCACAGCAAAGCCTTGCAGAGCACGTAAACTCACCAGTAAAACTGGTGCCCACCAACCAATTTGGGCAAAATTTGGCAATAATCCAATACAAACAGTGGCCATGCCCATTAAAAAAACGGTGAGGAACAGCATTTTTTGTCGCCCGAGTTTATCTCCAAAATGTCCAAAGACTAAGCCGCCTAAAGGGCGAAATAAAAATCCGACTCCAAAGGTGGCAAAAGCTGCGAGTGTCCCCATAGTTGGGCTGATGCTTGGAAAAAATTGGCTCTTAAATACCAATGCTGCCACAATGCCATAGAGTAAAAAATCGTACCAGTCGACCACTGCACCAATAAAGCTACTAAAAGCAGCCTGACGGGCACGCTTTTCTACAGAAACGGAAGGCTTTGTGGTCATGTAAATATCCATATCGGTCAGTCAAAATCTAGCGAGCGTTGTTTTGATTGCAATCAAGGTACAATCAAAAGGGGTCATAGCTTAATCGAAATGGATACAGATGGCGAGATGTAGCGGTATTATTCATCAAGTAAAGATAGCTGTTGAATCTGTTGTAGTTCAATCAATTGATATACACCAACGCCAATCAGGCGAAAATGTGCTGTTGGGCTGATATTGGCTTCATCAAGGAGCTGAAAAATGGCATCTTGGAGTTGTATTTGGTGCTGTAATGGCTGATTAAACTGTTTACTATGCTGTAAAATCTTAAAATTGGGCGATTTTAATTTAATTTGTACGCCATAAGCCGTTAAATTCTTAGCTGTTAAGCTCTGCCATACTTGCATTGCCAATTGTTGCCAATAGGGCTGACATTGGCTTAGTTGCAGGTCGAGATTAAACGTAATTTCTTTGGAAATTTGTTGTCGTGGGCGACTTGGGGTCACTGGACGATGATCAATGCCTTGTGCGTATAGGTATAATTGCTGACCATATTTACCAAAATGTTGGACTAAAAAAGCTTCTGGAACTGTTTGTAAATCGCCTAAAGTAAATAAATGAAAGGTGGCTAATTTCGCGGTGGTCACACGCCCCACACCTGGAATCTTATTTAAGGGTAAATTTTGAATAAACTCTTGTACTTGTTTCGGCTTAATAACACATAAACCATTTGGTTTATGCCAGTCTGAGGCAATTTTGGCTAAAAATTTATTCGGTGCAACCCCTGCCGATGCAGTAAGTTGAGTGGTTTCAAAAATTTGCTGTTGAATGGCTTGGGCAATTTCCGTGGCACTTTGGAACTGGCTAAAATGCTCAGTTACATCCAGAAATGCTTCATCGAGTGAAAGTGGTTCAATAAGCTTGGTATATTGCTGAAAAATCTGTTGAATTTGCTGTGAAACTGCACGGTATAGCTCAAAATTAGGCGCTAAGATAATGACTTGCGGACACAGTTTTTTGGCCTGAGCCACAGACATGGCCGAACGTAAACCAAATTTTCGAGCAGGGTAAGATGCTGTTGTGACGACTGAACGTGGATGATCATGGGCAATAATCACAGGTAAATGTTGCAACTCGGGGCGAGTGCGTAATTCAACTGAAGCATAAAATGCATCCATATCAATATGAATAATTTTACGCATAAAGGTCGCCTATTTGTGTTGAATGCCAATATAGCGTAAGTAACTTTGCCATTGTGCGGGTGTCCCTGCATAGACATCGAGATCGACAGCTTGTTCAATCCCCGCAATTTTACCTTGTTTACTATATTGCCAAAAAAACCAACCACGTTGATCTTTCAAGGTTGGATTGGCTTCATCGTAGTCACGAATCCATAATGCAGTTTTATTAAAATTACCCATTAATACAACATGATAAAAGGTTTTAGATACATAAAAAATTGGTGCTTTGCCATAGTGTTGTTGCAGGAGTCGTTGCATGAGCTTAATTTGTTGAATAAGTTCGGTTCGATTACTTGTGAGTAGACATTGGCTATCATATTCAAGATCGATGACAGGGGCGAGCGCATTCCATTTTTTGGGTACAGTATGAATAAAATTTTGTGCTTGGACTGTGGCATCACGGCATAAACGATAAAAATGGTATGCCCCGACATTTAGACCTTGTTCACGGGCGTGTAACCAATTTTCTTGAAAATTTGGGTCTTGATAATCACCGCCTTCGGTGGCTTTGATATATATAAACTGATAGTGCTGCGGTGAAATTTGTTTCCAATCAATCTGACCTTGATGGTGTGATACATCAAAACCTTGTACAGGATAATTGGACGCTGCTAGTGGTGTATTTTGCATCAGTAGCCAAACGCCAAGGCTTAGTAGACCTATGCCTGTCATGCTTAAAAGCATAGGTAAAAGGTAGCGAGGCGTACGAAACATTTTCTTCATGCAGCGTTTGCAAATCACACAATGGGTTCGCTTAAAGTGTAAAACAAGCTGCGGTTGAAGCCTATTTAAAATTGTAGCAAAGCATGTAAATCATTGCCCTTTTGGGATTTTTAAAAAAATGATCAAGGTGAAAATATTAAATAAACCTAAGCTGATAAACGTCCAATGAAAAACTTGAACGGTATTTAAATGCAGTGTAGGAAGAGAATAGACATTAATTAATGCACCTGAGATGGCAATTGCGATACTCATCGATAGCATCATTATCATTGATAAAAAGCTGTTACCGCTACTGGCATATTGTTTAGGCAGATCTTTTAAGGTGAAGGTATTCATTGAAACGAATTGGGTTGAGTTGAAAATTCCACAAATGAAAAAATGGCTCGCACGAATCCATTCAGGCATATTTGCATCGTGCAGGGCAAATGCCATAGTGCATAGTCCTGAAAATGCGGTATTAAATACGAGTACACGGCGGTAGCCTAATTTTTGAATTAAAGGTCGTACAATCGGTTTAGAGGCCAAAGAACCGAGAACCAATGGAATGAGCATTAAACCTGTGGTTAGAGGTTCAAAGAGGAAAGCCACTTGCAACATGAGTGGCAATAAGAAGGGGATTGCATTGCCTGAGAAACGGGCAAAAAAGTTCCCTAAAATACCGACCCGAAAGCCCTGATTTTGAAATAAATCACTACGAAATAAAGCTTTGGGTACAGCATGTGCGTAATAGGCATAACCAACACAGCTAAATAGACTTACGACAACCAGTGCTGTGCTTAACTTTGTAGATAAATGTTCGGAAAAGCTATCAATCCCAAGGGTTAAACCCATCATGCTGAGCATGAGTAATACAAAACCAAAACTATCGAAGGATGGAACGGTACTTTTTAGGTTCGGTAGAGTTTTGAGGGTGACGATGATCCCTAATAAGCCCATGGGTAAATTGATAAGAAAAATCCAATGCCAACTGTATTGTTCGACCAGCCAACCGCCTAAAGTTGGACCAATTAATGGGCCAACTAAGCCTGCAAGGCTCATCAGGTTCATAGCGGCAAGGAACTGCGGGCGGGGAATAATTTTGAGTAAAGACAGTCTGCCTACAGGTAATAACAACGCCCCGCCAATGCCTTGCAAAACACGAAAAAGAATCAGGCTACTGAAAGATTCAGACATACCACAACCAAGTGATGCAGTAGTAAATAAAAAAATAGCAAATAAATAGACATTCCGCAGACCAAAGCGGTCGGCAAGCCAACCACTTAATGGAATACAACAGGCCACCGACAACACGTAAGCCACGACCACACCATGCATTTTCAGTGGGTCTTGTTGCAAACTTTTTGCCATAGCAGGTAAAGCCGTATTGACGATGGTGGTATCGAGTGCTTGCATGAAAAAACCAATCGATACCAATAACACCAACAGGCGATATTGTGTTTCCAAAGGTTGGTATTTGGTACTGCTGTCTTGGTTCATGCAAAAATCATCGAGGATGGAATGAATGATGATTATAAAGTTTAAAAAGATGATGGTGTATGTGATTGTCTGAGTAAAGATGGGGCATAGCCATAATATTGTTTAAAACTGCGGCTAAAATGGCTGGCAGAGCTAAAGCCGCATAGCGTTGCAATGTCGGTTAAATTGAGCTGTAAATGGCTGCGTAAGTATAAATAAGCCTGATTTAAACGGCGTTGTAGCACGTATTGGTGTGGCGTCATGTGGGTTGAATGACGGAACATATGGGCAAAATGGTATTCGCTTAAATGCACTTGTTCAGCTAAGTCGGCAATACTGAGAGGAAGGTGTAGATGTTGATCAATCCATTGTTTTACATAGTTTAAACTAAATGGTGATAAACCACCTTTCACTGTAGGTAAGGTCCAATCTAAATTACTGTGCTGTTGTAGTAAATGGGTTAGCAGCTGCGTTGCAGCACTACTGAGCAGCATCACATTTTGATTTTGCTGCCAATCATAACTCAATAAAAATTGGCGATACAATTGAGTAATATAAGCATCTTGCGCAAAGGTTTTCTCATCTAGCTGAATCAGACTAGGCTCTTTGTCCCAAATTTTGGCAGCCATTTGGCGTAAATGTTGGTCGGTATAATACAAATGCACAAAAGACAGTTCACCCCGTATATCCCACATCGATTCTTGTGCTTGTGGCATTAAACAAAAATGGTCAGGGCCACCGCCATTGCGCCAGCCCGAAGTCGTTTTTTGATAGCTTTCATAGCCACCTTGCACATAAAGGCTTAAGGTATGATGGTCACTACACACACGCACAGTATCGTGCTGATTAAACCACGCAGCCAGTTGCATGCCATGTCCTAATCCGACCTGATTGAGAAGTTGTGTTTTATGCTGCTGTAATTGCTCTAAAATTTGATAGGTCATTGCATAACAACAAGGCCAATTAGAATGAGAAAATAAGTGTAGCGTTTTTTAGCGCTTAATTTTTGTTTTCGGGTTAAAAAACCGCAAGATTATGCAAGTCAGCTGCGTTTGGCTTTGCCACAATTAACAGCCATAGCGTTGTAGAGAATGATGTAATGGTTAATATTTTATTATATGGCTTGGTGGTGTTAATTTGGGGAACTACATGGATTGCGATTACTGCACAGCAAGGCGTGGTGAGCGCTGAAGTTTCCATTTTTTGGCGCTTTTTAATTTCTGCGGGCATTTTATGGATTATTTTGGCTGTTCGTAAACGTGTGGCTCGCTTGAATGTACGTGACCATTTGTTTTGTGTATTACAGGGCATGTGTGTTTTTGGTTTAAATTTTTTATGCTTTTATAGCGCAGTTGCCTATATTAACAGTGGCTTAGAATCGGTGATTTTTTCATTGGCGGTATTATTTAATGCCATAAATAGCCGTATTTTCTTTAAAACCCCAGTTCCAGTGCGTTTTTATTCTGCCGCGTTGTGTGGCTTTATCGGTATATTGGCTTTATTTTGGCAAGATATTCATGCCACCAGTTTTAAAGTCGAAACATTTTGGGGAATTGGGCTGTGTATGTTGGGTACACTTGGTTTTTCCTTCGGAAATATGATTAGCACACGACATCAACGTCAGGGCTTAGATGTGTTTAGTACCAACGCTTACGCGATGAGTTATGGCACAGTTTTTATGGCGTTGCTGGCATTGTTACAAGGGCATCCGTTTGTGACTGCATTTGATACGAAGTTTGTAGCTGCGGTTTTGTATTTAGCCGTATTTGGCTCGGTGATTGGTTTTACAGCTTATTTTATGTTGGTAGGGCGAATTGGCGCAGGGCAAGCGGCATATAGCACCTTACTTTTTCCCTTAATTGCCTTAAGTGTTTCAACCATTTGGGAAGGCTATGTGTGGAGCAGCAGTGCAATTTTGGGGGTAATGTTGATTTTACTGGGTAACTTTATTTTCTTTGCAAAATTACCCGTATGCAGCAAAATTTTAAAGCCTACAGCACCTTCAGATGCTGTATGAGCATTTTCCCTTCTCCCGCAAGGAAGAAGGGAAAATGGCTTTAATTTATGTTTGAAACAAGTATTAGTGTTTCACGACAATTGAGTCGATACCACTATTTGCTAAGGTCTGTTGTGCTGCAAAGGCTGCATTTTGGCTATTAAATGGCCCTGAAATCACCCGATACCATGTTTTACCGCCTTCTTGGGTGGTAATGACATCGGCTGGGAGTTTGTTCATTAGAATTTCAGAACGTTTCGCATCGGCGCTGTCTGGGTCGCTAAAACTTTTAACCTGTAGAATATAACTGGTGGCAGCAGGTGTTTCACTGACCTCTGAAGCATCATTACTGAGCTGTGTGGGCTGCGCAGGGGCTTCAACAATCATACCTGTATTTTTAGCTTGAGTGTCGGGTACTGCTTGTTCAGGAATGGGAGTGACTTGTTGTTTTGGGAGTTGGTCGTAAAAACGGTAGTCGGTATTGGTTTCTTCTTGGTTTTGTCCCGCACTAATTTCAGTATGTGGTTGCACAGGTGCCCACGGTTTCCATAGCATAAAGGCAACCGCCGCAACTACAAATAAAAGAATCACAAAAAGTGTTAGTACCCATTTCGGTAGCCATGGTTGTTTTGGTTGTTTTGGTCGTTCTGAAACACCACGTTGCATTTTTCCAAACACAGGAAATTCCTCTTTTTTACAGCGACCTTTAGGCAATCTACTGCCAAAGCGTTACAGGTGTAACACTTTGGTTAAAGCTAAAAAATTATACTTATAAACACAAGTTTACATGCTTTCTGGTGCAGAAACACCGAGTAATTTTAGACCATTCTGTAACACTTGTTGTACGTTTACCGAAAGCAATAAACGCGCTTGGGTTAGGTCTTGGTCATCACCTAAAACTTTGTGCTCGTTATACCAACCGTGGAATAACGCCGCCAATTCTTTTAAGTAGTTTCCGACTTGGTGTGGTTCATAAGCATTGGCAGCACGTGCAACAATTTCAGGATAAGCGGCAAGTTTCGCTAAAATTTCAGCTTCAGCTTCTAATTGCAGTTGCTGTGCAAATTCACGTGCTTGAGTTGCATCAAAATTTAAGCCTGTGTCTTTGGCTTTTTCTAACATACGGCAGATACGCGCATGGGCATATTGAATGTAATACACCGCATTATCTTTGCTTTGTGAAACAGCAAGGTCTAAGTCAAAGTCGATGTGTTGTTCGCTTTTACGCATGACATAATAAAAACGTGCAGCATCATTACCAACTTCTTTACGTAAGTCACGTAAAGTCACAAATTGGCCTGAACGAGATGACATTTGGATCATCTCGCCACCACGCCATAAGCTTACGAACTGTACCAAAAGGACGGTAAGTTTGGCTGAGTCATAACCTAAAGCATCAATTGCAGCTTTCACACGTGCAATATAACCGTGGTGGTCTGAACCCCAAATGTCTAAAATATGGGTATAACCCCGTTGTAGTTTATTTAAGTGGTAGGCAATGTCGGATGCAAAATAGGTAGTTTGACCATTGCGGCGTTTAACCACACGGTCTTTTTCATCGCCAAAGTCAGTCGATTTAAACCAAATATTGCCGTCTTTTTCGTATAAGAAACCACGTTGTTCAAGTGTTTCAAGTGCTTCATCAATTTTGTCGGTTAAGCTTGCTTCGCTAAACCACTGATTAAAGGTCACACCAAATTCGCCTAAATCGTCTTTAATGTCGGCTAAAATTGCATTTAAAGCCGCTTGATGGAACACGCGATAGCCTTCGCCAAGCAAGTTTTGTGAATTGGCAATCAAACCATCAATATGTTTTTCTTTGTCGCCTGAAAGCACCACTTTATTGCCATCGGCATCCAATTCTGCTGCATATTGCACATCTTCAGGAACATTGGCATACACATCGGCTACAGGGCGTACTAAAGTTTCGCCTTTTTGGTCGATAATGCTTTGTGCGATATCTTTTACGTAATCGCCCTGATACGCATTTTTAGGAAAAACAAGGCTTTGACCTGTTAATTCCAAATAACGTAAATAGGTTGAAGTCGCCAGAATATCCATTTGACGGCCTGCATCATTGACATAATATTCACGGTCAACCGTTGCCCCTGTGGCTTCAAGCAAGTTTGCCACGGTCATGCCATACGCAGCGCCGCGACCATGTCCTACATGTAGGCTAGAGGTTGGATTCGCCGAGACAAACTCAACTTGAACTTTGTGGTTTGCATTAATGTGTGTACGCCCAAATTCCGCTTGTTGCGCCTGAATTTGATCTAACACAGCAAAGCGTTGGTCGGCATTTAGAAAGAAGTTAATAAAGCCTGGGCCTGCAATTTCAGCTTTAGTGATATCAATTACTTCTGGTAAATTTTCTAGAATTTTTTCGGCAAGATCGCGTGGTTTAAGTCCCGCAGGTTTTGCAGCAATCATCGCAACATTCGATGCAAAATCGCCGTGGCTTCGGTCTTTGGTACGGGTTAAGGTACTGCTGTTTTTCCACTCTTGTGGAAGGACACCTTGCTGCTGAAGCGATTGGATTGCATGTTCGAGCGCTGCTTGTATTGCCGTATTCATAATCTATAGAAAACTTGTCACAAAAAAGAGATCAAATATAGCAAATTTTGTGCGGTTTAGGAAAAGGCATTTATGTTTTAACGTGTGTTGATGAGATCTTTATTGCGTTCTTTTTATCTTTGATGGAATGATGAACCGTCTCTAATTTAGTGTGGAATTTTGAGTTGGCTAAAATGGTTTTGCAGAGTGCAGCATATTTAGGTATTATTGTTATGTTATAACATAATTTTTGAGTGTAAAATGAAAGCCAATCTCCATCCGGATTATCAACAAGTCTTGTTTCACGACACCAATGCTGATGTGTATTTTTTAATTGGTTCAACTTTAAAATCACAGCAAACCAAAGAATATCAAGGTCAAATTTATCCTTATATGACTTTAGATATTTCCAGTGCATCACATCCGTTTTATACAGGTGAGATTCGTCAGGCCAGTAATGAGGGGCGTGTTGCGAACTTTAAGCGTAAATTTGCACGCTTTGCCAAGAAAAAAGTAGATTAACTGCTGTTCGGCACTCACTTTTATGTTTTTACAACCAAAGTGAGTGCTGTAATTCATCTTAAAAATAGCGCTATCGCTACTATAAATATAAGAAATACCCATTTGAGTGAAAAACCGATTAAGCTTAGCAGGGTAAATTGGAGGGTAGGTTAGTCGGCGTGATTAACTTACAAAAACAGATAGGACATAAATGCAATGACGCAAGCCAAGTATCCCCTTTATATTCCTTATGCAGGCAATACTTTATTAGAACTTCCTTTATTAAATAAAGGTTCCGCATTTAGTGAAGAAGAACGGACGCGTTTTAATTTGCATGGTTTAATTCCACATGTTGTGGAAACAATTGACGAGCAAAGCCAGCGTGCATATCAGCAGTTTTCTGCATTCCATGATGCAATTAACAAGCACATTTATTTACGTAATATTCAAGATACCAACGAAACACTTTTTTTCCGTGTACTTGAAGACCATTTAGCCGAAATGCTACCTGTGATTTATACCCCAACTGTGGGCGAGGCGTGTCAGCGTTTTTCTGATATTTATCGCCGTCATCGTGGGGTATTTATTTCTTATCCTGACCGCGAACATATTGATGATATTTTGCAAAATGTCAGCAAAAAGAATGTCAAAGTAATTGTGATTACTGATGGCGAGCGAATTTTAGGTTTAGGTGACCAAGGTATTGGCGGTATGGGCATTCCAATTGGGAAATTGTCTTTGTATACCGCATGTGGTGGCATTAGCCCTGCATATACCTTGCCAATTACCATTGATGTGGGAACCAATAATCCACAACTACTCAATGACCCAATTTATATGGGCTGGCGTCAGCCACGTATTAGTGGTGATGAATATTACAGCTTTGTTGATGAAGTCATTAAAGCAATTCAGCGCCGTTGGCCAAAAGCACTGATTCAATTTGAAGATTTTGCACAAAAAAATGCCATGCCATTGCTTGAAAAATATCGCGATAAAATTTGCTGTTTTAACGATGATATTCAAGGCACTGCCGCAGTTTCGGTGGGCAGTTTAATTGCAGCAAGCCGTGCCGCAGGTAAGCAGTTAAAAGATCAAACCGTTGCCTTTTTAGGTGCAGGTTCGGCAGGTTGTGGTATTGCCGAACAAATTGTGGCGCAAATGATTGCGGAAGGCTTAACCGATGCACAGGCTCGCGCACGTGTGTTTATGGTCGATCGTTTTGGTTTAATCACTGAAAATCAGCCGAATTTATTGAATTTCCAACGTAAATTGGCACAAAAACCTGAAGCGGTTACAAGTTGGGGGAATGCTGAAGAAATTATTTCATTGCTTGATGTGGTGAAAAATGCCAAACCAACTGTGTTAATTGGCGTTTCGGGTCAACCTGGCTTATTTACCGAAGAAGTGATTCGTACCTTGGCACAAAACTGTGAGCGTCCAATTGTATTGCCACTGTCAAACCCAACTTCACGTGTTGAAGCTATTCCTTCGGATATTATTCAATGGACAGAGGGTCGTGCCTTAATTGCCACGGGAAGCCCATTTGCACCAGTGAATTATCAAGGCAAGCTGTATCATATTTCGCAGTGCAATAACTCGTATATTTTCCCAGGCATTGGGTTGGGCATTTTAGCTGCTTCGGCAACGCGAGTAACCGACAGTATGCTGATGGCTTCAAGCAATGCGTTGGCAGATTGCTCACCTATGCTCAAAGATTTAAATGCTGATTTATTGCCTGATATTAATGAAATTCAGCAAGTGTCGCGTTTAATTGCGTTTAAAGTTGCAAAGGCAGCTATGGAAGCTGGGGTTGCACCGACGGTTTCAGATGAACTTTTACTTGAAAATATTGAGCAGAATTTCTGGAAGCCTGTGTATCGTCAATATAAACGAATTCCATTTTAATTAATCATCAGATTAGCCCCGACCTGTTCGGGGCTTTTTTTATTTACTTATTCTAATTTTAGATATCTCGAAAAACGATAAATTTGCCTAATTTTCTTATTTTACGATGGCGTTATAAATATGGATAAATAGATCTTAAGTTCAATATAAATACTTTAGGTTTAGTTATGACAGCTTCTTTCAATCTTCAAAAACCCCTCAATATTGTCGCAGTTTCAGGTGGTTTAAATCATCCTTCTAAAACCGAAGCTTTGGTACAAGCTATTTTAGATGAGCTTGGCGATGCGACTCCCATCAATGTGCATTTTATTAAGTTTAGCGAAATTGGGCATTTATTAGGTGGTGCAATTTACCGCAGCCAATTACCACAGCGGGTGCAAGATGACTTGGCTGCGGTAGAAGCTGCCGATGCTTTAATTGTGGGAACACCTGTTTATCGTGCTTCATTTACTGGGTTATTCAAACATTTCTTTGACTTTGTAGAACAAACCGCTTTGGTGGATGTGCCTGTACTTTTGGCAGCATCAGGCGGGAGTGACCGTCATGCGTTAGTGCTAGAGCACCAACTGCGTCCATTATTTAGCTTTTTCCAAGCACAAACATTACCGATTGGCGTGTATGCCACCGACCGCGATTTTACCGCGCAGTACACCATCCAAAGCGATTTATTGCGTGAGCGCATTACCTTAGCTGTGGCACGTGCTTTGCCAATTTTAGAGTGGGCACCTGCAAAAGGGCAGCGTGCCGCGGTGATTAAATCGAAAACTGAACAAGCCAATCAGCACTTGGGGATTAATAAACAAATTGAGCAAGCAGAAGTATTGCCATCGGCTGCCGTACCTGACTTAAAAACAGCGGAATCACGCTTACATCCAAAATCAACTAAACATCATGTTGCTTAAGCCACATCGATGATACAGGGGAGAGCATTGCATGGCACAGTCACAAGTCGCAATTAAGTTTGCCTATTGGGTACCCAATGTAAGTGGTGGTTTGGTGGTGAGTAATATTGAACAGCGCACCGAATGGAATATTGATTACAACACAAAGCTTGCACAGACAGCCGAGCGTTATGGCTTTGAATATGCATTAACCCAAATTCGTTTTACGGCGGGATATGGCGCAGAGTTTCAGCATGAGTCTGTGGCATTTAGCCATGCAATTTTAGCCGCGACCAACCAATTAAAAGTGATTGCTGCGATTTTACCTGGGCCGTGGAAACCTGCTCTTGCAGCAAAACAGCTCGCTACGATTGACCAACTTACCCAAGGGCGAATTGCAATTAATGTGGTGAGTGGTTGGTTTAAAGGCGAGTTTGATGCCATTGGTGAGCCTTGGCCTGAGCATGACGAGCGTTATGTCCGTTCGGAGGAGTTTATTCGGAGTTTAAAAGGGATTTGGACGACCGATAACTTTAGTTTTGATGGTAAGTATTATCAATTTAAAGATTACACTTTAAAACCTAAGCCTTTACAGCAGCCACATCCTGAAATTTTTCAGGGTGGCACATCACGTGCAGCGCGGGATATGGCAGCTAAAGTTTCAGATTGGTATTTTGCCAATGGCAATAGCGTAGACGGAATTTCACAGCAAATTCAAGAATTACGTGCCAAGGCAAAAGCCAATCAGCATCAAGTTAAAGTTGGGTTGAATGCGTTTGTGATTGCCAGAGATACCGAAGCAGAAGCACAAGCTGTACTTCAAGAGATTCTTGCAAAAGCGAATCCTGAAGCGGTGAATGCTTTTGCCGATGCGACACGTCAAGCAGGGGCAGCGAGTCCTGAAGGGCAAGGTAATTGGGCCGAGTCGAGTTTTGAAGACTTGGTGCAATATAATGATGGTTTTAAAACCAATTTAATTGGAACACCTGAACAAATTGCCGAGCGTATAGTGGCTTATAAAGCGGTTGGGGTGGACTTAATTTTGACAGGCTTCTTACACTTTATAGAAGAAGTGGAATATTTTGGACAGCGGGTTTTACCACTCGTGCGAGAGCTTGAGCAAAAGCAACACAGAAATGTCGCTTAAATTTCTAAGTTTTAATTGAAGCACGCTCAAATTTGAGGGTGCTTTTTGTTTTTTAAGTTATTGTTATAAAGGTAAAAAATAGATAATTTTATTCAAATAAATTGGTTCGAATACACAAAAATAATTGCGATAGTAACAGAATCATCCACATTCAAATGACGTGAAATATGGGAAATTATAATACTGTTATCGATGAGCTTTCTTTAGGCGCAGACGACGAAACACTTGCACAGCGATTCCGTCCAATTTTTCAAAGAATTTCTGCAACAGCATTACAGCGTGAACAACAAAGACAATTGCCCTTTGAACCAATTCAATGGTTAAAAACAGCTGGTTTTGGTGCGGTTCGTGTGCCTGTTCGTTATGGTGGTGCGGGTGCATCGTTGCCGCAATTACTCCAACTGTTAACTGAACTGGCAGCAGCCGACTCCAACATTACCCAAGCTTTACGAGGTCATTTTGCCTTTGTGGAAGACCGTTTAAATGCACATCGTGATCAATCACAAAAAAAGTGGTTTGAGCGCTTTGTTGCAGGTGAATTGGTGGGTAATGCGTGGACGGAAGTGGGGCAAGTGAAAATTGGCGAAGTCATCACACGAGTGAAGCAACAGCCGAATGGAACATGGATTGTTTCGGGAAAAAAATATTACAGCACAGGCAGTATTTTTGCTGATTGGTTAGATTTATTTGCACAAATTGATCATAGCAATCAAAACGTGATTGTTGCTTTACCTACACAGCATGAGCAGATTCAAATTGAAGATGATTGGGATGGTTTTGGGCAACGAACTACAGGCAGTGGTACGGTAACGATTCACGACGTAGCAGTCGATGCTGAAAATATGATTGATTTTGAACAACGTTTTAAATACCAAACTGCATTTTATCAGGTGGTGTTATTAAGTGTTTTGTCAGGAACAGCGCAAGCGGCTGTGAAAACTTTTAGTGAGCAAGTCAAGTTGCGTACGCGAGTCTATAGTCATGGTAATGCCGATCGGGTCGATCAAGATGCACAGGTATTACAAGTCATTGGGAAAGCGACTGCACAGGCTTATGCAGCAGAAGCGATTACCGACCGAGCAGCACACGCTTTGCAAGATGCTTATAAAGCACATTTTAGTGCCGAGCTACAATCTGACAGTTTAGAAAAACAAGCCAACATTGCAGCCGAATTAGCATCGGCACAAGGGCAGGTGGTGGTTGCAGATTTGGTTTTAACCTTAACCACCCAACTGTTTAACGCATTGGGTGCATCGGCCACCAGTATGCAAAAAAGTTTAGACCGTTTTTGGCGTAATGCACGTACTGCGGCTTCACATAATCCGATTATTTATAAAGAGCGGATTATTGGCGATTATGTCGTAAATGGAACAGAACCACCGTATGTTTGGCAAATTGGTGGAGGCAGTTTGCAAAAATAAATCTGCCTCATCATGCTCCACGTGGAACATGAGCTTAGCCGCTTTTAAACAGCGTATGATTGAGTGCGCTGTTTAAAAACAGAATTTAGATTTTACTTAGAAAAAAATAAAGCAGCTGTAAAAAATGATAGCCATTTATTGATTAAACCAAAGTAGCTAAGCGTCGCCCTTCATATAGTCGAATAAGCAAGCTGAAACTGGCACAAATACACGCCAATAGCACGACAGCCATCCAACCATATTGCACAAACATGATATTGCCAAGCCATGAGCCTAAAGACATACCAATAAAAACACCTGTAAATAAAATACCATTGAGGCGGCCGCGTGCTTCGGGATTCAAAGCATAAACCAAGGTTTGATGTGACACGAGACTGGCTTGTAAGCCTAAGTCAAAACCAACTGCGGCAATTGCAATCACAATAAGTTGCCAGTAAACGGATACAAAAGGCATGCTAAACATCAACATAAAAGACAGGCAAACCAAGATTGCACCTAACTGGGTAACCGAATGTGCGCCGTATTTATCAGACAGTGTGCCTGCAATTGGCGCTGCGAGTGCACCTGCTGCACCAGCCAGTCCAAAAGCCCCTGCAACAACACTGCCAAAGTGATATTGCTGTGCCAACATTAACGCAAGAGTTGACCAAAAAGCGCTAAAGGCGACTGATAATAATCCTTGTGCAAATGCAGCATGGCGTAAGGCAGGGTAGTGTTGCCAGAGTTTAAGCATTGAACCGAGCAAAGCGAAATAGCTTAATGAAACATGAGGTTTAAATGTAGGTAAAACCCGCCATAAACCTACGGCAACCAGTGCGACACTGAGGGCTGCAATTTGGTATAAGGCACGCCAACCGAAAGCTGCACTGAGAATTCCACTCACTGTTCGTGACAATAAAATGCCAAGCAATAGCCCCGTCATTACTGTGCCGACAAATTTTCCTTGTTGTCCTGCGGGCGCTAAAATGGCGGCAGAAGGAACAATGTCTTGCGCTAGTGTGGCGACAATGCCAATCATTAAGCTTAAAAATAAAATACTTTGGGTGCTATGACTTACACTAAACGCGAATAACGTGAAGGTGAGTAATCCACTTTTAATGAGAATTAAATGCTTACGGTTATAACGGTCGCCCAAAGGAATTAAAAAGAAAATACCCAGTGCATACCCCATTTGGGTAAGGGTTGGTATAAAACCAATAGTGTGTGCTGAAAGCTGTAAGTCACTTTGCAATAACGGTAAAATGGGCTGAGCATAATATAAACACGCCACCGCAAAGCCTGCTCCAAGTGCCAGCATAAAAATTAATAAAGTTGAAGGTGGTGCCGTTGGCGCATGGGTCATGGCTGTCTCGGGTTCTGTAAATATAGAAACAATAGCGATATTTTAAAAAAAATAGCCAATAGTGGTAGCCGCTTCTTTGCTAAAATAGTTATACGTTAGACGCATAACAATAACGCTTATGAAATACGCAGAACGTATAGATCGCATTGAACTCATGCACACCTTTATTCGTATTCTTGAAAGTGGTTCACTTTCGGCTGCTGCACGGCAGTTAAATTTGTCGCAAGCCAGTGTGAGCCGCCGTTTAAGTACCTTAGAGAAATTACTGGGGGTGAAATTACTTATGCGTAACACCCATAGCCTAAAGCTAACTGATGATGGCGAGCGCTGTTATCAGCATGCCAAGCAACTCACCAGTCATTGGCTAAGTTTAGAAGAAGAATTAAAACAGGCATCTGATGAACCTGTTGGCACATTGCGGGTGCGTGTACCACATGCTTTTGGGCAGCAACAATTAATTGAACCGCTCATTCCATTTCTGGAAAAATATCCGCAGCTAAATATTGAATGGAAATTACGTGATATTTTACCTGACTTTTTAGCTGAAGATATCGACTGTGCGATTCATGTTGGTTTTGAACCGAATGTGAATACAGTAGCAATTTTATTGGCAGAAGTACCGCGTATTGTGGTAGCAAGCCCACAATTATTGGCGAAGCATCCGCCCGTTCGGCAGTTACAAGATTTAGCGCATTGGCCTTGGGTAGCAGTGAGTTTGTTTTATCAAGATAAAGTCAGTTTACATAATCATCATACCCAACAATCTGATGTCATTCAGATCAGTCCACGTTTAAGTACCGATAATTTATTTGTGACGAAGAATGCTGTTTTAGCAGGTTTAGGTGTTGCGATGGTGTCGAGTTGGATTGTGAAAGATGAGCTTGCTACAGGGCAATTGGTGCAAATTTTACCAGAGTGGTCTGCCGCACCCATTCCGATCTATTTAATTTATCCGTGGGCAGACTATTATCCTGCACGGTTAAGACAGTTTTTAGCGTTGATGAAACAGGTCATGCCAAATATTGTGGGCGTACAAGCCCCCGATACGGAAAAAATCTGAAAAACTTGCAGCACATGCATGCACTGCAAGGGTCAAAATGAAGTTATTTTACTTTATGTAGTTCATCGCCCACAGCATTAAACAAGCGCTCTAAATCGGTGGCTTTGGCATTAAACATTGGCCCAAATTGCAATGTGTCTGCCCCAAAGCGTACATAAAAACCTGCTTTCCAAAGTGCTGTTCCAACTTCAAATGGGCGAATGGTTGGATCTGCATCGCGGGCATTTAATTGAATTGAGCCAATTAAACCGCAGTTTCGAATATCTGCAATATGCGGTGTGCCTTTTAAACCATGAATAAGTTTTTCAAATTCAGGTGCTAACGCGGCTGATTGGTCAATCAGTTGTTCTTTTTCTAAGACATCTAACGTTGCAAGTGCTGCTGCACATGCCACAGGATGCGCCGAATAGGTATAACCATGGCCCAATTCAACGGCATGTTCAGGCAGGTCTTGCTGCATAAAGGTATTGTAAATTTTACTTGAAGTGACCACGCCACCAATCGGAATTGCACCATTCGAGATTTGTTTGGCAAAGTTTAAAATATCAGGTGTTACGCCAAAATATTCAGCACCTGTCCATTTGCCCATGCGTCCAAAACCTGTAATGACCTCATCAAAAATCAGTAAGATATTATGTTGATCACAAATTTCACGTAAGCGTTGTAAATAGCCTGTTGGGGGAACAATACACCCGCCCGAACCGGAAACAGGCTCGACAATTAGCGCGGCAATATTCGAGGCATCGTGCAGTTCAATCAGTTTAAGCAGTTCATTGGCAAGTTCAATGCCCCCTGTGGCTGACATGCCTTGGGTAAATTGCTGATTTGGTTGTAGTGTATGTGGTAAATGATCGACATCCATAAACTGCCCAAACATTTTACGATTACCACCAATACCCCCTAAACTTGTACCTGCAAGGTTTACGCCGTGATAGCCCTTCATTCGCCCAATAAATTTGGTTTTGCTGGCTTGACCTTGAATGCGCCAATAGGCTTTGGCAATTTTCACTGCTGTATCGGCAGATTCTGAACCTGAACCTGTAAAAAAGACATGATTTAAGGGTTCAGGCATGATTGCCGCGATTTTATCGGCTAATTTAAAAGAAAGTGGATGTCCAAATTGGAATCCTGGCGAATAATCTAAAGTTCCGAGTTGTTGTGCCACGGCTTGCTGAATCTCAACACGGCTATGTCCCGCACCGCATGTCCAAAGCCCTGATAACGAGTCATAAATTTGCCGGCCTTGATCATCCACTAAATAATGGTCTTTGGCAGCCACTACAAACCGTGGGTCTTTGGCAAAGCTGCGGTTGCCACTATAAGGCATCCAATGAGATTGAGAATAGTTGGCATCGTAATCTTGAGTGGTGAACATGGTGGCATCCTGCAATGGCTTGAGCATTTGAGCTTACAATGTTGGCTTAGATAAGATAAATTTAAATCAACTCAACTTTGGTTATAAAAAAACTCACCTAAAATGAAAGCCAAGAACATTAGCCAAATTACCGATTTTGATTTAAAACTTCTACGTGTTTTTCAGCGTGTGGTGGCGTGTGGCAGCTTTGTTGCCGCCGAAAGTGCGCTTGGCATGACGCGCTCTGCAATCAGCCTACATATGAGCGACTTAGAAAAACGCTTAGGTGTTCGATTATGCCAACGTGGGCGTTCAGGCTTTGCCTTAACCGAAGAAGGACGTGAAATTTTACGTTACAGCGAAATTTTATTTACCTCTTTGGAAGATTTTCGTCAGAGTGTTAATCAAGTGCATCAGCACTTAAAAGGTGAGCTCAATATTGGCATTATTAATAATTTGGTGACGCAGCCACAAATGAAAATTACTGCTGCTTTGTCGGCACTGTCCGATGCTAGTCGCGAGGTGCAAATTCATTTAAGCATGAGCACCCCCAGTGAAATTGAACGGGGCATTTTAGAAGGGCGCTTACATGTTGGCGCTTTGCCGATGATGCAACCGCTTTCAGGGTTAGATTATTTCCCCTTGTATGATGAAACCTGTTTTTTATATTGTAGTCAGCAACATCCGCTATTTAATTTAGATGTGAGCATGACCGATTTAAAAAATTTTGATGCGGTTGTTCCGAATTATCGAATGAATAACGAGGCGATGCGCTTACAAAAAAGTTTAAAGAAAAGCGCAACGGCAACTGACCGTGAAGGCATTGCATTTTTAATTTTATCGGGGCGGTTTGTGGGTTTCTTGCCTGATCATTATGCCAAACAATGGGTCGATCAAGGCGTAATGCAGGCAGTTTTACCTGAGCAACTGGCTTTTCAGTCGCAAATTTCGGTGGTGACCCGTAAAGGTCGGCATCCCAATTTAATTCTAGAATTGTTTTTAGAAAAGTTGATGGCGTAGTTGTATTTGGCGCAAATAAAAAGCTGCCACATCGGGCAGCTTTTTATTAATTTTGGAATAATTTTACATATTCGACAAAATAGAATCGCGAACTTGATCCATCGTTGCATCAATTGACAGCATCACGGCATCAGCGCATTGTTTAATTGCGGTGTCTGGATCTTTTAAGCCGTTACCTGTTACAGTACACACAATCACAGAACCTTCAGCAATTTTACCTGCTTTAATGTCACGAATGGCACCGCCAATCGATGCTGCTGAAGCAGGCTCAACAAACACCCCTTCATACATTGAAAGCATGCGCTGTGCATCTAAAATATCGGCATCGGTCAACTCATCAAACCAACCGTTTGAGTCACGTACCACAGCTTTAGCATGGTTCCAGCTTTGTGGGTTACCAATACGAATCGCTGTTGCCACTGTTTCAGGGTTAGTAATTGGCGCACCACGTAAAAATGGCGCAGCGCCTGATGCTTGATAACCAACCATCACAGGTAAACCTTCAGGTTTTGGCCCAGTAAATTGATCTGTTGCAGCATCGTACACCACTTGCTCGAATTGATCGGCAGGTTGGTTGGCAACCGCTTCGGTATAACCCATCCAGTGCGCAGTAATGTTACCTGCATTACCCACAGGTAGGCAGTGGTAATCAGGTGCACGGCCAAGTTCATCCACCACTTCATAAGCAATGGTTTTTTGACCTTGTAAACGGTATGGGTTAATTGAGTTAACAATGGTTACAGGCGCTTTGTCGGCAACTTCTTTTACAAGGCGCATACCATCGTCAAAGTTACCTCGAATTTGCATGGTGATCGCACCGTACATCATGGCTTGCGCCATTTTACCCATGGCAATTTTGCCTTCAGGAATTAAAACAAATGCTTTAATGCCGGCACGTGCTGCATAAGCCGCAGCCGCAGCCGAAGTGTTACCAGTAGAGGCACAAATAATGGCTTTAGAACCTTCTTCAACCGCTTTGGTCACTGCCATGGTCATGCCACGGTCTTTAAATGAACCCGTTGGATTAAGACCTTCATATTTCACATAAATTTCAACATTTTTGCCAATAATACGTGGAATATTCTCAAGCTTAATGAGCGGGGTGTTTCCTTCACCTAAAGAAATTGCACGTGTAGTTGCAGATACAGGTAGACGATCACGATAACGATCTACAAGACCAGTATAACGATTGGCATTCGACATGATGATGTTCCAATGAAAAAATGAAGCATGAAGAGGGGAAACCATTCCCCTCGACCTGATTAGTTATCGAGCGATTCTAAACGAATTCGCACGAGTTCGCCACGAATAGTCGGCAAGGCTTGAATTTGAGCCAATGCCTCATCCATTTTAGATTCGAGAATTGGGTCAGTTAAAATCACGATTGGGATTAAATCTTTTAAACGTGACTGTTGCATGATGGCATCAATACTAATGCCTGCACGGCTTAAAATGGTGGTGATGTCTGCTAAAACACCCGGTTCATCTACTGCATTCACACGTAAGTAATAACCTGTGGTCATTGCTTCACGCGGTAAAATAGGTAAGTCAGTTAGGGCTTCAAAGGCCAATTGTGGAATCGTACCTGCACCATCTTCGGTATATGAAATATCGCGGACAATATCGACAATATCTGCAACCACAGCCGAAGCGGTTGGGCCTGCACCTGCGCCTGCGCCATAATATAAAGTTGGGCCAACCGCATGTGCCTGAACGAGTACCGCATTTTTCACACCGTTGACATTGGCGATCAGTTCTTCTTGCGGAATTAAGGTTGGATGCACCCGTAATTCAATGCCGTTGTCACGGCGGCGGGCGATGCCTAAATGTTTAATTCGGAAACCAAGTTCTTCTGCATATTTAACATCTTGTGCGGTAATTTTGCTAATGCCTTCGGTATAGACTTTATCAAATTGCAGTGGAATACCAAATGCACATGAAGCCAAAATGGTGAGTTTGTGTGCCGCATCAATGCCTTCAACATCAAACGTCGGGTCTGCCTCGGCATAACCGAGTTCTTGTGCTTCTTGCAGTACATCGGCAAAGGCACGACCTTTGTCACGCATTTCGGTCAAAATAAAGTTGCCAGTACCATTAATAATGCCTGCTAACCAGTCAATACGGTTGGCTGCTAAACCTTCACGAATCACTTTAATGATTGGAATACCACCTGCAACTGCTGCTTCATAGGCAATTTGCACGGCATTATCTTCGGCAAGTTTGAATAATTCATTGCCATGTTCTGCAAGCAAAGCTTTGTTGGCAGTCACCACTTGTTTGCCATGTTTAATGGCTTCTTGAATGATTTCATAGGCAGGATGAATACCGCCCATGACTTCAACTACAACGTCTACATCGGGTTGACGGACAATTTCTAATAGATCGTCGCTTTGTTTAATTCCAGCTAAATCGAGGTCTGGGCGAGGACGGCGTGTACCGACATAGGTGATTTGAATTTCCCGACCAGTACGACGTTTAATCTCAGCTGCGTTTTCTTGTAATAGTTTAAGGGCACCGCCACCCACGGTACCAAGACCAAGTATAGCCAGACGAACTGGATTCACGTCATACTCCAAAGTATTTATTTTGATAGTCTTTGATCATAGATAGCATCTGAGGGATCAACAAGCCTTTTTTTCTAAAAATTGAAGGAATTAAATGACATAATTTTATATTTTATATAACTTTTTTTTATAAAATGGCTCTTAAATTTCTTTAGGGAAGTAAATAATTTTTAATTTTATTGAATAAAATCATTTTGATATGTGATTGTTTGCCAAATGGTTAGCTTGAAGAGGATCGATAATAAATTTTTATCAATGATCGATAAATGCTGATAGATATATGTGCAGATTAAAAATATTGAAATATGAGGTGTATTCAAAAAAGGTGAAAATTGTTTAATTTTCACCTTTTTTATAGATTATTTCGCTAAGCGTTGCTCAATTTCATCAGCGCTTAAGTAGCCACCTAAATATTTACCATCTTCTGAGTAAATTGCAGGTGTACCATTTACCCCAATATTCATACCCAATTGATATTGAGCTTTGACTGGACTATTACATGTTGTTGCAGGAAGTTGCTGACCTTGTACCACAGCACTGAAAGCCGCTTTACGGTCGGCACTACACCAAATCGCTTCCATTGATGGGAAGAATTGATCGCCACGTGGCCATGCAATATAACGGACTTCAATACCTTTGGCATTAATTTCAGGTAATTGTTCATGTAGCTTATGGCAGTATGGGCAATTGGCATCGGTAAACACATAAACAACATGTTTAGTTTTGCCCTGTGCAGGGTAAACAATCAAATCTTTTACTTTTAGCTCGGCAAGTAATTTTTTATTTTCACTGGCTTGCAGGTTTTCACTGACGTTATAAAGTTGTTTGTCGCCTAAACGTAATACATCACCTTGAATGATGTATTTACCATCTGCCGTGGCATAAACCGATGGCATGCCTTGTAAGTTGACCCAATAGATGTTGGGTACTTCAGTGCTTTTAATATCGACAATTTTTACATTTACATTGGCTTTTTGGAGTTGGCTTTGTAGTGTTTCAATTAAACGTTGTTTGGCATTACGCTCTAAAACTGGCGATGCTTGTCCTGTTGCTGGTGCGGTTGCAGTCAGCGTATTATCGGTTTTTTGTGAATTTTTATCTTGAGAACAGGCGCTCAGTAGTGTGCTGGTCGCAAGAATACTGGCTACAGCAAGTGAAGAATAACGACGAAACATAGATAACCCTTAAAGGTATAATCAAAAACAAGCTAAGCATAACAAAAATCAGTTTCGGCTTCGTGAATTTTCATTACATCGTGTCAATTTTCTGATAAAACCGCTTGTCGGTTCTAAGCACGTGGATGATGTTCGGCATATAAAGCTTGCATGCGTGCTTGTGCCACATGAGTATAAATTTGCGTGGTCGATAAATCGCTGTGTCCTAATAGCATTTGTACGACACGCAAGTCGGCACCGTGGTTGAGCAGATGCGTTGCAAAAGCATGGCGCAAGGTGTGCGGTGATAAATCGCTGTCGATATTTGCAATAAGCGCATAGCGTTTAATGGCATACCAAAAATTTTGCCGACTCATCAGTCCACCATGAACGGTCAAGAACACATAATCATTATGATTTTTAAACAATTGTGGACGTGCATCTTGAAAATAGCGTTGTAGCCATTCGGTGGCAATCTCGCCGAGTGGCACTAAACGTTCTTTATTACCCTTGCCTAAAATGCGCACATAGCCCTGATTTAAATTCAGTAAATCAAGGCGTAAATTGAGCAGCTCAGAAACACGTAAACCACAGGCATATAATACCTCTAACATAGTACGGTCGCGTAAACCTAAAACAGTCGTGGTATCGGGTGCATGAATGAGTGCTTCAACTTGCTGTTCTGAAATATCTTTGGGTAGGGCACGACCAAGTTTTGGGGTTTTATGCTGTGCAAGTGGATTATCGGTACGTAATTTTTGTTCGCGCAAAAACTTAAAAAAAGAGCGTAGGGCCGACATGTAGCGTGCAATTGAACGTGGACTTTTTCCTTGTTGTGTGAGTTTCAAGAGCACATCGGAAATATCGTGTTCATACCATTCGGTTAAAGGTTTAGTTAATATTTGACTACATTGAATTAAGTCACACAGGTAAGCATTTCGGGTGTGTGGACTTACCGTTTGTGCCACTAAAAAGTCACGATAACTGAATAAAAAACCTAATTTTTTAGGGATTTGAACAGGTGTAGGAATACGTGGTTTTTTATTAGATTGCATGCAAATATGACAAAATACAGAAAGCATTTACTTTAATTTAAAATGAAAAAAAAGTCGATTTTTACATTTTGGCTACAGAATAATGATGGTCATAAAATAAGAAATAAGTATGTAAACTATTCTCATTTATTTTATAATATTGAGAAAATTTGTGGATACGATGCTGTGCTGTTATCAGAATTGAAAAAAAAGCAGACTGCAATCATTACTAAAGTTACGCGAAATTTAGACAGTGATTCAAGTCAACCCGATCTTATAGCAAGTCGCTTAGAAACCTTAGGCTTTGTGGCAGGAACTGCGGTTCAAGTGGTCACAAAAGGCTTCTTTGGTGAAGATCCTATTTTAATTCAAATTGGTTTTACACGATTTGCATTACGAAAGGCAGAAGCTGAAAAAATTGAAGTTGAGTTATCTCATGTAGGAGCTGCCCTGTGAGCGAAGCTTTACGTATCGCCTTAGTCGGCAATCCAAACTGTGGTAAAACCTCACTGTTTAACCACTTAACTGGTACACGTCAGAAAGTGGCTAACTATGCAGGTGTGACGGTAGAACGTAAGACAGGATTCTTTACCTTGCCATCGGGTCGACCTGTGCGAGTATTGGATTTGCCAGGTACTTATAGTCTAGATGCTACTAGTCCTGATGAAGCTGTGACACGTGATGTGGTCTTAGGGAAAATCGAGACTGAAGCACAGCAAGATGTTTTATTGTGTGTGGTGGATGCAACCAATCTCAAATTACATTTGGGTTTAGTGCTTGAAGTGATTGCTTTAAAACGCCCTGTGTTACTCGTGTTAAACATGATGGATGAAGCACGCCGTCGTGGTATGCAAATTAACGTGCAAAAATTATCACAGCGACTTGGTGTGCCTGTAGTAGAAACGGTTGCGGTAAAAAATGCAGGGATTGAAACCCTCATGGCAGCCTTACAACAAGATATGTTTCATGTACCAAGTCATGAACTGAGCGATGTTCAGCTATCAGGCAACATACACGAGCAAATTGCACAAGTACTCAAAGATGTGGTGGTTTATGTCGACAGCGCAGATAAACGCACCGACTTCTTAGATAAAATCTTTTTGCATCCTGTACTTGGTCTGCTCAGTCTCGCTTTGATGATGTTTGTGGTATTCCAAGCGGTATTTTCTTGGGCACAGCCTGTCATGGACAGCATTGATGCGGGCTTTGCATGGTTAGGCAGTCAGGTGGGTCATGTTATTACCCAACCATTATTGCAAAGTTTAATTGCAGATGGCGTGATTGCTGGCGCCGGTAGTGTTTTGGTGTTCTTACCACAAATTATTATTTTGTTCTTCTTTATTTTGGTGTTAGAGGAATCTGGTTACTTGCCACGTGCTGCATTTTTGCTGGATAAATTGATGTTTAAAGCAGGTCTAAGTGGACGTTCTTTTATTCCATTATTGTCCAGTTTTGCTTGTGCGGTACCGGGTGTGATGGCAACACGTAGTATTCATGATCCACGTGATCGTTTTATTACTATTTTGGTTGCGCCATTAATGACCTGTTCGGCACGTTTACCTGTATATGCCTTATTAATTGCGGCTTTCATTCCTAATCAAACTGTAGGGGGCATTTTTAACTTACAAGGTTTGGTGCTTTTTGGTTTGTATATGGGCGGTATTGTGAGTGCCTTAATTGTTGCAGCAGTGGTGAAGTTATTCCAAAAAGACAAATCACAACATGCATTATTAATGGAACTTCCGAGCTATCGTATTCCAGATCCAAAAAGTATTGCGATTGGTTTATTAGACCGTGCCAAAATTTTTGTAAAACGTGTGGGTGGTATTATTTTTGCCTTGGCGATTTTACTATGGTTCTTAAGCACTTTCCCAAGCCCACCAGCGGGTGCAACAGGTCCTGCGATTGATTATTCGTTTGCAGGTATGATTGGGCACTTTATTCAGCCTATTTTTGCCCCAATTGGATTTGGCTGGCAAGTGTGTATTGCGCTGATTCCTGCCATGGCAGCGCGTGAAGTCTTTATTGCATCTTTGGGTACGGTCTATGCATTGTCGGCAGGTAATGAAGATGACCTTGCACAAGGACTATCACATTTGATTAGTAATGGGACTTCAGGTTGGTCGCTTGCGACAGGTCTTGCGGTTTTGGTGTGGTTCATTTATGCACCACATTGTTTGTCTACGCTTGCAACAGTGAAGCGTGAAACGGGCTCACTCAAAATTGTATTGGGGATGGCAGCCTATTTATTTGGTTTGGCATATTTGATGGCGTTCTTGACCTATCAAATTGCATCACATTATTTCGGTGCTTAACCGAAGGAGTTTGAAATGATTGAAGTGTTGATTGTTGCGGTTTTGGTGGCATGGAGTGCTTTGGTTGTCTTCAAAAAAGTCTTTCCCCGAACGGCTTATACAACCTTTGCAAAATTGGCGCAGTTGTGTCAAGCACGCGGTTGGCATGCTATGGCAAAACGTCTAAGTCCTGCAATGGTGAGTGGTTGTGGCGGAAGCTGCGGTTGTAGTAGCAATGACAAGAGTAATGTCGCTCAGCCCGTGGAAGTCCAAGCGGTGAAATGGAAATAAGTGAATTGTTATATACATAAAAAACTGTCCATTTATGGGCAGTTTTTTTATGCAGATATACAAAAAAAAGCACATCGATTGCTACACAGCACACTATTTTGAAAAGCAAAGTGCTAACATTTGCTAAGTTTAAAAATAAAAGGCAATGGGGCAAACATGTTAATACAACGTGGTGGTTTGAAAGTTGTCGCAGGACTCGGCATTTCGGGTGTATCTGCGGTTAATTTTCTGGTTGAAAATGGCTATCAGGTGGCAGTGACCGACTCCCGCGAAACCCCTCCAGGGCATGACCAA
Source organism: Acinetobacter sp. MD2 (assembly GCF_035615575.1). Classification (NCBI taxonomy): domain Bacteria; kingdom Pseudomonadati; phylum Pseudomonadota; class Gammaproteobacteria; order Moraxellales; family Moraxellaceae; genus Acinetobacter; species Acinetobacter sp. MD2. Next base: position 29,019 of record NZ_VTDK01000002.1, read on the forward strand.
ATTCCAAGTCATGTGCAACGTAGTTTTGGAAAATTAGATTTAGAATTACTGTTACAAGCCGAAGAAATTATTTTAAGTCCTGGACTTGCACCACAATTACCCGAAATTCAAGCAGCAATGGCTGCGGGTATTGCTGTGATTGGTGATGTACAACTGTTACGCCGTGCTACAGACGTGCCGATTGTGGCGATTACAGGTTCAAATGCCAAAAGTACAGTCACCACATTATTTGGTTTAATGGCTGAAGCCGCAGGAAAGAAAGTCGCTGTTGGTGGTAATTTAGGGCGGCCTGCACTCGATTTACTCAAAGATCAGCCTGAACTTTTGGTGCTTGAATTGTCAAGTTTCCAACTTGAAACCACTTCGCATTTACATGCGGCAGTGGCCGTAGTGTTGAACATGAGTGAAGATCACTTAGACCGCCATGGCGATATGATGGGCTATCATCAAGCCAAGCATCGTATTTTCCAAGGGGTTAAAAAAGTGGTTTATAACCGCGATGATGGTTTGACCCGTCCGTTTGTGCCTGATGCGACCCCAATGCAAAGTTTTGGTTTAAACGCGCCAGACATGAATCAATATGGCATTTTAAAAGACTTAGATGGCACGATTTGGTTAGCGCGTGGTCGTGAGCGTTTGTTAAAAAGCAGTGAAATGTATATTCAAGGGACACATAATGTCGCCAATGCCTTGGCATGTTTAGCATTAGGTGAAGCGATTGGATTACCATTAGAGGTGATGTTAGACACCCTAAAAACCTTTAAAGGATTGGAACATCGCTGTGAATACGTTACCGAAATTGCAGGTGTTCGTTATTATAACGATTCCAAAGGGACTAATATTGGTGCCACTTTAGCTGCTATTGATGGCTTAGGTCGGGCGATTGAAGCACAGCAAGGTCAGGTGTGCTTAATTTTAGGCGGGCAGGGCAAAGGGCAAGATTTTACTGCTTTACGCACATCCTTAACGCACTATGTAAAATTTGCGGTGTTGATTGGTGAAGATGCCGAGTTAATTGAGCAGGCTATTGCAGGTACAACAACGCTGTATCGTGCAGACAGCTTACAACAGGCAGTTGAACTGTGCCAACAACAGAGTCATTTGCATGATGTGGTGCTTTTGTCACCTGCTTGTGCAAGTTTTGACATGTTTAAGGGCTATGTTGATCGTGGGAATCAATTTGTTGCTTGTGTGCAAGCATTGGCTTAAGCCACAACGCAAAAAGGAACATTGATATGGCAGGTTTCGCACAGACAACACGCAGCAAAATTCAGAATATGCTACAACGCATAACGCTGAAACTCCCCGTTGAATTAACGTCGCGCAATATTCTCATTTTTTGTGTGTTGGCTTTATTGATTATTGGCACCATTATGGTGGGTTCGGCCTCTATGCCGTATGCTGATGCTAAGCAACATGACCCATTTTACTTTTTAGAGCGACATGGCATTTCGATTATGATCGGAATTTTGGTGGCATTTGTCACTTCGCGCTTTCCTTTAGAATTTTGGTTTAAAAACACTTTTTTGTTTTGGATCTTAACCATTGGCCTTCTCTTTGTTGCTCTGTTTGTGGGAACAGAGGTAAATGGTTCAACCCGTTGGATTCGCTTTGCAGGCTTTACGCTGCAACCGACCGAAATTGCCAAATTAATGATGGCAATTTTTACCGCCGACTATGTGGTACGCCGTGCGCATGAAGTTCGCAATAGTTGGATGGGCTTGGTACGCTTAGGTGCGATTATGGCAATTACTGTTGGGCTGATTTTAGCCGAACCCGATTTAGGGGCAACAGTGGTGATTGTTATGATGATGTTTGGCGTATTCTTCCTTGCAGGTGCGCCTGTTATTCAGTTTTTGTTTTATATTGGCGCAATTGTGATTGCGGTGATCTTCCTTATTTTATTCGAACCTTACCGTTATGAACGTTTGGTGTCGTTTTCAAACCCTTGGGCTGACCCATTAGGTGCAGGTTATCAGCTCTCGAATGCCTTAATGGCTTTTGGGCGAGGTGAGTGGTTTGGGGTAGGTTTAGGTCATAGTATGCAAAAAATGTCCTATTTGCCTGAAGCACATACTGACTTTATGTTGGCGATTTTAGCTGAAGAATTTGGTTTTATTGGAATTACGGTGGTACTTGGTTTAGAGTTTGTGATGTTGGCGTGCTGTATGTACATTGGACATCGTGCTTTAAAAAATAACTACTTGCGTGCAGGCTACTTGGCTTATGGAATTAGCTTAATCTTCTTAATGCAGGTGCTTGTGAACGCAGGCATGAATATGGGGATGCTCCCGACCAAAGGTTTAACCTTACCGTTTATTAGTTATGGTGGCTCATCGTTAATGATGTGTGCAGCAATGATTGTATTGGTGCTGAAAATTGATGCATCCACTCAAAAAGCCAATCCTGATAAAGAGCTATCCAATTTTTAAGTCAGAGTGTTTAAAAGAAAAACCACACCTCAGCGTGTGGTTTTTTTATGCAAATAGATGAATATCAAGCGCAAAGATAAGCTGAGCTTAGTGAGCCTTTATATCTTGAAAAATAAGGGTGGAGATTACTGATAATTTTCGGCAAGTTGCATTTGATGTGGAATGCTTGCAACATTCCACTGCGCAATGGCTTGTTTGAGCATATTCTGTGGCGTATCTAGGTCAACAGCAGGCTGACGCAGTGCTTGCAGCGCTTGTTGTAAATCGTATGGTGCATTTTTAGGAATCAGTGCAGTCGCCATATTTTGTTTAGATAGCTTTTGTCCCTGACCATTCATTGCTAAAGGTAAATGCATGTAATGAAGAAGCGGATAGCCTAAAACCTGTGCCAACCACATTTGTCGTTGGGTATTGTCGAGTAAATCTGCACCGCGTACCACATGAGTAATCCCTTGCAGATAATCATCTACCACCACAGCCAGTTGATAATTGATAATCCCATCACGACGTTTTAAAACAAAATCACCTAAATCATCTTTTAGGTTGGAACAGTGTCGGCCCTGTAGGCGATCCTCAAAACAAATATTCTGGTCGATAACTTTTAAGCGGATGGCTTGGTCTTGAAAAGGCAGCTGTAAATGGCGGCAAGTGCCTGAGTAAATGGCATTAGAGCCAAGCATTTTACGGGTGCATTGACAGGCATAGACCCAATTTTTTGTATGCAGCTGTTCTAAAATGTTTTGATAAAGCGCTAGGCGATCTTTTTGAAAAATAATCTGGGCATCGGGTTCAAAACCAAAGGCTTCAATACAGCTCAGAATATGTTGTTCACTATTGGGAAAAATTCGCGGGATGTCGGTATCTTCAATTCGTACCAACCATTGCCCATGCTGCGACTTTGCATCGCAATAACTGGCCACTGCGGTAATCAGTGACCCAAAATGTAATGGCCCTGTTGGCGATGGCGCAAAACGCCCAACATAGGCAGGCGTAGGTGGCTGCTGTGTGCTTGGCATGGCAGAACTCAGCGCTTCTGCCTGTAGAACACTTGGCGTACACACAGCAATAACCGAATTAGCCTTTGTTTTGCTTCTCTTTGATTTCTGCAAGCGTTTTGCAGTCAATACAAAGGGTTGCAGTTGGGCGCGCTTCTAAGCGACGTAAACCGATTTCAATGCCACAGGTTTCACAGAAACCATAGTCATCATTTTTAATCGCTTCTAAAGACTGTTCAATTTTACGAATAAGTTTACGTTCGCGGTCGCGGGTACGTAGCTCAATTGCAAACTCTTCTTCTTGCGTTGCACGGTCATTTACGTCAGGCAAAGCAGTTGATTCGTCTTGCATGGTGTTGAGCGTACGATCAACCTCAGACATTAAATCAGCTTTCCATGCCTTTAAAATAAGGCTGAAATGTTCAAGCTGACCTTCAGACATATAGTCTTCGTCTTTTTTAGGTTGATAAGGCGCAATGCCAAATAGACTTGCAGTTGAAGTGCTTTCTGGATTTGCCATTTTCGACTTTGCAGTCTTTCCATCTTGTTGATCTAAGACAGAATTTAAGTTGTCATTCGCCATAATAGGGCATTCCTCATCATATACGTCGCAATCTACGTCATCGCTATGGTGATATGCAAGTTGTTGTTATTTTACCCTTGTAGGGGTAATTTGCCATTTAAAGGGTGGTCATCATAAAGACTTTTCACAAATTTGAATAGTCTTTTTTATCAAACAATGTGAGCGCTTTTTGATGACGCCTTAAAGTAATCGAAATACGCTAAAATAGAAAGTTAATAACCAGTAATGAGTGGATTTATTTTCGCTAAAAGAGCAGGAACACGATGAACTTCAGTGCTGAGCTGTCCTTTTTTCCCTAAAGTTAAGCAGCGATAACCTGGGGCCGCCTCATCAAAGGAAAAATCATGGCTACAAGGCTTAAATTGCACGCAGGTTGAAGGGGTTGCTAAAATCTGTAGGTGTTCCATAACTTGAGAAAAGTTTTGGTGAACGTGTCCATGAATAATGGCTTTAACTTGTGAATAGCGCAGCACAATTTCAAGTAATTGTTGTGGATTCTTTAGTCGATGTCGATCGAGCCATGTCGATTGCATGTGGATAGGATTGTGATGGCAGGCAATTAAGCTTGGTCGGTCTTTAAATTTTTCTAATATATTTTCGAGCTGTTGTAATTGTTCTAAATCAATCAAGCCATCGGTTTTGCCCGACACTGCACTGGTCATGAAAATAATCACCCACGAACCGAGTTCGATATAACTGCATGGCATTGCTTGATGATGCGGAAAGATCGTTAAATCATCGTGGTTGCCTGCCACTTGGAAAAATGGAATATTGAACTGCTGCATGTAGGCTAAATAACGCTGATAGGTTTCAGGTACTGCAACTTGAGCAACATCTCCTGTATGGATAATGGCATCAATTTTAGGATGCGTGGTTAAAATATGTTGCATGAGTGCATGAAAAGAAGCTTCAGGATTCATTCCAACAAACAGGTGACTTGCATCTTGCATGAGATGCGTATCACTAATCTGAATTAAAGTTAATTTTTGTTCTGGTTCTGGGTGGTTCAAAGGGCAGAACCTCCTGTCGGCACGAAAGTCGGCAACTGTGCAATATGTTGTTTCAACCATTGTAATGCCATGATTACAGGTGCATTACATAACCGTTGTTGTTGAAATAATGGTTGAAGATCGGTGTAGTGAAATAGATGTAATTGAATATTTTCCCCTTCTTCTGCAAGGCCAAAAACGCCACCTTGTTGGGGCAGATCAACTTCTGCTGCATAAAGATGAAATAGCTCTGAGCATGCACCAGCCGATGGGTAAAAACTAAACAGATGCTGAATCTCTTGCAGTTCACAACCAGACTCTTCAAGGCTTTCACGGCGGATACAGCTTTCTGGGGATTCATCACCATCTAACACGCCTGCAATCACTTCAAGTTGCCAAGCTGATATCGCATCATTAAGCGCGCCCACTCGGCACTGTTCAATTAAAGCAAATTTTTGTTGTTGGTCATTATAAAGTAGAACCCCTGCTGCGACAGGACGGACTATCAACTCACGTTGTAAAATCGGGGTATAGGCCGTACTTTGGAATAATTGATGGCGAAAATGAATTTTTTCAACGTGCAAAAAGCCACGATAAAGAGACTCTTTTTTGACAATTTCAGTTTGTTGTTTTGTATATGTGGCTTTTTTTACAATATCCATAAGGTGGCTAGGATGAAATATTTACAGTTCATCCTAACCGAGAATTTGATCTAGGCAAGTGCTTTTTAAACTTATTTACAGTTTATGATAAAGTTTTTGCCCGTGTTGCTGATAAACCACATTCATCTGCTGCATTCCTTGTTCAACTTCTTGAATTTGATTGTTTAATTGCAGCGCAATCTCATTATTTTTTGCGTAATCCCTCACATTTTGAGTGATTTTCATCGAACAAAATTTAGGTCCACACATTGAACAAAAATGCGCAGATTTATGTGCTTCTTTGGGCATGGTTTCATCGTGCATACTACGTGCAGTGTCGGGATCTAAACTTAAATTAAATTGATCTTCCCAACGGAATTCAAAACGAGCTTTGGATAGGGCATTATCGCGTGCTTGTGAACCCGGATGTCCTTTGGCAAGGTCGGCTGCATGTGCGGCAATTTTGTAGGTAATAATGCCGTCTTTAACGTCTTTTTTATTGGGCAAGCCTAAATGTTCTTTCGGCGTGACGTAACACAACATCGCTGTGCCATACCAACCAATCATGGCTGCGCCAATGGCAGAGGTAATATGGTCATAACCCGGCGCAATATCGGTAGTGAGTGGGCCAAGGGTATAAAAAGGCGCTTCCTTACAGACCTCAAGTTGCAAGTCCATATTTTCTTTAATCATATGCATTGGCACATGCCCGGGCCCTTCAATCATGACTTGCACGTCATGTTGCCATGCACGATGGGTCAGTTCACCTAAAGTACGTAATTCACCAAATTGCGCTGCGTCATTGGCATCTTGAATACAACCCGGACGCAAGCCGTCACCTAAGCTAAACGAGACATCGTAAGCTTTCATGATTTCGCAAATTTCATCGAAATGGGTGTATAAAAAGTTTTCTTGATGATGTGCCAAACACCACTGCGCCATAATTGAACCCCCGCGCGAGACAATCCCAGTTAAACGATTTGCCGTGAGCGGAACATAGCGCAATAACACCCCTGCGTGAATGGTAAAGTAATCTACGCCTTGTTCTGCTTGTTCAATGAGCGTGTCTTTAAAAATTTCCCATGTCAGGTCTTCTGCAACGCCATCGACTTTTTCGAGTGCTTGATAAATGGGTACTGTTCCAATCGGTACAGGTGAATTACGAATAATCCATTCACGGGTTTCATGGATATTTTTTCCTGTTGATAAATCCATGATGGTGTCGGCACCCCAACGGGTCGCCCACGTCATTTTCGCCACTTCTTCATCAATACTTGAACCCAGTGCCGAGTTCCCAATATTGGCATTGATTTTGACCAAAAAATTGCGTCCAATAATCATCGGTTCAATTTCAGGGTGATTAATATTGGCAGGGATAATCGCGCGACCAGCAGCAACTTCCTGACGTACAAATTCTGGGGTAATTTCAGTTAAGTTTTTTGCACCAAAATTTTGCCCTGCATGTTGGCGCATATCGATATCATCACGTTGGCGCTGATTTTCACGAATGGCGATATATTCCATTTCAGGAGTGATGATGCCCTGTTTGGCATAGTGCATTTGGGTGACGTTTTTGCCTTTTTTGGCGCGGCGCGGTTGTTGAATATGGGCAAAGCGGATATTTGCAGTGCGAATATCTTTTAGGCGTTCTTGTCCAAAACTTGAACTTAGGGTTTCGAGTACATCAGTATCTTGACGTTCGTCAATCCATGTTTGGCGAACATGTGGCAGACCTTGGTTTAAATCGATGTTGATTGTTGGGTCGGTATAAGCCCCCGAGGTGTCATAAACCATAATAGGAGGATTTTTTTCGCCCCCTAAACCTGTTGGTGTATCGGTTAGGCTGATTTCTCGAAAAGGAACTTGAATGTCGGGGCGTGAGCCTTGAATATAGACTTTATTCGATGCAGGCAAAATGCGGGTCAGATCCTGAGCATCTTGTTCATGTTGTGCTGAGAGGTCAGCAGGGGATAGATTCGTTAATTGGTTCATGGCATGATCCTTATGAAAAACACTAACGAATCAAGCAACCAAAAACGAAGGCAGCGATTTCTATGCCATAGAATGACATAGAGCATATCAGTTTTTTGATGACTTGATTCCTACGCAGGTCTTAACCTGATCAGGTTCAACGGTACTCGTAATCAAATTTTGGTAAATTTATACGATCTCAGCGAGGTGTTACTCGCGCTCCGTCAAGCATGCCGCCATAGTAGCATAATTTTGCAGCACTGCACTTCGTAAAATGCAGCTTGGTTTGGTGCTGTTAATACTGGGTTGGGCCAATCAAACTATTGGTGACTTTGCCTGTGTGAGTAATACAAATTGCATCAATTAAACAATCGCGGGTGATATGCGTACCATCTAAGGCTAGAGGGTCAAACAGTTTCATATAAATATCTAACTGCTTATGGGTTTGAATCACATCCCGTTGTGTTGCGCGTTGTTCGCTCGGGCTTAATTCAAATGGAATAGACTGATCACGTTCGGCAGGTGATAGCATCATGAACTGTAGAAATTTTTGTGCCTGTTGTCCAAGCACAGTCGGATTTTGGGCTGCCAACTGTTTAATTTCAAGAAGTGCTTCGGGTGAAATATCTGTTTCGCCAAGGTAATGTTCAGAAATAAGTGAATTGCGGCTACCATGGAACAAAAACTCAGCATATTTAAATTTGAGTCGCTGTGCATCATCAATAAAACTGCTGTTTGGATATTGTGCAACATAATTTTGCCAAAATTGTGCGCGTTGTGACAGTTCACTCCAAGGAAGGTCTAAATTACCATTGGAAAAAATAGGATTTTGATTTTGTTTTGCTAAGGTCTCAAGAAAAATCTGTTCAGCTTTAGGGAGTTCGGGTGCAAAAAGTTCGAGTAAATATTTGGGTTGGCGGCGATACATAATGGTGCCATCCCCTGCATCGTATAACTCATAAAAGGCTTCACCCTGATGCTCAATTAAATAACGGTCACGCGGATTGAAGCTTGCAACATACTGTTGATGCAAAGTTGGATTGGTACTGTTATTTACTGCATATTGTTCAAATGCTTGCTGTTGTTCAGGGTTGCGCTCAGTGGCTAAAAAACGCTGATACATGGTGGTTGAGGCATAAATCAGTTGGGTTTTTTCGGCAAGCGTCATGTGTGCTAAGCACTGTTTGATACTGTGATTGACCTGATTGAGTTCGCTAATTTGACTTTGATTATTAATATTTTGCATTAATTCATTTAAGCGCTCACATAAAGGTTGTACCTTTGGCGTGGAAGCTGCAAGTGCGGGTTCATGCGCAGGTGGTGTGTTTTGTTGATGACAACCACTCATCAACAACACTGCAAAAATAGCGCAACCAAGGAACTTTACCTGCATAAATGAATCGACCTAACGTCATAACAGTAAATAATATTAATGCCGTCATTATGCCAAGATCAGCTAGAAAAGTTGTTGTAGTGTTGCAAGTTTTAGTGAGTAAAGTTTAGTCGTTTTGTTGGTTGTAGAACATTGATACATGATAATGATCAGAAAATGTCATCAAATCTTCACGATTGTTATGTTTAAATTCATCATCGCGTTCCTTGACTGTAAATTTTGGGAGAAATCTCTTGAGCTTAAAAAACCCCATGTTAGCACATCATATTTCCTCTCAATTTAATGAAGAGTTGCAGGAAGTAAATACCAAATTTATGACCATGGGCGGTATTGTCGAACAGCAAGTGACGCATGCGATTCATGCTTTATTAGACATGGATGTTAGCCTTGCTATGGACGTGCAATATACAGAAAAAACGGTTAATCATTTAGAACGAGAAATTGATGAGAGTTTGACTTTAATTTTGGCGCGCCGTCATCCTGCCGCCATTGATTTACGCATGGTGATTGCCATGAGTAAAGCCAATACAGACCTTGAGCGAATTGGGGATGAAGCCTCAAAAATTGCCAGTATTGCACAAAATTTATGTGAAGAAGGTGGTTCACCACGTGGCTTTATGGAAACACGTCATATTGGTAATCAGGTGCGGGTCATGATTCACGATGCCTTAGATGCCTTTGCACGTTTAGATGCCGAACAAGCGGTGAATGTATTACGTGCCGATGCAGACATTGATCGTGAGTATCAATCTGCAACCCGTACTTTAATGACGTATATGATTGAAGACCCACGTTATATTTCACGGGTACTCAATGTGCTGTGGGTGCTACGTTCTTTGGAACGGATTGGCGACCATGCCCGTAATTTATCTGAGCAAGTCATTTATATTGTGAAAGGTTTAGATGTGAGACATACCAGTGTCGATGAAATTGTGCAGCAGGTACATCGCCAATAATTGGTTCTTGTATGCAAAAAAAATCCTAGATTTTGGGGGAAATCTAGGATATCTAAAAGGGTATTACCATCAAGCATAATCATTGCTTAATGATGCTATTTTAATACCTTTTTATGGGATTATCCGTGTAGATCATGTGATCAGATGTTATTTTATATATACACAATGTAAAAACAGCAGCGAAGAGATCGCTGCTGTTTTATCGGTTGGTTTGCCAATTTGCTAAAATAGCTTATTTTTCGGCAGTCCAGCCTTCAGCTTTTTCAACGCTATCATCATTACTAAAAAACTTTTCGCGTTGTTCTTCTAAAAACTTTTTGGCATCTACGTCAAACACATTTAAACGTTTTTCATTAATCAGCGTGGTTTGGTGTTTTAACCATTCTTGCCAAGCTTGTTTCGAAATCGTTTCAAAAAATTCTTGCCCCTTTGCACCAGGGAATGGTGCAAAGTCGAGTCCATCTAAGTCTTGTTGATATTTACGGCAAAATACGTGTCTGCTCATGGCTTATCCTTGGTTATAAAGCGCAGCTAAACGCGTATGTGCACGTGCAATTGCCGCAGTCACTTGTGCAGGTGCTGTTCCGCCAATGTGGTTGCGTGCATTAACAGATGCTTCTAAAGTTAAGGCTTGTTCGAATACATCTGCGCTAATTAAGTTAGAGAACTGTTGTAATTGTTCAAGGGTTAATTCAGATAAGTCTTTGCTTTCTGCCACACCCAAAGCTACAGCTTTACCGACAATTTCATGCGCATCACGGAAAGCGATCCCTTTTTTCACTAAGTAATCGGCAAGGTCTGTTGCAGTTGAGAAACCACGTAAAGCGGCTTCACGCATAATCTCAATATTTGGGACAAGTGCAGGGATCATATCGGCAAAGGCCATGAGTGAGCCACGAACGGTATCAATTGCATCAAACAAAGGCTCTTTGTCTTCTTGGTTGTCTTTGTTATACGCCAATGGCTGACCTTTCATTAAGGTTAATAAGCTCATTAAATCGCCAAAAACACGACCTGATTTACCACGTACCAATTCTGGTACATCTGGGTTTTTCTTCTGCGGCATGATGGATGAACCTGTGCAGAAACGATCAGGAATTTGCACAAATTTAAATTGTGCCGATGTCCATAAAATTAATTCTTCCGACATGCGTGATAAGTGCATCATAATTAACGCTGCTGCCGCGTTAAATTCAATGGCAAAGTCGCGGTCAGATACCGCATCTAATGAGTTTTCAGATACCGCTTCAAAACCTAACAATTCTGCCGTATACGCACGGTCGATTGGGTAGGTTGTGCCTGCAAGTGCCGCCGAACCTAAAGGCATACGATTAACACGTTTGCGGCAGTCTTGTAGACGTTCGGTGTCACGCACTAGCATTTCGAACCATGCCAATAAATGATGACCAAAGGTTACTGGCTGTGCAGTTTGTAAATGGGTAAAACCTGGCATAATGGTGTTGGTGTTTTTTGCAGCCAGTGCCAAAATACCGTTTTGTAGGCGTTGTAATACCACCAAAATTGCATCAATTTCGTCACGTAAATATAAACGAATGTCGGTTGCAACTTGGTCGTTACGACTACGACCTGTATGTAGTTTTTTACCTGTAATCCCAATACGGTCGGTCAAGCGCGATTCGATATTCATGTGCACATCTTCTAAATCAATGCGCCATTCAAAGCTGCCTGCTTCAATTTGAGTTTGAATTTCAGTTAAACCTTGAACAATGTCGTTGCGTTCTGCTTCGGTCAGTACCCCAACTTTTGCCAACATGGTTGCGTGGGCAATTGAACCCACGATATCTTGTTTATAAAAACGTTGGTCAAATTGAACAGAAGCGGTAAATTCAGCAACAAATGCATCTGTCGCTTCACTAAAGCGACCACCCCACATACCAGACGTGGCTTGGGGATTATTTGAGGATTGAGAAGATGTGGTCATGGCGGCTCAGCAAAATAAAAAAGAGTATAGCAAAACCTGACTCGTTTGCCGATGGACAAGCGCTGTACATCAAAGCTGCATCGACTGGCGTACGTCAGGCACAATCTCGCTATTTTTTTACGAAAATTGGCCGTTGGCAATATTTAATCGAATTATTTTTGGCCAGTGCAGTTTTATCTGTGATGTTGGCTCTTGCCGAAGCCCAAACTTGGCAAGCATTACAGCTTGTGCGAATTATGCAAATTTTATTGTATTTGTATTGGGTTGAAGTGGTTTTTGCTTTTGTGGTCGATCGTTATCAGCAGAATTTAAGCCGCGTTTCTCACGCCACTGCACTTGGAGTTGGTTTTTGTATTTTAGAAAGCATCATTGTTTGTACCACCATTTTTTTAAATGGTCTAAATGTGATGTTGCAGCATCATCATGGTTTCTCATGGCAGGTTGAACAATTGTTTATAGGCCTGCCTTTGCATTTAGGCTATGGGTTGTTATTAGGCGTATTTTGCCTGCGCTATTTATATATTCGTGACCAATGGATGCGCCAGCAACATAGCGAATTACAAGCACGGATTCAGGCATTACAAGCACGAATTCAACCGCATTTTTTATTTAATAGCTTAAATAGTGTGGTGAGTTTAATTGCCATAGACCCAGACAAAGCCGAAGATATGCTGATTAATTTATCACGGCTATTTCGAGCCAGTTTGCAAGAACTCAAATTGGTTCCTCTGTGCGATGAAATTGAGCTATGTCGTCAATACATTGCCATAGAGCAAATGCGTTTGGGCGAACGCTTAGAGATGGATTGGCGTTTAGCACGGCCTGATGTGTTGATGGGCATACAAATTCCACTCCTCAGTTTACAACCGTTATTGGAAAATAGTATTTTTCATGGTGTTGAAAAAATGAGCGGGGCGTGTAAGATCAGTTTACTGATTGAAGTGTTAGAACAACAAGTCAATATTGTAATTAGCAACCATTATCCACTCAAACAACAGCGGCAGCGCCAAGGGCATGGATTAGCACTCGACAATGTCAAACAGCGTTTACGTGCTTATTATGGCTATGCGGCCGATATACGTTTTTTTGCGGTAGATGGCATATTTACCACTATTTTACGCTTTCCAACCCAAGTGGATCCAAAAATAGAATGATGTTGGGGACAAATAAGAAACATGAAAATTTTAATTTGTGATGATGAGCCTTTAGCGATTGCACGCTTATCTCGCTTAGTAACACAGCTCGGGCATGAAGTTGTGGCGACAGCAGAAAATGGGGCAGCGGTACAGGCTTTGGTTGAACAGTTACAGCCCGATGTCATTTTGCTCGATATTCAAATGCCTGAATTAGATGGTTTAACTTGTGCGAAAAATTTGGCACATTTAGCCTTTAAACCTGCCATTATTTTTTGTACTGCATTTGATCAGCATGCATTGGCGGCCTTTCAAGCACAGGCGCAGGCTTATTTACTTAAACCAATTGCTAAACAAGACTTAGAACAAGCCTTGGCGCATATTATACAACCTACTCAAGCGCAGCGTAGCCAATTTGGTACTACCGAACCAAACACGCGTTTAACTACCCAGACCACACCACAGCGTCAATTTATTACTGCGCGTTCACATCGTGGGGTTGAGCTGATCCCAATTGATGGTATTTATTATTTTTTAGCAGATCAAAAATATGTTTCGGTGCGTCATGCACAAGGTTTAGTGTTGATTGATGAAACCTTAAAAGAGCTTGAAATTGAATTTGCACAAAAATTTATCCGCATTCATCGTAATGCATTGGTATCGATTCACGACTTAGACGGTTTGGAAAATTTAGGCGCAGGACAGTATCAAGTTCGATTTCGGCACATTGACGAAAAATTGGCAGTGAGTCGCCGTCATTTGGCTGATTTAAGAGAAAAACTACAACAGTTATAGTGTTATGACACCTAAAAATGGTTCTGCTTTTGAAGTAGATGGCGAAAAACTTGCATTTTTATCGGATCAGGTTAAGTTTAATGCTTATTATTTTGCAAAATAGACAGAACAGCGATGAAGTGCCTAAAAATTGCCACCCGTCAAAGCCCACTCGCACTTTGGCAAGCAGAACATATTCAAGCGCGTTTAATGGCGTTATATCCTGAACTTAGTGTGGAATTGGTCAAATTTGTGACCCAAGGCGATAAAATTTTAGATACGCCATTGGCAAAAATTGGTGGCAAAGGCTTATTTGTCAAAGAACTTGAGCATGCTTTATTAGACGGGCGTGCCGATTTAGCGGTACATTCAATGAAAGATGTGCCGATGCAATTTCCCGAAGGTTTAAGCTTGGCCGTAATTTGTGAGCGTGAAGACCCAAGTGATGCTTTTGTTTCGAATGCTTACGCAAGTTTTAATGCACTGCCACAAGGTGCAGTGGTGGGAACCTCAAGCTTGCGCCGTAAATGCCAAATTTTGCAAGCACGCCCAGACTTAGTGATTAAAGACTTACGTGGCAATGTGGGTACCCGGCTTAGCAAATTAGATGATGGTTTATATGATGCGATTGTTCTAGCAAGTTCAGGCTTAAAGCGATTAGAACTTGAAAATCGTATCCGCCATGCATTAGATTTTGAGATGAGTTTACCTGCTGTGGGTCAAGGAGCATTGGGCTTAGAATGTCGGAGTAATGACCAAACAGTTTTAGAGCTAATTGCACCTTTACAACATTTAGACACTGAGCTTTGTGTGCGTGCAGAACGTGCCTTTAACACCACCTTAGAAGGGGGCTGTCAGGTGCCAATTGCAGGGTTTGCCTACTTAAAACAACAGCGTATTTACATGGAAGGGCGTGTAGGGAGTGTGGATGGAAAAACCTTGCTTAAAGTGCGTGGTGAAGCTACTGCCGAAATGCATGCCGCAGAAGCGCTGGGGCGTGACTTGGCACAGCAATTATTGGCACAAGGCGCGGCAGAATTGCTTAAAGCTTTGCATGACTAATGTTATTCATTAACACGCGCCCTGCCGAGCGGGCACATGTCCTGTCAAATTATGTGCGTGATTTGGGTATTCATGTGCTGGATTTACCGTTATTGGAGCTACGACCTATAGATTATAGTCCGATATTGGCACAGCTGTATCAACAGTTGGTGTTCAGCCAAGTGGTGGTGGTGGTGAGTCCAACGGCAGCCGAAATTGGTTGGGCATATTTAGCTAAAAGTGGCTTAACACTTGCTCAAGTGAGCCATTTAACTTGGATTGCTGTGGGGGCCGCCACAGCCAAATTTTTAGCACAGAAAGGTATTCAGGCAGTTGTGCCTACGCTAGAAAATTCAGAAGGCATGTTATCTTTGCCTATATTGCAGCAGTTGAATATGCAGCGAGTGGCTTTTTGGCGTGGCGAGGGTGGGCGACAATTCATGATGGATGCCTTACAGCAACGTGGTATCGAAATTTTAAATTTTATTTTGTACCGTCGTTATTTACCTGAAAATGCGCCCGTCATTTTTAAACAACAGCATGATTTTTTCATGCACTGTATGCCCAAAATTTATGTTTGTATAAGTAGTGAAGCCAGTTGGCGTAATTGGCAGCAGTTATGTCACAATTCGCGACAGTTGCTTTGTCAATGTCATTATATTGTGCTTGGTGAACGCTTATATCATTTAATTGCAAATGCGGTTGAATGGCAAAAAGAGGGACAAATTGTGGCATTGGCAAAATTAACGCCTGAAAACGTGGGGCAATATTTGTTAGCACAAGAAGGATTGGCATGAAAAAACGCGTTCTCATCGCGAGTTTAGTGGTGTTGGTGTGGCTCGCAAAAAATAGCTATGACCAGTGGCAAATCACTCAGCAAATGAATATTTTGCACACTCAAATGACACAACTTGAACAATCGAGTGCCAATTTGAATGACCAATGGGTGGCATTAAAACGCCAACCAACAGAAAATCCTGAAAAAGCAGCCATAGCAGCCAAGTCTGTTACAACGGAAAGCAGTGTGATTACGCCATTTAATCCTGTGGTAATGGTGAAACAACAATTACAATTGGTGCAGTTTGCTTTACAGCAACAGCAAAGTATTTATGCCTTTGAACAATTAACGCAATTACAAAAACAATTATCTACATATGCAATTGCACCTGCTTTACAGCAAAGCCTCGCACAAGGTATGACACAGGATTTACAACGGATTCAGCAATACCATGATCTACGGCAAGGGCAGCTTGACCAAGCCCATGCCTTATTTAGTTTAATCGATCAGCAGCTCAATCACCGTTTAAGCCAACCTCAGCAGGCTTATCAGCCAACAAATACGCACTTTTGGAGTCGGTGGCTGACGATTGAAACAGCTTCTACGCCAAAAACTGAGTTAATGAGTCAACGCTTAGTGTTAAAAGAAGCACAAATTCGCTTGTTGTTGGCACGACAAGCCTTTGATGCAGGCCTTGTGGATGAATACCAAAAAAGTGTGCAGCAAATTTTGGCATTATTACAACAAGCCCCTGCGGTTGATCAGCAGCAATTGACCCAAGCTTTAGCCAAAGCCAAGCAATTGCAAATAGCGGCGGTGCCAACGCTGAGCAGCATTGCGCTATTAAATTAGGAGGCTGTAGGTGAAGTATCTTTTACGTTCCTATTTATGGGTAACTTTGTTGTGTGTGACCGTACTGAGTGTGCTGAGCTATGGTTTCGGTGCAGGCTATGTATATATTTATTTACGGCATTGGCAAATTGAAAGCAATATTTGGGTCTTGATGATTGCACTTGGATTATGCAGTTTGATGGCACAATTATTGTGGTTAGGTGCGAAGCGTTACTTGATGCGTAAACAGCGTCAACAAGAACACGTCCTACATTTTGAGCAACTACACGCATATGAAAAACTTGCGGTGCTGAGTGTATTGGATGCTGAGCCAGAACAAAAAAAAATTTTGCAAGAAATCTATCAGCCATCTATTTTGTTAAAAGAAATTGTACAAGCCAATATGCTTTGGAAGTCGGGGCAGTCTGAACAAGCGTTATTGGTGTTAGAACAAAGTTCGAGCAGCGTATTTGAATTGGCTAGCCTGCAACGCATCGAAGTTTATTTGGCACAGGGTGATGGGCAGCAGGCACTGAGCCAATTAGAATTTTTATCACAACATGATTTATCGCCATGGCTAAGTGCAGTAGCGCAAGGGTATCAAAATAAATTAGAAAACTTATGGGGACAATTTGCGATCCAATTTCCGTGGCATTATTTGCATGCCAGTCAATTTGGGTTGTTAAAGCCAGAACATAAGACCCAATGGTTGCAACAAATTTTAACCCAATATGAGCAGGCCAGTTTAAATGACTTAGAGGCATTGCAAGCGCGTTATTATAAATTGCTAGAAACACAGAATTTAAGCTTGGTGCGTGAAAATAGAATTTTGTGGTTAAAAGTTTTAGCACGTATGCCTGATATGGCGGTACAACATACTCAATTGGCCGAAGACTTATTAAATGAATTATTTGACCAAGAGGTTTTTTATTTATGGTTTGAAAGCCAATGGTTAAAGCAGCAACCCGATTATGCAGATATTGAATCACACTTGGATATTTGGGAACAAAAATATACTCAATTACCAATTTTTGCTTTTAGTCGATGGCATATTTACCAAGCAACAGGGCGATTGCTTGAAGCAGAACAATTACTTCAGCTATTTCCAGATCACTTATTGATGAGTTATTTGCGAATTAAGGTTCAGTTACAAGGTCAGCCACAATTAAGTGAACAATTAAATTTATTATTTGAAGGTAATAATAATTACTTAAAAATTAATGTTTAGGAATATATATGACACATTTAGCTGATTTCCCCATTGTTTTTAATCAAAATGTTGCATGGGGCGATATGGATGCATTTGGACACGTCAATAATGTGGTGTATTACCGTTATATTGAGTCGGCACGAATTGAGTATTTAACGCATTTAGATTTATTTAATGAGCCATTATATGGTGTAGTTGCATCAAGTCAGTGTCAATATTTAAAACCTGTATTCTTTCCTGATCAATTAAAAATAGCCGCGCGTGTAGTTGAAATGCGTCAAAGTGCTATTCGGATGAGTTATGTGTTATGGAGTCAACAGCAGCAAAGCATTGTAGCAACAGGTGAAGCGGTGGTCGTGTTCGTAGACCAAGAGCAATTAAAGAAAACAGCAATTCCTGAATCGATTCGTCAAAAAATAATAGATTTAGAAACAGGGTTTTTACCAATAATTAAAATTACAACTTAATTGAATAAAAAGTATTTAAAGTTTGTTATTTTTTATAGAAAAGAATAAAAAGAAGTTTTGTATAAAATGGCGAATGTATCAGCTATACATTATTTGTAAGATTGATTATGATAAATTGTCAGTAAAGATTTTAAATTTTTTGGAGATTAAATCATGCCAGACATTAGTGCATTAAGTGTTGAAGAGTTAAAAAAATTACAACGTGAAGCTGAAGTTTTAATTGCGTCTAAAAAAGACCAAGCAATTCAAGATGCTTATAATCAAGTCATTGAAATTGCAGCTAAGCTCGATTTAAATATTGAACAATTATTAGAATATGGTGCACAAAAACGTAAAGTTACTGTGCGTAAAACTGTAGAGCCACGCTATCGTAATAAAAACAATGCAAGTGAAACTTGGACAGGTCGTGGTAAAAAACCACGTTGGTTAGCTGCTGAGTTAGGAAAAGGTGCAAAATTAGAAGATTTTCTTATCTAATTTTCCCTTAAATTGAAAAAAGGTATTAATGTATATTTAATGCCTTTTTTTTATGGATTTTTCAGTCGTATTTATTTTACATCACAGGCTTATTCAATGAATTTTGGCTTGAATGAACTGTCATTATTTTTATTTTTCGATAATAAAAAAGAGCTTAAAAATTGTTTTAATCATGCATGCTTAGAAATATCTACATACTTAGATTCAGCTTTAAACATGTTATGCTACGCTGAAAAGAAAATGGGGCATACAACATGAGTTGGACATTACAAGCACTTTCAGATGAACTCAATGGACAAGAGATTGTGATTGATCGCGATATGGTCGTAGGTCGTCATCAATCTACCGATATTGTGTTGCAATCTTCGGCAATTTCACGCCAACATGCGGTCTTTAATTTACAAAATGATGGTTTGTGGTTGAAAGATACAGGTTCATCGAATGGTACTTTTGTGAATGATTCACGCATTGAGCAAGAGACCTTATTGCAAGACCAAGACATTGTGCAATTTGCCCATCTTAAATTTTTACTGCTTGCACCTGTTGTTAAAGAAACTGTGATGGATGAGGTTATAGCGGCTGAAGTCACGGCGGCAGAAAAGATGAGTGAGCAAGGCATGCCAAGTTTGACCGAGCGTGCCGATACAATTGTAAATGCCCAAGGTATGCCACAAAAAGTTGCCATTCCTGTACCTGCGCCAATTCCAGCAGGTATTGATGTTCATGCTAAGTCTGAACCAACGCCTGTTCCGATTGTCACAGCACCGTCACGAGTTGAAGAAAAGATTGAAGAGAAAAAGAATGCTTCAGTCGGGCTAATAAGCATTATTATTCTAATCATCCTTGCGCTGATTGCATGGGCGGTATTGAAATAAACCAAAATCGAAAGGCATCTTAAGGTGCCTTTTTTGTTAAAAATAGGGATATAACAATGTCAATTAGTCAATTACCAACCCGTAATCTCATTCTGTTTGATTTAGATGGTACTTTAATTGATACAGCCGCAGATATGTACGGTGCAATGAACTTGGCTTTAGCGAAGTTGCAATTGCCGTTGGTAACCGAAGCACAGGTGCGTCAATGGGTGGGCAAGGGAACGGCGCAGTTGTGTGAGAGTGTATTGATGCATTTGACAGGTCGGCTTGAGCCAACTCAGCAACAGCAACTTATGCAACATTATTTGGCGTGTTATAGCGCAGGGCTATGTGTGAACAGTCAACCTTTTGCAGGAGTGGTGACATTTCTAAATTATTGCCAAGCACAAGGCATAGCAATGGCATGCGTGACCAATAAACCTGAAGGGCTCGCCAAGCAATTATTGCAACAATTACAACTCGATCATTATTTTGGTTTGACTCTTGGGGGTGACAGCTTGCCTGTGCGTAAACCAGATCCTTTGCCATTGTTACATGCTGCGGCATTTTTTAACTGCTCGCCTGAGCAAACCTTAATGATTGGTGACTCAAGTAATGATGTTGAAGCCGCAAGAAATGCCGGAATCGATTGTATCGTGATGAGCTATGGCTATAATCATGGAGAAGATATTTATGCTTGCCATCCACAGCAAGTGATTGATACTCTCGAAACCCTAATTGTGTCATAAATTTTGCTTTGGGAAGTCTGAAATGGAACACCTTCAAATTTTTCGATGGCGTCGCTCATTTAGTCGTAAATGAATCGCAGCGCTCAATTGAACTTTAATTTAAAAGGTATTTTTACATGATGACATCTCAAAAATTTGCGCTATTACAGCAGCAAGGCTACAACACCATTCCTGTGTATCGTCAGCGCTTAGCCGACACCGATACGCCATTGTCAATTTTTGCCCGTTTAAAAGAAAATCAACACGCTTATTTGTTTGAATCGGTTGAAGGTGGTGAAAATTGGGCACGCTATTCGATGATTGGTTTGGGTGAGTCGACCGTATTTTCCTGCAATAACGGTATTTTAAGCATTCAAGCTGCCGATGGACGTATTGAGCAGCAAGCGTGCCTTGATCCATTTAATTATATTCGTGAATTCCAAGCCCAATTTAAAGTTCCGACCAAAGCTGAGTTACCTGAATTACCGAATTTCACGGGTGGTTTGGTGGGTTACTTTGGTTATGATGCGGTACGTTATATCGAACCACGTTTGAAAAATGTACCTGCACAAGACCCTGTGGGTTTACCTGATATTTGGATGATGCTGTCTAAAACGGTGATTGTGTTTGATAACTTAAAAGACACGCTGTTTTTAATTGTCCATGCCGATGCCACGCAGCCAGATGCTTACCTTAAAGCACAGCAGCAGCTCGATGCATTAGAGGCACGTTTGGCAACCCCAATCAGCCTACAAGCCAAGCCACACACCGCGCCGCATTTCGAGTCGATTACAGGTAAAGAAAAATTCTTACAAACGGTAGAGAAAGTCAAAGATTACATCCGTGCGGGCGATGTGATGCAAGTGGTACCTGGACAGCGTATGGTGTCCGACTTTGATGGCGATGCTTTGCAAGTTTACCGTGCCTTACGTCATTTAAATCCATCGCCGTATTTATTTTTAGTACAAGGTCAAACTTTGGAAGAGGGTAAGCCCTTTCATGTGGTCGGTTCATCGCCTGAAATTTTATCGCGCTTAGAAGATGGTATTGCTACAGTAAGACCTTTAGCAGGCACACGACCACGGGGTAAAACCAAAGAAGAAGACTTGGCGCTTGAGCAAGATTTGTTGTCGGATGAAAAAGAAATTGCCGAACATCTCATGTTGATTGATTTGGGGCGCAACGATGTTGGGCGCGTGGCAAAAATTGGTAAAGTTCAAGTGACCGATAAAATGGTCATTGAGCGTTATTCGCATGTCATGCACATTGTATCGAATGTGCAAGGCGAGGTGCGTGACGATGTTGACGCATTAGATGTGTTTAAAGCAACTTTTCCTGCAGGAACGTTGTCGGGTGCACCTAAAATTCGTGCCATGGAAATTATTGACGAAGTAGAGCCTGTTAAGCGTGGCATCTTTGGTGGAGCAATTGGTTATTTGGGTTGGCATGGTGAAATGGATATGTCGATTGCCATTCGAACTTGTGTAATTCGTGATAATAAAGTTTATGTGCAGGCAGGGGCGGGGCTTGTTGCGGACTCAAATCCTGAATCTGAATGGAATGAAACCCAAATAAAAGCTCGTGCAGTGATCAAAGCGGTTGAATTATCATCAACTGGATTGATTTTATAAGTTTTTTGCAAAAATTTTGCAAAAAGGGCTTGCATCATTTTTAAGTTTTGCTAAACTGCACACCGTTCCGATACGAAACGTACGAAACACTAAGAAGCGCCGGCATAGCTCAGTTGGTAGAGCAACTGACTTGTAATCAGTAGGTCCACAGTTCGAATCCGTGTGCCGGCACCATTCTAAAGTTGTTTTGGTTGTGAGTAAAAGAATAGCACTGAAAGTAAGTGTGATATGGTGAGATTCCCGAGCGGTCAAAGGGAGCAGACTGTAACTCTGCCACGAAAGTTTCGAAGGTTCGAATCCTTCTCTCACCACCATTATTTTACTTCGATAAGTGGTTAATACCAACATTAAGCGGGAGTAGCTCAGTTGGTAGAGCGGTAGCCTTCCAAGCTACATGTCGCGAGTTCGACCCTCGTCTCCCGCTCCATCGAAGTATATTGCTCTTATAGCTCAGTGGTAGAGCACTCCCTTGGTAAGGGAGAGGTCTCGAGTTCAAATCTCGATAAGAGCTCCAGATTACAGTTTAGCGTTTTAACGCAATTTTAAAGAAAGCAGGCTTATTAGTCTGCTTTTCAAGTATTTGGTGTTTGGTTTTTTTAGGCGATGTGTCGAACTGTGTTGAATATACCTGTGTTCGACCTAAACGAGGAAAGTGAACATGGCTAAGGCTAAGTTTGAACGTAATAAACCACACGTAAACGTGGGCACAATTGGTCACGTCGACCATGGTAAAACAACTTTAACAGCTGCGATTGCAACAATCTGTGCAAAACACCACGGTGGTGAAGCGAAAGATTACTCGCAAATCGACTCGGCTCCAGAAGAAAAAGCACGTGGTATTACAATTAACACGTCTCACGTAGAATATGATTCTCCAATCCGTCACTACGCTCACGTAGACTGCCCGGGCCACGCCGATTATGTTAAAAACATGATTACTGGTGCTGCTCAAATGGACGGCGCGATCCTTGTATGTGCTGCGACCGATGGTCCAATGCCACAAACTCGTGAACACATCCTACTTTCTCGTCAGGTTGGTGTACCGTACATCGTTGTATTCTTAAACAAATGTGACCTTGTAGACGACGAAGAATTACTTGAATTAGTAGAAATGGAAGTTCGTGAACTTCTTTCTACTTATGACTTCCCAGGTGATGACACTCCAATCATCCGTGGTTCAGCTTTACAAGCATTGAACGGCAACGCTGACCAATATGGCGAGCCAGCAGTTCTTGCACTTGTAGAAGCGCTTGACTCTTATATTCCAGAGCCAGAACGTGCAATCGACAAAGCATTCTTAATGCCAATCGAAGACGTATTCTCTATTTCTGGTCGTGGTACAGTAGTAACTGGCCGTGTAGAATCAGGTATCGTTAAAGTTGGTGAATCAGTTGAAATCGTGGGTATCCGTGATACTCAAACTACAACTGTAACTGGCGTTGAAATGTTCCGTAAACTTCTTGACGAAGGTCGTGCGGGCGAGAACTGTGGTGTTCTTCTTCGTGGTACTAAGCGTGAAGACGTACAACGTGGTCAAGTACTTGCTAAACCAGGTACAATCAAGCCGCATACTAAATTCGACGCAGAAGTATACGTACTTTCTAAAGACGAAGGTGGTCGTCATACTCCGTTCCTTAACGGTTACCGTCCACAATTCTATTTCCGTACAACTGACGTAACTGGTGCGATCCAGTTGAAAGAAGGCGTTGAAATGGTAATGCCGGGTGACAACGTTGAAATGTCAGTAGAATTAATCCACCCAATCGCAATGGACCCAGGTCTACGTTTTGCGATCCGTGAAGGTGGTCGTACTGTAGGTGCTGGTGTTGTTGCGAAAGTAATTGCATAATCTCGCTACTTGCGTATTGAAACCGAGAACTTAGGTTCTCGGTTTATTTTATGGTCAGTATTTCAATAGTAAAATTTTGATCTTTAATTTATAAAAAAGTTGGGAAATTTTCATCCTGACTGATTTTTCAAAAATTGAAACTTGATGCTGGCTAAATTGTCTTATAAGATGCTGGCTCAATTGTCTTATAATAAGTCGCAAATTCTACGACGAGTAAACCCATGTCGAATGATCAATCGCGTGACGCATTCAATAATGCGCCAATTCCGCAAAGAAATACCACCGCTGAAGTTGTCCGTTCTGGTTCTGCGCTAGATGTTGTGCTTTGGATTATTGCACTTGTTTTGCTGATTTCGGCAACATTGGCAAATCAATACTTGCCTGCTTATTGGGCGCCGGCCAATGATGTTTGGGTGCGGGTCGGGGTAATTTCTGCTTGTATCATTATCGCTTTAGGTTTATTATACGCCACCCACCAAGGCAAAGGATTTATTCGTTTGCTGAAGGATGCGCGCGTAGAATTACGTCGAGTAACTTGGCCAACCAAGCAAGAAACAGTAACAACTTCGTGGCAAGTTGTATTGGTTGTTGTGATTGCGTCTATTGTGCTGTGGTGTTGTGACTACGCTTTGGGCTGGTTAGTGAAGTTGTTTATCGGGTAGGAAGCTATGAAACGTTGGTATATTATTCATGCCTATTCGGGTTATGAAAAGCAAGTGATGCGTTCGCTTAACGACCGAATTCTGCGTAGTACTGTTGCTGAGAGCTTTGGCGAAGTCCTTGTTCCGACTGAAGAAGTCGTGGAAATGAAGGATGGTAAAAAGCGCAAGTCTGAGCGTAAATTCTTTCCTGGCTATGTGTTAGTCGAAATGGATATGAATGAAGACACTTGGCACATTGTTAAAGAATGTCCAAAAGTGTTAGGTTTTATTGGCGGTACGCCTGAAAAACCTGCGCCAATTACGCAAAAAGAAGCAGATGCGATTCTTGCTCGCGTGCGTAATACTGGTGAAGCACCTCGTCCTAAGACGATGTTTGAGCCAGGTGAAGAATTATTGGTTATTGACGGTCCATTCACAGACTTTAAAGGTGTGGTGGAAGAAGTTCAATACGAGAAGTCACGTTTAACGTTGACGATTAACGTATTTAATCGTCCAACACAGGTTGAACTCGAGTTTCGCCAAGTCGAAAAAACGATTTAATTTGTTTTGGATGAAAAACGCCCGATTTGTCGGGCATTGTTATTACAGTGCATTTTGCGCTGTGCATGAAAATTGGGGAGCCTAACGGCGTTTGTACCCAGAGGTAATTGAAATGGCTAAGAAGATTGACGGCTATATCAAGCTGCAAGTTCCAGCTGGTAAAGCAAATCCATCTCCACCAATTGGTCCTGCTTTGGGTCAACGTGGTGTAAACATCATGGCATTCTGTAAAGAATTCAATGCTGCTACACAAAAACTTGAAGTTGGTTTGCCAATTCCTGTTGTGATTACTGTGTACAACGATAAGTCGTTCACATTCATCATGAAAACTCCACCTGCATCTATTCTTCTTAAGAAAGCTGCTGGTATCCAAAAGGGTTCATCTGTACCAAACAAAACTAAAGTTGGTAAGTTGACTCGTGCTCAATTGG
Source organism: Acinetobacter sp. MD2 (assembly GCF_035615575.1). NCBI lineage: Bacteria > Pseudomonadati > Pseudomonadota > Gammaproteobacteria > Moraxellales > Moraxellaceae > Acinetobacter > Acinetobacter sp. MD2. The sequence goes on from NZ_VTDK01000002.1 coordinate 54,327, forward strand.
AAGAAATTGCGACTACTAAAGAACCAGATTTAACTGGTGCTGATTTAGACGCACGTGTTCGTACCATCGCTGGTTCTGCACGTTCTATGGGCTTGGAAGTGGAGCTATAAGACATGGCAAAGTTAACTAAACGTCAAAAAGCCATTGCTGCTGCTGTAGAAGCACACAAAGTTTACACTTTGGAAGAAGCAGTACAAGTTTTAACAGATCTTCCAGCTGCTAAATTCAAAGAATCTTTGGATGTTGCGGTAAACCTAGGTGTTGACCCACGTAAATCGGATCAAGTGGTTCGTGGTGCGACAACTTTACCTGCAGGTACTGGTAAAACTGTACGTGTTGCAGTATTTGCTCAAGGCGCTGCTGCTGAAGCTGCTAAAGCTGAAGGTGCAGACATCGTTGGTTTTGACGATCTTGCTGAAAGCATCCAAGCGGGTAACTTAGACTTTGACGTTGTAATTGCTGCTCCAGATGCAATGCGCGTTGTAGGTAAGTTAGGTACGATTCTTGGTCCACGTGGTTTAATGCCAAACCCTAAAGTAGGTACGGTAACTCCAGACGTAGCTGGTGCTGTACGTAACGCGAAAGCGGGTCAAGCACGCTACCGTGTAGACAAAGCGGGTATTATCCACGCTGCGATTGGTCAAGTAGGCTTTACTGCTGAAGCGATCCGTTCAAACCTTGAGACTTTAGTTGCTGACTTGAAGCGTTTAAAGCCTGCAACGTCTAAAGGTGTTTATATCAAAAAAATCACGCTTAGCTCAACTATGGGTCCTGGCTTGACTGTTGATGTAAACAACGTATCTAACTAATCTTTTAGTTAAACGAATTTTTAAAGGTCTGCAAATCTCTTTTTGCTCAAAGTAAAAAGTGTTTGCAGGCGGACTTTGAATTGGTAAATGTAAATTTGCCAGCGTCAAAGACCTCAGGTGATGAATGCTTGCGTTTATCTTAATGTTACCTGAGTAGACGCGGTGGTGTGATTTGTTCCTCCTCCGCGTGTAAGTCGAAAGGCTTACGAATTGGGAGTGTACCTGTTTAGGTACATAAATCACCGTTAGGAGGTTTTACAATGGCTCTTCTTATCGAAGGCAAAAAACAGATTGTTGCTGAAGTAAGCGAAGTTGCTTCTAAAGCATTTTCTGTTGTTGTGGCTAACTATCAAGGTTCAAGCGTTGAGCAATTAACACAATTACGTGTTGAAGCTCGTAAGCTTGGTGTAACTACGCGTATCGTACGTAACACTTTGGCTAAGCGCTCATTGGAAGGTACTCAGTTTGATATCTTAAATGACAACCTTGTTGGCCCAACCATTCTCGGTTTCTCAACTTCTGAAGACGACATGGGTGCAGCTGCACGCTTGTTTGAAGAATTTGCAAAAACGAACAAAGCATTTGAATTAAAAGCTGCTGCATTTGACGGCAAAGTTTATCAAGGTGCTGAAGTTAGCGTTATCGCAAACCTTCCAAACCAAGAAAAAGCGCTTACTATGCTTGCCAATGTTCTTCAAGCTCCTATTTCGAAATTGGGCCGCTTACTTACAGCGCTTCAAGAGAAAAACGAGTCAGAAGCTGCATAAGCTCAAACTTACACACACATCATTCAATACCCATTTGGAGTTACTCTCATGGCTTTAACTAACGAAGAAATCTTAAACGCAGTTGCTGAAAAAACTGTTCTTGAACTTGTTGAATTAATTTCTGCTTTCGAAGAAAAATTCAATGTATCTGCTGCTGCTGTAGCTGTAGCTGCTGGTCCTGCTACTGCTGTAGCTGAAGAGCAATCTGAATTCAACGTTGAGTTGACTTCTTTCGGTGCTAACAAAGTAGCTGTTATTAAAGCAGTTCGTGAAGCAACTGGTCTTGGTCTTAAAGAAGCGAAAGATCTTGTAGAAGGCGCTCCTGCTGTTCTTAAAGAAGCTGTTTCTAAAGAAGAAGGCGAAGAACTTAAAGCGAAACTTGAAGCAGCTGGTGCTACAGTTACTCTTAAGTAATTCCTTTGCGGAGTTGATTTTTGCAAATTGACTCCGAAAAATGGCTGATGGCTCTTGGGTCATCAGCCTTTTTGCGTTACAATAGTCGGCTCGATTTTTATTCAAATCGAGTAAAAATGATGCTGTGACTAAAATAACGTAAGTATTCAAACGCTTAGCAATGTTTTTGTGCCTAAAAAAGACATTGCTAAGCGTTTTTACCACTCTCATTTGCAGATTTGTAAGTAGTGGTGGCCATATCGGCCTGCTAATTTCATCTAAATCCGAACTGCAGGCGGGTTTAGTTTTGTACTTTCCGAGGACTCCAGATGGCATACTCATATACCGAAAAAAAACGGATCCGTAAGAATTTTGGTAATTTGCCCAAAGTGATGGACGTTCCGTACTTACTGTCGATTCAAGTCGATTCGTACCGGACGTTTTTACAAGATGGTAAAATTCCCAAAAATCGTGAGGATCTCGGTCTCCAAGCCGCATTTCGTTCAGTTTTTCCAATCGAAAGTTATTCTGGGAATGCTGCCTTAGAATTTGTTGAGTATAGCCTTGGTAAACCTGAGTTTGATGTACGTGAATGTATTCTTCGCGGCTCAACTTATGCGGCACCAATGCGCGTTAAGATTCGTTTGATCATTAAAGATCGTGAAACGAAATCAATCAAAGACGTTCGTGAGCAAGAAGTCTATATGGGCGAAATCCCATTAATGACTGAAAACGGTACTTTTGTGATCAATGGTACTGAGCGTGTCATCGTTTCTCAGTTACACCGTTCACCTGGTGTGTTCTTTGACAGTGACAAAGGTAAAACTCACGCCAACAAAACCTTATATTCTGCACGCATCATTCCTTACCGTGGTTCATGGTTAGACTTTGAATTTGATGCGAAAGATTTGGTATATGTACGTATTGACCGTCGTCGTAAATTATTGGCAACTGTTATTTTACGTGCTTTAAATTATACAGACACTCAAATCTTAGACATGTTCTATGAAAAAGTACCTGTATATTTAGATATGGGTAGCTATCAAATTGAATTGGTTCCAGATCGCCTGCGCGGTGAAATGGCACAATTTGATATTGCCGATAACAGCGGTAAAGTGATTGTAGAACAAGGTAAACGTATTAACGCGCGTCACGTGCGTCAAATGGAAGCTGCTGGCTTAACTAAGCTTTCAGTTCCAGATGAATACTTGTACGAGCGCATTGTTGCTGAAGATATCATTTTACGTAATGGTGATGTGATTGCAGCAAACACCTTGCTTAGCCATGAAGTGATGGTGAAGCTTGTTGAAGGTGGTGTTAAACAATTTAACATGTTGTTTACCAACGACATCGACCGTGGTTCATTTGTTGCAGACAGCTTACGTGCTGACTTAACCCGTGACCGTGACGAAGCTTTGGTTGAAATTTACAAAGTGATGCGTCCAGGCGAGCCACCAACCAAAGAAGCTGCTGAGAACTTGTTCAACAACTTGTTCTTCTCTTCAGAACGTTATGACTTGTCTCCTGTGGGTCGTATGAAGTTCAACCGTCGTTTGGGTCGTCCTTACGAAGTCGGTACAGATCAAAAATCACGTGAAGTTGAAGGTATCTTGTCAAATGACGATATCATCGATGTATTGCGTACTTTGATTGAAATCCGTAACGGTAAAGGCGAAGTCGACGATATCGACCACTTGGGTAACCGTCGTGTACGTTCTGTTGGTGAAATGACAGAAAACCAATTCCGTGTTGGTTTAGTTCGTGTTGAACGTGCCGTGAAAGAGCGTTTGGGTCAAGCTGAAACAGACAACCTTTCTCCGCAAGATTTAATTAACGCCAAACCTGTTGCAGCAGCAATCAAAGAATTCTTTGGTTCAAGCCAATTGTCACAGTTCATGGACCAAAACAACCCATTGTCTGAAATTACACACAAACGTCGTGTATCAGCACTTGGGCCAGGTGGTTTGACCCGTGAACGTGCAGGCTTTGAGGTACGTGACGTACACCATACACACTATGGTCGTGTTTGTCCGATTGAAACCCCTGAAGGTCCAAACATTGGTTTGATCAACTCGCTTTCTGTATACGCTAAAGCGAACGATTTTGGTTTCTTAGAAACACCATATCGTAAAGTGGTTGATGGCCGTGTAACTAAAGAAACAGAGTACCTTTCTGCAATTGAAGAAGTAGGTACTGTGATTGCACAGGCCGACTCAGCAGTAGATGCCGATGACAACTTGATTGATGAAATGGTTACCGTTCGTCACCAAGGTGAAACCATTCGTATGCCGCCTGAAAAAGTAACGCATATGGACGTTTCTGCACAGCAGGTTGTATCTGTTGCAGCATCACTCATCCCATTCCTTGAACACGATGACGCCAACCGTGCATTGATGGGTTCAAACATGCAACGTCAGGCTGTGCCGACTTTACTTGCGGACAAGCCGCTTGTAGGTACAGGTATGGAAGCAAACGTTGCACGCGACTCTGGTGTGTGTGTGATTGCAGGCCGTGGTGGTGTGATTGAGTTTGTAGATGCATCACGTGTCGTTATTCGCGTGAATGAAGATGAAATGATCGCGGGTGAAGCGGGCGTTGATATCTATAATTTGATCAAATACACACGTTCGAACCAAAACACTTGTATCAACCAAAAAGTTCTTGTGAACTTGGGTGATAAAGTTGGTCGTGGTGATGTGTTGGCTGATGGTCCATCTACCGATGGCGGTGAGCTTGCATTGGGTCAAAACATGCGTGTTGCGTTCATGACATGGAACGGCTTCAACTACGAAGACTCGATCCTACTTTCTGAACGTGTACTTCAAGAAGACCGTTTAACCTCAATTCACATTCAAGAATTGTCGTGTGTTGCGCGTGATACCAAGTTAGGTGCAGAAGAAATTACTGCCGATATTCCTAACGTAGGTGAAGCGGCATTATCTAAGCTTGACGAATCAGGTATCGTGTATATCGGTGCTGAAGTGACTGCGGGCGATATCCTTGTTGGTAAAGTTACGCCTAAAGGTGAAACGCAATTAACACCTGAAGAAAAATTGCTTCGCGCAATCTTCGGTGAAAAAGCGGCTGATGTAAAAGATTCATCTTTACGTGTTCCATCGGGCACTAAAGGTACAGTTATTGATGTTCAAGTGTTTACACGTGACGGCTTAGAAAAAGACGAACGTGCGCAAGCAATTGAAAAAGCACAGTTAGATGCGTATCGCAAAGACTTAAAAGAAGAATACAAAATCTTCGAAGAAGCTGCGCGTGAACGTGTGATCCGTTTGTTGAATGGCCAAGAATCAAATGGTGGCGGTACAACGAAACGCGGTGACAAACTGACTGATGCGGTATTGTCTGGTCTAGAGTTAGTTGACTTACTTGACATTCAACCAACTGACGAAGCAATTGCTGAGCGTTTATCTCAAATTCAAGTGTTCTTAAAAGAAAAGGGCATTGAAATTGATGAGAAATTTGCTGAGAAAAAACGCAAACTTTCTACAGGTGATGAATTAACCACTGGCGTATTGAAAGTTGTTAAGGTTTACTTGGCTGTTAAACGTCGCATCCAACCGGGTGATAAAATGGCGGGTCGTCACGGGAACAAGGGTGTTGTATCTAACATTCTGCCTGTAGAAGATATGCCACACGATGCAAGCGGTGTTCCTGTTGATATCGTACTTAACCCGCTAGGCGTACCATCGCGTATGAACGTGGGTCAGATTCTTGAAACGCATTTAGGTTTAGCGGCGAAAGGTCTGGGCGAGCAAATCGACAAGATGATGCAGCAGCAACGCACCATGGCTGAGCTACGTGGCTTCTTAGACAAGATTTACAACAAAGTGGGTGGCGAGCAAGAACAGCTTGATACTTTAACTGATGCTGAAATCTTAAAGCTTTCTGGTAACTTGCGTAAAGGTGTTCCTTTAGCGACTCCTGTATTTGACGGTGCTGAAGAAGGTCAAATTAAAGAGTTACTTGATCTTGCTGGTTATTCTAAGACTGGTCAAATGGACTTATACGATGGACGTACAGGCGAGAAATTCGACCGTCCGGTAACTGTAGGTTACATGTATATGCTCAAATTGAACCACTTGGTTGACGACAAGATGCATGCGCGTTCGACAGGTTCTTACTCGTTAGTGACGCAACAGCCGCTTGGTGGTAAAGCACAATTCGGTGGTCAGCGTTTCGGTGAGATGGAAGTCTGGGCACTTGAAGCTTATGGTGCTGCGTATACCTTGCAAGAAATGTTAACTGTGAAATCGGATGACGTTGAAGGTCGTACTCGTATTTATAAGAACATTGTAGATGGTAACCATTATATGGAACCAGGTATGCCTGAATCGTTCAACGTATTGACCAAAGAGATCCGTTCTTTAGGTATCAACATTGAACTGAAAAATGGTGACTAAGTAACCATTAACGCCCTCACAACTGCTGGTTTATACTTTAAGCGGTTGTGAGGGAATTTTCAGTTAAAAAACAATATTTGTGACCCAGTCGTAGCACTGAAATTGCTTCGGCACACGGAGAAAAAAATTGAAAGACTTGCTCGATATCATGCGCAAAAAGACGGACTCAGAAGGTCATGCTCCTGTAGAGTTTGATCGCATCCGTATTGGTCTTGCGTCACCAGAAATGATTAAGTCATGGTCTCATGGTGAAGTTAAAAAGCCTGAAACCATTAACTATCGTACGTTCAAACCAGAACGTGATGGTTTATTCTGTGCCAAAATCTTTGGACCAGTAAAAGATTACGAATGCTTGTGTGGTAAATACAAGCGTATGAAATACAAAGGCGTCATTTGTGAAAAATGTGGCGTTGAAGTAACAACAGCTAAAGTTCGTCGTGACCGCATGGGCCACATTGAACTTGCGTCACCTGTTGCACACATTTGGTTCTTAAAATCATTACCAAGCCGTATCGGTTTGTTACTTGATATGACTTTACGTGATATCGAACGCGTATTGTATTTCGAATCATACGTTGTGACTGACCCAGGTATGACACCGTTTGAGAAGTACCAACTTCTAAACGATGAAGAATACTTCAATGCACTTGAAGAACACGGTGATGAATTCACTGCGAAAATGGGTGCAGAAGCGGTTCAAGACTTGTTAAAAGATATCGATCTTGAAAACGAAATTTCTCGCTTACGTGAAGAAATTCCACAGACATCTTCTGAAACTAAATTGAAGAAAATGTCTAAACGCTTGAAATTAATGGAAGCGTTTAAAGAATCGAACAACAAGCCAGAATGGATGGTGATGAATGTACTTCCTGTACTTCCACCAGACTTACGTCCGCTTGTACCACTTGAAGGTGGTCGTTTCGCAACATCTGACTTGAACGATCTTTACCGTCGTGTGATCAACCGTAACAACCGTTTAAAACGTCTTTTAGACTTGGCTGCACCAGATATTATCGTACGTAACGAAAAGCGTATGTTACAAGAGTCGGTAGATGCCTTGTTAGACAACGGTCGTCGTGGTCGCGCAATTACCGGTTCGAACAAACGTCCGCTTAAATCTTTGGCAGATATGATCAAAGGTAAGCAAGGTCGTTTCCGTCAAAACTTATTGGGTAAACGTGTTGACTATTCTGGTCGTTCGGTAATTACCGTTGGTCCATCTTTACGTTTGCACCAATGTGGTTTACCGAAAAAAATGGCACTTGAATTGTTCAAGCCGTTTATTTTTGCAAAATTACAAGCTTCTGGCCAAGCAACCACCATTAAAGCTGCCAAGAAAATGGTTGAGCGCGAAACTCCAGAAGTTTGGGACGTTTTAGCATCGGTGATTCGTCAACATCCAGTGATGTTGAACCGTGCGCCTACACTTCACCGTTTGGGTCTGCAAGCATTTGAACCGATCTTAATTGAAGGTAAGGCAATCCGTCTTCACCCGCTCGTTTGTGCTGCGTTTAACGCCGACTTCGACGGTGACCAAATGGCGGTACACGTACCATTAACACTCGAAGCTCAACTTGAAGCACGTGCGTTAATGATGTCGACCAATAACATCTTGTCACCTGCCAATGGTGAGCCAATCATCGTTCCTTCTCAGGACGTTGTATTGGGTCTTTACTACATCACGCGTGATGCAGTAAATGCCAAAGGTGAAGGCATGATGTTTGCCGATACGCATGAAGTAAACCGTGCGCTCGCAACCGGTCAGGTGAACATTCACGCGCGCGTAAAAGCACGTGTACACCAAACTGTGATTGATGAAGATGGTCGTCGTGAAAAGCAAACCATTATTGTTGATACCACACCAGGTCGTTGCTTACTTTGGGAAGTTGTTCCTGAAGGCTTAAGCTTTGATATGATTAACCTTGAGATGACCAAAAAGAACATCTCGAAATTAATCAACACTTGCTACCGTAAGCTTGGTTTAAAAGACACGGTTATTTTTGCTGACCAATTGATGTACCTAGGCTTCCGTCAAGCGACGCGTTCGGGTGTTTCTGTTGGTATGGAAGATATGGTTATTCCACCGCAAAAACAAGCAATTATTGACAAAGCAGAAGCAGAAGTCCGTGAAATCGAACAACAGTTCGAACAAGGTTTCGTAACTGCGGGCGAACGCTATAACAAAGTGGTCGATATTTGGGCGCGTACCAACGACCAAGTTGCAAAAGCGATGATGGACAACTTGTCTTTCACTAATGTTAAAAACAAACAAGGTGAAGACGAGAAGCAAAAATCGTTCAACAGTATCTACATGATGTCTGACTCAGGTGCCCGTGGTAGTGCGGCACAGATTCGTCAGCTTGCAGGTATGCGTGGCTTGATGGCAAAACCAGATGGCTCGATTATTGAAACACCGATTAAAGCTAACTTCCGTGAAGGCTTAACGGTACTTCAGTACTTTATTTCAACGCATGGTGCGCGTAAAGGTTTGGCCGATACAGCATTAAAAACTGCTAACTCGGGTTACTTGACGCGTCGTTTGGTAGACGTTGCACAAGATTTAGTGATTACTGAGTCTGACTGTGGCACTGCTGGCGGTTTAGTGATGACACCATTCATTCAAGGTGGTGACGTGATCGAGCCATTACGTGACCGCGTATTGGGTCGTGTAACGGCAGAAGACGTGCGCCGCGCATCTGACGATGAAGTGGTATTACCACGCGGTACGTTAATTGACGAGAAAATCGCAGCTCAGCTTGAAGAAGCGGGTGTCGATGAAGTTAAAGTACGTTCGGTAATTGCGTGTGAATCAACATTTGGCGTATGTGCGAAATGTTACGGTCGTGACCTTGCACGTGGTCACTTGGTGAATCCAGGTGAATCTGTGGGTGTAATGGCTGCGCAGTCAATTGGTGAACCAGGTACACAGTTAACCATGCGTACGTTCCACGTGGGTGGTGCTGCAAGCCGAACTTCTGCTGCAAACAGCGTTCAAGTGCGTAACAAAGGTACTGTACGTTTCCACAACGTGAAAACTGTACAACACGCAAAAGGTCACTTGGTTTCTGTTTCACGTTCAGGTGAAATTGGTATTGCCGATGACTTAGGTCGTGAACGCGAGCGTTATAAACTGCCTTACGGTGCGTCAATCTTACTTAAAGATGGCGAAGCTGTAGAAGCGGGCGGTATTGTGGCGACTTGGGATCCACATACACATCCACTCGTTACCGAAGTTGCAGGTAAAGCACGTTTCAGTCAGATTGTTGATGGCGCGACTGCAACCTCGAAAACTGATGACGCAACGGGTATGACTACGGTTGAAATCTTGCCTGTAACAGCACGTCCTGTTTCTGGTAAAGATATGCGTCCTGCAATTGTGTTAGACACAGCAGACGGCACAGAACAGTTCTACTTCTTGCCACAAAACACTATTGTGACTGTCCGTGATGGCGAAACAATTGGTGTGGGTGACGTTATTGGTCGTGTACCACAAGAAACTTCACGTACCCGTGACATTACCGGTGGTCTACCGCGTGTAGCTGACTTGTTCGAAGCACGTAAGCCGAAAGAACATGCCATCCTTGCTGAAATTTCAGGTGTGGTGAGCTTCGGTAAAGAGACCAAAGGTAAGAACCGTTTAGTGATTACCCCAACAGACGGTACTGAGATCTACGAAGAATTGATTCCAAAATGGCGTCAAATCAACGTGTTCGAAGGCGAGCATGTGAACCGTGGTGAAACCATTTCTGATGGTCCACAAAACCCACATGACATCTTACGTTTGAAAGGTGAAGTTGCGTTAACTAACTACATCGTAAATGAAGTTCAAGACGTTTACCGCTTACAAGGCGTAAAAATTAACGACAAGCACATTGAAGTTATCGTACGTCAAATGTTGCGTAAAGTTGATATTACCGATGGCGGTGATACAAGCTTCATTAAAGGTGAGCAAGTTGATTACATCCGTGTTGTGGGTGAAAACCAAGCAGTTTCGGCGCAAAACAAATTCCCTGCGAAATTTGAGCGTCAATTGATGGGTATTACCAAAGCATCGCTTTCAACTGACTCGTTCATCTCTGCTGCATCGTTCCAAGAAACCACGCGTGTGTTAACTGAAGCGGCTGTAACAGGTAAAGAAGATGATTTACGTGGCTTGAAAGAAAACGTCGTTGTGGGTCGTTTGATTCCTGCGGGGACTGGTTTGGCGTATCACTTAGAGCGTCGTCGCCAAGAAGCAGAAGCTGCTGAATTTGAGCTACACAACGACTTTAGCGATGTAGACCAAGCATTTAGCCAAGCATTAAACGAAGAACAGTTCTAAGTTTAAGTGTTTGAATAAAAAAAGAGCTTTTCGAGGCTCTTTTTTTATGTATGAAATGATTTTTAGCGTATGCCTTGATGACGGTGAGATTGTTAAGCATTAGTTTTTTTCGATTCTGATATTCCAATTTTGGATGATGCGTATTACGTTGATTTTAGAAAGACTTAACATTTTTGGCGATTTAAAAGTCTCTTTACGATAAAAAATGATATTAAGAGAATAGGTAAGGTTAATAAAAAACGTATTACATAAATCGGGTAGACTAACGATTTACTCCAACTTTTCATTTCATTCGGGTCAGTAATAAATATAAAAGTATCGTCTGAGGTAGGTTTCTGAAAAATTATCTTTTTTATCAAAATATTAGATTTCGACATTGAGTTGGTATCAATTAGTTCCCCTTCTAATTTAGTTATATTTTTTAATTTTGTGATATTACAAAAGCTATCATTTTTACTACCTAAATATGCACAATTAGCAATATATTTTTTCTTATCTTTAATCAAAATTAACGATGTCATTTTTCCTGCTTTTATATAAGAAGTAGGGGCTTCCAAATGGATCGATAATTTAGATATAGGACTCAGAAGATATGGATTCAACAACAATATTAGTGACAAAATAACAATTATTGGAATTATTAAAATGAAAATATTCTTGTAAAAGAACAGGTATATTTGGGATAAGGGAGACTTTACTTCTTCTTTGAGCCATTTTCTGGTATTTCGCATTTATTCGTATGATCCTAGACACTAGATGTGTGCTGAAATTACAGGAGACTTTCACTTGGGACTCTAAACAGCTAACCTATCAAAGTATTATAACCAAACGATAATTCCATAAAACTCAAAGATAACCTATCAATAGATTGATCTTTAAAATCTAATGATAGGTTTATCGTTAAACGCATCAAAACATATCTAAAATTAACGATAGATTCAGACTGAATAATATTCAGTTTTTCACATAGACACTTTAATCGGTAATCGATGGTTAATAATATCTTTTTAAGTTTCAGTTATTTAATAACTTTCCAAAATCAAAAAGAATCTCCAAAAAACGATTTAAAAAGTCTGATTTTTACAGCAACTTCGTCCCCAAAGCCACGTCACCATCGGGTACACATAAAAACACACCACCATCTTCATCGTGTAAACCTGTAATTAAACATTCCGACTGAATTGGCCCAATTTGCTTTTTCGGAAAATTCACCACGGCAATCACTTTTTTGCCAAGCAAGCTTTCTTTGGTATAGTGTTGGGTGATTTGTGCGCTACTTTTACGAATGCCAATTTCAGTACCGAAATCGACATATACAATAAAAGCAGGTTTACGTGCCTTTGGAAAATCTTCAACTTGAATAATTTGCCCAACACGTAGTTCTACTTTGGTAAAGTCATTCCAATCAATGGTTTGCATGTCTTATAAGTTCCATCTTAGAGTATTATTTTGTCGTAATTTCAAGGGAAACCATGAAAGCCCCATTGCACAAGATACAAAATACCTAATAACAATAGCAAGCCAAATAAAAATTCTAATTTTTTCATTTTGTTTTCAGCTAGACCTAATGTGAGAATACATCGCTTACTTTATACACGATTTTGTTTAGCAGTTTAGGTGCAATCTTTATCATCAATATTCATAACGATTCCTGTTTTTTATTTGAGATTGTGAATTAAAAAGGTTTATGATTTTATCCATATTAAACGAATTAAATTTAAGGATAACTCATGACCACCGATGCACAATTTCCAACCCCTGACAATTTAGGCATTGCTGTATATGCCAATAATGCTGAAGCCATTGGTAACACGCCACTCGTTCGAATTAATCGAATTATTCAGGGTAGTGCAACGGTTTTGGCAAAAATTGAAAGCCGAAATCCTGCATTTTCAGTGAAATGCCGTGTTGGTGCAGCTTTAATTAGCGACGCCGAAAAACGAGGTGCTTTAAAAGCAGGCATGCATATTGTCGAGCCAACCAGTGGCAATACAGGCATTGCTTTGGCATTTGTGGCTGCGGCAAAAGGCTATCCGATTACACTAACCATGCCTGCAAGTATGAGTTTAGAACGCCGTAAAGTGCTCAAAGCATTGGGTGCAAATTTGGTTTTAACGGAACCTGCAAAAGGCATGAAAGGTGCGGTAGATGAAGCGGTGCGCTTGGCTACCGAGCAACCTGAACTGTATTTTTTACCGCAGCAATTTGAAAACCCTGCCAATCCACAAATCCACCAAGACACTACAGGTCCTGAAATTTGGCAAGCTACCGATGGCAATGTCGATATTTTAGTGGCGGGTGTTGGTACAGGTGGCACGATTACAGGTATTTCGCGCTATTTCGAGCAAACCCAAAACAAGCCGTTATATTCGGTGGCGGTAGAACCTGCGGAATCTCCAATTATTGCCCAAGCGAAACAAGGCGAAGCAATTACCCCTGCACCGCATAAAATTCAAGGGATTGGTGCAAACTTTATTCCTAAAAATTTAGATTTAAATTTTGTCGATGAAGTGATTGCTGTCAATAGCGCCGATGCTGTGACATGGGCACGAAAAGCCGCAACTCAAGAAGGTATTTTAGTGGGTATTTCAAGCGGTGCTGCTTTGGCAGCAGCAGCCGAATTGGCTATTCGTCCTGAAAATGCAGGGAAAACCATTGTGGTGATCTTGCCCGACAGTGGCGAGCGCTATTTGTCTTCGGTGTTATTTGATGGTTTGTTTGATGATGTTTAAGACTACTTAATCAGTCATTTAAAAAGGATGTTCGCTTGAATATCCTTTTTTATTCGGCACTTTTAAGTTGCATTGTAACCGTTGGAATGTGAGCAAATTTTTTGGCATAAACCACACAAATCATCACCAAAACTGCTGAAATTACCATGCCTAAACTGACTGTTTCATGCAGTAATAAGGTACACAATATGAGTCCAAAAAAAGGCTGAATGAGTTGTAATTGTCCAACGCCAATCACCCCTGCGGTTGCTAAACCGTGATACCAAAAAATAAACCCAATAAACATACTAAACATTGAAACATAGCCAAGCCCTATAATTGCAGAAAGGGGTGCTTGACCAAGGTGTATAGGAAAAAAGTAATAGCTAAGAGGTAGCATAACGGGCAATGCAAGTACCAAAGCCCATGAAATCACTTGCCAACCGCCCAATTCACGCGCAAGTTTCCCCCCTTCGGCATAGCCTAAACCACATAAAATAATGGCGGCAAACATCCATGATTGTCCTGAAATGCCTTGTGCATGTGTATTTTGGGTAAAGGCAAATAAAACCACCACGCTACTGCCTAAAATTGCGAAAAACCAAAATTTAGGCTGTGGCCGTTGTTCGCCTTTAAGTACAGCAAAGAGTGCCGTGGCTAATGGCAAAATGCCAACAAAAACCACCGAATAAGCTGCGGTAATACTTTGCAAAGCCATAGAGGTGCAAAATGGGAAACCAATTACCACACCTAGCGTGACAATACTTAAACGTTGCAATTGCGCCCAATTGGGTTTGGCTTGTTTAAGTAAAATTAAACAGATGAGTGCCAAGCAGCCTGCAAAACTGGCACGGCCAACCGTCAAAAAAGTGGGTGAAAATGCAGCCAGTGCTACCCGTGTAGCAGGCAATGACCCTGAAAAAATTAACACGCCAATTAAGCCACTGAGCCATCCATTTAGTTTCGATTGCATGTTGCTGCTCCATTGTAATTGAGCTTTATTTATAAATGTGGCAGGCTAGTTTGACGAGATACACAGCAATACAATTCAAAGATACTGTACTGGTTCAATTTAGAGAACTGTCATGGAAAAATCACAACAACTGAGCAAAATAGAACACCTAATGCTGTGGGTTCAGCAGCAGATTCAACAGCGGGTTTGGACTTCAGGTGCTAAGTTACCTTCGGTGCGTGCTTTGGCACAGCAGAAAAATTTGTCTGTTTCAACCGTAGTTGAAGCCTATGCACGTTTAGCAGCCCAAGACATTATAGAAGCACGGCAGGGTTCAGGCTATTTTGTTAAATCACAACTAAAGCCTTATTTATTAACTACCTATGAGCCACAATTAACGCGAGCAGTTGACCCGCTTTGGATTTCTCGGCAGTCTTTAGATGCATCAGATGACATTTTAAAACCAGGTTGTGGTTGGTTGCCTAAAGCATGGATGCCTGAGGAAATTGTGCGTAAAGCCATTCGGAATGTATCTCGAGCCGACAGCGGTGTTTTAATGAACTACGCAACGGCATTGGGCTTACCCGAACTTCGGCAAGTGATTGCACGCCGTTTAGAAATAAATGGCGTTACTGCTCATCCCGACCAAGTGCTATTGGTGGAAAGTGGTACACATGCGATTGACTTAATTTGTCGAATGTACTTAAACAAAGGCGATTATGTGCTGATAGATGATCCTTGCTATTTCAATTTTCAAGCACTGCTGAATGTACATGGGGTGCATACAATTGCTGTGCCTTTTACTGAAACTGGCCCTGACCTATATGCATTTCAACAGGCATTGCAACAACGTCCACGGTTATATATCACGAATTCAGGGCTGCATAACCCGACAGGGGCAAGTTTGTCTTTAGCTACGGCACACCAAATTTTAAAATGGGCAGAACAATCATCATTTTTAATTATTGAGGATGATATTTTTGCCGATTTTGAGCAAATTCCTGCACCACGTTATGCTGCCTTAGGTGGTTTTTCACAAGTGCTACAAGTAGGTAGTTTTTCTAAAACTGTGTCAGCGGCAATTCGTTGCGGTTATATTGTGGCAGATGCAACATGGCTTGACCCTTTACTCGACTTCAAAATCGCAACGACATTTAACCACGACCACTTTAATGCAGCGGTAATTTATCAGGTCTTGCAAGATGGGCAATATCCTAAATATTTGGCGGCATTAAAGAAAAAGTTAGCGCAAGCAGTGAGTCATACGTTAAAGCAATTGCAAGCTTTGGGGATTGAACCGTGGTTACTTCCTAAGGCGGGAATGTTATTGTGGTGTAAACTGCCTACAGGTATTGATGCCACAGAATTGTCACAATATTGTTTAGCCGAGGGTGTGATTCTAGCTCCGGGAAATGCGTTTAGTTCATCGCCACAGGCCAAGCAATTCTTACGCTTTAATGCAGCGCAGTGTTTAAATGCCAAAGTCTTTCAAGTTTTGGCACAAGGTTTGGCAGTGTGTAGGCATCAAGCATCGGTTAAGATAAGTTGATAAAAATCTGCATCTAACCAACGATTAAACTTTTTTGCCATTTGTGGCATGTGACCGACATGCCGAAAGCCAAGTTTTTGATGCAAAGCAATACTCGCTTGGTTTTGGGCGTCAATCACACCAATCATGGCATGAAAATTTTGTGCTGTGGCAGCGTCAATGAGTCGAGCCAATAACGGTTTGCCTAATCCCAAACCTTGGTGCTGTGCTTGAATATAAATTGAATGCTCAAGGGTGGCGTGAGAGAGCGGCTGTGGGCGAAAATGCCCAAAGCTTGCAAAACCTGCTAGCTCACCATTTGGAGCAACAACACCAATTACAGGGAAATTGAGCTGTTGTTTACTTTCAAACCATGCTTCGACCATGGCAAGTTGCCGTGGTTCTGACTCATACAACGCCGTGCTATGTAAAATCTCATGGTTCCAAATGGCTAAAATGGCTTTGCCATGCAAGTCAAATTGGCAATCGACCCATTGATAATGGTGTGGCAGTGAAAACGACATGGGCGATTACTCTTCATATTATGTTGATGATTGTAGCGAGCTTGAGTAAAAGCGCCAATAAAAAAGCCTTGTTTAAAACAAGGCTTTTTTATTGCAAAAATGCGTTTGCTCTGCTTATTTGATTGCTTGTTTCGGGCGTACCCAAACATAATACGCGATGGTTAAAAGTAGGAGCCAAATTGCACCGACATATAATGCAGGGCGTGAATCTGGAAAATAGCCAATCATGGCAATAATAAACAACATAAATGCTGTGGCTAAAATGGGGGCAATTGGCCATGCAATAACGGGAAAATCTAGCTTTTTAATTTCATCAGCTGTTAATTTTTTACGCATGCCCATTTGTGCAAGTAAAATCATCAGCCATACATAAACCGTGGCAAAAGTGGCAATCGAGGCAATAATTTCAAACACATTTTCAGGAATAAAATAATTTAGTACGACGCCAATGAGCAGCACAAGCGTCATGACCACAACAGGCATCAGCGGTGCGCCGTTCTTAGAAGTTTTGCAAAACACTTTGGGTGCATGACCTTTAAGCGCCATGCCATACATCATGCGGCCTGCACCAAATACATCGCTGTTAATGGCAGAAATGGCAGCGGTAATCACCACAATATTTAAAATGGTCGCTGCAGATTTAATCCCTAAACCTTCAAAAATTTGTACAAAAGGACTGCCCGATGTTCCAATTTGGTTCCACGGAAAAATAGCCATGAGTACAAAAATGGTCAGCACATAAAACAAAATAATACGAATAGGCACGGCATTAATGGCACGTGGAATCGCAACTTTCGGATTTTCTGTTTCACCTGCGGTCACGCCAATAATTTCGATGCCGCCAAAGGCAAACACCACCACCGAGAAACAGGCAATAAAGCCTGCAATGCCATTCGGCATAAAGCCACCATGTTGCCAAAGGTTGGCAATGCCGGGGCTAAAGTCGGAATGCGGCATGTGTACGCCGTAGAGCATAATCCCAAGACCACCTAAAATCATGGCAACAATGGCAGTCACTTTAATAATAGATAGCCAGAACTCTAGTTCACCATACACCTTAACGTGAATCAGGTTAATTGCACCTAGTAACAGAATGACGGAGAGAATCCAAATCCAACGCGGAGTATCTGGAAACCAAAAGCCCATGTAAATGCCAAAAGCGGTGACATCGGCAAGTGCCACAATTACCATTTCAAAGACATAAGTCCAACCTGTGGTAAAGCCAGCTAAAGGACTAATATATTCCGCAGCATAACGACTAAACGAGTCTGAAACAGGGTTATGAACAGCCATTTCGCCAAGCGCACGCATGACAATATAAATGGCAATTCCTGCAATCATATAGGCCAGTAAAACAGATGGCCCTGCTTGTTTAATTGCAGACGCCGACCCTAAAAATAGTCCTGTACCAATTGCCGAACCTAGTGCAAGGAAGCGGATATGGCGCGTACTCAGCCCACGCTTTAAAGTAGATGTCTCTGACATGATTCACTCCAATTCATGGGCGGCTATTGTATAGAAGCTTATCTCGTTGTTCACACAAAATTTAGACATTCTATAAATGATAGGGCTAAATATGGCGGTATGATTAAAAAAAATACAAAATTATGCATGGATAAGTTTTATCACTATTTTTTGTTGTCGCGATAAATTTCTATTTGTCCGATCAATTGCATAAAGTTGTAGCAGATTTGAATAAGTGTAAAAGTGCATATTTATAGGATGATATGTATCAAAATTTCAGCGTACATGTCATATTTTACGGATAAGGATTAAGCATCTGTTTGGGTAACAATATACTTTCTAAAATGGGCTTGTTAAGCTCCGCGATGGTGCATCAACATTGATCGATGCAGGATAAAGGATGCAAAATTGAACATCGCGCTAAAAAAGAATATAGGACTTAACCAAACCGTGTGGAAAATCATGTTTGGATTGATGGCTTTACCTATCATGTCCGCGCATGCCTCGGGTTTGAGCGGACTACTCTCGACAGAAAGCTCTGCTTGTTTAAATCAGTTTTATCAGGATGCACCACCGTTTTTAACCAAAGATAATCTCAATAGAAACAGTTATCCATTGTGTTATAACGGTTTTAATGTGATGTATTCAGGCATGTCGAAAACGCCGTTATGGAGTGCCGAACATTTAACCCCCGCGCGATTTAATCAAAAAATTAAACGTGAAGATAACTTCCATGAAGAAACCCAAATTCCTGTCGAATATCGTGCGCGTTTAGCTGATTATCGTGCTTCAGGCTATGACCGTGGGCATATGTCACCCAATGCGGATATGTCAGATAAGGCATCACAATCAGACAGTTTTTCTTTAGCGAATATGGTGCCACAAGCACCAAAAAATAACCAAGAAGTGTGGCGAAAACTTGAAGAAGCTACCCGTACAATGGTCAAGAAAAATAAGCAAGATGCCTATGTGGTTACTGGCCCAATTTTTGAAGGCAAGCGTTTAAAAACTATTGGTAATGGTGTATTGGTGCCAACGGCTGTATTTAAGGCAGTGTATTACCCTAAAACAGGCGTAATTGGTGCGTATTATGCGCCAAACAACAACTCACAGCAGGTGTATGTGGTGAGTGTCTGTAAAATTGAAGACTTAACTGGAATTAATTTATTTCCACGTTTAAGCGAAGAAACAAAACGAAAAACCTACCATTTGCCTTTGCTAGCAAGTGAAGTAAAACCAAATGCTAAAGTTGGATATTTAAATTGGGATGCGAAAAGCCAATGTGCAGTCGATGTAGGTGATGAGGCCTTACATAGCTTAAAAAAGAAATTTCAGCCTGGCGCAAATTATAGTACGACATCACTCGAGCAAAAAGGCGAGTCCTCAATTGCCCAAGCTAAAGAAAAGATTCATTCAGTTTCAGAGGGATGGTTTCAAAATTTTATAAAACAATTGATCATGTCCATTTTAGAGTTTATTTTAAAAATGGTGAAAGGTTCATGATGACAATAACAACAATCTAGTGAGGAAAAATAATGTTTAAACCTTTTGAAGATGATCACAGCGCCTCGGCTATTTATGATCTGAACTTAGAAAATCAGCTTGATTGTGTGAATGTATATGGCAATTTGCAAATTAGTAAGGATAAGAAAGGTTTAGAAACGGCCAAAGCCTTACAGGCATTTATTAATAGTGTCGTAGAAGCGCTTGAGCAAACGCCCGACTTACCCGAACAAGTCGCTTTGCAGCAAGAAAAAGAAGTGGAGAATCCTTTTTTATAAAAATAGGATCTCTTAAAGCAAGTCTAAATTGACTCATGTACGAAATAACGTACATGAATACAAGATAATTGCATATAGCCATAGGTTGTCCAATTGAATATGATAAACAACATCAAAAACAGGATGTTCTAGAACCTCAAAAAGGATTTGAGTCGTTCAATACAAGGATGGTATGGATTACAGGATGTAGCCAAAGTACCAAATACGAAAAACCCCGACAGGATGTCGGGGTTTTTTCTTTGTATCAAGTATATTTTAAGTATTTGAAGAGGGTCTCAATTTTTGTACCAAGAAGATACCGCCAAAAATAATCGACATGGTCAGGACAATACTGAGTCCACTGGCAATATTGAGTAAAGCGCTTGACCATAAGCCAACGCCTAGTGCAATTTGTCCTAACAAAAAAGCGAAAATCACCATTTGTTTAGGCGAATGTGACAATAGGCGTGCGCTGAGTGCGGGAATGACCAATAATGCACCCATTAATAACGAACCTACGGCACGTAATGCCAGTACAGTAAATAAAGCCAATAACAGCATGAAAATTAAACGCTGTAATTTTGCATTAACACCTTCACTTATGGCCATATCTGGGTCAATTGCAACCCGTACCTGAGCTGACCATGACCGCCATAGCAAGATCACAGAAACAATCACAATACATGCAAAAACAGGGAGTTCGGCCCAACTAATGGTGAGTAGATCACCAAATAAATAACTCATCAATTCAGGGCGCAGTGTTGGCAGATGCTGAATTAACAAAAGCCCTGTACAGAGTAAAGTTGATGCCAAAAGTGCTAATAAGGCATCGTTTGGGAGTCGGCGGTCATGAAGCACCCACAAAATTGAGACCAAAAGTAAAGCCAAAAAGCCAACCCCGAGCCACATGGGTAAATGTAAAAGTGCGGCTACTGCCACTCCTAATAACGTACCGTGTGACATAGTATCAGCAAAAAATGACATTCTACGCCACAGCATTAAGCAGCCTAAAGGTGCAGTTAAAATAATTAAACAGGCGCCCATCACCCATGCAGGGAGTAACAGTTCTAACCATTCCATCATCGGTTATACCTCTGCTTCGGGGTGAATATGAGGGTGGGGAAGGTGTTCGCAAGGTTCGGCATGATCACCGTGCCCACAATGATCGTGGTGGTGTTGATATGGGACGCGCTGCCCACCAAAAATTGCTAAATATTCAGGGTGCTTTTGCACGTTCTCAGGTAGCCCACTACAGCAAATATGCTTGTTTAAGCACACGACACGCTGTGTACCTTGCATGACCCATTGTAAATCGTGAGAGACCATGACCACAGCACAGCCATAGCGCTCAGGTAAACTGCGTACATATTCATATAGTTCTTCTTCAGACTGAATGTCTAAACCTTGCATCGGTTCATCAAGCACTAATATATTCGGTTTGCGCAGTAAAGCGCGTGCTAATAAAACCCGTTGTCTTTCACCGCCAGAAAGTTGTTGGACTTTGGCTTGTTGTAATTTTGCAATGCCTGTTTCTTGAATAATTTGTTGTTTATAAACAGCATCGGCTTGTTCTAGTGCGAGTAAGTCTTGCACACGCAAAGGTAAACTGTGTGAAGGATTAAACTTTTGAGGCACATATGAAAATTTAAGTTTCGGGCTTTTATGAATCTGCCCTGCACTTGGTTTAATAATGCCAAGTAAGACCTTAATCAGTGTAGATTTACCTGCACCATTTGGCCCAATAATCGTCACAATTTCATTCGGCTGTAGCTCGAAATCAACTTTTTTTAGAATTTCTCGTGCATCGATCTGAACATCAATGCTTTGCAACGCAATCAGCGGTGCCTGATTTAGTGATGTTGACACTGCTGACAGATTCCTGAAATTTCAATCATCGTTTGATGAATGCTAAATTGATCCGATGCCGCAAGCTGATGCAACTGTGCCAATAAACCCTCGGCAGATGCTTCTTTTACCGCTTTACATTCGGTGCAAATTAAAAAAGCCGCTTGATGGCCTTCACGTGGATGGCAGCAAGGAATAAAGGCATTAATTGAACTTAAACGATGAATAAAGCCTTTATCGAGTAAAAAATCGAGACTACGGTAGACCGTAGGCGGTGCAGCTGGTTTGTCTGAAGTATTTTTGATTTGTGCCAAAATGTCATAAGCACCCACAGGTCCTTTGGCATTTAAAATTAAAGTGAGGACTTCTTTACGTAAAGGTGTAAGACGTGCGCCCGTTGCCAAGCATAAAGCTTCGGCCTCTAAAATACGTGCATGAACATCATCATGATCATGTACTTCATGCAGTGCATTAATATGAGAATGCGAACATGAACTCATTATTTTTACCTATCACACCAAAATTAATTTCATGATTAAAATATCACTATTCTTCCTGTTATAGTGTAACATTAATCTCTTGGTATTGATATACATTTGGTAGAGTCGAGATGATGGCACGTTTTTTGGTAATTTTAAGCTTATTGTTTGGGAGTAGTGCATTGTGGGCACAACAGCCACAAGGCTTTGTTGTGTCGATTCATCCTTTGTTTTTAATCGCACAAGAGATTACTAAAGGCGTTGAAACGCCCATTTTATTGCTGCCAAATCAATCTGGACATGATATTCAGCTTACTCCAGCCAACCGTAAAGCGGTGCAAGATGCAGAGTTGGTACTGTGGTTGGGTAAGGCACATGAAGCACCTTTGGAGAAACTACTCGGTCAAAACTCCAAAGCTATTTCATTATTAAACATGAATATTTTGGCAACCTTGCCATTACGAGACATTAAAGGCAATTCAATTGCCAATAGTATTGATACGCATGTATGGTTAGATCCGAATAATGCGGTGCGAATTGGTTTCTTTATTGCTGCGTTGCGTGCCAAGCAACATCCTGAATATAAAGCACAATATTGGGCCAACGCGCAAGCCTTTGCCAAAGAGCTATTGCAGAACACACAAAAATTTGGGCGTAATAAGAAAACTGCAATGTACTGGTCTTATCATGATGCTTATCAATATATTGAGCGTCCATTAAATATTAAACTGATTGGTGCACTAAGTGAAGATCCGCACTTAGCGCCAACGCTTGCACAAATTAAATACTTAAATGACACGCGTCCATATCCAAGCATGTGTTTGTTGGCAGAAGGGCAGGCGGCAAGTAGCCAGTACAAAAAACTGCAACCTTTTCAATTTGAAGCAGTCGATGAAAGCTTAAATAGTGAAACTAATTTTATTCGTGCATGGGACGATTTAGCGCAAACAATTCAAAAATGCACATTAAACACACAAAAATAGCTAAGCAATAAAAGCTTAACCTTAAATTAAAAAGCCACGGTTTTTTGTGAAAATCGTAGTAGTTCGATCGGGAAATGATTGCATGTTTAGGGGGGGGACTCTATAATGCCTGCGATTAAAAACGATCATCAGCTAAACTTGTCAAGCATTGTTGCTGTGAGTAGATAATAATGAGCCTTAAGAGTCGCATGATTGACCGACGATTGGCGAAAGCTTTGGTCTTCTTACAAGCACTTATGATTCCTGTTTCCGCCTTGATTGCATGGGCCGTGAAAGATATCACTGCTGCCAAAAGTGCTGCACTTGGTGCATTACTGTGTTGGCTTGCAACCAGTTATTTTTCTTGGCAATCCTTTCGGGTTGCTGGCGCACGTGCATCTAAACAAGTGTTGGCCAACATGTATCGTGGCATGATGGGAAAATTTGCGATTGTGATCGTTGGACTTGTTTTGATTTTAAGCAATGTCAAACCGTTATCTCCGGTCGCATTGTTTTGTGGTTTTATTCTCGTTCAAACCATGACGTGGGTCGCGCCATTTTGGGTGTCACGTCTACAAAAACGAGTGTAGGCACATCAAAAGTTGAAAATTTTTTTGAGTGAAACGAGATATCAGGCAGCACGCGATATTCGTTTTGCTCTTTTTAGTAATTGACATTGACCAGGTGTGATTTATGGCTGCTGAACATGCCCTTACTTCGACAGAGTATATCAAGCATCACTTGACCAATTTGACCTATGGCAAAATGCCAGATGGTTCATGGAAATTGGCTGAGAATGCAAAAGAAGCTCATGAGATGGGGTTTTCTGCAATTCACTTGGACTCAATGGGTTGGTCAATTGGTCTTGGTTTCATTTTTTGTTTGATTTTTTGGTGTGTTGCTAAAGCTGCAAATGCTGGCGTACCAACCAAATTTCAATCGGCTATTGAAATGATTATCGAGTTTGTTGACTCAAGTGTCCGCGATACCTTTCATGGTAAATCACGTTTAATTGCGCCACTTTCATTAACGATTTTCGTGTGGATTTTCCTCATGAACTTAATGGATTTGATGCCTGTTGACTTTATCCCGTATTTAGCTCAACAGATTGGTGCAAGCGTATTTGGTATGGATCCTCACCACGTATACTTCAAGATCGTTCCATCTACAGATCCAAACATCACACTCGGGATGTCTTTGTCTGTATTTGTTTTAATCTTGTTCTACAGCATCCGCGAAAAGGGTGTTGGTGGTTTCGTTGGCGAATTGGCATTAAACCCATTTAACCCAAGTAACCCAGTTGCAAAAGCGTTGCTTATTCCAGTCAACCTTATTTTGGAATTAGTAACTTTCCTTGCACGTCCAATTTCCTTGGCACTCCGACTGTTCGGTAACATGTATGCAGGTGAGTTAATCTTCATCTTAATCGCGTTATTACCGTTCTGGATCCAATGGGCGTTGTCTGTGCCTTGGGCGATCTTCCACATTCTTGTTATTACGTTACAAGCATTCATTTTCATGATGCTAACTATCGTATACTTGAGCATGGCAAGCGAAAAGCATTAATGGTAACGCCTAACTGTCATAAGATGGTTAGGCTCAAAATTTTTTATTTTAATTGGTATAAACCTAACCTCTGAGGAATTTTTTATGTCTATCGTTCCAGGTTTAGTTGCAATTGCGGCTGCTATCTTAATCGCTTTTGGTGCTTTGGGTACAGCAATTGGTTTTGGTCTTTTAGGTGGTCGCTTTTTAGAAGCTGTTGCTCGTCAACCAGAACTTGCTCCACAACTTCAAACACGTATGTTCTTAATCGCAGGTCTTCTTGATGCTGTACCTATGATCGGTGTTGGTATTGGCTTGTTCTTCATCTTCGCTAATCCGTTTGTAGGTTAATCAGCTTAATTCCTAAATTAAACTATTGAGGAATAGCAATGAATATCAACCTCACATTGATTGGCCAAGCAATTGCATTTGCGATTTTTGTCGCATTCTGCATGAAGTTTGTATGGCCACCACTAATCAATGCGATTAGTGAGCGTCAGCGTAAAATCGCTGATGGCTTAAATGCTGCTGAAAAAGCGAAAGCTGACCTTGCTGATGCACAGGCGCAAGTAAAAGCTGAATTAGACGCGGCAAAAGCACAAGCAGCTCAGTTGATCGAACAAGCGAACCGTCGCGGTGCGCAATTGGTCGAAGAAGCGCGTACTCAAGCATCTGCTGAAGGTGAGCGTATTCGTCAACAAGCGAAAGAAGCGGTTGACCAAGAAATCAACAATGCTCGCGAAGAACTACGTCAACATGTTGCTGCTTTGGCAGTAGACGGCGCAGAGAAAATTCTGAACCAAACTGTTGATGCTGAAGCTCACAATGCCATGCTGACTCAGCTGGCAGCTAAACTTTAAGAGAGGCGAATATGGCTGAACTCTTGACGTTGGCACGCCCATACGCAAAGGCAGCTTTTGCTTATGCAACTGAGCAAAATGCAACTGACGCTTGGTCAAATGCATTACAAATGCTCAGTGCTGCTGTGCAAGATGAAGCATTCTCCGCTTACTTGAGTCGTCCTGAACTTACTCCAAAAGAGCAAGTTGAGCTTTTTGCGAAAGTTTTAGGTCAAGACCAAACTACAGAAGCAACGTCGAACTTTTTGACAATGCTAGCTGAAAATGGTCGTTTGTCTTTGTTGCCTGAAATTGCAGCAGAATACGAACAGCTTAAAGCACAAAATAACAACACGGTTGATGTCGTAATTGAATCGGCATTTCCATTAACTTCTGTTCAAGAACAGTTGCTTGCACATGCGTTAGAAAAACGTTTTAACGCGGCAGTGAATGTTTCTGTTGAAGTGAAACCTGAGCTTATTGCAGGTGTTGTGATTCGTGCAGGCGATCAAGTAATCGATGATTCGGCGCTGAACAAGCTTGAAAAAATGCGGACTCGTCTTCTTGCTTAATAGCATTTGAAGACTGAACTTTAAAAAGATTGAGGAATAGCGCAATGCAACAACTGAATCCATCCGAGATCAGTGCGCTCATTAAACAGCGTATCGGCGATCTGGACACCAGCGCGACCGCTAAAAACGAAGGTACCATCGTCATGGTATCTGACGGTATCGTGCGCATTCACGGTCTTGCTGATGCAATGTACGGTGAAATGATCGAATTTGACGGCGGCTTATTTGGTATGGCACTGAACCTAGAACAGGATTCAGTGGGTGCCGTTGTTTTAGGTAACTACCTAAGCCTACAAGAAGGCCAAAAAGCACGTTGCACAGGTCGTGTATTAGAAGTTCCGGTTGGTCCAGAACTTTTAGGCCGTGTAGTAGACGCTTTGGGTAATCCAATTGATGGTAAAGGCCCAATTGATGCAAAATTAACTGATGCTGTTGAAAAAGTAGCACCAGGCGTAATTTGGCGTCAGTCGGTCGACGAACCTGTTCAAACTGGTTATAAATCAGTTGATACCATGATCCCTGTAGGTCGTGGCCAGCGTGAGTTGATCATTGGTGACCGTCAAACTGGTAAAACAGCAATGGCGATCGATGCGATCATCGCTCAGAAAAACTCAGGCATTAAATGTGTATACGTTGCAATTGGTCAAAAACAATCGACTATCGCTAACGTGGTACGTAAGCTTGAAGAAACTGGCGCTATGGCGTATACCACTGTTGTCGCAGCTGCGGCGGCTGATCCTGCTGCAATGCAGTATCTTGCTCCGTACTCTGGTTGTACAATGGGCGAATACTTCCGTGACCGCGGTGAAGATGCATTAATTATTTATGATGATTTGTCTAAGCAAGCCGTTGCTTACCGTCAAATTTCATTGCTTCTTCGTCGTCCACCAGGTCGTGAAGCGTACCCAGGTGACGTATTCTATCTTCACTCACGTTTGCTTGAGCGTGCTTCGCGCGTTTCTGCGGACTACGTTGAGAAATTCACTAACGGTGAAGTTAAAGGTCAAACTGGTTCTTTAACTGCATTACCGATTATTGAAACTCAAGCGGGTGACGTATCTGCATTCGTTCCAACCAACGTAATTTCGATTACAGACGGTCAGATTTTCCTTGAAACCTCATTGTTCAACGCGGGTATTCGTCCTGCTGTGAATGCGGGTATCTCGGTATCTCGTGTTGGTGGTTCGGCTCAGACTAAAATCATCAAAAAATTGTCTGGTGGTATCCGTACCGCTTTGGCGCAATACCGTGAATTGGCAGCGTTTGCTCAGTTTGCTTCTGACCTTGACGAAGCAACTCGTAAGCAACTTGAACATGGTCAACGTGTAACTGAATTAATGAAGCAAAAACAATATGCTCCATATTCAATTGCAGACCAAGCTGTTTCAATTTATGCATCTAACGAAGGCTACATGGCTGACGTTGAAGTGAAGAAAATCGTAGACTTTGATGCTGCGTTAATTGCTTACTTCCGTTCAGAACATGCTGCGTTAATGCAAAAAATCGATGAAACTGGTAACTACGACAAAGACATCGAAGCTGCATTCAAAGCAGGTATTGAAAGCTTTAAAGCGACTCAAACTTACTAAGATTCAACGATGTTGAATCTAGTTATGGTTTGGTTCACGGATCAACCTTCGAAAGCTCGAAAGGGCTTTCGAATACTAGGTTAAGCGTATGGCAAATTTAAAAGAAATTCGCGCCAAAGTCGCTAGTATCAAGAGCACGCAAAAGATTACTCGCGCGATGCAAATGGTAGCAGCGTCTAAGATGCGTCGTGCGCAAGAGCGCATGGCTCTAGGCCGTCCGTATGCCGAAAATATGCACCGTGTAATTGCTCATTTGGTACAAGCGAATCCTGAATATAAACACCGTTATATGGTTGAACGCCCTGTCAAACGCGTTGGCTATATTATTGTGTCTTCAGATCGTGGCCTTGCTGGTGGTTTGAACATTAACTTGTTCAAGAAAGTGGTGAAACACGTTCAACAGCAACAAGAGCAGTCAATTGAAGTTCAATTTGCTTTGATTGGTCAAAAAGCGGTTTCGTTTTTTAAAAACTACGGCGGTAAAGTGCTGGGTGCAACCACCAATTTAGGTGACGCGCCAAGCCTTGAACAGTTAACTGGTTCTGTACAGGTGATGTTAGATGCTTTCGATAAAGGCGAGTTAGATCGTATTTATCTAGTATCAAACGGCTTTGTCAATGCCATGACTCAAAACCAAAAAATCGAACAATTGGTTCCATTGGCGCAAGCTGATGAAACACAAGACCTTAACCGCCAATACGGTTGGGATTACTTGTATGAACCAGAAGCTGAAGAGCTTTTAAATGGTTTATTGGTTCGTTACATCGAGTCTATGGTGTATCAAGGTGTGATTGAAAACATCGCTTGTGAACAATCTGCACGTATGGTGGCAATGAAAGCTGCAACCGACAACGCAGGTGACTTGATCAAGAGCCTACAACTTATTTATAACAAGCTGCGTCAAGCCGCGATTACTCAGGAAATTTCTGAGATCGTTGGTGGTGCCGCTGCCGTTTAACATTATTTTGAATTGAGGAGACAGCAATGAGTAGCGGTCGTATCATTCAGATCATCGGCGCGGTTATCGACGTCGAGTTTGAACGTAACAGCGTTCCTAAGATCTATGACGCTCTCCACGTTGATGGCACTGAAACTACATTAGAAGTTCAGCAACAACTTGGTGATGGCGTAGTTCGTACTATTGCGATGGGTTCAACCGAAGGCCTTAAACGTGGTCTTAACGTAACGAGCACGAATGCACCAATTTCTGTACCAGTTGGTACAGCAACACTTGGTCGTATCATGGACGTTTTGGGTCGCCCAATTGATGAAGCTGGTCCAGTTGCAACTGAAGCGCGTTTGCCGATTCACCGTCAAGCACCTTCTTATGCTGAACAAGCTGCATCTACTGACCTTTTAGAAACTGGTATTAAAGTCATTGACTTACTTTGCCCGTTTGCTAAAGGTGGTAAAGTTGGTTTATTCGGTGGTGCCGGTGTTGGTAAAACCGTAAACATGATGGAATTGATCAACAACATCGCGAAAGCTCACTCAGGTTTATCTGTGTTTGCTGGTGTTGGTGAGCGTACGCGTGAAGGTAACGACTTCTATCACGAAATGAAAGATTCTAACGTTCTAGACAAAGTAGCAATGGTCTACGGTCAGATGAACGAGCCACCGGGTAACCGTTTACGCGTAGCGTTAACTGGTTTGACCATGGCTGAATATTTCCGTGATGAGAAAGACGAAAATGGTAAAGGCCGTGACGTATTGTTGTTCGTTGACAACATTTACCGTTACACATTGGCGGGTACTGAAGTATCTGCATTGTTAGGTCGTATGCCATCTGCAGTAGGTTATCAGCCTACACTTGCAGAGGAAATGGGTGTTCTTCAAGAGCGTATTACGTCAACTAAATCTGGTTCGATCACCTCGATCCAAGCGGTTTACGTACCTGCCGATGACTTAACAGATCCATCGCCTGCAACTACATTTGCTCACTTAGATGCAACTGTTGTATTGAGCCGTGACATCGCGTCGAGTGGTATTTATCCAGCGATCGATCCACTTGACTCAACTTCACGTCAGTTAGACCCATTGGTTGTTGGTGCTGAGCATTACGAAATTGCTCGTTCAGTTCAAAACGTTCTTCAACGTTATAAAGAATTGAAAGACATTATCGCAATTCTTGGTATGGACGAGCTTGCAGAAGAAGATAAGTTGACTGTTTACCGTGCGCGTAAAATCCAACGTTTCTTCTCTCAACCGTTCCACGTAGCTGAAGTGTTTACTGGTGCGCCTGGTAAACTTGTACCGCTTAAAGAAACAATTCGTGGCTTTAAAG
Organism: Acinetobacter sp. MD2; assembly: GCF_035615575.1. Taxonomy (NCBI): domain Bacteria; kingdom Pseudomonadati; phylum Pseudomonadota; class Gammaproteobacteria; order Moraxellales; family Moraxellaceae; genus Acinetobacter; species Acinetobacter sp. MD2. The sequence goes on from NZ_VTDK01000002.1 coordinate 84,086, forward strand.
GTCTTTTAGCTGGTGAATTCGACCACATTCCAGAACAAGCGTTCTATATGGTTGGTGGTATTGACGAAGTTATTGCTAAAGCTGAGAAACTTTAATTAGTTACCTAATTTAGGAGATTCTCATGTCTACAATGCAATGTGATGTTGTCAGTGTAAAGGAGTCTTTGTACTCTGGCGCTGTAACAATGCTAATCGCAAAAGGTGCAGGTGGTGAACTGGGTATTATGCCGGGTCATGCACCACTTGTAACTTTACTCAAGCCGGGCGCAATTCGCGTTCTGCTTGCAGATGGTACAGAAGAGTTAATCTATGTATCTGGTGGTGTTCTAGAAGTTCAACCGCATGTTGTGACCGTTCTTGCAGATACTGCAGTTCGTGCTGACAACTTAGATGAAGCGGCAATTATTGAAGCACGTAAAAATGCTGAAAACTTGCTAGCGAATCAAAAAAGCGATTTGGATGCTGCTGCTGCTTTGGCTGCACTTGCAGAAACTGCTGCTCAGTTGGAAACCATCCGCAAAATCAAGAACCGCGCACAATAAGTGTAGGTTTAAGATTGAAAAGCCACTCGAAAGAGTGGCTTTTTTTATGTGCGCTATTTGGGTTTATTGCAGAAAGACGCACTATAGTATATATATTGGCCGTATATCGTCTAAATGATAGATTTTGAGGTTTCTGTTGAACATAACAATCAAAGCAGTAAAAAAACATCCAAACTTTATACCAATGAAAATTATTGCAACTGGCAGTGCATTACCAAAAAATAAACTCACAGCTGTTGAATTAGATCAAAAATTAAATAAGCCAGAGGGTTATTCTTTTCAGCGTTCAGGTATCGAATATCGTTATCATGCCGATTTGCACTTAAGCCAAGCCGATCTTGCTGTTCAAGCCCTGAATGATGCCTTAACCCGAAATAATATTTTACCGGAATCGATTGATTTACTCATTTGTGCATCTGCTATTCCCATTCAAGCTTTGCCTTATAGTGCCGCACATATTATTCATGCCAGTTCCTTGCCGAAACATACCGCAGGCATGGACATTAATGTTAGTTGCGTAAGTTTCTTAACCGCTTTACATACCGCCGCGTGTTTGGTCAATATGAACAGTTATCGGCGCGTGGCGATTGTATCTGCCGAATTGGCATCACGCGGTTTAGACTGGAATGACGAAGAATCTTCGATGCTTTTTGGCGATGGTGCAGCTTGTGCCATTATTGAACAAGGTAATGGCAAAAGCGGGATTTTATCTTATGCGTTGGAAACCCATCCTGAAGGACTTGAGTTATGCCAAATTCGCGCAGGTGGAACGCGGCGTAATTTAAGATCGGGTATGAACGACAGCGACTTTTTATTTCAGATGCAAAGCAAACCATTATTTAAATTAGCAGCGTCGTTAATTGAGCCTTTTTTTACCAAACTGATGAGCTCGGCAGGGTTGAGTTTAGCGCAAATTAAAACCGTGATTCCGCATCAAGCCAGTCATTTGTCGTTAGAACATATGCGCAGACGACTGATGATTCCTGAAGAAGCCTTTATTAATATTTATCGTTATCGCGGCAATCAAATTGCAGCTTCAATTCCTTCTGCGTTGCATGAAGCGGTCATTAGTCAGCAATTGAAGCCTGAGCAACCTTGTATGTTGATTGGTACAGCCGCAGGTTTAACCTTTGCCGGCATGGTTATTTTGCCATGAAATTTTTAGTGACTGGCGCAACCAGTGGTTTAGGCCGAAATGCCGTAGAATGGTTGCTTAGCCAAGGCTATGTTGTGCATGCAACTGGTCGCAATGAAACGGTAGGGCAGGCACTTAAGGCTTTAGGTGCAACCTTTACCGCTTTAGATTTAACCGTTGCTTCAGACAATGATTATCAAAAACTCTTAACCGATTGCGATATTGTTTGGCATTGTGCGGCGTTATCTTCTCCGTGGGGGAGTTCTCAACAATTTCATCACATCAACACAGTGGTCACCACAAAACTTGCCTTTTGGACGGCACAGTTGGGTACAAAACGTTTTATTCATGTTTCTACACCATCGATTTATTTTGACTTTCAGCATCATCACGACATTCCAGAAAGCTTTTTAGCGCAGCCTTTTGCCAATGACTATGCCAAAACGAAATATGCCGCAGAATGTGCTATTCAAAAGTTAGTGCCAAACTTTCCTGCCACTACGTTTATTATTTTGCGTCCCAGAGGGATTTTTGGCCCACACGATAACGTGATTATTCCGCGCATTTTGGCACAAATCCGCAGTAAAAAAGGCAAATTACATTTGCCGCGTGGCGGGCAAGCTGTATGTGATTTGACCTTTGTTTTAAATGTGGTGCATGCGTTATTTTTAGCATCGACCCAAAACAATTTAGCGTCAGGCGAAAGTTTTAACATTACCAATCAACAACCGATACAATTGGCAAGCATCTTAAACCGACTGCTAAAAGAGCAATTAAAACTGCATTATCAAATTCAAGCTGTGCCATATTTAGTTTTAGATCGTATCGCAGCAATGCAAGAATTGATCGCAAAATTTACCCACAAAGAGCCGCAATTGACCCGTTATAGCATCGGTGCTTTGCATTTTGATATGACGCTCAGCCAAGATGCTGCTATTCATCGCTTAGGATATCGACCCATCTATAAATTAGATGAAGCCATTCAAATGACCGCTACATGGTTTAAACAACAGGATGCATTCTTCAATGGCTAAATTAACGACTTTTGAAGTGGGATACTGTACCCATCCACTATGTATGGTGCAGCAAGGTGCAGGGTTGAAAGCCTGTAAATTTCCCGCTAAGGCATGGTTAATTGAGGTGAATGATCAAAAATGGCTATGGGATACCGGCTATGCCGAACATTTCCATGCAGCCACGCGGTCGGGATTGTTTCAGTTGTATCGAAAAATGACTCCGGTGACTTTTAATGCTTACGAATCCATACAGCAGCAATTAAGTCGAATCGGTATTGAACACCATCAAATCAATCATGTGATCATTTCGCACTTTCATGCCGACCATATTGCAGGGCTAGCAGATTTCCGAGCCAGCCAGTTTATTTGTTCAAAGCAAGCTTGGAGTAAAACAAAAAAATTACGTGGAATCAAAGCATTAAAACGTGCTTTTATTCCAGCGTTAATTCCAAATAATTTTGAGCAGCGTGTAGAGTTTATCGAAAATTTTGAATTTTGCACTTTGCCTGAAGTTTTATTGCCGTTTACACACGGCTATGCGCTGCCTAATAGCGAGCAACAGGTTTTTTTGGTTGATTTGCCCGGGCATGCGGCAGGGCATATCGGTGCATTTGTGCAAACCGAACAAGGCTGGGTGTTGTTGGCAAGTGATGCTGCATGGACCAAAGAAAATTACCAAAACCTTAAAAAACCATCTCGGCTTGCCTATGTAATTATGGATGATGCCAAAGCTTATGATCAAACCTTAAATAAATTGCATCAATTGTCTAAAAATGACCAAGTGAAAATTTATTTAAGCCACGAGGGCAGCCAATGAAACGCTTAAAAACCCTTTGGTATTATTGGACAAGCACAAAACGAAAATTTAAAAGCCGTGACGCGTTAGAGCAGTTTCAACAGCAACAGTTTTCCAAATTTAAAACCCAAGTATTAAGCCAAAGTCCTTATTTTCGTCAATTTCTGCATATACCGCTGGCCGAATGGCCACGCATGGATAAGCCATTAATGATGCAGCATTTTGATGCAATGAATACGGCGGGACTTAAAAAAGACCGCTTATTCCGCTGTGCTTTAGACAGCGAACGCTCAAAAGATTTTAGTTCGAAGGTGGGAAAGTATAGTGTCGGATTGTCATCGGGTACATCGGGACAACGGGGATTATTTGTGGTCAGCCCTGAAGAACAACAATTGTGGGCGGGCAGTATTTTGGCCAAGTTACTTCCAAACGGACTGTTTGCCAAAGAGCGAATAGCACTATTTTTACGTGCCGATAATCATCTTTATCAAAGTGTGAATAGTCATTGGCTGAGCTTAAATTTTTTTGGTTTATTTGAAAATTTTCAACAACAGTTGACTAAACTGAGTGCCTATCAGCCCACCATTATTGTGGCACCCGCCCAAGTGTTAACGGCAATGGCTAAAGAAAAATTAGCCGGAAGATTAAATATTTCACCTAAAAAAGTCATTTCAGCGGCTGAAGTTTTAGATGCGCAAGACCGTGCAATATTAGCGCAAGCGTTTGATCAGATTGGTGAAGTTTATCAAGCCACAGAAGGTTTTTTAGCAGCAACGTGTGCGCATGGAACTTTGCACTTAAATGAAGAAAGTTTGATTGTTGAAGCCGAATGGCTGGATGAACATCGGTTTGTTCCCATTATTACCGATTTTAGTCGCAAAACTCAGCCGATTGTCCGGTATCGTTTAGATGATATTTTGCTTCGAGATCCGACCCCTTGTTTGTGTGGCAGTCACAGTATGGCGATTGCTGCAATTGAAGGTCGTCAGGACGATCAAATTCTACTTAAAGATGCATCAGGCAAAGAAATGACAATTTTTGCAGATTATTGTAGTCGCATTATTGCTCAAACCTTGCCTTTAGACAGCGATTATAGGCTGATTCAAAAAGAACAAAATGTATTTGAACTGATTGCCTGTTGTGAGCGAGCAGCGTTAATGGCGTGTACCGAAAACTTAAGCCAATACTTTAAAACTCAAGGTGCAAATATTGCAAACTTAAGTTGGAAAATCACAAGCGTCTCAGACATTCCAGTCGACTTTACCCTAAAAAGACGCAGAATTATCCGACAACGGTGGACATGTGAATAAGCGGAGTTATCGCCTAATTCATCTGTTGATTGGATGGGGCACGGTTGGGTTCATTTATCAGTTTAATTCGCTGTTACAGGCCAAAGCCACGCTATTGCATCCGTCCAAAATAGATCAACTTATTCCATTTACGCCCTATGCTATTTGGCCGTATTTGTCTTTTTTTATCATTATTCCAGTGTCTTTTTTATCTGCACCATTGCATCGGGTGCGTTGGATGGCAGTCTGTTTTATGCTGACCAGTCTGATTGCAGGCAGCATCTATTTGTTTTTTCCAACCAGTATGCTCAGTGCTGCACCGATTGGAAGCTCAATTCACGCACAATTGCTGGGTGCGCTGATGTCCGTCGATACCGAAAATAATTGCTTACCTTCCTTGCATGTGGCATTAACCTTGATTGTTGTTCTTGGATATATTAATCAAAAACAAAAGGTCAAATCTATATTAATGGCGCTGTGGGGCGGTGTGATTTGCCTTTCTGTACTTTTTTTAAAAAGACATTTATTCTTAGATTTAGTTTCAGGCGCATGTCTAGCCACTGTGGTTGGGGCCGGTGTTTACTATGGCTTAAAGCGCATGAACTATGCAGCGCCATTGAATCGCCACGGAGGGAGATGAGTATGCAGCTTGCAGCCCCATTGATGATCTTGCTTGTTCTTATTCTTTTAGAAGCGTTTATTTTACAGCGTGTTAAAAAACAACAGGTGAATTGGCAAGATATCATTTTTAACCTGAATTCTGGGCATATTGTGCTGTGGCTGTTTCGTGGCCTAGAAATCATCTGCTTTAACTTCGTTTACACCCACTTTAGTTTAGATTTATTTCAAAACCTGCCTGTTGTCATCATATGGATTTTTGCGATTTTTGCATGGGATTTGGGCTTTTATTGGCTACATCGATTACACCATAAAATACCGTTATTTTGGGCGGTGCATGTGGTTCATCATCAAGGGGAGCACTTTAATTTATCCTTGGCGATGCGTAATTCGTGGTATTCATCGCTGACCTCCATTCCGTTTTTTATGTTTATGGCCATTTTAGGTGTGCCGACCTATATGTTTGTGGTGGTGTCGATGTTGCATTATTCGGTGCAATTTTTTAACCATAATGCCGTTACGCCAAAACTTGGCTTTTTAGAAAAAATCTTGGTGACGCCTGCGCATCATCGTATTCATCATGTCAAAGATAAGTTTTATTCGAACCATAATTTTGGGGGCACCTTCATTTTTTGGGATAAACTTTTTGGTAGTTTTCAAGCGGCATTGCCCCAAAAGCCATTTTGTTATGGTTCCTATGGTGTAGCCTCAAGCAATCCTTTTCTTGCCAACAATATTCCATTTTTTCAACTGTTTAAGCTTCCATTTCGCACACCAAAATTGAATGAAAAATATCGCCTGTCGGATGTGCATTTTAGTACAGGTGGTTTTTTATTATTCACATTAACCATTTGTTATATCTATACTTATGGTTATGGCTATAACAATGTCGGCGTGCAGCAATATGCGTTGTTTAGTTATTTAGTGCTTGGAACCATCGCCTTGGGCGCAATTGCAGAAGGGCGCATTTGGGGTATCTACAGTTGGTTTCTTTTAACGTGTTCAGCGGTGTTTGTTTTTCTTGGCATGTGGTCATGGTCGCAGTGGTATTGGCAGCTCTTTTTGTGTTTAGCCGCAGCACATGGACTGATGACGTTGATCAAATGGCTGATATTATCGAAGAAAATCCATGAAATCGTCTAATACCTTAGCACCTTTACGTTACTTAACTGAACAAGATGCCGCGTTTCATAAGGCGTTAATACAACAGGCACGATGTTATTTAGAAGGCAAAAAAGACCATCGATATGCCAATCAAAGTATATTTATTAAAAATGCACTCGTACTGACGTTGTGTGTGCTGTGCTATGTGTTGAGTTTAAATCAGCACAGTATTTGGTTATTTTCCCTTTTTTACTTTGGCTTTATGTGCTCAGCAATGTTTTTAAATATTAATGTGTTACATGATGCAAGCCATAATGCCTTTTTTAAATCACGCCGATTAAACTGGTTGGCGTGTCGGCTAGTAACTTTGCCACTTGGCATTGATGCCGATTATTGGCGTGTGCGTCATGTTGATTATCACCATTTTTATCCAAACATTGAACACTACGATTTAGACTCAGAGGAAAATGGCGTCATTCGGCAAATGCCTTTTCAAAAATGGTATCCGCATATGCGCTATCAGTATTATTACTGGCCTGTGGTGGCAGCGTTATCGTTACCTTATATTGCATGGATTTTTGATTGGTCAGATCGTTTAGATAAAACCCCACTCGCAGAAAGAAAAATTTTAGCCAATTTAGAAGGTTGGCTGATCTTTTTATCGAGCAAAGTTTTACATTTTGTGGTGGTTTTAATTGTTCCAATGCTCTTTTTGACGCAAAATATTTCTTGGGGCGCTATTTTTGCAATTTATTTTGTCTCACAAATGGTCGCATCTTTAGGCGTGGTGTTCTTATTGCTTGGCACACATTGGGCAGAAACAGAATTTTACCAAGCGCCAGTCGATGGCAAAATGCCACAGGGCTGGTATGCACATAACTTTGCCACTGCCTGTGATTGGCAGCCGTCTATTTCAGCCCTGAATGGTTTATTTGGTGGGCTCAATTTGCATTTGACCCATCATCTTTTCCCGAATTGGAATCATCGGCATTATGCTGAATTAGCCAAAATTGTGGCACAGCTTGCCCAAGAACACGGATATGACTATCGCTGTATTGGTTATAAAGAACTGTTAAAAGAGCAAAAGACGTTCCTGACGCGAATGGGGCAAAAACCGTAAACCGTCTTGATTGATAGCCTTCTTAGATTGCTATGTCATTGAAATTTATATACCTACCAAATTCCAACCTGCTGTGCCGTATGTTAGTTAAACAGAAGGACGTTTAGGAAAAGCGATCCCTCATGATACAAAACAACAAGGAGCATAGAAGATGGGAAGTACAATGAAAGCGGCTGTGGTCACCGCATTTAATCAGCCTTTAGAAATTAAACAAGTTGAAATTCCCAAAGTCACTGCGGGAAAAGTATTGGTTAAAATGTTGGCGACCGGTGTTTGCCATACCGACTTACATGCCATGCATGGCGATTGGCCGATTAAACCAACGGTTCCATTCATTCCAGGCCATGAAGGTGTGGGCGAGGTGGTTGAAATTGGCGCAGGCATTACCCATTTAAAAGTCGGCGATAAAGTCGGTGTACCATGGCTATATTCAGCATGTGGTCATTGCGACCATTGCTATGCCGGCTGGGAAACTTTATGTAAAGAACAACAAAACTCTGGCTATTCGGTGAATGGCAGTTTTGCTGAATATTGCCTTGCCGATGGTGAATATGTTGGTGTGATTCCTGAAGGGGTTGATCTACTCGAAATTGCACCGATTTTATGTGCAGGCGTAACTGTGTACAAAGGCCTGAAAATGACCGAAGCCAAAACTGGCGATTGGGTTGCAATTTCGGGCATTGGTGGTTTAGGGCATGTTGCGATTCAATATGCGAAAACCATGGGCTTTAATGTTGTCGCAATTGATGTCGATGATTCAAAAACTGATTTAGCTTTAAAACTAGGTGCAGATGTTGCCATTAATGCACTGAAAAGCAATGTGAAAGAAGAAGTCTTAAAAGCCACTGGCGATGGTTGCCATGGGGTATTGGTCACAGCGGTATCACCAAAAGCCTTTGAACAAGCGGTGTCGATTGTGCGCCGTGGCGGAACCATGGTGTTAAATGGTTTGCCACCGGGTAAATTTGATTTGTCAATTTTTGATATGGTACTTGATGGCATTACCGTGCGTGGTTCAATTGTGGGTACTCGTTTAGACTTAAAAGAAGCCTTAGATATTGCAGCACGAGGTAAAGTGACCGCACATATTAGCGTTGAACCACTTGAAAATATTAATGATATTTTTGAGCGTATGGAACACGGTAAAATTGATGGGCGTATCGTCATTGATTTACGTCTTTAGTGAATATATAAAAAAGAGGGTGATTTCACCCTCTTTTTTTATTCGCAAAAAAATGACGAATATCCATTGGTATTGCTAATTTGTTCAAATTATTTGGCTAATTCAGTTTCTATTGCCGCTAAAATTTCAGGATGATCTGCCGTCATATCTGGAGCAAAACGCGCAACCACTTCACCTTGTTTATTCACCAAAAATTTCTCAAAATTCCATAATACTTCAGGTGGTTCATTTGGGGTTAAACCATAATCGACCAAATCTTTCCACCATGGCCCTTCACCAATACGAGTAGGTTGTGCCGCGATTAAAGCTTGATACAACGGATGCTTATCTTCACCTGCCACCGAAATTTTAGCAAAAAGTGGAAAATGTACATCGTACGTTAAAGAACAAAAGTCTTGGATTTCTTGTTCAGAACCAGGCTCTTGCTCTAAAAAGTTATTGGCAGGGAAGCCCAAAATTTCTAAACCTTGTGCTTTTTTTGCCTGATACAGTTTTTCTAAACCTTCATATTGTGGTGTTAAACCACATTTAGAGGCGACATTCACAATAAGAAGCACTTTGCCTTGATATTGTTCAAGATCAACCATTTGACCTTGAATGTTTTTGACTGGAATGTGGTAAACCGAGTTACTCATGCTGATGCCTAAAAAATAAAAAGATGATTTTACTTGTAAAAAGATTTAGGAAAAAATACAAGCGAATTTTGTAAAAGTTAAAAAAATCAGACAGATTGACGTAGTTTTTGTGGCGTTTGTCCTGTGTAGCGTTTAAAAAACTCAATAAAACTGGAACTATGTCGATACCCTAGTTGGTACGCAATCGATTTAATCGGATTCCCTTGCTGTAGTTGCGCGATTGCTTCAATAATTTTGGCACGGTTACGCCATTCAGAAATTGGCAATTGCAATTCTTGTTGACTTAAGCGCAGGATTTGTCGTTCGCTTAACGCAAATGCAGCTAGAATTTGTGATGTCGACTCTTTAAAGCGTTCAGGTTGCCGTAATTGTTGCAGAATCATCTGTAAGTCGGGATGCATGGTTTGCGGCAAATAATGATCATAACTTTGTGCAGTTTTTAACTGATCAAAGACCACATGTAAAAGATGATCATATGCTAAATCTTTGTGTGATTTATGCGTTAGGACTTCATGCATTAACGACTGAAAAAATGGTGAAATACTTAATGTTTTGGGCTGAGTATAAAGCTGCTGACAAAGTAGCGGGTGAATACGAATACAAATAAAATGAGTATCGTGTTGGTCTATGGCAAGACAACTATGTGCTGTATGCGGTGGCAGCCAAAGGCCATAATTAGGTGGGGCAAAAAACTGTTTATCACCGACTTGTAATTGCAACATGCCATCTAGACTAAAATTAAAATCGCCCCACAAACAAGCATGTGAGGCAATTGAATCATCAGGCTGGAACAAAAACTCATAGACTTCAATTGCATTCGAAATAGAATCAAATGTCGATGAAAAATGGTTGATTTGCATGCCATGACTCACAGGATGTCAAAGTTAAAATTTGCATCCTATTTTTAGCATAAATATTAGCGTAAGCACATGTTTATGTATTTGAACAAGGTTTAGGGTTGTTTAATCCGCGTGCCAAGGTAAATAAGCAGATAATTGCTAATACAATAAAACTGAGTACGCCATAAAGCAGGGTGCTTTCATTAAAGTGATCAACTACCATGCCACCAAATAATGAGCCAACGGCAATCATGACTTGGAATAAAGACACAAATAGGGGCATCCCTTTTTCGACTGCATGTGGTGCATGCAGGAACATCCAAATATTTCCTGCGGTAGGGAATGCACCAAAGGCAAAGCCCCATAATGCAGTTAAAATAAATGCACCAAAGGTATGGGTTGCAAGTAATGGAAAACCTAAAAAGACCACTGCGAAACATAGCCCAATAAATGCAAGGGTATAACGAATATTTAAGTTGCCGCTATAGCCTGAAAAAGCATTTCCAACAATTCCTGCTACACCATATAGAAGCAGTAATGTGCTGATGGTGGATGGATGAAAGCCTGCAACGTGTTTAAAAAATGGAGCAAGGTAACTGTAAGCACAAAAATGGGCTAAGCCAATTAGCAGTACAATAATAATCCCAATTCGTGCTTTTTTAACGCGTAATAGAGCGGGTAAATCTTTGAGCTGAATGGCAGACTCAGGAATAAGTTTGGGTAAGCAAAAAATTTGAATGACGAAAACAAGAGCGCCAATTATGGCAGTAACTCCAAAGGCACTACGCCAGCCATAGAGTGAGCTAAGCCATGTACCAATTGGCACACCTAATACACTTGCAAAAGTAACCCCTGCCATGACAATTGCGGTGGCTTTGGCAATGGGTAAATGGGCAGGCGCGAGTTTGCCACTCAGTGCAATGGCTGTTGCCCAAAATCCACCAACCGCAATGCCTAAAATCAGTCGACTGAACAATAACAGATAAAAATGATGCGAGAAGGCAGTAAGTGCGTTTGCAATGACCATAATTGCTGTTAGCAGCATTAAGACATAACGGCGATCTAAATTTTTCACGCCTACAGAAAGTAAGGATGCAGACAGCGCTGCGGCAATGCCAGGTAAAGTAATTACAAGTCCTGCGGTACCTGTCGAAATGTTTAGGTCGGTTGCAATATCATTGAGTACACCAACAGGCAGAAATTCGCTAGTGACCAGTGCAAATGCGGCAATAGTGACGGCTAAAAGCGCAAACCAACTGCCTTCACGAGAAACAGAATGAGATTCGGATAAAGACGGATGTTCCATCGAAATAACCTTATGAAAATAATCGGAGGAAAGGGTATAATTAATTTAATAGTGAACGTTATAAAATAAAAATAGTTGAATTAAACTGATTCGTCAATTAATTTATTAGTGATTGTTATAAAAATAGATGTCATGTTCATGGTCGAAAATACAGTAGCGGGTGATGTGATGGTGAAGAGTGACCTTCCGAAAAAAAAACGGGGACGTCCAAAGTGCTTTAGTGAACAACAGGCACTTGAAAAAGCTATGCTATTGTTTTGGGAATATGGCTATGAAGCAACTTCGATTAGTGAGTTGACACAAGCATTAGAAATTACGCCGCCAAGTTTATATAGTTGTTTTGGCGATAAAGCATCTTTGTTTTATCGTTGTATCGACTATTATTTAGAGCATGAAGCTTGTCCGATTGTTCCTATCTTCGAGCAAGCCAAAACAGCTAAAGTTGCTTTTGAAATTTATTTATATAACAACATTCAACGCTTATTGCAGCCGAATAAGCCTTCAGGTTGTATGTTGGTGGTTGCAACGGTGAACTGTTCAGAGCAAACCCACGATGTGCAGCAAAAAATTCGTGACAAGCGATTAAAAGAGAAAGAAAAATTAAAAATTCGTTTAGAAAAAGGGCTGTTAGATGGCGATATTGCTCAGCATACCCCAATTGATGAAATGACAGATTTTTATGTCACGATTATTCAGGGCTTAACCCTACAGGCGCGTGATGGGGCAACGCAAGCACAATTACACAAAGTCGTGGCCCATGCGATGCAAGTTTGGGATCTCTTTTTAATCCCAACTGCTGCTGTCGAAGAATCAAGATAAATGTCTGAAATACGATATTTCAATTAAATAAGACATTTTGCACAATAAGTATCTTTAGATTTGAGTGATAATCATGACTCAGTTAAGCAGAGTAAAAGCTTGGGCGATTGTGCTGCCCCTATGTGCGGTATTAATTTGGTCGCTTAATATTGCAGTGACACGTTATGTGTCTGATTATATTCAACCTGTGAGTATTAGTTTTTATCGTTGGTTGGTGGCTTTTGTACTGCTTACGCCGTTTATGTTGCCTAAAATTTGGGTAAAACGTGATGAAATTCGACCATATTTAGGTAAGCTAGCGGTGTTAGCGGCTTTTGGTATGGTGCTATATCAAGGCCTAGCGTATAGCGCGGCACATCTTACCACAGCAACCAATATGGGAATTATTAATGCCTTTATTCCTGTATTTACTATTTTTGTTTCAATGGCAATTTTAAAAGAAATCCCAAATAAATTTGCGATTTTGGGCAGCCTTTTTTCATTAAGTGGTCTGTTATATGTGATGGGACAAGGTCATGGTTTGGCAGCATTTGCTGAATTAGGACGGCATTTTGGCGATCTATTTATGTTGATTGCCGTATTTTTTTATGCCTTTTATGGAGTGTTCTTAAAAAAATGGCAATTGAGCCTGCCACTTTTGGTCAGTGTCTATCTCCAAATTGGCTTTGCCTTAATTTACCATTTACCTTTTATTGCTTATTATGGATTAGATAGGCTGAATGCACAAAATATCTGGAGTGTATTGTATGCAGGAATCTTTCCATCATTAATTGCACCGATATTGTGGATGATGGCGGTACAGCAACTTGGGCCAAATCGCACCAGCATTTTTATGAATTTAATGCCTGTTTTTACGGCCATGATTGCGTACTTTTGGCTTGGGGAAGAATGGACGATTTATTATAGCATTGGCGGTGGTTTGATTTTATTTGGCGTATTGCTGGCACAAAAGAAAACAACACCAAAAGCCGTCACCGTTTAATCATAAGATGCTAGATGATTCACTTAAAAAGGCAGTGTATCTAAGATGAATATCCTTTATTTACATGGTTTTCAAAGCGGTGCGCAGTCGATAAAAGGGCTGCAATTGCAGCAATATTGTCAGCAGCATACGCCACACCGGGTGTATTGCCCCGACTTAAACTTGCCACCCAAGCAGGTCATAGCAACAATAGAACAATATTTTCACAGCTTGGATGATGTCGTGTTGGTTGGCAGTAGTTTGGGGGGATTTTATGCTACCTGTATCGCACTGAAATATGATTGCCCAGCTGTGCTGATTAATCCTGTGATTCATCCGTGGCAGGTTTTTCAGCAACGGTTTACTGAGGTTACTTTGCCTTACCAAGTCCATGAAAATTGGTGCTTAGAAGAAACACATTTGTTAGAACTTGAACAATTACATCAAGCGATGCCGCTACAGCTAACGAAATTTTTAGTGTTATTGCAACAAGGCGATGAAGTTTTGGATTATCGTGAAGCACAGCGCTATTATAGGCAAGGTATGCACGGTGGTTTAGTGATCACCGAAACAGGGGGGCAGCATGCGATGTGCAATTTTGCTGATAAAATCCCAATGTTACTGACGTTTTTGTCAGACCGCTTAATATAAGGAACTTAGATCACGTGTCACAATATACGGCTCAATCGCTCGAAGTATTATCAGGTTTAGACCCCGTTCGTCGCCGTCCGGGAATGTATACCGACACTTCACGTCCGAACCACCTTGCCCAAGAAGTCATTGATAATGCAGTCGATGAAGCATTGGCAGGGCATGCCAATAAAATTTGTGTCACGGTACATAGCGACGGTTCATTGTCGGTGCAAGACAATGGACGTGGCATGCCTGTCGATATTCACCCTGAATATGGGCAAAGTGGGATTGAGATTATCTTAACCAAACTACATGCAGGCGGTAAATTTAGCACCGACAACTATCAATTTTCAGGTGGTTTGCACGGAGTTGGAATTTCTGTGGTGAATGCACTATCAACGCGGGTTGAAGTTGAAGTACAACGCCAAGGCAATTTATATAAAATGGCCTTTGAACATGGTGATGCGGTATCTGCACTTGAGGTGTTAGAGGGAAAAGCTGCAAAACGTGCTACAGGAACATTGGTACGCTTTTGGCCCGATGTGAAATATTTTGATAGTCCTAAATTTGCCTTAAAAGCGTTAAAGCATAATTTAAAAGCCAAAGCAGTACTGGCTGCGGGCTTACATATCAGTTATATAGATGAAATTAATAAAGAAAAAATTGATTGGCAGTTTGAAAATGGACTCGTCGATTATTTAATGGATGAATTGCAAGATCGAGAAATTTTGCCTAATCCTGCTTTTGTGAGTTCAGGTGATGCCGAACGCGCTAGTTGTGAGTTTGCTATTTGTTGGAATGTGGAGTCGGGTGAGCAAGTTCAAGAAAGTTATGTCAATTTAATTCCAACCGCGCAAGGTGGTACGCACGTCAATGGTCTGCGTTCAGGCGTAACCGAAGCCATGCGCGAGTTTTGTGAACTGCGTAACTTATTGCCACGTAACTTAAAATTATCCGCTGAAGACGTTTGGGATGGTGTAAATTATATTTTGTCGCTGAAATTCCAAGAGCCACAATTTTCAGGACAAACCAAAGAGCGTCTTTCTAGCCGTGAAGCATCCAGTATTGTGCTGAATATCGCCAAAGATGCTTTTACTTTATGGCTGAATCAAAATACCGAAACCGCCATGTTATTGGCCGAAATGGCAATTAATAAAGCAGGTCGCCGTTTAAAAGCCGCTAAAAAAGTGGAGCGTAAGCGAATTGTGGCAGGGCCTGCATTGCCTGGAAAACTGGCCGATTGCGTGGGTTTAACTCGTGAAGAATCGGAATTATTTATTGTCGAAGGGGATTCTGCTGGCGGGAGTGCCAAACAGGCGCGGGACAAAAACTTCCAAGCGATTATGCCGATTCGCGGTAAAATTTTAAATACATGGGAAGTCTCTTCAGATGAAGTTTTGGCTTCAGAAGAAGTACATAATATTGCAATTGCGATAGGCGTTGACCCAGGTAGTGATGATTTATCTGAATTGCGTTATGGCAAAATTTGTATTTTGGCCGATGCCGACTCGGATGGTCTGCACATTGCTACTTTGCTTTGTGCTTTGTTCGTGAAGCATTTTCCAAATTTGGTGGAAGCTGGTCATTTATTCGTGGCGATGCCGCCGCTATTTCGAATTGATGCAGGTAAAGAAGTACATTACGCCTTAGATGATGCCGAGCTAGAAGGTATTTTGGCTAAGCTTAAAACTAAAAATCCGCAAATCACTCGCTTTAAAGGTTTAGGTGAAATGAACGCAGGACAATTGCGTGAAACGACAATGGATCCGAACACTCGCCGTTTGGTACAACTTGATTTAGACGATGTTCATTTTACTGCGAGCTTATTAGATAAATTACTCGCGAAAAAACGTTCTGCCGATCGGAAACAATGGTTAGAGCAAAAAGGGAATCTAGCGGATTTAGCAGTTTAAGTTTTTTATATTTTATCTTAAAAAGACGGGGTTAAGACCACGTCTTTTGCATTTAGATCGTGTATATTTTTTTGTGTATAATTAACTTTATTGTATAACGTATAAAAAGTAACTGACCTCTCCATCTTGAGGATAACGTATGCATCGAATTATCCTGCTGTGGTTGGGGATTTTCATTTTGGCTGGACTGACGCTTGCCATTAGCGCCCAATTTTTGATTAGCCCGATTTGGGTTGTGAATGCTTTTTCTGCATATTTTTGCCTTCGCCTACGCAAACAACTAAAAAATATTGTCATTATCGGTCTGTTTAGTACTTCTGCAATTTTTGCTGCGGCACTGCTTTTTGATGGCTACCAAAGTGTAATGCAAAAACTACTTTTATCCTCGCTTTCAGGATTACAAGTGAGCCTTTTTGTTTGGGTATATTATGTATTAATCGATAGAATGCGCCAGCATGATTTTAAATATCGGCAGACAATTTTACTTACTTTTCCAAATATTGTGAGTAGCTTGATTGCAGGTTTATTATTTATTTTAATTCCAAAGCAAGGTGAGCGCTATTTAGAGTTTTTAGATTATTTTTTAGAACAAGTTTCTACTGGTCTTGCGGTAGTTTGTATATTGACGGGTATGAAAAGCATGAAGCAGGTCGAAATGCGTGATTATGCATTGTTGGCATTGGCTTTGTTTATCCAATATTTTATTTCAGTTTCACCGATTTTTTATAACTGTTTTATTCTTCCTATTTTTCTAGTTTATTTTGCAATGCGTTACTCGGTTATCCGTTTTTCTTATTTAGTTGGATTACTGAGTTTAGTTTGTGCGATTTACGTTTCTATTCCTTTAGCAGGGCAATTTTGGCAACAAAATGATCTGCACTTTTTATCCCGTCTGAGTGTGTACCGCTCAGGAATTGCCATGAGTATTGTGATTTATTTATTCATGTGCGAAATTCAAAATTTAAATAAAAGTTTATATTATCACCTAGCTAGAGCGTCATTTAATGATGAGCTAACAGGTCTAAAAAACCGACGTTTTATGCGTGAAAAAGTATTGGCACGTCATCAATTAGAAAATGGTTTGTTATTATTAATTGATATTGATGATTTTAAGAAAATTAATGACCATTATGGACATCATATTGGTGATTTAATTTTAAAAAAATTTACCCATTTAATTGAAAAAAATATGCCCGTAGATGCACAAATATTTCGTTGGGGGGGAGAAGAGTTTTTAGTTTTAATACAATCTATTCAAACCACAGAGGATGCAACACAATTATGCCAAGCATTTATTAACGCAACAAAAGATGTATATTTTGACTGTGATGCAGAACATGTCATAAGTTCATTGAGTGTGGGTGCGGTACAATTTAAGACGTTTTCTGAAAAGAACTATCATCACATTATTAATTATGCCGATGAGCTGCTCTACAAAGCCAAAGCATCTGGTAAGAAATGCTATTTCTTAGCGCAAGATGAGTACCATTAATTTAAGACTCGGGTACTCATGCTCGGGTTTGCTATTGACTTTTTGATTTGCTTGGCGAAATAACTGCCATTCTTCTATTTTTTGTCTATTCGGCAGTTTACAATTTCGACTTGGTTGGAATGCATACAGTTGCGCTTTAGTGAACCTACAGGTGCTATAACAATCTAGCTTAGAGATTTAAAGTGTAATTTGAATTGGTTTTGAAAACTGTATGACATCACAATTCTGCCCAGAACCAATTCGGTCAATTACGGCAAAATCACTTGGGCTTTCAAGCGTAATGAGAGGGTGATGCCATGTGCCTTGGCGATAATTTACGCCTTGTGTACCATCTGACAAAAAAGCATAAATTTGCGTTGGATCGGGTTCATTTGAATTTAATGGCAATCCAACCACAACTAAAAATTTTTGTCCTTGCATAGGAATAAAGGCTTGAGAACCTTTGGGGTGGCGCTCAAGCATATGAATGCTAAACGGTAGCTGTGTGGTTTTAATATTGCGGAAAATACTAATTCCAACCTGTGCTTCACCTTGAATTTGCGTTTCGACTAAGGCGTGATAACGCTCGGTATGGGCATCATTAATGTGAAAAAATGTATTTCCAGTACAACTAATTACTTCGCCAAAAGGCGCAAAGGCTTCGGCACTGAGTGGTTGAATTTGAACAAGATTAAATGACATCACAGCATCCTTTATTTGGTTATTTATAGCACGTTACCCCAAAGACGTACACGGCTAATACCGCCATCAGGAATCATATTAATTCGAATGTGGCTAATTTTTTCATGGCTTAAAATTTCAGTTATAAAGTTATGAATATGATCCATTTGCATCGGTTGTGCTTCTAATAAGAATGGCCAAAACATGCTTTGTGGAATGAGCTGTGCATCGGTTGCATCTTCAATATAAATGGCTTGAATAGAAACTTGTGCAGGGAAATTGCCCTTAAAATGTGCTGTATCAATCTCTAGTTTTTCAATTTTTCCTGCTTGTCCCAAAGCTAAAATACACCAGTCAAATCCCGGTGCGCGGCGGCGTTTGGTTTCCCAACCATCGCCCATGTTTACCCCACGGCCTGGATTAATTAGGTTTTGTGGATGACCATAATGTGCATCGCTAAATGCTATTACGCGTCCGCCATTTTTAAGGGCAACTAAGTCGATATTTTCAGTGTTATGCTGTGTAGTGGTTGCAACTTGTCCATAAACGCGAAAACGTGCCACACCGCCGTCTGGGAAAATATTTAAACGGATATGACTAAAGGTTTGATTTGATGGATGAGCATTAAAAATATGATGCTGACTAGAACCTAAAATATGGTTGTCAAGCAATGGAATCCATTCGGCATGATCGAGTACATCATCAGGTGCATAACACGCTTCAACCGCAGCAGAGGCAGGGTAGTTGCCCGTAAAAAAGGTGGTATCAATATCAAAAGCATGAATTTGACCTGCAACGCCAAGTTTGATGATACACCAGTCATAACCTGCATGGCGCTTACGGCGGGTCTCCCATCCATCCATCCACTTACCATGGTCATCAAATTCGCCTTCAATAAAAATTGGTGCTTCAAATTGCAACATGCGCTTGGCTTCGGCAAAAAACTGATCTGAACATGCCACAATTTCGGCACCAATACGTGCATCTGCTAAATTGGTAAAGCGGTTTAAGTGTGGTGGAAGATCGAAAAGAGGTGCGAGTAAGGTTGCCATAATCCATCCTATTGGTTTTTGTTACAGTTTTGCGCTGAAATAGTGAGCATATATCGCATCATATTATCGTTATATACCGTTTGGTTATAGCATGATTTATGCCATGCACAGTACGCAACTCTGTACAGACAATTGCGAGAAACGTGCCAAAATGGCATAGTTTTGGCATAAAAAATAGCAAAATAATTTTGAATACAGAGGATCTCACGATGGAAATTGTCATTATTGGTGCAGGTATGGGTGGTTTAACGACAGGTATTGCACTAAAAAAGTTCGGGCATCAAGTTTCCATCTATGAGCAGACCACCGAAATTAAACCTGTTGGTGCTGCCATTTCATTATGGTCGAATGGCGTAAAATGTTTGAATTACTTAGGGCTGTCAGAGCAAATTGCCGCGCTAGGTGGGAAAATGGATGCAATGGCCTATGTAGATGGATTAACAGGCGAAACCATGACTCAATTTGGGCTTGAACCTTTAATTCAGGAGGTTGGGCAGCGTCCTTATCCTGTGTCACGCGCAGATTTACAGCAGATGTTGATGGATGAATTTGGCCATGAAAATATTCATCTTGGTAAAAAAATGGTGTCTTTACAAGAACAAAATGGCATCGTTCAAGTTGAATTTGCGGATGGTACACAGATTGAAACTGAGCTGCTTATTGGGGCAGATGGAACACATTCGATTAGCCGTGCTTATGTGTTAGGCGAACAAGTGCAGCGCCGTTATGCCGGTTATGTCAATTGGAATGGCTTGATAGACATGGCAGATGATATTGCGGCAGCAGATCATTGGACGACCTACGTGGGCGAGGGTAAAAGAGCTTCGCTTATGCCTGTTGCGGGGAATCGTTTTTACTTTTTCTTGGATGTGCCTTTGGCGCTTGGGCTTGAAAATGAGCGTAGTCAATATAAAACACAGCTTAAACAATATTTTGCAGGTTGGTGTCCACAGGTGCAGAATTTAATTGAACGTTTAGACTCTGCCACTACCAATCGGGTTGAAATCCATGACATTGAACCATTTTTAAAGTTTTATAAAGGACGTGTGGTGTTGGTCGGAGATGCAGCACACAGCACTACGCCAGACATTGGTCAAGGTGGCTGCCAAGCGATGGAAGATGCGATTTACTTGGCACGTGCTTTACAAGTCAATACTTTAAGTATTGAAGATTCCTTACAACGTTATCAAGATAAGCGTAATGAGCGCACCAAAGAAATGGTGCTACGGGCACGTAAACGCTGTGACGTTACGCATATGAAAGATGAAGCCATTACAACAGCTTGGTATGATGATCTACGTAAAGAACAAGGCCCACATATTATGAAGGGAATTGTGAGTAATATTGTTGGTAACGTTTTGGACTAGTGTTTGAAATGTCTGAAGCTGTGTAAAGGTTTACACAGCTTCAATTGTTCTGCTTAGAAATGGAAATCTACACGAACCATAGGTGTGTTTGCTGTAGCACCTTTATTGCCCTCTGTTGGATTACCAAATTTATTGTGCCAATATTGATACTCTGCGCCGACTCGTAGAGTTTTATCATTTTTGCCCCAAATCAGTGGGCTTAAATCATACATTAACATTGCATCAATATTGGTTTCAGCTGAGGTCTTATCACCAAACTCATTTTTACCTTTTGAATCAATCCAAAGAGCATAACCTTCAAATGATAGTGGGGTTTTTGCAATTGGAATTCCCCATGTTAATTGTATTGCTGCATGTGGGTCGTAGTTGTAGCGACTATCAATACCTTTGGGTTTATTACTTTCAAAAAAAGCTAAAGCACTTAAGCTTAAAAAACCAGGAACATCAAAGTTAATGGTTGGCCCGACTACCCACATTCGTTTTTTAGAGCCGTAAGCGTCATTTTTTGTATTGGCGTCAAAGCCTGCGGTTAATGCATAGCCACGAATGCCTGTTGATGATAAGTCTTTATTAATGACTTTACCGATATCGATATTATTTCGATAGACGACATATACCTCTTTAGTGCCTTTTTCATTGGCTTTATCGCTTATGCCGCCATAAACTTCATCGTCAGACTGTAAAAAATCAACGTTTAAGAAGTTCGTGCCGTAGCTATAGCCGCTGCTGTGGGTAAATGAATAGATTTTTTTGTTAATATCCATTTTCGAACCATCGGCATTATTTTTATATGGTTCTGCAAAATCACTACCGTAACGTAATCCAAAGGCATTATCGCTCCATGTTAATGCTGAAGCATGCTGAGTTGCTGCCACAAGTGTCGATAATGCAAATAAATTGAAAAGTATTTTTTTCGGTTGAACAAAATGTTGAATTAAAGACATCTAGCGACTCCCCCAAGAGTTTGGTTGTAAAAATACGTATCGATGATAAAAATCAACACGCAAAAACCAAGCCAATTTACGTGTAAATGAATTGAAAAGAAATGGGGGAGATAGAAAAACAAAGAAAAATAGTGAGTTAAAACAGTTTTTTTGCGACAGATATAATAAAACAGGGCATGTTCCTATTAACTCCCTCGATAAGTCGAATAGGCATAAGGGCTAATAAGCAGTGGAATATGATAATGCTCATTTTCTTGCGCAATAAAAAAGCAAATACAGACTTTAGGGAAAAAGGTCGCCAAATTTTTTGCTGCAAAATAAGGCGCAATTGCAAATTCGAGTTGATACTCACCACTGATGAATGTGCTGATTCCGAAGTCTTTTAATCGACCATCTTGATCAGTCACGCCTTGTCCGATTAATTGATGTTTGGCATCAAACAATTGAATTGTAACGCCTGCTGCGGGTTTGCCTAAATGTGTATCTAAAATATGGGTGCTAATCATGCTTCAATTTCCTGATCTAAACGTAGTAATGCAATTTGAGCAAGTTGTTGTTTAACTATCTGTTTTTCAGTTTCAATGTCGTTATTTAAGCGTTGTTGGAGCTGTTCTAAGATCATTTCACTATTTAAGCCCGCGGCTTTAATCAGAAAAATAAAACCAAACTTAGTTTCGTAGGCAAGATTGCCTTGTTGTAGTGCATTTAATGTCACAGCATTTTGTACAATGCCTGCTTGCTCTTGCTCTGAAAGCAATTGTTCTTGTTCAGATAAAGCCTGTTTTGCTTTTTTCTCACCAATTCGAGGATGTGTGTCGAGCGATGCTTTAACCTCTTGCCATGTCCACGTGCTACTTTGCACTTGTGCTGCCTGAATCAGGGCATGTTTACTGGCATAGGGGCGTTGTGCATTTAAAGCTGCCATCCACGATGGAATGTTAACGCAGTGTTTAAATAAGGTTTGTGCTTTAATTGGTTCGATGGTATTTAACTCTGTAATTTTCATATAAAACTCCTTTTTTTAATCAATATTTAGATGGTTTTTATACCAGTGTTCGGCAATATCGCTACGTCGACAAATCCACACATCTTCATGTGATTGAATATAATCTAAAAAGCGCTGTAAGGCTTTAAAACGCGCAGGTTTACCCAACAGGCGACAATGCATACCAATCGAGAGCATTTTGGGGCGCGTTTCACCTTCGGCATACAACACATCAAAAGCATCTTTTAAATATTGATAAAACTGCTCGCTATGATTAAATCCAGCAGGCGCACTAAATTTCATATCATTGGTTTCGAGCGTATATGGAATAATTAAATGTGGGCGTGTTTGACCTGCTTGATTGGTTAAACTTGTCCAAAATGGGAGATCATCACCATAGTTGTCGCAGTCATATTTAATTTGTGGAAATTCGGCCAATAACTGACGTGTATTGGGACTGTCACGTCCTGTGTACCAGCCAATAGGTGCTTCACCAAACAGCGTTTCTAGCACGGACAGTGCTTGATCCATATACATTCGTTCTGTTGCCAAATCCATATCTTGATAATGAATCCAACGCTGCCCATGCGATACAATATCGTAATTGGCTGCTTTAATTGCCTCAACAATGTAAGGGTTACGAATTAAAGCCATTCCCACTCCAAAAATGGTCATGGGTAAATGACGCTTTTGAAATTCCTGATGAATGCGCCAAAAACCTGCGCGTGAGCCATATTCATACATCGAATCCATCGACATATGTTTAGCAGGAAAACTCGCTGCGCCGACAATTTCAGATAGAAATTGTTCTGAGCCTGCATCACCATGTTCGATATGGTTTTCGCCACCTTCTTCATAATTGAGTACAAATTGCACCGCAATTTTGGCTTGGTTTGGCCAATTGGCCTGTGGTGGCTGACCATGATAGCCGATTAAATCGCGTGAATAAGGCGCAGATTGAATCGCATCAATTAAGGCTTGGCCGCGCAAATAAGATGTTGTCACAGTTGCTTTCCTTTTGATCGTTTTTTTGAAAATTGTACTTGCATATTTTTGAGTATAGGCTGATATTGAAAATATAAGGACAACAAAGCATATGCAAGAATGGTGACAAATTTTTTATTTGTCGAAGTAAATAAAGACAAATAAATTGAAACTAAACGTCAACATTCGGCTGTGTTGAAAGGTGCTAAAACAAGGATAGTGGTTTGTTTTTGCAGATTGCAAAAGAGATGAAAAGTAGAAGGTGACTTATGAACATTGAAATCCGTACCGATAAAAACATCCAAAATAGTGACCGTTTAATGAGTTATATTTCAACCGAACTCAATAACGAATTTCAACGTCATAGCGAAAAAATTACTCATATTGCCGTACATTTAAGTGACGAAAATGGCGCTAAAGGCGGTGATGATGACTTACGTTGTATGATTGAGGCGCGTCCTGCGGGGCTTAAACCTGTTGTGGTTAGCCATAAAGCAGGAAATATTGATGCTGCGATTCATGGTGCAATTGACCGTCTTAAACGTGGACTTGAACATGTGTTTGAGAAGAAAGAGCATGTGCGTGGCAAGCCGCTAGAATTTATTGAAGATGAAGCGTAATTATTGCTCGTTTGTAAAAAAAGCTCCTTTAGGAGCTTTTTTTATTTATCCGTCACGAAATATTGTTAAACTATTTTCTATCTAAAACGCATTTTTAAGATTGAGAATGACCTATGCTAACAACAGTACAACAAGAACTCATTCAAGCAATTGAGCAATTAGACCTTGAAAAAGTCAAAGCTTTGTTGGCAGATGGACTTGATCCGAATTTTTTAGAGCCTGAAAAAGGTCCTCCAATTTCAATTATTTGTGATGTTTTGTTTCAGTGGTGGCAGCCGATTTACGATGCTTATGAAGAAGGCACACCAATTGCAGAGTCAGAAAAACAAAACAGTTTAACTGTGTATTTAGATATTTTAGATACACTCATTGCCGCCAATGCCAATTTACATTTATGGGACAGTGAAGAGTTTTTTGGCCCACTTTGGGATGCAGCAAGTGCAGCTTGCGTACCTGCGGTACAACGTTTACTTGATCATAAGGTGAATCCAAATACTTTAGATGATGAAGGTTTAACGGTTTTATCTTCAATTAGCCAGTTAATGTACGAATGCGATTTTGATGAAATTGATTGGGATGAAACATGGCCAGAAGAACAGCAAACTTTACAGTTATTACGTGAGCATGGCGCTAAAATGACCAAAGAATTAGTGTAAATAAGATTAAAAGATTGAGGTAAATCAACGATGAAAATATGGCAAAGTACCGCATTTGGCTTGGCACTTGCATCTAGCATGCCAAGTTTTGCAGCAGAATTTTCGTTTGACCGTCCAGGGACAGGTTTTGGCACAGGCATTACCCCAATGGGCAAGTTGGCTTGGGAGCAAAGCTTGCCAACAGTGAGTTATAGCAAGGCATCTAGTGATAATGGTTTAGAAAAAACCACAACAATTCAGGGTGATATGCTATTTCGTACAGGCTTGGCGCAGGACTTAGAATTACAAGTGGGTTGGGATGGTCCAGCGTGGCAACAAGTTAAAAATGCAATGGGTAAAACAGAAACCCATGGCTTAGGTGATGTGTCAGTTGGCGTTAAAAAAGCGATTGATTTACACGATGACCGTATGACGATGGCATTGCTCGGTCGGGTATCTTTTGCGACAGGTAATACTGACTTTAGTAATGGACATGACATTTATACCATCGGTTCAACCGTGGCTTATCAGCAAGATGATATTCTTTCGACCAGTATTACCATGCTTTACGCACTTGAAGGTAGTGATTGGTCTGTGACTGCGGTACCGACGTTAAACTATAAATTATCTGATAAATGGTCAGGGTATTCTGAATTTGTTTATCGTAAAAAAGAAAGCCAGTCGGATCAAACCTCATTAGCAACAGGCGTAGTTTATGCTTTGAATGCACGTACACAGCTTGATGCAAGTGTTGGATTTGGATTGGCAGGTGACACCCCAGATTATTCGGGTGGTTTAGGTGTTGCATTCTTATTTTAAAGCCTAAGGAAACATGTTGAACTCATCTGTTTTAAGTGAAGCAATAGGACAGCGTTTGCTGCGATATTGCTTTTATTTCTGGTGCTGTGTATGCAGTTTAAGCTTACATGCTGAAAGTACGCGTTTTTTAACGGCCGATCAGGCATTTGTTTTCTCTGCAGAATCAGAAAATAAGCATCAGGCTGAACTGTCGTGGAAAATTCAGCCACATTTTTATTTGTATCAGCATAAAATCAGCGTAACCCCACAAGGGCGACAAGCGATTTCGTTGAAATACCCACAAGCGGTAAAGCAACATGATGATAATTTTGGTCAAACTTTGGTATATTTTGATCAGGTGAAACTCAAAATTGCAACTCAACCGAACCAAAGTTATGTTGTGACATGGCAAGGCTGTGAACAAGATCGGATTTGTTATCCGCCACAAAGCACCACAGTACAAACCGATGCAAGTGGTCTTGTGAGTTTGCAAGATCAACCTGTTGCTGCACAGCCAAGTTTACTTGCTTTGTCAGAAAAAAACCAAGCGCAGTTAGCCCCTCAGCAAAATACAATTGTTGCTAATAGCACACGCATGCAAACACCTGAAAGTCCTGAAGGTTTAGCGGCGCAAGATCAAACATGGCAGATGCGATTAAGTCAGCATTCGTTCGCTTATAGTTTACTGTTATTTTTAGGTCTAGGTTGCTTATTGGCTTTTACGCCATGCTCTTTACCCATGCTCCCTATTGTCAGTAGTTTACTCATTCGTGAGCATCGCGGTGTCAAAGCATGGCTGATTGCATTGGTATTTGTATGCAGTATGGCGTTGGTTTATGCCGCCTTGGGGATGATGGCGGCATCAATTGGATTAGGTTTCCAGCGATGGTTGCAACAACCTGCTATTTTGGCGACTTTTAGTGGCTTATTTGTGTTATTTGCCTTGAATTTGTTTGGTGTTTTTGAACTAAAAATGCCGCATCAAATCACCCATCATTTGGGGCGTTGGCAAAATATGCAACAAGGTGGCTCACTGCTTGGTGCAATGTTGATGGGCATTGTTTCAGCTTTATTGGTCGGGCCATGTATGACTGCACCTTTGGCCGGTGCGTTATTATTTATTGCACAAACCCAACAGCAGTGGCAGGGTGCAATTTTATTGTTTGTTCTTGGTTTTGGAATGGGAATTCCGCTGCTGTTAGTGAGTTTGATTGGAACACGTATTTTGCCTAAAGCAGGGCAGTGGATGCATTATATTAAAGTGCTATTTGCCTTTGTTATGCTTGCGTTGGCATTATATTTTGTGCGTGCGTTATTGCCACTCATGCTCTTTAGTGGTCTGCAATTGCTGTTGTTGTGTAGTTTTGCTTTCTATTTAATGTATGGAATCTACACACATCCACGTGGTTTGAAAGTGTTATATGTCGTACTGTTTTTGGGCGTTGTGCCAATATTGGCTTATCAGCAATATCAAAACTTTAAACATCAGCCTTCTGTAACACAGAGCAATACATTAATTTGGCACCGTGCAACCACGGCGGTCGAATTCAAACAGCTTTTGGCACAAGCCCCAAAAGATCAGGCAATTGTTGTGGATGTTTATGCTGATTGGTGTACGGCTTGCCAACCGATTGAACATCACATTCTGACGCAGCCACAGGTACAACAAGCATTACAGCCATTTTACTTAATTAAACTCGATTTAAGCGATTACGATGCTTCGCATCAAGCATTGCTAAAAGAATGGGATATTTTAGGCCCACCGACTTATTTATTTTTAAATCCGCAGCATCAAGAAGAGCGCCAATTGCGTTTAACTGGCGCATTTGAACAGCAAGCACTTATTCAGCAGGCCAAATTATTGTTGCAGCGTTAATTTAATTCTTCGCGAGGATGAATTCTAAAATATCAAAGGCATGATGCGAAATCGTTATGCCTTTTTTAATGTATGGACATTTAAACTGCCTAAGCGAAGCGCATTTACGTTGTATTAACAGTGTAAATATGCGCTGAACTTGTAAAATGAACGCAATCGCCATTGTACTTCTGCGTCAGCTATTTAAAAATAATCACGATTACAATGACATTGATCTACTACGGCTTCGATATTGTGTTTTGGATTAAGGCTGAACTTTAAATTTGAGCCTGAAAATCGTCCCAAAATGTCACAAGCGTACACTAGACGGTCACACAGCAAAATTGCAAATTTAGTTTGTCTTTTGAATACTAGCAATTCAAGAATAAATTAAATTAGGGAAAATAGATGAAGAAAGTACTTTTGAGTTTAGGATTATTCGGTGCAGTTGTATGTGCACATGCTGCCGATCCATTAAATGGCACAATGTGGAAAACCATTGATGATGTAACCAAACAACCAAAAGCTCTGGTTCAATTTACCGAACAAAAAAATGGCACTTTATCTGCTTCTATTCAGCAAGTGTTTACACCTGGTGAAGAAAATTTATGTACCAAGTGCGAAGGGCCATATCAAAATAAACCACTGAAAGGTGTGACCATTATTCGTGGCTTAAGAAATACGGGCGGTACGCAGTATGATGGTGGCTCGATTTTAGATCCTAAAAATGGCAAAACCTATAGTTTAAAAGGTGAGCTAGCTGGTAACCAATTGAAACTTCGTGGTTATATTGGTATTGCGGCCTTAGGACGTAACCAAGTTTGGATTCGTGCTAAATAAATTATAGTTCAATACAAAGCCCAGTATTCAAACTGGGCTTTTTTATTTAAACACTGCTAAGCGTTTGATAAGTTGCTTCATCGAAACCTGCTATATAGCCAGTTGTGGTAGCAAGAATCGGGCGTTTGATGAGACTGGTATGTGTAATGAGCGTTTCAATTAAGTTTTGTTCAGTAGCAAGTGCATGCTGTTGTTCAGTTTCAGTTAATTTGCGCCATGTAGTGCCTTTTTTATTCAAGACGGTGTCTGCGCCTAAAGCATCAAGCCAAGTCTTGAGCGTGTCAGCATCAATGCCTTGTTTTTTATAATCGTGGAATTCATAAGCTAGCCCGTTGGTAGTTAAAGCATCAAAGGCTTTTTTCATAGAACCACAGTTTTTAATGCCGTAAATTTTGAACATAAGAGTGAAATTATAGTGATAGATTTAATTAGCCTAACTAAAAAATATCAAAAGCTCTAGTTTAAATTGTGCAGAATATTCGGTCTTGAAGTGAATGCAGATAAGCATTGAAGAGAAAGTCACAACGATAACGCTTGAACATTCACTTCAATTGATTAATGATGTATATCAAAAAGAGAAAACCCGCATTTAATCATCCTGATCATGCGGGTCTCACATATAACGTCCAATGTCACATCCTTGAAATAAATACTCGAAAGCATTTATTTAATTTCATCCTACGGCGTCCTATCCCTTTGTCATCCTGACATGTCCTTGTGCCGTGCGGATATAATGCAATAATTCATTTTTAGAAAAAAGTTACATAAACGACAATGAATGTAAGCTATTTCTGCTATTTAAGAGAACAAGTGTTCTGCTTTTTAGCTAAGTTTATAGTCAATAATGACAGGTGCATGGTCGCTAAACCATTCATCTTTATAAACCCAAGCATTGGTGGTGCGGTCTTTCCAGTCGGGTGAGCAGGCTTGATAGTCAATCCGCCAACCGACATTTTTCGCACGTGCTTGTCCGCGATTCGACCACCATGAATATAGCTCGGCTCCCTTTCTCACTTCACGGAAGGTATCCACGTAGCCCAATTCATCATAAATGTGATCGAGCCATGCACGTTCATGGGGTAAACAGCCTGACGCTTTTTGATTGCCTGACCAGTTTTTAATATCAATGCGTTTATGCACAATATTATAGTCACCACAAACGATGATCGATTTATTCTCATCACGCCATTGTTTTAAAATTTTGGCATATTCTGCTAAAAATACATCTTTACGTGCTTGTGCTTCATCGCCCGAAGAACCTGAAGGCAAGTATAACGAAGCGATATGAACAGGTTGTGACAGTCCTAAATCAAATTCGGCTGCAATAAAACGACCTTGTGAATCGGCCAGTTCAAAACCTAAACCATCTTGTACCGATTTAAACGGTAAGCGGCTATAAATCGCCGTACCTGCATAACCTGCACGTTCGGCTGGGAATAAATGCGTGTGCCAACCTTCGGGCTTAAATTTATCGGTCCACTGCGCATGGGTAATTCGGCTTTCTTGCATACAAATCACATCAGCTTCAGATTTTTCAATCCATTCAAGCAGCCCTTTGGTGACCGATGCACGTAAACCATTTACGTTAATTGATACCACGCGTAGAATTTTTACATCACTTGGATAGTGATCCTTTGCTATCATAGTTACGTTTGACCTCAATTTGATGAATTTGGAGCACCTATGACAACGCCGTCGTCTTTTAACCCGCAAGCTTTTATCGAACTCGCGTTATCACGCGGTGTGCTTAAATTTGGTGAGTTTACCTTAAAATCAGGACGTGTCAGTCCGTATTTTTTTAATGCAGGTTTGTTAAACGATGGTGAAGCCTTGTCATTGCTTGCTACGGGCTATGCCGATCAATTGATGCAATGTGAAAATGTTGATGTGATTTTTGGGCCAGCCTATAAAGGTATTCCGTTTGTTGCCGCCACCGCGGTTGCATTGTCGCAAGTGCATGGCCAAAGTGTGCCATGGGGATTTAACCGTAAAGAAGCCAAAGACCATGGTGAAGGTGGTATGTTGGTGGGTGCATCGGTTGCGGGTAAAAAAGTGTGGATTATTGATGATGTGATTACTGCTGGGACTGCCATTCGTGAAGTGGTGACGATTTTAAAAAATGCAGGTGCAAGTATTGCAGGTGTTTTGGTCGCGTTAGATCGTCAAGAGCGTGGGCAAGGTAAACTTTCTGCCATTCAAGAAGTGCAGCAAGAACTTGAAATTCCAGTGCATGCATTAATTACTATGAAAGATTTGATGGATTATTTAGCAGCGAATGGCGAAAAAGAAGCTTTGGCAAAAATGGAAGATTATCGGGTTAACTACGGCATCTAATATTTTTAAAAGCCTATCTTTGGATAGGCTTTTTTATGCATGTTGTTTGAGTATTTGCACCATATCTGTGTCGGGTTGATGTTTATCTTCGACTTCTTTCACAATCGCTTGACCAACTATGATCTGCGTGCCATTAAAACTCATGGTGGGCGAACCGTATAGTTCCCAACCACGATTGAGTGCTTGGCTGACACGTGCACAAAATTGCGCATCGTCTGGGCCGGTTAAATAGCGGTACAGTTTCATGTGGCAATATCATTTAAGCAGATGGTTTTAATTTAGCGTAAAAGCATCTGTTTGACTATTGCGAGATCGTGGCAATTTAAAGTCGATTTATGCTTATAATAATGCCGTTTTAAATACATATAACCATATAAAAAAGCAGGAATCTTCAATGCGAATCAATAAAGATACGACACTGTGCATGTCACTGGCAGCGAAGCCAAGCAACTTTGGAACACGTTTTCATAATTATCTTTATGAAGCACTGAATTTAAATTATGTATATAAAGCCTTTGCCCCAACCGACTTAGCTCAAGCGATTGCCGGTGTACGTGGCTTGCCTGTACGCGGTTGCGCAATTTCGATGCCGTATAAAGAAGCAGTGATGGCATTGGTGGATGAGATGGATGCTTCAGCAACCGCGATTCAGTCGGTCAATACCATTGTCAATACAAATGGGGTGCTCAAAGCTTACAATACCGATTACATTGCCATTGCAAAAATTATTGAAAAATATAAGATTTCACCCAATACTAAATTTGCCTTAAAGGGCAGCGGTGGTATGGCTAAAGCTGTGGCGTTTGCGCTTAAAAATAGTGGTTTTCACAATGGTATTATTGTGGCAAAAAATGCAGTTGCAGGGCAAGAACTGGCACAAAGTAGTGGTTTTGTATGGCAAAAAGAACTGCAAGACAATGATGTTGAATTACTCATTAATGCCACTCCTGTTGGCATGGTGGGTACTGCTTTTGAACAGGATTTAGCTTTTTCAGAAATGGCCATTGCAAATGCAAGCCTCATTTTTGATGTGGTGGCATTGCCTGAGCAAACTCCATTCATTCAAACAGCGCAGGTGCAAGGAAAACGAGTCATCAAAGGTTCAGAAGTTTTTGCTTTGCAGGCACTGGAACAATTCTATTTATATACAGGCATATATCCGGATCAGCGCACTTTTCAGGCAGCGGCTGAATTTTCACGTGCAGGCTAAATTTTTTAAAAGCTCAGATTAATCTTCGCTATACTTTTTAATATTCAAAATGAGAGAAAAACGATGCGTGTACTTGTAGTGATGGATCCGATTGAAACGGTCAACCTTAAAAAAGATTCGACTATGGCCATGCTGTGGGCGGCGAGTCGTCGTGGGCATGAATTGGGCTATGTATTACAGCAAGATTTATACATCGACCAAGGCAAAGCCTTCGGCTTAATCTCACCGCTCAAAGTCTTTGAAGATTACAGCCATTATTACGAGTTAGGCGAAAAACAAAAACAGTCGCTTGCAGATTATGATGTCGTCTTAATGCGTAAAGACCCACCGTTTGATATGAACTTTGTTTACACCACTTACGTGTTGGAACAAGCAGAGCGTGAAGGTGCGTGGATTATTAACAAACCACAGTCTTTACGTGACTGTAATGAAAAGCTGTTTGCGACCCAATTTCCAGAATTACAAGTTCCGACATTGGTGACTTCGCAGCAAAGTTTGATTCGTGAATTTATTCAAACGCATGGCGATGTAATTGTAAAACCACTTGATGGCATGGGTGGAACAGGCATTTTTCGTGTTACGCAAGGCGGCTTAAATATTGGTTCAACCCTTGAAATGCTGACTGAAATGGGCACTCGTCCAATCATGGCACAACGGTATATTCCTGAAATTATCGATGGGGATAAACGCATTTTAATGGTCAATGGCGAACCAATTCCATATTGCTTGGCGCGTATTCCACAAAATGGCGAAGTGCGTGGCAACTTGGCTGCTGGTGGTTTGGGTGAGGCGCGTCCACTGACTGAAAATGATAAAAAAATTGCTGCAAAAGTCGGGCCATTCTTGCGTGAAAAAGGTTTAATCTTTGTTGGTTTGGATGTGATTGGCGATTACGTTACTGAAATTAATGTGACGAGTCCAACCTGTATTCGTGAAATTGATAGCCAATTTGGAACCTCAATTGCTGATACTTTGTTTGAAGTGTTAGAAAAAGGACAAAAGCACGCTGATTGATATGCAAAAACCTTGGCTAAAAATAAAAAATTGGATTCAGGATCAGCGCACGCAAACTGCGCTGACCGAATTACAACGTCTGATAAAACAGAACCCAAAACAAATGCTGCGTGATAGCGTGATGCTGTTGAGCGAAGCTAAATCCTTTGATCATAACCTCTTGATCAATAGCCCTGTCTTGAATCAATTGGGCTTACATCGTTTTCGAGTAAAAACGGCAGCGATGTTAGCGGGAAAGCGCCGTGCACGGTTAGCAAAATTTTTATCAGCAGATGAAGTGTCTGAGTTTCATGCCAACGGGTTTATTTTAAAAGAGAATTTTTTAGCGATCGATGAATTTCAGCGACTTCAATCTGAATTACTCAATACCGCTTTAGACAGTCGAGAAACCTTGCAGGGTGATACGGTTACGCGGCGTATGGCACTAGATGCAAAAGCTTTAGCACGTTTGCCCGTCACCAAAAAGTTATTGTCGAATCCATTGTGGCAAGCACGGTTAAATTATGTCGGCAGTTATTGTTCGCAGCCCATGTACTATGTACAAGTGATTTTATCTCATGTCCGGCAAGCACGACCAGACCCACAAACCCATTTACATAGCGACACATTTCATCCGAACGTAAAAGCATGGTTGTTTTTAACTGATGTGGCTGAGGATGAAGGGCCTTTTGTTTATGTGCCAGGTTCGCATCAGGTCAATCCACAGCGGCTTGCATGGGAGCATCAAAAAGCCTGTTCAATGCATAACGAAAAAAATGTTTTAACGCGGCGTGGCTCATTTCGGATTCAAGCATCGAAGTTGGCAGCGCTTGGATATGCTCAGCCCAAAGCATTTGCAGTCAAAGCCAATACTTTAGTGATTGCCGATACCTATGGTTTTCATGCGCGTGGGCCAAGTGTGCGTCCATCTACACGAATTGAACTATGGGCATATGCACGGCGTAATCCGTTTTTACCGTGGACGGGTGGTGATGTGTTGAGTTCACCTTGGTTGAAAGATCATTTAGTGCCTTTGTATTGGCAAGGACTTGATTTTTTAGAAAAGTATAAGCAGCGTCCGAGTCCATGGCGAGCAGTTGGACAAAAATATGCAACAGACCCTGCGGTATTACACAGCAAACCTTAGCCTTTATAGATTTGAGCACATGATTTCAATGGAATTTGTGCTTAAATCATTTTAAAGCGGTAATATTTGTTGAAAAGACGTGAAAAGCATTCACGCCAATGTGACTTTATGATTAAAATAACCGAGCACATGAACCTAACCTAGCGCATTGAAGTAGAGATCGTGACCAATTCTCAAGCACAAAAAACCAAACATATTTTAATGATGGCGGCAGGTACAGGCGGACATGTCTTTCCTGCTTTGGCTGTTGCAAAATTATTACAACAACAAGGGCACCGCGTGTCATGGTTAGCTACGCCAAATGGAATGGAAAACCGCTTACTTAAAGACCAAAATATTCCGATTTATCAGATTCAAATTCAGGGCGTGCGTGGCAATGGCGTAATGCGTAAGCTTGCTGCACCCTTTAAAATTTTAAAAGCGACACTCAGTGCGGTGCGCTACATGAAACAACAACAGGTTGATGTGGTGGCAGGCTTTGGTGGTTATGTGGCAGGTCCAGGCGGTCTCGCGGCACGTATGCTTGGTATTCCAATTTTAATTCATGAACAAAATGCAGTTGCAGGGTTTACCAATACTCAATTGTCACGGATTGCCAAAACTATTTGTCAGGCTTTTCCAGAGACATTTCCAAAAAGTGACAAAGTCGTGACTACGGGTAATCCTGTGCGTGCCGAAATTAGCGCAACTTTAAGCCCTGCATGGCGTTATGAGCAACGTGCCAATGCAAATATGCCGTTACAAATTTTGATTGTTGGTGGCTCGCTGGGTGCGCAAGCTTTGAATCAACAATTGCCTGCTGCACTGAAAAACTTGAATGTGCCTTTAAATATTGTGCATCAATGTGGTCAGCAACAACTAGAACAAACTCAAGCCGCGTATGCCGATGCACCGAGTGGTGTCACTGTGCAAGTTGTACCGTTTATTGAAGATATGGCTGCGGCCTATAGTAATGCCGATTTAATGATTTGCCGTGCAGGTGCACTGACTGTAACTGAAGTAGCAACCGCAGGAGTGGCAGCGGTATTTATTCCATTGCCTTCGGCGGTGGATGATCATCAAACTGCGAATGCTCGCTTTTTAGAAAAAGTCGGTGCTGCCAAAATTTGCCCGCAAGCCAGTATGAATCCTGAATATTTACAGGCGTTGTTTAATCCGCTCATGAATCGCCAATTATTGGTCGAAATGGCGGTTAAAGCACGTCAACATGCCCAAACACAAGCCACGCAAGATGTGGTTAATTTCATTCAAGCATTATAATTCGAGTATTGTATGTCACCAGTAAGCCCTGCCGATCAAGCGAAGAAACTGATTAAAATTCCTGAAATGCGCCGTATCAAACACATTTACTTTGTGGGAATTGGTGGTGCAGGTATGTGCGGTATCGCAGAAGTGCTCAAAAACCAAGGCTACAAAGTTTCTGGTTCAGACATTAAAGCCTCTAAGACCACTGCACATTTAGAAGAAAAAGGCATTAAGGTTTATATAGGGCACAGTGCTGAGAATTTAAAAGCAGTTGATGTACTAGTGGTTTCAACCGCAATTGATCCTGAAAATCCTGAAGTGAAATTTGCGTTAGAACAGCGTATGCCTGTGGTACGCCGTGCCGAAATGCTCGGTGAATTAATGCGCTATCGCCACGGAATTGCAGTTGCAGGAACACACGGTAAAACTACAACAACTAGTTTGCTCACGACCATGTTGGCAGAAGAAAATCTTGATCCGACCTATGTGATTGGCGGTTTGTTGAATCGTACTGGCGTAAATGCTGCGCTTGGCGCAAGCCGTTATATTGTGGCAGAAGCCGATGAGTCCGATGCTTCATTTTTGTATTTACAACCTATGGCTGCCATCATTACCAATGTCGATGCCGACCATATGGATACCTATGAAGGCAGTTTTGATAAACTAAAAGACACCTTTGTCGATTTTATCCATAACTTGCCGTTTTATGGTTTAGCTGTGGTATGTGGCGACGATGCCAATGTGCGTGAAATTATGCCACGTTTTGGTCGTCCCACTTTGACCTATGGTTTTAACGAAGATAACGATATTCGCGCAGTAGATGTCGATCAAGATGGCATGCAATCGCATTTTACCGTGCTGCGTAAAGGGCGTGAGCCATTACGTTTAACCATTAATCAACCCGGCTTGCACAATATTTTGAATGCTTTGGCCGCAATTGGAATTGCAACCGATGAAGGCGTTTCTGATGCAGCAATTGGCCGTGCATTAGAAGGTTTTAGTGGTGTTGGTCGCCGTTTTCAGGTGCAAGGTGAGTTTGCATTGGGTAAAGGCAATGTGAAGTTAGTTGATGACTATGGACATCATCCCAAAGAGGTGGAAGCGACCATTAAAGCGGCACGTCAAAGCCATCCAGACCGCCGTTTAGTGATGATGTTCCAACCGCATCGTTTTAGCCGTACACGTGATTGTTTTGACGACTTTATTGAAGTGTTGTCTCAGGTTGATCAATTATTGCTGCTTGAGGTTTATGCTGCGGGTGAGAAACCAATTGTTGGTGCAGATAGTCGCTCGTTGGCACGCAGTATTCGTTTACGTGGTCAGGTCGAGCCAATTTTGATTGACCCTGTAGACGGCAATATTGAAAATGTGATGCAACAAGTGTTACAACCGAATGATTTATTGCTCACCCAAGGTGCAGGAAATGTCGGTGCAATTTCGGTTGAATTGGCGCAAAAACAGTTATTTTTAAAATAACTTTGATCCGCATAACTTAAAAATGATGAGCTTAATTTAAGGATAATAAACGTGTCAGATGCAGCAAAATTCGGCAAAGTCGCAGTCTTATTTGGTGGTCGTTCAGCAGAACGTGAAGTTTCTTTAGAAAGTGGTCAAGCAGTGTTAGATGCGCTGTTACGTTCAGGGGTAGATGCACATGCTTTTGACCCTCAGCAACGCAGCGTGACTGAGTTGGTTGGATTTGACCGCGCTTTTATTGTGTTACATGGGCGTGGTGGGGAAGATGGTCAGATTCAAGGTGTGCTTGAATGGCTGAATCTTCCTTATACTGGTACAGGTGTACAAGGCTCTGCAATTGGCATGGACAAAGTTAAAACCAAGCAAATTTGGCAAGGTTCTGAATTACCAACTGCGCCTTATCGCATTGTGAGTGCAGATACTGACTTAAACGCAGTGGTTGCTGAGTTAGGCTTGCCACTGATTATTAAGCCTGTGCATGAAGGTTCAAGTGTAGGCATGAGTAAAGTTGAAAAAGCCGAAGATTTTGCTGCGGCATTGGCAAAAGCAACTCAGCATGATGCGGTTGTTATGGCAGAAAAATGGATTACAGGACGTGAGTTCACCATTTCATTCTTAAATGATCAGCCTTTACCTGTGATTCGTTTGCAGCCGCCTGCGGATGTAGCATTTTATGATTATGCCGCTAAATATCAGCGCAATGACGTTGAATATGGGATTCCATGCGGTTTGAGTGCGGATGAAGAGCAACAATTACAACAACTGACCTTGCGGGCTTTTCAAGCTGTTGGTGCAAGCGGTTGGGGGCGAATTGATGCGATGCAAGATGAACAAGGCAATTTTTGGTTGCTTGAAGTGAATACCGTACCGGGCATGACTAGTCATTCGCTTGTGCCAAAAGCAGCACAAGCGGTGGGTTATGATTTTGACCAACTGTGTGTGGCAATTCTTGAACAAACCTTAACTCAAACGGCTCGCTAATTTATGGCGCAACTCCCTGCTTCAATGCGTCGCAAACGTGCGGCGGTGACGTCGATCCATGAAAAACCACCGACCCGTTCAGAAAAATTACTGAACGTAGGCGGATGGTTATTGTTAATAATTGCAACCATAGTATTCATTGTGGGTATTTATGGGTTATATAAAGTCATTACCGATGCGCGTGTTGCTGATCTTGAAGTTGTGGGAACGGACAGCTCGATTCAAACGCAGCAGGTGATAGCCGAAGTACAACCAATTATGCAGCGCAATTATTTCACCTCCGATTTAGAGCAAATTCGCGATCGAGCTTTACAGGTGTCATGGGTGGAGCGTGTTGTGGTGTCACGCGCATGGCCAAATGCCATTCGCGTGCGGGTCATTCCGAAGCATGG
The DNA here is from genome assembly GCF_035615575.1 of Acinetobacter sp. MD2. Taxonomy (NCBI): domain Bacteria; kingdom Pseudomonadati; phylum Pseudomonadota; class Gammaproteobacteria; order Moraxellales; family Moraxellaceae; genus Acinetobacter; species Acinetobacter sp. MD2. The sequence continues at coordinate 122,004 of NZ_VTDK01000002.1, forward strand.
AATTGCACGGTGGGGTACAGGGCGGTTATTGAGTGACAGCGGTGACGTGTTTAGTGAAGCTGTGATACAGTCTCATGCAGATTTACCTTTGCTACATGGGCCGATTAGCCAAGCTCAACTGATGATGCGCCGTTATAATGAAATTAATCGGTTGTTTAAACCATTTAATTTGCATTTAAAAGAGTTGTACTTAACAGACCGTATGACATGGTTTATGCAGTTTGATTCTGGGTTAAGAGTGATTGTTGATCAAGATCAAACCATGAGTAAGTTACAACGGTTAAGTGATTTGGCAGGCAAAGATTTACAACCTGTTTGGTCACAAATTGTGACATTGGATTTACGTTATCGCAACGGGCTTGCGATTCAGTGGAAAGGGGTTGCACCTGTTTCACATGGGCAATTTGTGCTAACAAATTTGGAGCCGAGCGTTGCAGGCAAAGCGCCTGTCGCGCCATAATACGGTTTAAATCAAAAACAGGCGTTAAGCCATAATTAAATTAGATGATAAGTGGTCGTGAAGAATGAGTGAAGCTGTTCCCTCAGTTGTGGCAATAGACATCGGGACACATAAAGTTTCAGTCTTGATTGCTAAAGTGCATGCTCCTGATAATATTCAGGTTGTCGGTATGGCAACTGCCCGTAACCGTGGCATGAGTAAAGGAAAAATTGTTAATTTAGATAAAGTTATTTCTGCCATTAAAAATGCCGTTTCAGAAGCAGAAAATATGGCGGAATGTCGCGTGCATTCTGCATGGGTATCAATTCCAAGCACTGATCTAAAAAGTTACTATGCTGTTGGGCGTACACCGATTGCAAACCCAGAACAGATCATTACCACCAATGAAGTCGTGCGTGCTTTAGAGCTTGCCAAAGCCAGTCATATTGAGGCCGACCACTATTTAATTAGTGCAGTTCCTTTAGGCTTTGAGCTAGATAATACCGAGCAATGGGTAACGAATCCAATTCATATGGCTGCACAAAGCATTACAGGGCATTATCAATTGATGATGCTTCCGCTGAGTACGATGCAAAACCTAGACCGTGCCATGAAAGGTGCGAATGTTGGGGTTGAGCGGATGGTCGTATCGGGTCTTGCGACTGCTGAAGCTAGTTTGTTGCAAGATGAAAAAGATTATGGCGTGTGTTTAGTCGATATTGGTGCAGGTACGACCAATGTTGCTGTTTATTTAGATGGGCGTTTGGCTTTATCTAAAACTTATGCGGTTGGTGGTGAGCATGTAACCCGTGATATTGCCGCAGTATTGCAAATGACCACAGATGAAGCGGAACGGATTAAAGTTTTACATGGTTGTGTTGACTTAAATGCTGTGAAACCTGACCACATGATTAATGTGCAGGGGATTGAAGGCCCACAAACTATTAGTCGGATTGAACTCAGTGAAATTATCATTGCACGTTATGAAGAAATTTTTAGAACGATTCATGCTGATTTAATTCAAACAGGCGCAATACATGGTTTATATCATGGCGTGGTGTTAACCGGTGATGTGTGTCAAATTGAAGGTATGGTGAATTTTACTCGACGGATGTTAGGTGTTTCAGCACATCTTGGAAATCCTCCTTTACAAGTGACAGCAGATGATGCACATTTAGCAGCATTAAGACGTTCACAATATGCAACAGCTGCAGGTTTGTTGATGTATAGCCAAGGTGAAACACCCGATGCAATGGAAATTGTAGAGGTGACACCAAGCCGTAAAGTGATGTCACGATTAAAAAATGGTTGGGATTCTTTAAATAATAAGTTGAAATCCATTTTCTAAGTTTGTTTAAATAATGAGTATTGTTGGGAAGTTGTAAGTAAAAGGCTCTATACTTGACAAATAGAGCTGATACACAGCATCCTAAAATTGTATTTTATATTGACGTTTTAGGCAGTATACGGGCTCAAGTGGCTGCCAATAAGCATTAGGAACACTCAAGGTCATGGCCTCATTTGAATTTTTAGACGAAGAACAAACCGATGGTAACGGCCAAGCCCGTTTCACTGTATTTGGTGTAGGTGGTGGTGGTGGTAATGCCGTACAGCACATGGTTCAATCCGATATTAAAGGTGTAAAGTTTGTTTGTGCCAATACAGATAAACAAGCCCTTGATCGTATGAATGCACCTTTTAAAATTCAGCTTGGCGAACAAAGCACGCGTGGTTTAGGTGCGGGCGCAAATCCTGAAGTTGGGCAAATTGCCGCAGAAGAAAGTCGTGAACAAATCCGTCAGCATTTAGAAGGTGCTGATATGGTTTTTGTGACCGCAGGTATGGGTGGTGGTACGGGTACTGGCGCTGCGCCTGTCGTGGCTGAAGTTGCGAAAGAAATGGGTCTGTTGACCGTAGGTGTGGTGACCACGCCATTTAACTTTGAAGGTCGTCGTCGTCAAAAGTCTGCTGAAAAAGGCATTGAAGCGCTTGAGCAATTTGTTGACTCTTTAATCATTATTCCAAATGAGCGTTTATTAAATGTCTATGGCGACATTTCGATGCAAGATGCTTACAAAAAAGCGGATGATGTTTTACTAAATGCTGTACGTAGTATCTTTGACTTAGTGGTACGTCCAGGGCACATTAACCTTGACTTTGCTGACTTAAAAACTGCAATGAGTACACGTGGTTATGCCATGATGGGTGAAGGTAAAAGCTCAGGCCCTGAGCGTGCAGAAGAAGCGGCGCGTTTAGCTATTCGTAGTCCATTGCTTGATAATGTGAATATTATGAATGCCAAAGGGGTGTTGATTAACATCACTGGCGGTAATGATGTGACTTTGCGCGAAACCCAAATTATTACTGATGTTGTGAATCAGATTGTCGATTTAGACGAAGGCGAAGTGTTCTTTGGTACGGTATTTGATCCGGACGCACGCGATGAAATTCGTGTGACTGTGATTGCAACAGGTTTAACGCGTAATGCCAATAATCAAGATGCACGACGTAAGGCTGCTGCTGCACAGCACAGTACAGTTGCAAGCCATGCGCATACATCTCAAGCGGTTACTGAAGATGACATTCCTGCAATTCAGCGTCAAAATCAACCAGAAAGTGTGGCTGCACCAACTGCTGCTACATCGGTAAATTCTGGCCGTCCAAGCCCAATGAGTATTCAAGATTACTTGAAAAAACAACAAAGTAAGTAAGTATTGAAAAAAACAATTGGCTTTATAGAAAAAGGCAGGGGTAATTAACCTGCCTTTTTATTTTTTATCAATGCTTAAATGTGCTAATCTTTAGCGGTTTGTAAAGGTAGAAGACCGTCCAGATGTTGAAGCAACGTACTCTCAAGCGTGTTGTTAAAGCCAGTGGTATTGGCTTGCACAGCGGGCAAAAAGTCATGATTAATTTTGTGCCGCATACGGTTGACTCTGGAATCGTGTTTCGTCGTATCGATTTAAACCCCGCAATTGACTTGCCAGCAGACGCGATGTTGATTCAAGAAGCCTTTATGTGCTCGAATTTGGTTCGAGAAGATGCCAAAGTAGGTACGGTTGAGCATGTGATGAGTGCAATTGCTGCACTCGGTATTGATAACTTAATTGTTGAAGTTTCTGCATCGGAAGTCCCGATTATGGATGGTAGTGCAGGGCCATTTATTTATCTACTCATGCAAGGTGGTTTGGTCGAACAAGATGCACCGAAAAAATTTATTAAAATTTTAAAACCTATTGAAGCAACGATTGCCGATAAGCGTGCGGCATTTTCACCTCATTCTGGCTTTCAGCTAAATTTCACCATCGATTTTGATCATCCAGCATTCGCCAAAGAATACCAGTCAGCAACCATCGATTTTTCGACTGAAACTTTTGTTTATGAAGTTAGTGATGCGCGAACTTTTGGTTTTATGAAAGATTTAGATTTTTTAAAAGCCAACAATTTGGCCCTAGGTGCAAGTCTTGAAAATGCAATTGGAGTAGATGATACAGGTGTAGTGAATGAAGAGGGGCTACGCTATGATGATGAATTTGTGCGACATAAAATTTTAGATGCGGTTGGAGACTTATATTTGCTTGGACATCAAATTATTGCCAAGTTTGATGCCTATAAATCTGGACATGCACTGAATAACCAATTGCTACGTCAGGTAAAAGATGACCCGAGTAGTTATGAAATTGTAACATTTGATGATATCGATCAATGTCCAATTCCTTATGTAAATGTGAGCTAATTCCTACAATTGCAGCGAGATTAGTGGCATTTTATGCCATTATTCAGCTTTTCTTTACTTGCATCTGATGAAGATTTACGTTAGTTTTTCAATTGTTATTTTATAACACTTGCCAAACGCCGCATGGCTTGGCTAAGCTTAGAGTCGTTTATAAACTCAGCAGCACCTTGTAACATTTGTTGTGTTTCAATCGAAACAGGATGAGCTTCTTGCTGTGGCTGAATGATCACGGGTTCTTTTGTAATGCGTAACCGTACTTGAATTTTTTGCAGATCTTTAAATGCGGGTAATAGCGCAAGTTGTGCGACGTAGTGCTGTTGTAAATAACCGAGTTGACTAATCATGGCTTGGTTTTCGCCTGTAATGATTAAAACACCGTGCTGATAGCATGCTATTTGCCAATTTTCAGGTTGAGGTAAAATAGGTTGGATTTGTTGGCTTAACTTTTGCCAATAACCGACCTGATGAACAAGTTGATTTAAATGACCTGTTCGTGCTTGTTTTTGCTTAGACTGAAAAATATTAGTGGGCTGAGACATTACGTATACCTATCTTGCTGTATTCATCTTAGAACAGCGATAACATCTGAAACAAGTGTAAAAGATTGGGTTTAATTTTTTGTAGCATTTTTAGAGGTTTTTATGCGACGTATTTTATTGGCATTTTCAATGTTGGTCACGACCCCTGTGGTCTTTGCAGATTTAATTGATCTTAAATCATCTCCTACTTCTTCAACTGCACAATTAGAACAATTAACACGTACCATTTCAACCGGTTCTTATAATGCAGAAGTAGATGAAACGTCTGCAGCGCCAACCACAAAAATGAACATTAAATTGCGTCAGCAAGACGCAAAAACAGTCACTTTTAATAATAATTCTCTTAAAAAATATCCATCTTCTGTTATATCTAGCGGTAAAGTTGCTAATGGCGAGTCATGGATGAAAGCGAATCCATTACCCGATATGGTGCGCGTGTCTTCTGAATTTGGCATGCGTAGTTTGCTTGGCACAACACGTCCGCACGAAGGTGTAGATTTATCTGCCCCAAGTGGCACACCTATTTATGCAGCAGGCGCAGGTATTGTGACGCGTGCAGGTTGGGTAAATGGTTATGGTCAGTTTGTTGAAGTGAATCATGGTAATGGGTTTATTACCCGTTATGGCCATGCTTCTCGTGTGCTTGTGAGTGTGGGAGATCGCGTCACTCCAGGCGAAGAAATTGCCAAAGTTGGCTGCACAGGACGTTGTACAGGCCCGCATTTACATTTCGAAGTCGTAAAAGATGGTACACGTAAGAACCCAAGTACTTATCTTGCGATGCTGCCGTAATCCAATTGTAATGATGATGTAAAAACCTCAAAACATGTCATCCTCTTGTTAAAGTCGCCTAGTTAGGCGATTTTTTACATTTAATTGCTTAAAAAGCAAGCATCATTTCCTGTTAAAATGCACATATGTATTGATATTTAAAACTAGCCATAACTTCTTGCCCCCAAAACATGGTAAAAATAACGGGTTTTTTTATAATGATTAAGGAAAGGTGGAATATGGCCTATTATGGTGATTCTGACGCACAGGAAACCCTAGAATGGGAAGATGCTTTTGATTCAGTTTTACAGCATATGGGGACGGACCGTGCAGCATTCTTATTAGAAAAGCTTTATCAACGTGCTATCGCAAAACATGTGCCTATTCAGCGTCTCAATACGCCATATTTGAATACCATTTCTGTACAAGAAGAACCTGCAATGCCGGGTGACCAAGATATGGAACGTCGTATTCGTGCACTTATTCGTTGGAATGCGTTGGCAATGGTGTTACGTGCCAATAAAACGGGCGATGACTTAGGTGGCCATTTGGCGAGTTTTGCATCTTCAGCGACATTGTATGATGTTGGTTTTAACCATTTCTTCCGTGCCAATAGCGAAAGTTTTGGCGGTGATATGATTTATTATCAAGGGCACTGTGCACCGGGTATTTATGCACGTTCATTCCTTGAAGGTCGTTTGACTGAAGAGCATTTAAATAATTTCCGTCGTGAAGTCGATGGTGTCGGGATTCCGAGTTACCCGCATCCTTATTTAATGCCTGACTATTGGCAGTTCCCAACGGTATCTATGGGTCTTGGTCCAATCATGTCGATTTACCAAGCGCACATTCAAAAATACTTGATGAACCGTGGATTGATTAAAGAAGAAAACCGTAAAGTCTGGGCTTACTTAGGCGACGGTGAAATGGATGAGCCAGAAAGTACAGGTGCAATTTCACTTGCAGGCCGTGAAAAGTTAGACAACCTTATTTGGGTAGTAAACTGTAACTTACAGCGTCTTGATGGTCCTGTACGTGGTAACGGTAAAATCATGCAAGAACTTGAGTCATTATTCCGTGGCGCAGGTTGGCGTGTGATTAAAGTTGTTTGGGGTCGCCATTGGGATCCATTGTTAGCAAAAGACAAATCGGGCGCACTTAAAGCTGTTATGGAAGAAACAGTGGATGGTGAATACCAACGTTACCAAGTGAAAGGCGGTGCATATACCCGTGAAAAATTCTTTGGTAAATACCCAGAAGCAGCTGAATTAGTTAAAGATTTAAGCGATGAAGATATTGATAGTCTGAATCGTGGTGGTCATGACCCATATAAAGTCTTTGCAGCCTATGCAGAAGCAACAACTGCTAAAGGTCAGCCAACCGTAATCCTAGCGAAAACTGTGAAAGGTTATGGCTTGTCTGAAGAAATTGAAGCGGTAAATAAAACGCATCAAATCAAAAAGATGCAAATTGAATCGTTGAAATATGTGCGTGACCGTTTTAACTTGCCAATCAGTGATGAAGAGCTAGTTGATGTACCTTTCTATCGTCCAAGCGAAAATTCGCCTGAATTGAAATATATGAAAGCACGTCGTGAAGCCTTGGGTGGTTATTTACCTGCACGTCGTAAAGAAAGTGAAGTGTTAGATATTCCTGAGCTGTCTGTATTTGATGCCGTGTTAAAAGGCTCAAATGGTAAAGAGCAGTCAACGACTATGGTGATGGTACGTTTAATTGCTTCACTACTAAAAGAAAAAGCGATTAAAGACCGTGTTGTACCCATTGTTCCAGATGAAGCGCGTACTTTTGGTTTAGAAGGGATGTTCCGTCAGTTAGGTATTTATGCCGCGCACGGTCAAAAATATACCCCTGAAGACCAAGAACAGTTAATGCATTATCGTGAGGCCAAAGATGGTCATATGTTGCAAGAAGGCATTAACGAAGCCGGCGCGATGAGTGCATGGGCTGCGTTGGCGACCAGTTATTCAACCAATAACTTGCCAATGATTCCAATGTACATGTATTACTCAATGTTTGGTTTCCAACGTATTGGCGATATTGCATGGGCCGCAGGTGACGCACAAGCACAAGGTTTCTTGTTGGGTGCAACCGCAGGTCGTACCACACTAAATGGTGAAGGTTTACAACACCAAGATGGTCATTCACACATTCTTGCCAACACCATTCCAAACTGTGTGTCGTATGATCCATGTTTTGGCTATGAATTGGCTGTGATTGTACATGACGGCTTACAACGTATGTATGTCAACCAAGAACGTATTTTCTATTACTTAACCGTAATGAACGAAAACTACGAGCATCCTGAAATGCCAGAAGATGCTGAAGAAGGCATCAAACGTGGGATGTACTTGTTGCAAGAAGATTCAAAAGCAACGGTTCAATTGATGGGTTCAGGTGTCATTCTGCGTGAAGTGATTAAAGCGGCACAAATTTTACGTGACGAATACCAAATTCATTCGAACGTCTTTAGCGTAACAAGTTTCAACGAACTTGCACGTGATGGTATGGCATGTGAAGAATACAATCGCTTACATCCAATGTCGGAAGAGACCAAAGAATCATGGGTTGCGCAACAACTTCGTGATACGAAAGGTATTGTGGTATCTGCAACAGACCATATGCGTGCCTATAGCGAACAAATTCGTGCATATTTGCCAGACAATCGTCCATTTGTTGCATTGGGTACAGATGGTTATGGTCGCTCAGATTCACGTGCCAAATTACGTAGCTACTTTGGTGTAGATGCAGCGCACATTGTGGTTGCAACCTTGAAAAAATTAGCCGATGAAGGCGAAGTAGATGCGCGTTTAGTTAAAGATGCCATTTCAAGCTTCGAAATTGATACAGATCGTCCAGTGGCTTGGGCACCTCAAGAGCATCCCGAAGTGCAAGCTGTTGCCGCTTACCAAGAAACACAAACAGGTGAGGAGAAGTAATTATGCACATCACAACGCCTGATATTGGTGTAGATAAAGCAACTGTTGCCGAAATTTTGGTGAAAGTGGGCGATACGATTTCGGAAAATGATAGCGTTATTTTACTTGAGTCAGACAAAGCCTCTGTTGAAGTGCCAAGCACTTCGGCAGGGGTGGTGAAAGCCATTTTGGTTAAAGAAGGCGACAACGTGGCTGAAGGCACGGTGTTGATTGAACTTGAAGCACAAGGTGCAGCTTCCGTCACAGCCGAAGCGCCCGTTGTTGCAGCACCAGCACCTGTAGCTGAAACTGCAAAAGTTGAAGTGCCTGCTGCTGCACCGACTGCAACAGCATCGCAAGTAATTGAAGTTCAAGTACCTGACATTGGTGTTGAAAAAGCCTTGGTGGCTGAGCTATTGGTCAAAGTTGGCGATCAGATTAGCGAAAATGACAGTCTTGTTTTGCTTGAGTCGGATAAAGCTTCGGTAGAAGTGCCGAGTACTGTGACAGGTACTGTAGAAAGTATTGCGGTAAATGCAGGTGATAGCGTCAAAGAAGGCGTGGTTTTAATGACGGTGAAAACTACAGCCTCTGCTGCGGCTGCACCTCAAGCTCAAGCTGCTGAATCGGTTGCTACGGCACAACCACAAGCGCCTGTTGCACCTGTAGCAAGCGCACCTGCACAACCTGCGGGCGATGTTGAAATGACTGTACCTGACTTGGGTGTAGATAAAGCTGTTGTGGCTGAGATTCTCATTCAAGTCGGCGATACGGTTGAAGTTGACCAAAGCATTGTGGTAGTTGAATCAGACAAAGCAACGGTTGAAGTACCAAGTACTGTTGCGGGTGTGGTGAAAGCTATTCACTTACAAGCAGGCCAACAAGTGTCACAAGGTTTGGCACTCGCAACCATTGAAGTGAAAGGTTCGGCACCAGTTGCATCAGCGCCTGCTGCTCAAGTTGCGAAAGCCGCGCCAGCTGCACAAGCACCTGTTGTAGAAAAAACTGCTGCACCTGTTTCTGCGGCTTCGCATCCAGCAGAAAAGTTAAGCAAAGAACAGCAAGCTGCCAATGCTAAAGTATATGCAGGCCCTGCGGTACGTAAACTTGCGCGTGAGTTAGGTGTGGTATTGGCACAAGTGACCACCTCTGGTGAGCACCATGGCCGTATCATGAAAGACGACGTATTTGCTTATGTGAAACAACGTTTAACTGCGCCTGTTGAAGCACCAAAAGCAGCGGCGGCAGCCGTAGCTTCAGGCTTACCGTCATTGCCTGACTTCACCGCTTTTGGTGGTGTAGAAGAAAAAGCATTGACGCGTTTACAGCAAGTGTCGATTCCACAATTGTCGTTGAATAACTTCATTCCACAAGTAACGCAATTTGACCTTGCCGATATTACTGAACTTGAAGCATGGCGTAATGACCTTAAAGGCAACTTTAAGAAAGATGGTATTAGCCTAACCATTATGGCATTCATCATCAAAGCGGTTGCACATTTGCTGAAAGAAGAACGTGAATTTGCAGGCCATTTGGCAGATGATGGTAAATCGGTGTTATTGCGTAACGAAATCCATATGGGCATTGCGGTTGCAACCCCAGATGGTTTAACAGTTCCTGTACTGCGTAATCCAGACCAAAAAACCATTAAGCAAATTGCGGTGGAATTGGGTGTGTTGGGTCAAAAAGCACGTGACAAAAAGTTATCTCCGAAAGACCTGCAAGGCGCAAACTTCACTATTTCAAGCTTAGGTGCGATTGGTGGAACGGCATTTACCCCATTGGTAAATTGGCCACAAGTTGCGATTTTAGGTATCTCACCTGCAACCATGCAGCCAGTTTGGAATGGTAAAGATTTTGATCCACGCCTCATGTTGCCTTTGTCATTGTCTTACGATCATCGTGTGATTAATGGTGCAGATGCTGCACGTTTTACCAATAAGCTGACCAAATTGTTGCAAGACATTCGTAGCTTATTGTTGTAATTCACCTTTTTTGAATTGAATTAAAAACCTCGCTTTGGCGGGGTTTTTTTATGCAAAATGAATTGAAAACTTTGCTGAATCTTATATAATCAATGTTACTTCATTGGGGAGTAGCCGCTATTTACTTCGGTAAATAGATGATGATCAACATACTTGTTCCACCGAACATGGTCATCATAGCAAAGAACCAAATGTGCTTAATTAAAAAAGCAATCTTTTGTTGGCAAGACCTTTGATTTATCGCTCTGCAGATTTTGGCTAGCAGGAGAGATAAATCATGGGCAAATTTTGCTAGCCAGAGAAAACACATATGATGGTCTTTCTTTTTTCTCTTGTAACTGTTCTTGTTTCAGAGATTGGCGATAAAACCCAGCTTCTTGCATTGTTACTTGCCGCACGTTTTCGTAAACCAATTCCAATCTTAATTGCTATTTTGGCTGCCACCACGCTGAATCATGGTGTTTCTGCGGTGCTTGGACAATGGTTGACGACTGTTGTGAATCCAACCGTGATGATTTGGATTTTGGCAATGGGCTTTATTGGTATGGCAATTTGGATGCTCATTCCAGATTCAATTGATGAAGAAGATGATGCGATTGCTAAATGGCAGCGTTTTGGTGTGTTTGGTGCAACCTTCATTTTATTTTTCTTGGCTGAAATTGGCGATAAAACCCAAATAGCAACGGTCGCACTTGCCGCACGTTTTGACAGCGTGTTTTGGGTGATGCTTGGTACTACAGCAGGCATGATGTTAGCCGATGGCCCTGCGGTATTTATTGGAAATAAACTTGCCGATAAACTTCCAATTGCCTTGATTCATAAAGTTGGTGCTTTTATTTTCCTTGCGGTAGGTGTAGCGACGCTGGCACAGCATTATTGGTAAAACAGTGATTTGTTGTACATTGCTCAAGAGCATAAGACAATAAACTAGAATAAAAAAGACCATTTTTATGGTCTTTTTTATTTGAGCTGTGATTGCTAAAAATTGTGTTTATAACAAGGTTTACTGCTCCAAACAAAAATTCTGAGTAAGTTTTGGTTTATTTCTAAACGATATTTATTTTATTGAACGAGGAAACGTAGAAAAAATAACTAAAGCGATTGTATCTTGATCTAATCCCATATATTTTATATGGAATAATAAAATATTTATTTCTTTAGGGTTGGGGAAGATGTTCGAACGTACCACATCGCAAGTGCTTTATGATAATGGCACACATAAATGTATTCGTTTTAGTAGTTTGGTGGTGGGTGAGGGTATTCAGGCCAATCAATTTTTGATTATTGATCATGACCGAGCAGCGGTATTAGACCCAGGTGGTGACTTAACCTATGTGCCGTTAACGATGGAACTCAATAAATATACCAAACTGAAAAATTTAGATTATGTGATGGCATCGCATCAAGACCCTGACATCATTACTTCTATGCCGCGTTGGTTGGTCTATACCGACGCGAAAATTGTCGCATCGAAACTTTGGGCGCGCTTTTTACCGCATTTAAGTTCATCTTTTATGAGTGAACGCATGAAAGGCAATTGGGAAGAGCGTTTAATAGAATTATCTGATCAAGGGCAGCGTTTGCGCTTGGGGTTAAGTGATTTATTGGCAATTCCTGCCCATTTTCTACATTCAGTTGGAAATTTTCAGTTTTATGATCCTATTGCCAAGATTTTATTTTCGGGCGATATGGGCGCATCGATTGTTGAACATGCAGATGCTGAAATTGTTGATTTTAATGCACATATCCCCAAAATGAAGGGCTTTCATCAACGCTATATGTGTAGCAATAAAATTATCCGTTTGTGGGTTAATATGGTACGAGAGTTAGATGTTGAAATGATTGTGCCGCAGCACGGCGCTGCATTTATCGGCAAAGCACAGGTGAACCAATTTTTAGATTGGATTGAGCAATTGCCGTGTGGTATCGACTTAATGAATGAAAATGTTTTTAGTATTCCGCAGTAATTTAAAGCGAGAAGTACATGAAAATGAACATCTGTAAAAACAAAAAAATTGCTTTTTACAGATTTTCATTTCGATGAACATGCAATTTGAACAAAAATTTGTTTATAATAGCCCACGGAATTTACCAATGAGCTTGTTATGTTGACCATCGTTCAAGAAGCGTTAACCTTCGATGATGTCTTATTAGTCCCTGCCTATTCTACTGTTCTTCCAAAAGATGTTTCTCTTCGCTCGCGCTTAACGCGTGGCATCCAGTTAAATATTCCACTTGTTTCTGCTGCAATGGATACGGTGACCGAGTCACGCATGGCAATTGCTATGGCGCAAAACGGTGGTATCGGTATCTTGCATAAAAACATGGATATTGCTGCACAAGCGGCAGAAGTACGCCGTGTGAAAAAGTTTGAAGCAGGTATGGTGAAAGACCCTATTACGGTGACACCAAATACACCAGTACGTGAGTTGCTTGCGATTACGCATGCTAACAATATTAGCGGTGTGCCTGTGGTTCAAGATGGTAAAGTGGTTGGTATTGTTACAGGTCGTGACACCCGCTTCGAAACCAATCTTGAGCAGCCTGTAAGTAACATTATGACGCCGCAAGACCGTCTTGTTACCGTCAAAGAAGGCGAGTCAAAAGAAAATATTCAGGCGTTGTTACAAAAGCATCGCATTGAAAAAGTCTTGGTTGTTGATGACAACAATGTATTAAAAGGCTTAATTACGGTGACAGATTTCCGTAAAGCCGAGTCGTTCCCAAATAGCTGTAAAGATGATTTAGGTCGTTTACGTGTGGGTGCTGCGGTTGGTACTGGTGCAGAAACGCCTGCGCGTGTTGAAGCATTGGTTGAAGCGGGTGCTGACGTGATTGTGGTGGATACTGCCCACGGCCACTCTGCGGGTGTAATTGAACGTGTACGTTGGGTGAAGCAAAACTTCCCGCAAGTACAAGTGATTGGCGGTAATATTGCAACAGGTGATGCTGCATTGGCATTGCTTGATGCAGGTGCAGATGCTGTAAAAGTGGGTATTGGTCCAGGTTCAATTTGTACCACCCGTATTGTTGCAGGTATTGGCGTTCCGCAAATTTCAGCTATTGATAACGTTGCCAATGCCCTAAAAGAACAAATCCCATTAATCGCTGATGGTGGTATTCGCTTCTCGGGTGATTTGGCTAAAGCATTAGCGGCTGGTGCAAGCACCATTATGGTTGGTTCTTTAATGGCAGGTACTGAAGAGGCACCGGGTGAAGTTGAATTCTTCCAAGGTCGTTACTACAAGTCTTACCGTGGTATGGGTTCTTTGGGTGCAATGGCGGGTTCATCAGGTTCTGCTGACCGTTATTTCCAAGATGCCAAAGCAGGTGCAGAAAAATTAGTTCCTGAAGGCATTGAAGGTCGCGTACCTTACAAAGGCCCAATGAGCGCAATTGTACACCAAATGATGGGCGGTTTACGTTCATCAATGGGTTACACGGGTTCTGCAACGGTTGAAGACTTACGTCAAAATGCACAATTTGTGAAAATTACATCGGCAGGCATGAAAGAATCACATGTGCATGATGTGACGATTACCAAAGAAGCACCGAATTATCGTGTTGGTTAATTGCGTTTTTTCGTAAAAATTAAGCTTAAAAAAGCCGTCAGTTCATGACGGCTTTTTTGTTTTGGTGTAAAGTATTTCAAATTGTGAATAATAAAAGGTTTGCATATATACAAACCTTAACACCAGTGAGAAACGCATGAGTTATTTTGGTACAGATGGTATCCGTGGGAAATTTGGAGAACTTCCAATTACGCCAGAATTCGCATTAAAATTGGGGTTTGCTGCAGGTAAAGTACTGAAAAAACAAAATCCTGAACATAAGCCTGTGGTTGTTTTAGGTAAAGACACGCGTTTGTCTGGCTATATTTTAGAAGCAGCCTTGCAAGCAGGTTTAAATGCAGCGGGCGTTTATGTACATTTGCTTGGGCCACTGCCAACACCTGCGATTGCCCATTTAACCCGTGCTTTACATGCCAATGCGGGTATTGTCATTTCGGCATCACACAATCCATATTTTGATAACGGCATTAAGTTTTTCTCAGACGAGGGTAAAAAACTGCCGGATGAATTACAAGAAGCGATTAATCAAGAATTAGAAAAAGAGCTGTTGATTGATGATCCTGCGCAGCTTGGTAAAAGTGTCCGTGTGAAAGATGCCAATGGTCGTTATATCGAATTTTGTAAATCGACTTTTCCATACCACTGTAATTTACGCCGTTTAAGAATTGTGGTCGACTGCGCCAATGGTGCGGCCTACAACGTTGGCCCTGCGGTATTCCGTGAATTGGGCGCGCGTGTAACGACTATTTACAACGAGCCAAACGGTTTAAATATTAATGAAAACTGTGGTTCAACCCATCCTGAAAAATTACAGCAAGCAGTGATTGAACATCAAGCAGATGTTGGAATTGCCTTTGATGGCGATGCTGACCGTGTGGTGATGGTCGATAAAAATGGTCAATTAATCGATGGCGACCATATTTTATATATCTTGGCGACACAGGCGAAGCAAAAGCCCGCAGGTATTGTGGGTACAGTGATGAGCAACATGGCACTTGAATTGGCTTTAGAAAAAGCCCAAGTACCATTTGTACGCGCAAAAGTTGGTGACCGTTATGTGTTGCAAGCTTTAGAAGACAACCATTGGACGATTGGTGGTGAACCTTCAGGCCATATTTTAACGCTAGATAAAAGCACGACGGGTGATGCTATTATTGCAGCATTGCAAGTGTTGACCGTTATGGTTGAGCAAGACAAAGCCTTGCACGAATTGGTTGCAGGCTTTGAGTTATTCCCACAAGTGTTGGTGAATGTTCGTTTAGACAAAATGATTGACCCATTTGCCATTCCTGCTTTGGTAGAATTATTTGATCAGGCCGAAGCGCAGTTAAAAGGACGTGGTCGTTTATTGATTCGTAAATCGGGGACTGAACCTGTCATTCGTGTGATGGTTGAAGGTGACCAACAGCAAGAAGTCACTGATTTAGCCAACAGCTTGGCCGATGCTATTCGTCAACATGCGTAGGGACAACCTCGATGGAAGATTTGATTAAAGACTTAAGCGAGTTACGCTTAAGTTATGAAAAAGGTGAATTGCTTGAAAGCCAAGTCAGCCTAAATCCGCATCAGCAATTTTTGCAATGGTTTAACCATGCACTTGAAGCCAAAGTGCATGAGCCGTATGCCATGTCGGTTGCAACCTGTAATGCACAAGGTCGCCCACATGTACGCACTTTATTGCTGCGCGGTGCGACTGAAAATGGTTATGATTTTTATACCAATTATGACAGCCAAAAAGGGCAGGATTTGGCAGAAAATCCTTATGTTGAATTGTTATTTTATTGGCATGACTTAGAGCGTCAAATTCGCATTAGCGGTAAAGTTCAGCAAATTTCTGAAGCTGAATCGACAGATTATTACCATAAGCGTCCGCATGACAGCCAAATTGCTGCGCATATTAGTACACCGCAAAGTGGTGTGATTAAAAGCCGTGAACAATTGGTGGAACGTTTTAATCAACTACAAATGCAAGTCGGTGCAACGGCAAGCCTTGAAAAACCGAATTTTTGGGGCGGTTATCGCGTTGTGCCAGATCAATATGAATTTTGGCAAGGTCGTCCAAATCGTTTGCATGACCGTTTGCAATATCAGCAGCAAGCCGATGGACAGTGGTTATTACAGCGTTTAATGCCTTAAATGAAAAAAAATATTCACATTCAAACCCGCCCATTACTGACAAGCCCTGAAAATTTTCAGGGCATGTTGCCTTTTATGGCCCATATTTTTGCACGTCGAGGCATTGAGTCATCACAAAATTTAGCATTGAAGTTACAGTATTTATTGCCACCGCATTTAAAAGGTTTAGAGCAAGCTGTTGATTTAATCAATCAAGCGATTGATAACCAGCATAAAATTGTGATTGTGGGTGACTATGATGCTGATGGTGCAACCAGTACTGCATTGATGATTTTAGCTTTGCGGGATATGGGCGCAGTGGTGAATTATATTGTGCCCGATCGCTTTAAATATGGTTATGGTTTAACGCCTGCAATTGCTGACCTTGTGCAGCAGACTTTTCAGCCACAATTACTGATTACCGTAGATAACGGAATTTCAAGCCATGCAGGTGTGGCGCAGGCGCAGCAATATGGCATGCAGGTGATTGTAACGGATCATCATTTGACGACTAAAGCGGCACCGAATGCCGAAGCGATTGTGAATCCGAACCAATTGGGGTGTGATTTTGAAAGTAAAGCTTTGGCAGGTGTGGGCGTCGCATTTTATGTGCTGGCACGTTTGTCATCTTTGCGCCGACAGCAAGGTAAAAGCAGCAGTCAGCTGACGCAATATTTAGACCTTGTTGCGCTTGGTACTTATGCCGATGTGGCGGCACTAGATTATAACAACCGTATTTTGGTTGATGCAGGTTTAAAGCGGATTCAGCAACAACAGGCACGTAAAGGCATCTTGGCATTATTAGATGTTGCAGGGAAAGATGCTGCGAGTTTAAAAGCACAAGATTTAGGTTTTGTCCTTGGGCCACGTTTAAATGCAGCAGGGCGCATGGAAAGCATGCAAATTGGCATTGAATGCTTGGTTGCTGAAGATTACAGTGCCGCACATACAATTGCCCAACAGTTACAAGGGTTAAATTTAGAGCGCCGTCAAGTCGAAGCTGAAATGAAGCAAGACGCTTTGCAAGCCTTGGCACAGCTTGAATTTGACCATCATAGTATTCCCGAAGCCTTGGTGTTGTTTGAACCACATTGGCATCAAGGGGTGATTGGCATTGTTGCAGGGCGGTTAAAAGAGCAATTTCACCGCCCAAGTATTGTGTTTGCACCCGATGAAGATGGGATTCATCTAAAAGGTTCAGCCCGCTCAATTGAAGGAATTCATATTCGAGATGCGATTGAATATGTAGCACAGCAATCACCACATTTGGTCCGTTATTTTGGTGGGCATGCCGCAGCAGCAGGTTTAACCATCGAAAAGCAGCATTTTGCTGAATTTAAGCAGCAGTTTACGGCGTATATTCAGCAGATGGATGCTGAATTATTTCAGATGACTTTATGGACCGATGGTGAATTACCCACAGATGCTTTTCAATTAACAACGGTCGATTTAATTGAGCAAGCAGGGCCGTGGGGGCAAAAATTCCCTGCACCGGTGTTTGAGGGATGGTTTGACATTCAAGAACATCGTTGGTTAAAAGAAAAACATTTAAAGTTGAATTTGGTGTTAGACAATGGACAGCGAGTAGAAGCTTTGGCTTTTAATGCACAAGAGCAATTTGAGTTTGATGCAAGCTGTGAAAAAGTTTACTTGGTATATGAGTTGGAACGTAATACCTTTAATGGGGTAAGCCGTTTGCAATTGCGAGTGCTACATTTAACGCAATAAAAAACACGCCCAAGGGCGTGTTTTTTATTGCGTTAAAACCAATTCACATTAGAAGCGGTAGTTTGCACCAATGGTATAGGTGTTGTAGTTGTCACCAAAACCAATACGGCCATCAACACTTACGTTATTGCTGAAGTATTTATCGGCACGAATACCCCATTCTTTTTGGTTAATTGACTTGTCTTTGTAATAGTCTGCACCAAAACTTAAAGTTTTATCAATGAAGTAGTCGCCGCCAACAGAGTATTGTTTGTTATTGTCGTTACCAAACACACCGCGAGCTTCTAAGTTAATGTCATGCTGACCAACTTGAGTGACGTACTTAGCGCGTAAAGTAGGATCTACACCATCTCCACCATTTTTGGTGTCATAGCCTTGAGCACCTACAGCAACCAATAAGCCCGGTGCAGGTAAATAACCGACCTCGGCATTATAAAGTGTGGTTTTTACTTTAGATCCGTGATCAACTTGATATGTGTTACGTCCTACATTTGCACCAAGATAGAAGTCTGAGTTAGGAATATAATATTCCGCGCCACCGCTATATTGACTATTTTCAGTACCATCATTGCTTGCATACGTTGCACTTGCATGGACATTACTTGCACGGTCTAAGAATGCTGCTTCTTTGAGTGGTGCATTACGGGTTTGCACCGGATTAAAATAATAAGTACCGTTTAGGTTGTAAGCACTTGCACCACTACCATTGTCTGGGTCGAGGTAGCCATAAGAACCACCTACTTCAGCTTGATATGCGTTGGCTGTGCCAGTAATAGCAAGACCTGTAAACAGTGCAGTTGCGATCAGTGTTTTTTTCATGGAACTTCCCCTCCGAAAGTTAACATTCATTTTTTGTTACAACTTTTAGTCTAGAGAAAAAAACAGTAGGGTCAACGCTTGTGATGTAACCAGTCTGTATCTATGTAAAATCGTGTAACAATAAACTTATAATAAATTGATTTTTAAATTAAATTGAAAATGTTTTGTTTTATTAATTTGATGGATAAAAAGTGGAGAATAGATTTTTTGCTGAATATTTAATCGATTATTCAATAATTTGTTGCATAAAAACTATTCTAAAGAGAGCGCTCTGGCAATCTGTAATGACAACATGCGGGGCATATCTCCGTATTTCACTCTATGCTAAAATAGTGGGAATTGTATTTTGCATAGAGAAGATTCACGTGGAAATTAATCCTTATCTAAACCAATTAAAAGATTTGACTGATCGTAGCCAAACACTACGGGGGTATCTTTGACTACGATCTGAAAAAAGAACGTTTAGAAGAAGTTTTACGTGAATTAGAAGATCCTGCGATTTGGAATGACCAAGCACGCGCACAAGCGATGGCAAAAGAAAAAGGCGAACTTGAGAATATCATTGGGGTATTGGAACGTTTAGCTGAACAATTAGATGATGCCACAGCGATGTTGGATTTGGCTGTTGAGGCAGATGATGAAAGCTTACTTGAAGATGTGCAAGCCGAATTAAATACCGCTGAAGAAGATTTAGCTAAACTTGAATTCCGTCGGATGTTTAGTAACCCGATGGATCCAAACCCATGTTATGTGGAAATTCAAGCCGGTTCAGGGGGTACAGAAGCACAAGACTGGGCTTCGATGTTACTGCGTATGTATTTACGTTGGATTGAACGTCATGGCTTTAAAGCTGAATTGATGGAAGAATCAGACGGTGATGTTGCAGGGATTAAATCTGCGACCATTCGTGTTGAAGGTGAATATGCGTATGGTTGGTTGCGTACTGAATCTGGCGTACACCGTTTAGTGCGTAAATCGCCATTTGACAGTGGTAACCGCCGTCATACTTCATTTAGCGCAGTGTTTGTATCCCCTGAAATTGATGACAATATCGAAATTGAAATCAATCCTTCAGATGTTCGTACTGATACTTACCGTGCGTCGGGTGCGGGTGGTCAGCATATTAACAAAACTGACTCTGCGGTACGTTTAACCCATGCGCCAACAGGGATTGTAGTGGCGTGTCAGAACCAACGCTCGCAACATGCTAACCGTGACCATGCGTGGAAACAGTTACGTGCAAAATTGTATGAATTGGAAATGAGTAAGCGTAACGAGGCAGCTCAAGCATTGGAAGATTCTAAATCAGACATCGGTTGGGGCAGTCAAATTCGTTCTTATGTACTAGATGATTCACGTATTAAAGACTTGCGTACCAGTGTTGAAAGCTCAAACACAGGCGCGGTACTTGATGGCGATTTAGATAAATTTATTGAAGCAAGCTTGAAGAAAGGGCTTTAATTTTTTATTTGCAAAACGTCAATCTATATGGCTATGGATTGGCGTTTTGCTATTTTGATGTGAGGTTTTGTATTGGCAACCCCATTTTGGTATAACGTGGCATTGGCGGTTTTAAAGCCGTTGTATCGCTTACGAATAAAAAAACGTGCTGCAAACCTAGAACAGTATCAACAAGAATGTTTAGAACGTTTCGGCCCATTTCAAATCCCTAAAAATAAACATGCCATTTGGTTCCATGCGGTGTCGGTAGGAGAAACCAATGCAGCTCAACCCCTCATTCAACATTACTTAAGTCAAAATATTCCCGTTTTAGTCACCAACACCACTAAAACAGGGCAAGCGCATGTGAAATCATTGTTTTTAAAAGCACCGTACCATCACTTATTTCAGGCTGTCTATTTGCCTGTCGACCAAAAACCATTATTAAAACA
This sequence comes from Acinetobacter sp. MD2, assembly GCF_035615575.1. Classification (NCBI taxonomy): domain Bacteria; kingdom Pseudomonadati; phylum Pseudomonadota; class Gammaproteobacteria; order Moraxellales; family Moraxellaceae; genus Acinetobacter; species Acinetobacter sp. MD2. The sequence continues at coordinate 142,536 of NZ_VTDK01000002.1, forward strand.
ATTTTTTGCGTTGTATCAACCGCGAGTTTTAGCCTTGGTTGAAACTGAACTTTGGCCGAATTTAATTGCTCAAGCCAAAGCTGAAAATATTCCATGTGTACTTTTAAATGCACGATTGTCGGAAAAATCTGCTCAGGGCTATGCTAAAGTTCCTAGCTTAACTCGTCCTATGTTGCAGCAATTGACATGGATGCTAGCGCAAGATATTCCAACGCAGCAGCGTTACCGCAGCTTAGGTTTAGCGGTTGAAAAAAGTCAGGTGGTGGGCAATATTAAATTTGATATTCAAGCCCCAACGCATTTTGTTGAACAGGCAAAAATTTTAAAAGCACAATGGGCTTTGGGTCATCGTCAGATCATCACACTTGCCAGTACCCATGCACCCGAAGAACAGCAATTGTTGGCCCAATTGCAAACTGAATTACAATCCAATCCCAATTTATTGTGTATTGTGGTACCACGGCATCCCGAGCGTTTTCAGTCGGTTTTTGAAACCTGTACGGCTTTGGGATTAACCACGCAGCGGCGGAGTTTAGGCGAAGAAATTTTGCCGCAAACTCAAGTTTATTTGGCTGATAGTATGGGTGAACTTTGGTTATGGTATGCACTGAGCCAAGCCTGTTTTGTGGGGGGGTCTTTAAATGAACCGGGCGGCGGACATAATATTTTAGAGCCGTTGGCATTGAATGTACCGACTGTTATTGGCCCTCGTTATTTTAATTTCCAAAGTATTGTTGATGAATTGGTGCAGCATCAAGCTTTATTGGTGGGTGAAAATGCACAAGTCGTGGCACAGTTATTATTACAATGTTTAAATGACCTCACATTTTCACAGCAACAAACCCAAGCCGCTGCACAAGTGTTACTTAAGAACCAAGGTTCTTTGCAACAGCATATTGAATTAATTGATCGATACTTAGCATGAATATTGTTTTGTTAACTGCCGAAGAAATACAAGGCGATGAATGGAAAATTGTGTCACCACGGCAGGTACAGCATTTGCATCAGCATCTGAATATTCAAGTTGGCGACACTCTAAAAGTGGGCGTTCGACAAGGTTCACGTTATTTAACTGAAGTGATGCAGGTCAGTACAACACATATTACAGTGCGCCCCATTCAGTCAGAAAGCGTTCCTGAAAAATTGCCGATTCGTTTAGTCGTTGCTTTGCCACGTCCGAAAGTGCTGCGCCGTTTAGTCATGGACAGCGTCACTTTAGGCGTGAGCAGTTTGCATTTAATCCATAGTTATCGGGTCGATAAAAGCTATTGGCAAAGTCCATTTTTGCGGCAACTCGATGATTATGTCAATTTAGGTTTAGAACAAGCAGGCGATTGCATTGCACCTGAAGTGAGCTTGCATCAACGCTTTAAACCCTTTGTCGAGGATATTTTGCCGCAGTGGATTTCTACTGAACAGCCAGCGTTTGTAGCACATCCCTATGCTGAACAGAACATGCCACAGGCAATAGAACAGGCATGTAGCTTGATTATTGGGCCAGAAGGCGGATTCATTCCTTATGAGGTCGATTTAATGCAAAAAAATGGCTGCCAAGCACGCAGTCTGGGCAGCCGAATTTTACGTACAGAAACTGCAATTTCCTATATTTTAGGTCGGTTGAGTTTCTAACGCAGTGTGTTGCACTTTAATTTCTTGAACAGGATATGGAATATTAATTTCATTTTGATCAAAAGCTTGAATCACCTGTTCTTGAATTTCACTGGTCGATCCTGCAATGCTGGTTTCAGTCGTATCAACCCACCAACGTACACGCAGATTGACCGATGAATCTGCAAGACGGTCAACATTCACCGAAAAAGAGGGTTGGCTAAGCACATTGCGGTTTTGGTCGAGCAAATTCAAAATCAATTCTTTGGCTTTTTGTACATCATCATCGTAGCCAATGCCCACAATAAACTCACAGCGGCGACGTTGGTATGCTGTATTGACGGTAATGGCACTGGTATAAACCGTAGCATTTGGAATCACAATGCGGCGACCATCATACGAACGTAAAAAAGTTGCACGAATTTGAATATCTTCAACCGTACCTTCCATGTTATTACAAATAATGTCATCGCCAATCCGAAACGGTTCGCTGAGCAAAATAAGAATGCCTGAAAGTAAGTTTTGGAAAATATCTTTAAATGCAAAACCAATCGCAACCGAACCAATTCCTAGTGCGCTCATGAGCTGACCTGGGGTAAAACCTGGAATAGCAATCACCAGTGCAATTAAAAATCCGAAAAACAAAATGGCAGATGAGCCGACTCGGTTGAGAACTAAAACTAAATTCTGACGGGTATAAGAACGATTCTCGAGCGTTTTGCGTACAAAAAGTTTAAACAGTTTGGTGAGTAGCCAAAAAATCACAAAAACAATAATAGCAATACAAATATAAGGTACACGCTCCCAAAAACTGTCCATAATTTTATCGATGGCACGGTAAGCGTCCTGATATTTTTCGGTATGCGCAAGCACAGACTCAGTGGTTTTTTTACCTGCTTCTTGAATGAGATGTGATGTATCTTGTGCAACGTGTTGTATCGTTGAGGCTTGATTTTCTGCCACAATAAAAAATCCGAAATTAAAGAGGGCTTATTTTGCCTGAAACACCGCGAAAGTTTAATGGATAAACGATGGATTTGTGTTAAAAAGCCAGATGTAGCTGTATTTTGTAAAAAATAGCACAGCTTAAGTTTGAGGACTAAAAAAGCCTGAGAAACCCAAAATTCGCATTCTCTTTAAAATAAAGCTTTTCTCTGAAAGAAAAAGCTTGCACACTATTGTTCTAGATTAGAATAATCTAGCTGAAACGGGTATAAGAATTGGGCAAGCCGCTGGGATGATGGGCTTGTTACAAGTGTACATTTATAAAGAAATGTCGTAGCGTAAAGAAATTTACTCGACTGCGACCTATATAGCTATCGCTTATGAATATATTAATCGTTGATGACCATCCTTTATTTCGTCATGCCTTAATTCAGGCAGTCCGCTATAGCCTACCTCAGGCACAAATTCATGAAACGGCTGCGGTCAATGAGTTTTACCAACGCCTAGAGACCGGTGCAGAACCAGATTTGGTCTTGTTGGATTTAAACTTACCAGGTGCATCAGGGTTTTCAGCCTTGGTTCATGTACGAGCACAGTATCCGAGTATTCCGATTATTGTGGTTTCTGCGCATGAAGAAGTTAGTATTATTCAACGTGCGATTGCACATGGTGCAATGGGATATATTCCAAAGTCGGCACATCCAAGCCATATTGGAGATGCCATTAAGCAAGTGTTAGAAGGTGATTTGTGGTTGCCACCGAGTTTACCTGCCAATATGAATTTTGATCCGCGTGCGGCAGATGAAACCGCATTGGCTGAGCGAATTCAATCGTTAACGCCACAACAATTTCGCGTACTGATGATGGTAGCTGAAGGTTTGCTAAATAAGCAAATTGCTTATGAGCTTGATGTATCCGAAGCCACCATTAAAGCGCATGTGACTGCTATTTTTAGAAAGCTTGGGGTGCAAAACCGCACTCAAGCAGTTTTGGCGATTAGTGCTTTAAATATTGAAGAAAAGAAAATTTAAGAGCTAAATAAAAAAGGGCTGCTTGTGCAGCCCTTTTTTATTTTAAGACGGATTGATTTTGAGACCTGATAACCATGCACGCATTGATGCAGGTTTCAATGGTTTGCGTAATAGCATGATATTTAGCATTTTGAGTTGCTGCGGAAGTTCAGGATCAGAGTCTGCGGTAATCAAAGCGATAGGAATCTCGGCGGTTCGATATTTTTGAATAAAATCTAAACCGCGTTGATCTTGGTTTAAGTGCTGATCAATCATCCAAACTTGAATGCTTTCTTGTTCAAGCAGTCGAGCGGCCTCTTCGGGCTCTCGGGCTTTAAGCACCCGATGTCCCCATTTTTTGAGTAAGGTTTCCATGCCATTTAAAATGGTTTCATCATTGTCCAAACATAAAATTGTATAACTGTGGTGCTGCAATGGTTGAATGGGCACAACGCTGCTAGAAACTTGTGGTGCGTCTACAATTGGCACTTCAATTATAAAACAAGAACCGTAGCCCAATTCGGAATAGACATGAACAGGATAATGCAGCAGGCTGGTCATACGTTGTACAATTGCCAGTCCAAGCCCTAAACCTTGTTCACCCCAAGGAGACGTATGTCCACAGCGTTCAAATTCTTGGAACAGTTTAATGCGCTGTTCTTCGGCAATTCCGGGGCCTGTATCCCATACACCTATACGAATATGGCGTGGTTGTGAGGCACTGCGTAAAACACCCACGACAATTCGTCCTTTTGCGGTGTAACGCAAGGCATTACTGACAAAATTTTGAATAATGCGGCGAATCCATTGTGGGTCGGTATCAATCCAAAATTTGGCATCATGAACGTGAAGTTGGATTTTGCGTTGTGCCGCAATTGATTTAAATTGGAGTTCTAAGTCACTGAGTAAATCATGCAATGGGTAAGCTTGGCGTTTGGGTTGAATGCTGCCACCTTCTAAGCGCGCAATGTCGAGCAGTGCCGAGAGCATGCTTTCTGCACCATGTAAGGCTCGGTCAAGTTGTTGTAAAGTTTGCCGATCTTCCTCACACTGAATACTTTGCTCAAGTGCTGTACTAAATAATCGTGCTGCATGCATGGGTTGTAATAGGTCGTGGCTTGCCGCTGCAATAAAGCGACTTTTAGACATGTTGGCGGTGTCCGCTTGTTCACGTGCCAATTGTTGTTCGGTTAAAGCATTTGCCAATCGTTGGGTTCGATCTTGCACCCGACCTTCTAATACGGCCTCATTTTCACGGAAGGCAGTAATGTCGGCAAAGGTTGTCACAAAACCACCACCTTCAATTGGATTACCCCGCATTTGAATGACACGGCCATCTTTACGAATCCGTTCAAATTCATGCGCGCTACCTACTTTCATCCAATGTAAGCGTTTACGTACATGTTCTTCTGTTGAACCGGGGCCACATTCACCGCGTTCGGCATTGTAGCGAATTAGGTCGGAAATTGGGCAGCCAACATAGACTAAATCTTTAGGATAATCAAAAAGTTTTAGGTATTGGTTATTCCATGCGACCAAACACATATTGGCATCGACAACACTTACACCTTGGGTCATATGGTCAATCATGGTCATGAGTAAATTTTGATTAAAGCGTTGCCATTGCGAGGCTTGGTCTAGAATATTGGCAACTTGTGCCACGCCCAAACCATTATTGGCAAGGGCGGTGGTAAGTAAGGTTCGTGCCGAGGCTGCGCCAATGGTACTGGCAAGGTGTTGTTCGGTAAAACGCCACCACATGCCATTGGCAATGCTATTTGGATTTAAAATTAGATGATTCTGCGCACAAAACAGTTGAAAAGCATGTTTAGTTGGGGCTTCACCGGTAATACGTTGTGCCAAAGTCATTAAGTCACCCACCTTTAGGCGTGGGCTATCGGGATGGTAATAACCCAATTCATGATTGGAGTTTTGCGAAGGTAAGGGTTTGGTTTCGTAATAAAAAAAACTTTCGGCTTGAATTTGTTCGGCCACGCTTGGGCGATAAATTTTGGATACCCAAATGTATAAAATGAGATTCACACCTAAAGACCACATCACGCCATGCGAAAGTGGTGCAAGTGATTCAAAGCCGAATAAGGCTTCGGGACGTAAAATAGAAAAGCCGAATAAACCTTGTTGGAAAATATATTGGCGTAATTCTGAATATTCAACGGGAAGGCTGCGTAATAGCGTTGGGAATAATAAAGTATAAGCCCACATAAAAAAGCCAACCAGCAGTCCTGCATAAACGCCTTGTTGACTTCCACCACGCCAATATAAGCCACCAATAAGGGCCGGTGCAAACTGTGCCACAGCACTAAATGCAAGCAAACCAAAAACAGATAACTGGTTAATATCATTAAAATAATGAAAAAATAAGAACCCCATCGACATGACCATTAAAATGCTGACCCGTCGCGTCAATTTTAGTAGTGCAGGTAAGCGTTGGTCGTGGCGGGAAATTAAGTTAAAGCGCCAAATGGCCGGCATGATAAGGTCGTTGCTGAGCATAATCGAGAGGGCAACGGATGAAACCAATAACATGCCTGTTGAAGCTGAAAATCCACCTAAAAATGCCAAAATAGTTAGCCATTCGTGGCCATAACTCATGGGTAAAGTCAGCACAGCTACGTCTGGAATGGTCAATAATTCAGGACTCGCATGCAGCGCCCAACTGGCGATTGGGAAAATGGTGAGTGTGGTTAAAATTAAATACACCGAGAACCAGCGCCGTGCGCCACGAATATGTTTTTCTTCACGGAGTTCGACTACAGCGACATGAAATTGGCGAGGTAAACAGATAATTGCCAATGCTGCCAATAGCGTTTGTACCCAAAACGTTTCGGGCACACCAAACTGTTGGATATGATGAAACTGTTGCTGAATATCGTGGCTCATTTGCGGTAAATTTTGTGGATGATTGCTGATAAAAAAGATCGCAACACAAATTAAAGCAAACAATTTCACAAAGGATTCGATGGCAACCGCAAGCATTAGTCCACCATGTTGTTCGGTATTGGCCATTTGCCGTGTACCAAAAACCATCGATAGCATGGCTAAGATTGCAGTCAGTACAAGTACGGCATTGGTAGTGAAATGTAATGAATTGTCTTGGGGGATAATGACCGCAGTGCTGAGTGCAACAGCGCGCAATTGCAACGCTAAATAGGGAATAATGGCAATCACTGCCAAAACGGTAACGAGCGATGCAAGCGTACCACTTTTACCGTAGCGTGCAGCAATAAAGTCGGCAATAGATGAAATTGAGTGATGTTGTCGAATACGCCCAATACGTCGCCAAATGTCATACCCGAGCCAAACAAAAAGTAACGGTCCTAAATAGATGGGTAGGAAAATAATGCCTTGCCGAACGGCAGCACCTGTTGCCCCATAAAATGTCCAAGAGGAACAATATACCCCAAGCGTTAGACTAAAGAGAAGCATGCGACCGCGTGTGCCAAGTCGACTTGCATATTTCTCGCCAAAAAAAGCACAGCTAAATAAAGTAATAATATAAAGGGATAAAACCCCAAGAATCAGCCAATTATTCATAAGCACAGCAGATTAAGTTTTGCTAATTATCCTCTGCTATTGGCTTCGATGCAAAGAATTGTTTAAAAATGTAGCGACCAAAGTCTAACTGACGCAATTGCCTCAACTTTGTTAATTTTAAGACGTAAAAAAATAAATGAACGCGTATGTGACCAAGGTTGGTCATCTTTTATGGAGTAATAATTATGGATGACGTGCAAGTCGATCGTATTCTACATAATCCAAAATTTAAATTAATGGTGAGCAAACAACGGACGCTCAGTTGGACGTTAACTCTGATTATGTTGGTGGTTTATGTAGGCTTTATGCTGTTGGTTGGCTACAACAAAGCCTTTTTAATGAGCTCATTTAGTGGTGGTGTGACGACATGGGGCATTCCGCTTGGACTTGGCATCATTGTCTTATCATTTGTATTGTGTGGGGTGTATTCCTATATTGCCAACAATTCATTTGATCAATTAAACCGTGAAGCTTTAAAAGAAGTTGAAGCAATTGCACATCAACACAATAACAATCCATCATCAAATACAGCGCATGAGTGAGGATAAAAAAATGAGTTGGACTTCTCTTAAAACCAAAGCATTACTTGCATCGAGTGCTTTGATGTCCTCATTTGCAATGGCAAGCCCTGATTTGGGTGCAGCAGAGCAACAAGCCACCAATTGGCATGCCATTATCATGTTTGTCATTTTTGTTGGTTTTACTTTATTTATTACAAAATGGGCAGCAAAACAAACGCAAAGTACCAAAGATTTTTATACCGCAGGTGGAGGCATTAGTGGCTTTCAAAATGGTTTAGCGATTGCGGGAGACTTTATGTCTGCTGCATCGTTCTTGGGCATCTCCGCAATGGTGTTTAGCTCAGGTTTTGATGGTTTGCTTTATTCACTCGGTTTTATGGTGGGCTGGCCCATTGTTTTATTCTTAATTGCAGAGCGGTTACGTAACTTAGGTAAATATAATTTATCGGATGTGGTGTCATTTCGCTTAGAAGAAAAACCTGTACGTACTTTAGCTGCATTTAGTTCACTGGTTGTGGTTGCATTTTACTTAATTGCACAAATGGTGGGAGCAGGTCAGCTTATTAAGTTACTTTTTGGCTTGAACTATAATATTGCTGTGGTGATTGTAGGTTTGTTAATGATGGCCTACGTGATGTTTGGTGGCATGCTTGCAACCACTTGGGTGCAAATTATTAAAGCGGTGATGTTATTAAGCGGTGCAACTTTTATGGCATTTATGGTCATGAAAGCGGTTGGCTTTAGCTTTAGTGAAATGTTTAATCAAGCAATTCATGTATTCTCACAAGTTCATCATGTGAGTTTTGAAGATGCAGCCAAGATTATGGGGCCAGGGAAATTAGCAGCCAACCCAATTGATGCATTATCTTTAGGCTTAGCTTTAATGTTTGGTACCGCAGGTTTACCTCACATTCTAATGCGTTTCTTTACTGTAAAAGATGCCAAAGAAGCACGTAAGTCTGTTGTCGTGGCAACTGGATTTATTGGTTATTTTTACCTACTGACCTTTATTATTGGTTTTGGTGCAATTCTATTTGTTTCAAACAATCCTCAATTCTTAGATGTTGCAAAAATGGCATTGACAGGTAAGCTTGAGTTGATGGGTGGAAACAATATGGCTGCGGTGCATTTAAGTGATGCTTTGGGCGGTGATCTGTTCATGGGCTTCATTTCTGCTGTTGCCTTTGCCACTATTTTAGCCGTTGTTGCGGGCTTAACCTTATCGGGTGCATCGGCAATTTCACATGACTTATATGCCAACGTATTTAAAAAAGGTCAAACCACACCTGAATCTGAACTGCGCATGTCTAAAATTGCGACCTTAGGTTTGGCTATTTTTGCAATGGTTTTGGGTATTTTGTTCGAGAAACAAAACGTTGCCTTTATGGTGGGCTTAGCATTCTCGGTTGCAAGCTGTGCCAACTTCCCTGTGCTAGTACTGTCTATGTTCTGGAAAGGTTTAACCACACGTGGGGCAGTGATGGGCGGCTTGGTTGGTTTAGTGATGGCGGTCTTACTGATTGTCTTGTCGAAAGCAGTATGGGTCGATACGCTTAAAATTGCAGAAACCCCTGTTATTTCACTCAATGGTCCAGCCATTATTGCAATGCCATTGTCATTCTTCTGTTGTTGGTTCTTTTCAATTACTGATAAATCAGCACGTGCAGAACGTGAGCGCAAAGCCTTTGATGCACAGTTCGTACGTTCTGTGACAGGTATTGGTGCTTCAGGCGCATCGGATCACTAACGCATTTAGCACAACAATAAAGAAGCTCCGTCAGGGGCTTTTTTTATAATTATTTTTTGTTTAAATAATAAACATATTAGGCAATAGGATTCAAATAGAAAAAATGCTAAAATAACGCGCCTATCTTCCTTAGCTTTTAGTTGTTGCTCATGACTACCCATACTCAAATTACTGAAGACCGTATTCTTATTTTAGATTTCGGTTCACAATACAGCCAATTGATTGCACGTCGTGTGCGTGAAGCAGGCGTATATTCTGAAATGTATGCATTTGATATGTCGGAAGAAGACATTCGTGCATTTAATCCAAAAGGGATTATTCTTTCAGGCGGCCCTGAAAGTGTACATGAGGAAGGTAGCCCACGTGCGCCAGAAGTGGTATTTACTTTAGGTGTTCCTGTACTTGGCATTTGCTATGGTTTACAAACCATGTCAGCACAATTGGGCGGAAAAGTAGAAGCAGGTACGGTACATGAATTTGGCTATGCCGAAGTCAATATTCAAGTGCGTGATTTATTAATTGGTGATCTTGAAGATACCAAAGACCAATTAAAAGTATGGATGAGTCATGGCGATAAAGTGACTGCTATTCCAGAAGGTTTCCAAGTTACAGCAAGCACACCAAGCTGCCCAGTGGCGATGGTGTCTGATGAAACACGCCGTTTCTATGGTATCCAATTCCATCCTGAAGTAACGCATACTGCAAAAGGTGCCGAACTTCTGTCAAACTTTGTGCATAAAATTTGTGGATGTGGTGGTCTTTGGACACCAGAACACATTATTGACCTACGGGTAGAACAACTTCGTGCTCAAATTGGCGATGAAAAAGTATTACTTGGTTTGTCAGGTGGCGTAGATTCATCTGTGGTTGCGGCATTGTTGCATAAAGCAATTGGCGACCAACTTACTTGTGTATTTGTAGACAACGGCTTACTTCGCTTAAATGAAGGTGAGCAAGTGATGCAAATGTTTGCCGATAACATGGGTATTCGTGTGATTCGTGCCAATGCAGAAGAGCGTTTCTTAACTGCATTAGCAGGCGAAGTTGATCCTGAGAAAAAACGTAAGATCATTGGTCGTGAATTCATTGAAGTATTTGCAGAAGAAGCACGTAAACTTGATGGCGTGAAATTCTTGGCACAAGGTACCATTTACCCAGACGTGATTGAGTCTGCTGCAAGCAAACAAGGTAAAGCACATGTGATTAAATCACACCATAACGTGGGCGGTTTACCAGAAGACTTAGCCTTTGATTTGGTTGAACCTTTACGTGATTTGTTTAAAGATGAAGTGCGTAAATTAGGTACGACACTTGGCTTACCACATAGCATGATTTATCGTCATCCATTCCCAGGTCCGGGTTTAGGCGTGCGTATTTTGGGTGAAGTGAAAAAAGAATATGCCGACATTTTACGTCTAGCAGATGACATCTTTATGCAAGAACTTCGTGAAAGTGGTTGGTATGACAAAACTGCACAAGCGTTTGCGGTATTCCAACCTGTTAAGTCTGTTGGTGTTGTGGGTGATGGTCGCCGTTATGCGTGGGTTGTTGCACTTCGTGCCGTTGAAACTGTTGACTTTATGACAGCACGTTTTGCTCACTTACCGTACGACTTGGTTGATAAAATTTCAACGCGTATTATGAATGAAATTAAAGACGTTTCTCGTGTGGTGTATGACGTGTCATCTAAGCCACCTGCAACAATTGAATGGGAATAAGCCATTTAATCACGCTTTAATTTAAAAAATAGCCCTCAATGAGGGCTATTTTTTTAAGTACACTGATCTGCATTGAATACAAATTTGACAAAAGACAAAAAATACTAGGTGGTGTTTTAAAAGTATGCGGATGCTTTATTGACAGTTTAAACGAGCATAAAATTTAGAACACGACCAATATTTGAATTACATCACCACATTTTCAGGCTTTTTCAAACTTTGAATGGCGGTATAAATTTCTTGAATATTGTTACAGACAATCAGCTTTGCACGGTGCTGTGGCGGTAAAAAACCTTCGGCAACGGCATGGTCTAACTGTGCAATCAGATGATTATAAAAGCCATTGACGTTATATAGCATCATTGGTTTTTGGTGTTGTTCAAGCTGTGACCATGTGGCAATTTCTAAAATTTCTTCGAATGTGCCTAAACCACCCGGCAAGGCAATAAAAGCGCTGGCACGTTCTGCCATAATCGCCTTACGTTCGTGCATACTTTTTACAATGTGTAGCTCAGTTAAACGGTCATTGGCAATTTCATAGTCCAACATAAATTCAGGAATAACGCCAACAACCTCCGCACCATGGTCCATTGCGGTGTCTGCAACTTGTCCCATTAAGCCAATACTTGCACCACCATACACCACGCCAAAGCCATGTACAGCAAGCCCTTGTGCAAGTTGAATTGCACTTTCTAGATAAATGGCTTTATTGCCGACACGAGAGCCACAATATAATGCGATTAGCGGTTGTTGCGTTTGAGCCGTTGGATTTTTAAAACTTTTATTCATATCAGTCGCACGATTCATGGTTTAGTTTTACCTTAACATGCTTTTTGCCAGAACATTAAGCAAGAAATATGGCAGTTTCGTTGAGATATTTTTATGATGCATCTTTATCTATTGGTTATTGACGTTTGATGTTATCTCATTAGAACAATTTGGCCTGAATATGATCATCAACCTACAAAATTTATCTCGAAAAGCGTAATAAAATGGATAAAAAATGATGAATTTATAAAAAATCTTGCCTATACTAAAAATTCGATTCATAACGTATAGATCAATATGGGTAGTGGTTGTTGTCACTCGCGATATTCTTTTTTCACAATAATAAATTTGATCCCACTTTCAGGATCTGATTATTCTGTTCAACACAGCGCGTTTCTCGCCAATCCATTAAAGGAGGGTAATCACTGATGTTTGAATGGATGTCTGACCCTTCGGCATGGGTAGGTCTTGCCACTTTGGTGGTGCTTGAGATTGTTCTTGGGATTGATAACCTCGTTTTTATTGCAATTTTAGCGGAAAAATTACCGCCTGAAAAACGCAATACTGCTCGCATTGTTGGCCTAACCCTCGCGCTATGTATGCGTATGGTATTGTTGGCTTCGATTGCATGGATTGTCACCTTAGACGAGCCGTTATTTCACATCTTAGGTCAACCATTTTCAGGGCATAGCCTGATTTTACTGTTTGGTGGCGTATTTTTACTGTTTAAAGGCACCATGGAATTGCATGAGCGTCTTGAAGGAAAAATGCACCTGAAAGAAGAAAACCCTGTACATGCAACTTTTTGGATGGTGATTGTCCAAATTGTCGTGCTTGATGCCGTTTTCTCGCTAGACAGTGTGATTACCGCAGTGGGTATGGTGAAACACTTACCTGTGATGATGATTGCGGTGGTCATTGCGGTGGGTGTGATGATGTGGGCATCTAAACCTTTAATGGAGTTTGTGAACAAACATCCAACGGTAGTGATGCTGTGTCTTGGCTTTTTAATGATGATTGGTTTTTCATTGTTGGTTGAAGGCTTTGGTTATCACATTCCAAAAGGCTATTTATATGCTGCAATTGGCTTCTCGGTGTTAATCGAAGCATTGAATCAGGTTACACGCCGAAACCAAGAAAAATTAGTCACCACCACAGACCTACGTTATAAAACAGCTTCGGCAGTCATGCGCATGTTAGGTGGCAATAGTTCAACGAGCGAACCATCAAGTCATGAAACTGATGTTTTGGCAACACAAGCCTTGGCAGAAGAATTGTTTGATGGTGAAAATAGTGCCTATCACAGTGTGATGGTGCAGGGTGTATTAGGGTTATCTGAACGTCCAGTAAAATCGGTGATGACCCCACGCCCTGACTTAGAATGGATTGACTTAGATGAACCTGCTGAGTTGGTTAAATCTCAATTGATGCAAATGACCCATTCACGTTTGGTTTTTGCACATGGTGAACTCGATAATTTAGCGGGAATTGCGCTGACTCACAAAATTTTAAATGACTATATTGAAACAGATCATCTAGATTTTGTTGCCCATTTACGTGAGCCGATGATTGTGCATGAAAATGCCAATGTACTTATGGTGATGGAACAATTACGCAAAGCACCGTTGCAAATGGCGATTGTCTTGAATGAATATGGTTCAATTGAAGGTGTTGTTACACCAATTGATATTTTAGAGGCAATTGCAGGTGAATTCCCTGACGAAGATGAGCTTGAAGCGGCGGCAGAAAGCCTTGAAGATGGTTCACTCATGCTCGATGGCTCAACAGACATTCGCCATGTATCTTTGCTCTTGGGGCAAAATTTGGTGGATGAAAGTGAAGAATATTCAACGCTTTCAGGTTATTTGCTCGTGCATTTAGGGCGTTTGCCTGAAAATGGCGATGTTGTCAAAGTCGACGGATATGTATTTGAAATTGTGACGATGGATGGACATAAAATTGAAAAAGTTCATATCACGCCACAACAAGCAGATGCAGCTTCTGAGAAATCTTAACTTTGCAAAGTGAAAGTAGCTCTTTAAAATAGCCCTGATCATCAGGGCTATTTTTTTATGAACGATTTAAAATGTCCGTGTGGACACGGTAGTTATGTCACCTGTTGTGAGCCGTTGCACTTACGGCAAGCTTATGCGGGTGCTGCGGAACAATTGATGCGTTCACGCTATAGTGCTTTTGCCAAACAGCAAATTGACTATATTATTCAAACCACTGCAATTGGGCAGCAAGCCCAATTAGATGCTGCTGCTCTTGCTGCATGGAGTACACAAAATGAGTGGAACAAACTAGAGATCGTTGCATTTGAACCTAAAATTGGGTCTAAGCATGCCATGGTCGAGTTTAAAGCCTACTATGTCGCAGAGTTACAGCCACAGGTTCATCATGAACAATCGTATTTTGTGCAGTATCAACAACATTGGTATTTTTTAGACCCAACCGTAGATGCATTTCCGACCATGAAACAAGTCTGTTTATGTGGTTCTGGAAAAAAATATAAGCATTGCTGTGCACCTTTTATCGACTAATCTCGTAAAATAGCGTCCAAATTTACATCTAAGGTTGTTCTCATGCTTTTAACCTTTATTTATATTGTTGCCATTACAGCCGAAGCTATGACCGGTGCGCTTTCGGCAGGGCGGCGCAGTATGGATTGGTTTGGTGTGGTTTTAATTGCTTGCGTGACCGCATTGGGTGGTGGTTCAGTACGTGATGTTTTACTTGGACATTATCCTTTAGGGTGGGTTAAACATCCTGAATATTTAGTGCTGACGTGCTGCGCCGCGCTCTTTACAATTTTAATTGCCAAATGGATGAAGCATTTACATTCCATTTTTTTGTTATTAGATGCTTTAGGCTTAATTGGTTTTACCATTATTGGCTGCCAAATAGCCTTGCAAATGGGACACGGTTTTGTCGTGGCATCGGTTGCGGGCGTCTTAACTGGTGTTTCTGGTGGTATTTTACGTGATATTTTATGTAATGACATTCCACTGGTCTTCCGCCGAGAGCTATATGCCAGTATTTCTTTTGTCGCTGTCATTTGCTATTGGGTTTGTATTCATGTTGGTTTAGCATTAGAAGCCAGTATTATCACGACCTTGGCTTTTGGTTTTACACTGCGTGTTATTGCGATTTATTTTGGCTTAGAAATGCCCAAATTTATTTACCAAGATGATGATCACCACTCTGCTTCATCTAAAGATGAATAGCCGTTTTTTGCTAAAAAATCATACAGCGTAGGAGAATAATAAAATGGATATGCTGTCACGGGTACAACGTTTACCGATAGGAAAATTTCATTATCGGTTATTGTGGGTGGTGGGTTTAGGTTGGATGTTTGATGCCATGGATACGGGTATCATTGCATTTATTATGGCAAAGCTTGTGAAGGACTGGAGTTTAAGCCCAGTCGAAAGTGGCTGGATTATTAGTATTGGCTTTGTTGGAATGGCAATTGGTGCGGTAGTATCAGGTGCACTTGCAGACCGATTTGGTCGTAAAACAATTTTTGCTGCCACACTGTGTACCTATAGCCTTGCAACAGCAGCCTGTGCATTTGCACCAAATTTAAGTGCACTTTTAATCTGTCGTTTTGTTGTCGGGCTTGGCTTGGGTGGACAGCTTCCTGTTGCGGTGAGTTTGGTTAGTGAATATATTCCTGCATCTGTACGCGGACGTTTTATTGTTTTGTTAGAAAGTTTTTGGGGTTTAGGTTGGTTGGTTGCTGCCTGTATTTCTTATTTTGTGATTCCAAAATTTGGTTGGCATTGGGCTTTTTTAATCGGCGGTTTACCAGTTTTTTATGTGTTGGTGATTTTAAAAAAAATTCCTGAATCAATTCCTTACTTAATACACCGTGGTCGATTAGACGAAGCACATCAAATTTTACAGCAGCTTGAGCATCAAGCAAATTTAGATGTTATTGAGCATATTGAAGTTACTCAGGTCAAACATCCTTATCAAGCCTCATTTAAGCAGCTTTGGCAGTCACCACTACGTAAACGCACACTCATGCTATGGTTGATTTGGTTTGGTATTGTTTTTTCTTATTATGGTATTTTTACATGGCTGCCGAGCTTACTGTTGAAACAAGGTTATGACGTTGTAAAGTCATTTGAATATGTTTTATTCATGATTTTAGCTCAGCTGCCGGGTTATGTGGTGGCAGCTTGGTTGGTGGAAAAATTAGGGCGAAAACCGACTTTGGCCGGCTTTATTGGCTTGTGTGCGCTGTGTGCTTATTGTTTTGGGCAAGCCACTTCCGATAGCAGTATTATGCTGTGGGGCTGTTTAATGTCATTCTTTAACTTAGGGGCATGGGGTGTACTCTATACGTATACGCCCGAGCAATATCCAACCCATATTCGGGCATTTGGTTCGGGTTGGGCATCGGCAATTGGGCGGATAGGTGGTATTGTTGCGCCTTTGGCTGTCACCCATTTAATGGTGGCTGAACATGGGTTTCAGCAGGTTTTCTTTATGTTTACCGCAGTATTGGTGGCTGTTGCCGTTATTATTTTGGTGTTAGGTAAAGAAACCAAAGGAAAAATGCTTGAATCCTTAAGTTAGCCGTGTGCTAGGTGAGTCTGTAGCACTCAAAACGTGCAGATTCACCATGTATATGATAAAAAATACAATAAAATGATGGAAATATTGCCGTATACATCTAAAAATTAGGCAAAGAGCAGATTCAAGCCGCGTTTTAATTTACGTTTGTCCTGCAATCTTGTTAAATATCACTTTAGCGAATGAAATTGGTCTAAGCACCCTTAAAGGTTATATTTTTTATGACAAACCTTTCGCACCATGCGACAGAAAACCGCTCAATTGCGGAATTTACCGAACAAGCCTATTTAAACTATGCTATGTACGTGATTATGGATCGTGCATTGCCACATATCAGTGATGGTTTAAAGCCTGTGCAACGTCGTATCGTCTATGCAATGAGTGAGCTTGGACTCAAATTTAGCAGCAAACCTAAAAAATCTGCCCGTACGGTAGGCGATGTTTTAGGTAAATATCATCCACATGGCGACTCAGCATGTTATGAAGCGATGGTCTTAATGGCACAGCCGTTTAGTTATCGTTATCCATTTGTGCAAGGTCAAGGCAACTGGGGTTCACCAGACGACCCAAAATCGTTTGCTGCCATGCGTTATACCGAAGCCAAATTGTCGCAATATAGCGAAGTTCTTTTGTCTGAATTAGGACAAGGTACTTGTGATTGGCAAGACAACTTTGATGGTTCATTAAAAGAACCTGTGCATTTACCCGCGCGTGTGCCGAATATTTTATTGAATGGCACAACAGGTATTGCGGTGGGGATGGCGACCGATATTCCACCACACAATTTACGTGAAGTGATTAAAGGGACAATTGCGTTAGTACGTAACCCAAACTTAACCGACCAAAAAATTGCAGAATATATTCCTGCACCTGACTTACCTACACAAGCTGAAATTATTACTCCGCCTGAAGAACTATTAAAACTACAAACGACAGGGCGCGGTAGTTATCGCATGCGTGCGGTATATATCATTGAAAAAAATGAAATCATTATTCAGCATCTGCCCTATCAAGTGTCAGGGTCTAAAGTGATTACCCAAATTGCCGACCAAATGCAGGCAAAAAAATTACCATTGGTGAGTGATATTCGTGATGAATCAGATCATCAAAATCCAACCCGTTTGGTGATTGTACTGCGTTCGAACCGAGTCGATGCCGACCAAGTCATGAGTCATTTATTTGCCACGACCGATTTAGAGTCGAGTTATCGGGTCAATATGAACATGATTGGGGCAGATGGTCGCCCACAGGTTAAATCGATTCGCCAAATTTTGCTGGAATGGATTGAAATTCGTAAGCAAACCATTACACGCCGTTTGCAATATCATTTAAATAAAATTGAAAAACGCCTGCATATTTTGGCAGGTTTATTGATTGCATATTTGGATATAGACACGGTCATTCAAATTATTCGCGAAGAAGATCAACCTAAACCTGTTTTAATGCAGCGTTTTAATATTGATGATATTCAAGCCGAAGCTATTTTAGAGCTGAAACTACGTCATTTGGCGAAACTTGAAGAAATGGAAATTCGCCAAGAGCAAGATGAGCTTGCCGCCAAAGCTGCCATTATTCGTGAGCAATTGGGCAATCCTGAATCACTCAAAAATTTAATGATTGATGAGTTAAAAGAGGATGTAAAAAAATTTGGCGATGATCGCCGTTCAGCAATTGTGCAACGTGCCGAAGCGATACAAATTAAAGAGCAAGATTTGTTACCTGCTGAAACCGTGACGGTCGTGCTGTCCGAAGCAGGTTGGATTCGTGCCGCGAAAGGCGCAGAGATTAATGCAGCCAACTTAAATTATCGAGCAGGCGATCAATACTTGAGTTCTGCTGTGGGTAAAACCAATCAGCGGGTTTATGTGTTAGATAGTGCAGGACGCAGTTATGCCTTACTTATTAACAGTTTACCTTCGGCACGTGGTTTAGGTGAGCCGTTAAGTTCAAAACTTTCCCCTGCAAGTGGCGTAAATTTTGTACAGGTGTTAGTGGCAGATGACCCACAAGAAATTTTTGTGAGCAGTAATGCAGGCTATGGTTTTAAAGCCCCCGCAACAGCGCTCGATACCAACGCCAAAGCGGGTAAAGCCTTTTTAACGTTGCCTGAACAGGCACAAGTGTTGCCTTTGGCAGTTGCCTCATCTTTTAGCCATGTAGCACTGCTCAGTTCGACGGGTAAATTATTACTCATTGAATTGTCGGAATTGCCTGTGTTAAATAAAGGGAAGGGCAATAAACTCATGCAATTGGGTACAGATGAAACGATTTTAACTTTTGAATTGCTGAATTTAACCGACACTTTACATGTGGTTGCAGGGCAGCAGCATTTGAAATTAAAAGCAGATGATTTGCAAAAATATGTGGGTAAACGTGCAACCAAAGGACACCTATTACCACGTGGCTACCAAAAAGCCAATAAACTTAGTGTTCAAAGATAAACCTAGCAAGCGCCTTCATAAAGACGTTAAGATGGTAAGGCGATACAAAACAAACCTTGCCAACAAGATAACGAACGGATGTAGGACGGAGAAAAAGGCATGATGGAAAAAATTTGGTTTGATGAATATAAAAGAACAGGTATTCAAGATAAAATTACTTTGCCAGCCGAAAATACGTCTTTGGTTGATATTTTTGAAAGTAATTTAAAAAAATACAGCACACGTGATGCTTTTGTTTTTATGGACAAAAAAATCACTTATCAAGAACTTGATGTTGCAAGTCGTAAATTTGCAGTCTATTTGCAAAGTTTAGGTCTATCCAAAGGTGCGCGCGTTGCGGTGATGATGCCCAACGTATTGCAATATCCTGTGGCAAGTTTAGCGATTATTCGTGCAGGTTATGTGTTGGTGAATGTAAACCCACTGTATACCTCGCGCGAATTGGAACATCAATTAAATGATGCAGGAGTTGAAGCCCTAATTATTATTGAGAACTTTGCTACGGTTTACCAAAAAATCTTAGGTAAAACCCCTGTGAAGCATGTCGTTGTGGCATCTGTAGGCGATATGCTTGGCTTTGTTAAAGGCCATATTGTGAATTTTGTACTGCGTAGTGTACGTAAGCAAATTCCTGCGTGGGATATTCCTGGACATATTCGCTTTAATGATGCGATCAATAAAGTGAATCCGAATCAGTATAAGCGTCCAAATGTGACTTTAAGTGACCTTGCTGTTTTGCAATATACCGGTGGTACAACAGGAGTTGCCAAAGGTGCAGAGCTTACGCATCGCAATTTAATTGCTAATATTTTACAAATTCAAAATTTATTTGACAGTAAATTTAAGCAAGTTGATGCAGCGGATATAGCTGAGTTTCGGATGATATCTGCTCTGCCGTTGTACCATATTTTGGCATTTACCGTGTGTGAACTGTATGGTATGTGCCAAGGTGCGACCAATTTGTTAATTGCGAATCCGCGTGATTTGCCTGCTTTAATTAAAGAAATTGACAAGTTTAAGCCGACCATTTTCCCTGGGGTGAATACTTTATTTAATGCCTTGATTAATAACGAAAGCTTTAGACAACTTGATCACAGTAAAATGAAGCTTACTGTCGGTGGTGGGATGGCTGTATTGCCTTCAACTGCGGCAGCATGGAAAAAATACACAGGTGTCATTATTCACGAAGGCTATGGTTTATCTGAAACTTCACCTGTTGCTGTGTTTAACCCGCCTGTATCAGAAGAATTTTCAGGTGCGATAGGCATTCCTATTCCATCAACTGATGTTGCGATTTTAGATGATGACGGTAAAGAAGTACCATTAGGCGAGCGTGGTGAAATTGCAATTCGTGGCCCACAAGTGATGAAAGGCTATTGGAATCGCCCTGATGAAACTGCGAAGGTAATGACAGAAGATGGTTATTTCCGTACCGGCGATATTGGAATTATGGATGAGCGCGGTTATATCAAGATTGTAGACCGTAAAAAAGACATGATTTTAGTGTCTGGTTTTAATGTTTACCCAAATGAAATTGAAGAAGTTATTTCACAGCATCCAAAAGTTTTAGAAGTTGCAGCTATTGGTGTAGCTGATGAAAAATCAGGTGAAGTACCAAAACTTTTTGTGGTTAAAAAAGATCCATCATTAACCACAGAAGAATTACTGGCTTTTGCTAAGCAGAACTTAACGGGCTATAAACGTCCACGTTATGTGGAATTTATGGATGATTTACCAAAGTCGAATGTAGGTAAAATTTTACGTAAAGAACTGAGAACACAAAGTAAATAGTCAAAATTAAAAAGACCGCTTAGCGGTCTTTTTAATTTGTCACTTTTTTGAGAGTTAGTTCAAATGAGCGACGTACACAAGGCTATTCGGTGTTGTTATTGGCTATTTTTAAGCATGAGTTGATCTAAGTAAGGGCGAGCAAAGTAAATCACCACCAAAAAAGGCAACATACCCACCAATTGATTTTTTAAATGTTTAGCATCGAGGCCGTGAAAGCTGAAATAATTGTCAATGATGCTATATAGCACGGTGAACCCCAGCCAAAGTGCGACTGACCATTGTTTAATACCTACTGCCCAAAATGCAACGGTTAGCATTACAAAGGTGCCAATGGTGGATTGCCAGTTTAAATTGGCGCAGATCATACTAATTAAAAAGGCGGTAATTGGCAGTACAAATTTTAAAATTCGCTCGACTTTGCGCTGAGCAATCTTTTGCTGTTCTAATGCGGCAAGGAGCGCGCTTTGATCTTGATCGAGCATAATCATCCAAAAGTAGAAAAATACAAATCGTTATATTTAACCGAAAAATGCACAGAAAAGCCATGTTATCATGCAATATCTGTACACCATCCTCAAGAGATTGTAAAAGATGCAAAGCATCAGTGGGATTATTTATCTAATTTTAACCGCCTGTTTATTGCCTTATGCGTTTACTTTGATTGCCAAAATAACAGGGAAATTTAAACTACAAGATAATCAAAATCCACGTGATTTTTTAGCGAAGACCACTGGACTTGCCGCACGTGCCAATGCTGCACAGCAAAATAGTTTTGAAAGTTTACCGCTATTTATCGCAGCCATTTTAATGGCAGAATATATGGTGCTTGATCAGCAGGTGGTGATGACATTTGGTTGGGCATATATTGTCTTACGCATTCTTTATGGCCTGTGTTATATGGCAAATTTTGCAACTTTACGTTCAATTATTTGGTTTTTAGCGATGGGCTGCCCAATTGCTTTATTGCTTTTAGTTGTTCGATTGTATGCTTAATTGGCTTGGATATAGCATCATTTAAGTGATTTTGATTTAAGTTTTGCACCAAACTTTAGCAATACCAATATATTTATTGAAACACGATTAAAAATATACAATCTAATCGGTATAATCCTTTTCCATCCATCTGCTTGAAATACAGTTGTGTCTCAAGCATTTTAACTGGCCGACTTAACAGAGTACTATCATGAGCTATAGCAATATCCCTGCGGGTAAAGATGCACCAAATGACATCTACGTAATTATTGAAATTCCTGCAAATGCAGCACCAATCAAATACGAAATTGATAAAGATTCAGACGCATTATTTGTAGACCGTTTTATGGGGACAGCCATGTTCTATCCAGCGAACTACGGTTATGTACCAAATACCTTGTCTGAAGATGGTGATCCATTAGACGTATTAGTTGTAACACCTTACCCAGTGGCTGCGGGTTCTGTGATTCGTTGCCGTCCTGTAGGTAAATTGAACATGGAAGATGACGGTGGTATTGATGCAAAACTGATTGCAGTGCCACACGAAAAGCTTTCACCTTTGTATAAAGATGTTAAAGAATATACTGATCTTCCAGCATTGTTAATCAACCAAGTTGAGCATTTCTTTGCACACTACAAAGATTTAGAGCCAGGCAAGTGGGTGAAAATCTCAGGTTGGGAAGGTGCAGACGTTGCTAAAGCCGAAGTGCTAAAAGCGATTGAAGCGGCGAAAAAGTAAGAGCTTTGACCCTAAAAAACCTACACGATGTGTGGGTTTTTTTTGTTTTAAATATTCGTAAGTCAGAATAATTTCTTTGGATATACAATTTGACTGTGCTGTATCACGCTAAATTTATTGGTTAAAAAGAAATAAAAAATCCCATCTCAAGGATGGGATTTTTAGTGCACGAATGCACAGTCATGATATTTTTAGCTGAAATTAGAAAAATTTCACAGGAATATCAAGGAAGATACGCCATTCATTAGTGCCAGGTAAGTAAGATTCACTTCCGCGTAAAATAGAATTACGTACGCGTAAGTTGGTGCCTTTGGCAAAACCAGATTGTACGGTATATTTCACTTGGTTAAAGAATTCATGTTCTTTAGCATTATCTTCTACGCCACTATCGATGTTCCAACCATAGACATAAGCTGTTGTCCAAGATAAGCCTGGTACACCAAATGCACCTAAGTCAACATTGTATTGTACTTGTGCAGATTTTTCATCGCGGCCGTTAAAGTCGGAAAGGTAAGAGTTTGGCAGGTAAATACTTTGGAAGCCATCTGCATTTGCACCGTAGTCATAGCCCATTCCACCTGTATTTTGTTGGTACGCCAACATCACACTATGTGGTCCTTGATTATAAGTGGTAGAGAAAGCCCAAATATAGTTATTGGTATCTTCTGTTAGTGTACCTGAATATGATTCTGCACCAGCTTTAAATTTAGTTGCATAACCACTTAAATCAAAAGTAAGCGAGTTTTGTTCTGCTAATGGCAATTTATAGTTAAGGTCTGCGTAATGACGGTCTAATTTATCTTTGCTGTCCAAACCATAATAAGATGCATTAAATTGATCATTAAATTTATATTTTGCACCCCAAACATAGGCACGCTTTAGGCCATTACCTGAAGCATCTTTGTCTGTACTAATTTGATTAGACATTTGGTTTTGGGTAAATTTACCTGCAATTACTTCTAAATCTTTTACTTCATGGCTTGTTAAAAGTGTACCTGTGAAGTATTCAGGAACCATACGGCCAGTATTGCTTGCAAGTACTGGAATATCAAGAACTTGTGTGCCATAGGTTAAAGTCGTGTTTGATACACGCGCTTTAACATATGCTCCGCCACGAGTCCATTGGTCATAAGGGTCTACGTATCCATTGGCATCTTTTGCCCCATTATTTTTTAAGGCAGTCATTTGATTGCCAGAATGCTTGTTATCACCCAATTTAAATGAAAAATCGCCTACCGCACCTGTAGCAAAACCGACAGTGCCTTGAGTAAAGCCTGTTTCAGCATTGAGCATTACTGATTGAACAGCAGAATTAGTATCTGGAGCACCATTTTTGTTATCACGTTGGATAAAACCTGTACGCAATAAAACCGATGCAGACGCATCATCGACAAGACCTTTTGAGTCGCTTTGTTCACTTGCAAATGCTGGAGAAACAAGCAATGCTTGAATAAGAAGAACTAATGGTAGCTTTGGTACGTTTAGCATTGGCTGCCCCTAAAAAATGAATGTATATTTTGTTGCAGGATGATGTGGAATCGGTAACAAAATGTACATGTAATCTATAATAAAAAGAATACTTTTATCAAATATTTTTTCACAAAATGAAACATAGTAAGATCTGGTTGATACTTTTGTTGGTTTAATCCATTGTTTTTATGTGGTTTTTACAAGAAATAAAAATACTGGTATGCTGTAAAAAAGTAAGTAAATATTGCTTTTAAATTTTATTTTGGTATGAAAATTGCATTTATTTTTTGCATTTTTAAACAAGTAGAAATCACCTCCGAGGGATGAACAATGAAACAATTAATCGCAGCAGCAATTGCAGTTTCTACACTTTCTACAGCCACTTTTGCTGAGGACAATGGTCTTGCAGCCTATGGTTTAACTTTAACGGGCAATGTAGCCTTAACTAGTGATTATCGTTGGCGTGGGGTAACGCAAACAGAAAATGACCCTGCCATTCAAGGCTCATTTACCCTTGCACACAGTTCGGGACTTTATTTTTCTGCATTTGCATCCAATGTCGACTTTGGTGCAGGAACAAAGGCACATTTAGAGTTAGACCCAAGCATTGGTTTTACAACGCCACTTAATTTTGGTTCTTTGAAACCAAATTTAGATGTTGGATTGGTATATTATAATTATCCAAGTGGTGGGAATATTAATTGGCCTGAGCTTTATGCCAAACTTACATTTGCCGATGCTTTTGTAAAAGGCGATAGCATTGTTCCAAGTATTTCTTATACCAATCAATATGGCGGTAGCGAAGGTAAAGTTGATGGTAAAAAAGTCTCGAATTGGAACTTTAATTTAGCTTACTCAGCACCATTTGCAGACACTGGTTTTGGTGGTGTTGCAAGTGTGGGTTATAGTAAAGCAGATAAAAATATTTATAGCATTAATGCAAATGGCGATGCGACTGATAAAGACTTTTTTGATTGGAAAGTGGGTGTAACCTACAATGTAAAAGCTGTTTCAGGTTTAACGGCAGAGCTTGATGCGGTAGGAACAAATATTGATAATTATGACCACACATTAAAACGCGGTGCAGAGACTGGCGCTGTCTTTACTTTAACAAAAACATTCTAATTTAGAATATGTTGATAAAAACCGCCAAAAGGCGGTTTTTATTTTAAAGCTGAAATGGACTGCGATAAGACAGTGCTTCAGATAAGTGCAGGGTTTGTATTTGCTCACTTTGTGCAAGGTCTGCAATAGTGCGTGCCACACGTAAGATGCGATGATAACCACGCGCAGATAAGTTGAGTCGTTGTTGTGCAAGTGCCAAGATATGGCTGCCTTGCGGGCATACACTGGCAAACTTTTCCAGTTGCGTTGTAGATAAAAGATGGTTTGACATACCTTGACGCTGCATTTGTTGCGTATAGGCTTGAGTAACTCGTTGGCGAACAGTTTCAGAATTTTCAGGGATTAGATCACTTTGTAAATCTTGATGAGAAAGTGGTGGTACATCAATATGTAAATCAATTCGATCTAGTAATGGCCCAGAAATCCGGTTTTGATAACGTTTAATGGCTTCTGCTGAACATTGACAACGACTATCCTGATTAAACGCATAACCGCATGGGCATGGATTCATGGCAGCAACCAATTGAAATTGTGCTGGAAAGGTGATTTGTCGCGCTGCTCTTGAAATAATAATTTCTTTGCTTTCTAAGGGTTGTCGTAAAACCTCTAAGACTTTGCGGTCAAATTCAGGTAACTCATCAAGAAATAAAACCCCGTGATGTGCAAGGGTGATTTCACCCGGTTTTGGGGAAGATCCACCACCGACTAAAGCAATTGCTGAAGCTGTGTGATGGGGTGAACGGTAGGGGCGTTGCCCAAACTGATAAGGCTGCTGTGCGATAGAGTGAATACTTGCAACGGCTAAACTTTCTTCTTGATTTAATGGCGGTAAAATACTGGGCAAGCGCGAAGCGAGTAGCGTTTTACCTGTACCCGGTGGGCCGCGAAATAATAATGAATGACCACCAGCGGCTGCAATTTCTAATGCTCTGCGTGGGCGAAGTTGCCCTTTTATGTCAGCTAAATCGGTATTGTGGATTGCGATTGGTAATGTAGGCGGAATGGTTGCTACTGTTAAAAGAGTATGCCCTAAAAAATGTGAGCATACTTCTTTTAAATGTGTTGCAGGGAAAAGCTGTAAACCCTGCACTTGACTTGCTTCATTGATATTGTCAGTCGGTAACATCAGTTTGTGCTGTTGTTTTTGACAGGCAAGTGCAATGGTCAAGACACTTGAAACATGGCGTAGTTGACCATCGAGTGCCAACTCACCTACAAATTCAAATTGTTCGATATTGGTTTCGGGGAGTTGCCCCGATGCAATTAAAATTCCAAGTGCAATTGGTAAATCTAAGCGAGAACCATCTTTAGGTAAATCTGCGGGTGCAAGATTAATGGTAAGGCGCTTAGTTGGGAATTGGAAGCCACTGTTAATAATAGCGGAACGCACCCGATCTTTGCTTTCTCGTACGGCAGCTTCAGGCAAACCGACAATCGTTAAGGATGGAAGGCCCTGACTGACATGGACTTCAACTTCAATCAGCGGTGCATTCAGCCCTAAAACACCACGCGTATAAATTTTCGCAAAAGACATATTAACGATCCATTTTAGTGCTTATTTTCTTTTTATACTCTTTTTTATTTGCACAATTATGGTGCTTTTTTAAGTTGAAGCAGTGCCTGCTCTAGTTGATCGACTTGTTGTTTAAGTTGGGTTAAACGTAGGTTGGCAGTTTCTAAGGCTTTCTTCTGTCGGTCAATTTCACTTTGCGAAACCAAATCCATACGTTCAATGGTTTCATTGAGTAATGCTCTTAAATTGTGCTCTAAATCTTTTTTTGGTTGTTCCACTTGCGCCAAAATGGCCTGTAATAAGCTTTCTAGCATCGTTGCTCACTCAATTTTTATAAGAATAATGAGTTTAACATGACATTGATATAAACTAACTTTTCATCAATTAAAATTGAAGAAATAAGCATTTTTGCCAATCTTCTTCAATTCAAAGCATAAAATAAGGTATAAGTGTTTTCAGATATACCATGTTGCTGTCTTCCCCTAACCGCAGCAACATTGGCATGGAAATTGAACATAAAACCTTACAGCTGGAAAATAAGCCGAAGGAAAACAAACATGAAGCTCGTAACTGCAATTGTAAAACCATTTAAGCTCGATGATGTGCGTGAAGCATTATCTGAAATCGGCGTTCAAGGCATCACCGTCACAGAAGTCAAAGGATTCGGTCGCCAAAAAGGGCATACTGAACTTTATCGTGGTGCAGAGTATGTTGTTGATTTTCTACCTAAAGTCAAAATTGAAATTGCAATTAGCGATGACATGGTGGATTCGGTGATTGAATCAATTACCCGTGTTGCTAGTACAGGTAAAATTGGCGATGGTAAAATTTTCGTCACTAATCTCGAACAAGTGATTCGTATTCGTACCGGAGAAACTGGGCCAGATGCAGTTTAATTTGGCATAAAGTTTGCTGAGTGCATTGTAACTCGCAAAAACAGGTTGGGGGAAACACATGAAAAAAATAATGATGGCGTTGAGTCTGGCAGGTGTATTGTTTACTTCTGTTGCAAGTCATGCAGACACAACAGCACCAGCGACGACGAGTTCGGTCGCAGCTTTCCAAGCATCACATATTGAATTTGCCGTTGGCAAAGTAGACGTAAATGCCAACGATCCGGGTATTCAAAATATTGTAGCGTATGCCAAAGCACATCCTGAAGCCAGTTTCCAGCTGAGCGGCTTTGTAGACAGTACAGGCGATGCGATAACCAATAAAAAAATTGCCAAACAACGTGCAGAGCAAGTTAAAACCACTTTAGTCGCTGCAGGTGTTGATGAACATAAAATTAGCTTACAAAAACCAGATGATATTGTTGCAGGAACATCTGAAGGCGCTCGCCGCGTTGAAATTGATCTTGTAAAAAGTACAGCTGTTGCACCAACCACAACAGCCGAGACAGCGCCTGCGGCAACCGCCGCCGTGCCTGTAGCAGCAACGCCAAAGCTTGACACTGGTGATACTGCTTGGGTGTTAATTTCGACTGCATTAGTGCTGTTAATGACCATTCCTGGTTTGGCTTTGTTTTATGGTGGTATGGTACGTAAAAAGAACGTCCTTAGCACCATGGTACATAGTTTCATGGCTGCAGCCGTGGTGAGTATTGTTTGGGTTGTAATTGGTTATACACTTGCGTTTGATTCAGGCAATTCGTTTGTGGGTGGACTGAGTAAAGTCATGCTTACAGGAATTACGACAGAATCCTTGCAAGGCACTATTCCTGAAATTTTGTTTGTTATTTTCCAAATGACTTTTGCAATTATTACCGTTGCGATTATTAGTGGTTCGATTGCAGAACGTATGAAATTTAGCGCGTTTATCGCGTTTATTACCATTTGGGTAGTTGTGGTTTATGCGCCGATTACGCATTGGGTTTGGGGTGGTGGTTGGTTGGGTGCCGATGGTGCACTTGATTTCGCAGGTGGTACAGTTGTCCATATTAACTCAGGTGTTGCAGGTTTAGTTGCCGCTTATGTGATTGGTAAGCGTATTGGCTTGGGTAAAGAGTCAATGGCACCACATAATTTGGTATTGACTGTGATTGGGGCAAGCTTACTTTGGGTGGGTTGGTTCGGTTTTAACGGTGGATCTGCACTTGGTGCAAATGGTGCAGCAGGTTATGCGCTTGTGACTACACAAGTGGCAGCCGCGGCAGCCGCGATTTCTTGGTCAATTATTGAAAAATTAGTTCGTGGTAAAGCTTCTGTACTTGGTGCAGTGTCTGGCGGTGTTGCCGGTTTAGTCGTGATCACTCCTGCGGCAGGTTATGTCACTGTTGGTGGCTCATTAGTGATGGGCTTACTCGGTGGTCTGATTTGTTTCTGGGGAATTACTGGGCTTAAACGTATCCTTAAAGCAGATGACTCTTTAGATGCTTTTGGTCTACATGCTGTTGGTGGTATGGCGGGTGCAATCTTAACAGGTGTGTTTGCAAGCTCTTTCATTATGGGCGACAAAGCACCAACAGATATGATGCATCAGTTATGGGTTCAAGTTGAAGGCGTATTAGCAACAATTGCATATAGTGCGATTGCAACTTTCATTATCTTAAAAGTCATTGATGTTGTGATTGGCTTACGTGTAAATAATGATGATGAGCGCATGGGGCTAGATTTAAGTCAGCATGGCGAACGTGTTGAATAAGACTTTTCACACTGCAAAACAGCTCCTTTTAGGGGCTGTTTTTTATTTTAAACACTACATTTAGTATCTGTAAGATTTTTGATACACTAGAACTACCCTTATCAACAGATTAAAATTGTAATGCATTGTCCATTTTGTAATGCGCCTGACAGTAAGGTCATCGACTCTCGTTTGGCAGCCGAAGGTTGTCAAATTCGTCGACGCCGTGAATGTGTGTGTTGTGGAGAACGTTTTACCACTTTTGAGAGTTATGAAGTTGTCATGCCGCGTGTGATTAAGTCAAATGGTAAAAATGAACCGTTTGATGAGCTTAAATTGCGCCGCTCATTGTTGCATGCATTGCAAAAGCGCCCTGTCACTCAAGACCAAATTGAAGCGGTTTTAAGCGATATTCAATTACAAATTAGACGCTTAGGTGAGCGTGATGTGAGTTCACGTACCATTGGCGAAATTGTCATGCAATCTTTATTTGCTTTAGACCATGTGGCTTATGTGCGTTTTGCTTCGGTTTATCAAGATTTTCAGGATATTGATGCTTTCCGCCGTCAAATCGAGCAAATGCAGCAACGAGAGCAGGACTAAGTATGTCGAATCAATTAAAGCTTGATCAGCATTGGATGCATGAAGCACTGAACTTGGCAAAAACAGCCCAATTTCGGACTCGTCCCAATCCTGCGGTAGGTTGTGTGATTGTTAAGGATCAACAAGTGATTGGTCGTGGTGCGACGGCCCCTGTGGGTGGTTCACATGCCGAAGTTTTTGCACTGCATGAAGCAGGCGAGGCGGCTCATGGTGCAACGGCGTATGTTACGCTTGAGCCTTGTGCGCATTATGGGCGTACACCACCATGTGCAGAAGCTTTGGTCAAAGCTCAAATTAAGCGTGTGGTGGTCGCCTGTTTAGACCCGAATCCATTGGTTGCAGGCAAAGGAATTGAAATTTTAACTCAGGCGGGTATTGAGGTGGATTCTGGTGTGTGTGAATCAGATGCCCAACAGCTCAATTTAGGCTTTTTAAAAGCTATGGCAGATAAAATGCCCTATGTGCGTTTAAAAGTCGCATCGAGTTTAGATGGACGCACGGCAATGGCATCGGGCGAATCTAAATGGATTACCGGTGATTTAGCCCGTCAAGATGTGCAATATTGGCGTGCAATTTCAGGTGCAGTGATTACAGGGATTCAAACGGTACTTGCCGATGATTGCCAACTCAATGTACGTAGCTTGCCGAATGTTGCACTGGATAGTATTGTGCAGCCCAAGCGGATTGTATTAGATCGACAAGGTCAACTGCCGTTAAATGCGAAAATTTTGGCACAACCACAAGATGTGATGGTGATGGGGCCGTATCGCCAAGCATTAGCTGATTTAGGGGTGACCCAATTAGAGAATCAATCCTTGGCGATGTTGTTGCACACTTTATGTCAGCAGTATCAAATTTATGATGTGTTGGTTGAAGCAGGTGCAACGTTAAGCAGTGCTTTTTTACAAGCGGGTTTGGTGGATGAGATGTTGCATTATATTGCCCCAACCTTGCTTGGTCAGTCTGCCCGCACGATGTTTCAGGCAGATTTTCAAACTTTGGCACAACAACAGCGCTTTCGGCTCAAAGATGTGACCCAATTGGGTGATGATTTGCGTTTAAGCCTTTTGCCACAACAAGAGCCACTATGAATTCAGAATCAACGGTTTATAATAAACGTCGCCATGCGGCACGCACCACAGATGAATATCTGTTTCATCAATTGGTACCGTATTTGGGCAATAAACGCCGTTTATTACATCTGATTTTAGAGGCGCTTGAACTGACGGGAACGCTGAATAAAGATGGAAAGCGCGCTCCGATTTTTGCCGACTTTTTTGCAGGAAGTGGTGTGGTGTCACGTTTGGCACGGCAAAATGGTTATCGTGTGATTGCCAATGACTGGGAACCATATAGTCATGCCTTAAATCATGCGATTTTATCGTGTGTAGAAGCACCCAAATTTAATGAATTAGGTGGCTATCAAAAAGCCATTGATTATCTCAATCGCCTACCATTAACCAAAGGTTGGGTGACACATAATTTATGCCCACGTAACGATGAAGAATATGATCCCGCACGAGATCGTTTGTTCTTTAAACGCAGAAATGGTATGCGGATTGATGCGATTCGTCAGCAAATTGCGACATGGCAAGCCCAAGGTGCAATTGATGATGTCGAGATGAGTGCATTACTTGCACCTTTGCTGTATTCGGCAAGTTTTGTGAGTAACACCAGTGGTGTGTTTAAAAGTTTTCATCATGGTTGGGGGGGGAAAACCCAAACAGCGTTGGAGCGAATTGAATCGTTATTGTGGCTGACACCGAGTCGTTTTTGTGAACAAGGTGATACCAAGCAACCGATGGCAGAAATGTGGTGTGTAGATGCGCAGCATCTGGCCAATCAGATGAGTGGTTTTGAGGTGGATGTGGCGTATTTAGATCCGCCGTATAATCAACATGCTTACAGCAGTAATTACCATGTTTTGAACTCTTTAACGCTGTGGGATCAGGTGGATTTACCACCGCCAGATACCAAAGGCTTTAAAAGTGGAATTGACCGCGCATGGCGAAAAGAGCGTCCAAGTCCTTATAATTCTTCAAAATATGCCAAAGAAGCTTATGAGAAATTATTATCGACAATTAATGCACGCTATATTCTGACCAGTTATTCCACCGATGGAAATATTGAAGCGCAAGATTTGCTCAAGGCCAATTTAGCGCGTGGACATGTGACCTTACTGACTCAAGATGTACCACGTTATCGTGTGAGTAAACAACGTCAATCTGAACGTGCGCGTGTATTGGAATTTATTGTGATTACGGACACTAAAGCTAAATCAGGACCACCACTGCGTCAACTCTTGGGGCAGCTGTATCATTATGCAGAGCTAGGCGGTGTAGATACTTCTGGGGTCAGTACCCAATTGGCACTTTGGTAAAATTGAGAGCTAACATATGTTTACAGGTATTATAGAAAGTGTAGGGCAGGTCGAAAGTTTACAGCCACTGGGTGGTGACGTACGGGTACGCATTCGCACTGAACTTGATTTGTCTGATGTGAATTTAGGTGACTCGATTGCCACCAATGGCGTTTGCTTAACTGTTATTGCATGGGGGAAAGATTGGTACAGTGCCGATGTTTCGCTTGAGAGTTTAAATCGTACCACGCTTGGGCAGTGGAAAGTTGGACAAAAGGTAAATGTGGAAAAAGCCATGTTACCGACCACTCGTTTTGGTGGGCATATTGTCAGTGGTCATGTCGATGCCGTTGCGGAAATTAGCTGTGTCCGTCACGATGCGCGTTCGTTATATTTTGAAGTTACTGCACCTGCGGCATTGGCGAAATATTTGGCTGAAAAAGGCTCAATTACAGTTGATGGTGTTAGCCTGACGATTAACCATTTACGTGGCAATATTTTGAGTTTGAATTTAATTCCACATACTGCTGAACGCACCAATATTGCAACGTGGAAATTAGGCACTCAAGTAAATTTAGAGGTCGATATTTTGGCACGTTATATCGAGCGTTTGTTGTTGGGAGATAAAGCGGCAGAAGTCTCGAATGAGTCAAAACTGAGTATGGCATTTTTAGCTGAAAATGGTTTTTTAAAATAAAACCATTCATCAAAACTCAATCACTTTTATTCCTCATCCTAACCTTCTCCGACAAAGGAGAAGGTGTGCGCGGCATGAATTTATTTTTCAGATGATTTTTGCTGTGCTAGCACATAGGAAATTTCTTCTTCGGCAGCTTGTTGTAGCTTTAGGTTAAAACCTTTGACGGCTTTTTCAATCTGCTCAATTAAACTTTCAGCTTCAAGTTCCAAGCGAATTTTAAGATTGTCGAGTGCTGCCTGAACTTCAGGTGTCACTACGCTATTGGTTTTCATCTGAACTTGCGGTGCTTGCACTTGTAATGGTGCAGGATTTTTTTGATAACGTGCTGAATGCTCATTAAATTCAGCCAACACCTGTTGCTGTAAGTTGTGTAGATTTGTAGTTTGAGTACTGTATTGCAACATTTCATCATGCTGTAATTGCTGCGCGAACTGCTGTTGTTGTTCTCGTTTGCGTTTTAGATTTTGTTCAAGTTGCTGCTGTTTACGAATCCGTGCCGCTTCAATCAGTTCCGCTTTTAGCTTGGCATAGGTTTGTTCAATGGTCGCATAAGAAGCCAGTTGAGCTTGTTTATTCTGTGCTAACCATTCATCTAGATGTGTTTCAGGATTCAGTAATTTGGAAATACGATTTAAATCGTCCAAATACGTTTGGCGAACTGCCTGTGGTGTACTCAGCCAACGAGTTTTAAAATTTGCTCCAACATCTAAGGCCACCATTTGACTCCTTTTACGCGTTTAGTTCGGTATTACAATTTAAAGGTACGTGGTGAGAAGCCTAATCGTCGATATTGTTTAAATTTCTCACGCCCGACCATTTTAGTCGATTCTTGATTTTCAACAATTTCAATCATGTGTTCAATCGTATCTTGTGGTGCAAGCACATGTTCGGTGAAGTTAAATACAACCCAATGTCCTGACTTTGGCAAGTGTTCAGAAATGCATACTGCTGCCTTTTCATCATGAATTCCGTGTGGAATAAAACTATTGGGATCAAACGACCAAAGTAACTCATCTAACTGTTGCTGTTGTACTACATTGGTACAGTGCCACCAAATCTTTTTCGATTGTTTGAGAATTTTACGACTTAAACGACAAGCACTTTCGGCTTGTCGTTCAGGGCTTTTTTCAAACAGATAAAAGCTAATATCAGTCATGCTGGGCACGGTTAGCAATAAACTGCATGAGTAAAGGTACAGGACGACCCGTTGCACCTTTATTAGCACCTGATAACCATGCTGTACCTGCGATATCTAAGTGCGCCCAGCGATAATCATGCGTAAAGCGTTGTAAGAAACACGCTGCGGTAATTGCACCACCTTGAGGGCCACCAATGTTGCCAATATCAGCAAATGGGGAATCAAGTAGCTCTTGATAATCGTCCATGACAGGTAAGCGCCACACACGGTCAAAGCTTTGCTCACTTGCGGTTTGAAGCTCTTGGACTAAGGCATCATCACCCGAGAACAAACCACTTACGACTTTACCAAGTGCAACCACACAAGCACCTGTTAACGTTGCAATATCCACAACGACCGCAGGATTAAAGCGTTTGATGTAGGTGAGCGTGTCACAGAGTACTAAGCGACCTTCGGCATCGGTGTTTAAAATTTCAACGGTTTGACCGCTCATGGTGGTGACAATATCGCCTGGGCGTGAAGCCTTGCCTGAAGGCATATTTTCTGCTGCTGCAATTGCACCAACCACATGAATTGGCAAACGTGCTTCACATAAAGCGCGTATAGTGCCCATCACAGACGCAGCACCACACATGTCAAATTTCATTTCATCCATGCCCGCGCCCGGCTTTAATGAAATGCCGCCAGTATCAAAAGTCACGCCTTTACCAACTAAAACCACAGGGGCTTCTTCACGTTCTGCCAAATATTCAAGGGTGATGATACGACCTGGACGCTCTGAACCTTGGCTGATGGCAAGAAATGCGTTCATGCCTAGATCAGCCATTTGCTGTTCATCAAGCACGGTGACTTTAAGTAAGTCGGGAAATTCAGCAGCCAGTTCTATTGCAAGTTTGGCTAAAGACTCTGGATAGCAAATATTCCCTGGTTGGTTTCCAAGGTCACGTGCTAGATTTTGACCGACTTGAATGGCATTAATCAGTTCAATTTCAGCCTGTGATAATTGACTACCAATTAAATTAAGCTGGCTTAGTTTACGTTCAGTTTTTTTAGATTTGTACGCATCAAAGCTATAATTGGCTTGGCTCAAGGCTAAGGCAAATACATAGTGTAAATGTGCAGGTAAGTCGCTTAAATCGAGGTCGGCTTCGTTATATTTTTTTTGTAATGGCGTGAGAATGCTTTGTGCAAGCTTTGCCATTTTATTGGCACTGAGTTCTTCTATTTTGCCTAAACCCACAAAGCTACAAAATGGATAATGTTGATTTAGTCCAATTGCAGGTAAAATCTCAGTGAAACTCGCTGTATATTGGCTAGCATCAATTAAAGTTGCAGCTTGTGTAAGAAGAGGTGTACGTTGTTGTGATTCGATTTGTTTTGCATCGGTTAAAACGATGAGAGCATAGCCTGAATTTTGGCTGGTTTTTAAAGAAATTTTCATGCGCTGATCAATGCCTGTAGATATCGGTCAATATAAGGTTATTGAACCATTACACTCGGTTCAATTGCAATGTGCAAGCTTAGGATAGCTTTTTTATTCTCCAGATTGAGTTAAACTAAGCAGTCATCTTGATTCGGCACGTAAAAGCTTGGCGTAGCGCTTCAAATTTTATTGTATTTCAATGTTAAGGATGTTTCCTTTTGATTATTCGGCGTTATTTAGTCAAACAGGTTGTAGAAACCTCATTGGTCGTGGTGGCCTTGCTTACATTAATTATGATGGGCGGGCGATTGATCAAATATTTTGGAATTGCAGCCCAAGGACGATTAGATGCAAGTGTTCTATTTAGCATCATTGGTTATCGTCTGCCTGAATTTCTAACGCTGATTTTCCCACTGGGCTTTTTTATTGGCTTAATGTTGGTTTTTGGCCGACTATATGTTGACCATGAAATGGCAGTGCTTAATGGTAGTGGCATTAGCCGTAATCACTTAGCGCGACTTTTATTGCCTTTAACGACCATTTTTTTGATCATTCAAATGATCCTGATGATTTGGGTATCGCCTTGGGGATTACGTCAATTTGAACAATTAACTGGTGCTCAAGCTGTGCGAACGGGGTTCGACTTAGTCCGTCCCAAAGAATTTGTAAGTTCAGGTATTTATACGATTTATGCCAGTGATTTATCTGAAGATCGTAAGAATTTAAAAGATGTGTTGTTATATCAACGTTCAACGCAAGACAATAAACCGAATGTCGTGATTTTGGCGCGAGAAGCTGTACGAGTTGAAATTCCGAATGATCCTGCCAATGTGGTCGATTTGATTGATGGCCGGCGTTATGAACTTTATCCGGGACAGCCACGTTATACCCAAGCTGAATTTAAGCGTTATCGTTTAAGAATTGAAAATAAAAAAGATGCCGAAGTCAGTGGTGATGAAGCTGAGTCTATGCGCATGGCTGAACTTTGGAAAAAACGCAACGACCCCGTGGTACAAAGTGAGTTGGGTTGGCGCTTATTTGTGCCATTTGCGTTGGTGGTGGCATTAATGTTGGCTACTGCATTATCTGAGGTGAATCCGCGTCAGGGACGTTATTATCGCTTATTGCCTGCAATTTTAATTTTTGCAAGTTTGATTGTGGCTTTAATGGCAGTCCGAACACGCATTACCCGTGCTGAATTAGGAATATGGGCTTATCCTGCTGTGCTATTTGTTTATGCCATTGTTACATTGTTTTTCCTGCGCAAGCCAAATTTAAAGGCTAAGCTGAATTTAAAGTTGAATAAGTGAGTTTGCCAATGTTAGCACGCCGTTTAATTGCCAAACATGTCACCACAACCGCAGCACTTGCGATGCTTGGGACGACTACTGTTTTAGGATTGTTGCAGGCACTCTTTACCTATTTGGCTGAATTAAGTAGTTTAAAAAATGGTTATACCGCACTTAAAGCAGTTGAATATGTATTTTGGAATACACCCCATTATGTTTATGAAATTTTGCCTATTTCTGCCTTAATTGGTGCGGTGATTGGACTTGGTGCGTTGGCATCGAATAGTGAACTGATTGTCATGCGTTCAGTTGGGATTAGTTTGTGGCGGATTGTGGGTTGGGTCATGCGCTCAGCTTTGCTTTTAGTGGTATTTGCATTTGTACTCAGCCAATGGGTCATTCCTTATACTACCGAGCGTGCCAATAGCATCAAGAATCATCAAGCGGTGAGTAGCTTGGGAGAGGTTCGTGGCTATTGGAGCCGAGAAGGGCAGCGCTTTATTTATATTGATTATGCTAACTCTCAAGGTGAGTTGCGTAATATCCAAGTTTTGGACTTTGACCAAGATTATCGGCTTAAACAAGATTTATTTGCCGAGCAAGGTCAATTTGGATCGCAAGCCGAATGGAATTTGAAAAATGTCCAACAAACGCAAATCCAAGCCACAGGCGATGCGACCTTTACCCAATCAGCACAGCTTCCCCTCGATTTAGCATTAAAGCCTGAATATGTACACATGGTTACGGTCGATCCTGATGAGCTGCCACCTAGTCAATTGGTGGCTTTTATGCGTTATCTTTCTGTACATAGCCAAGTACCTAAAAGTTATCAATTGGCTTTTTGGCAAAAAGTGGCAATGCCATTTTCATTGTTGGCTTTGGTTGTGATTGCATGTTCATTTATTTTTGGCCCATTACGCCAACAATCAATGGGTTTTCGCTTGGTCATTGCTTTATTTGTTGGCTTAGGTTTTTACTACCTACAAGACTTTTTGGGCTATGCAAGTTTGGTTTATAGCCCATCGCCTGCGTGGTTTGTATTTGTTCCTATTATCTTGATTTTTATTGCAGGCGGTTATTTACTCAATCGTGCCAAATAATAACTGAAAATTGAGTGGGCAATAACCGATTTAAATGCAATAGAGAATTGTAAAAAAATTCGGTAAGATGAAGTCCCACTCAAATCAGAACAGCAAGAGAGTAGAAAATGACGGATACGAAGACAGGCAAAATTCCTCATGTCTTGGTCATCATGGATGGTGTTGGTCATCGTGAAGCGATTGAAGACAATGCTTTTTTGGCGGCAAAAACCCCGCATTTAATGGCAATGCAACAGCAGCATCCGCATAGTTTAATTTCTGGTTCGGGTGAAGATGTTGGCTTACCTGATGGTCAAATGGGCAATTCTGAAGTTGGGCACATGAACTTAGGCGCAGGCCGAGTGCTGTACCAAGATTTTACGCGTATCACTAAAGATATTCGTTCAGGCGCTTTCTTTGAACATGACGTTTTAATTGATGCCGTGGATAAAGCCAAAGCTGCTGGCGGCGCACTCCATATTATGGGGTTGTTGTCTGAAGGGGGGGTGCACTCACATGAAGACCATATTGTGGCAATGTGCAAACTTGCCTTAGAACGTGGTGCTCAAGTGTATTTACATGCATTCTTAGATGGCCGTGATACCCCGCCAAAAAGTGCTGAACCTTCTTTAGCAAAATTGGATGCTTTATTTGCACAATATCCACAGCAAGGCCGAATTGCGACTTTAATTGGTCGTTATTTTGCCATGGATCGTGATAATCGTTGGGATCGTGTCGAACAAGCCTATCGCCTACTTACAGAAGGTGAAGCTGTTCGTGTGGTGGCTTCTGCACAAGAAGGTTTGCAACAGGCTTATGATGCAAATGAAAGTGATGAGTTTGTAAAAGCCACCCGTATTGGTGATGTTGCTGCGATGCAAGATGGCGATAGCGTGGTGTTTATGAATTTCCGTGCCGACCGTGCGCGTGAAATTACCCGCGCGTTGGTTGAAAAAGACTTTACAGGTTTTGAACGCAAAGTTTTACCCGCACTGTCTAAATTTGTCATGCTCACCCGTTATCAAGCCAGTATTGATGCACCTGTGGCTTACATGCCAGAAGCGCTACACAATACTTTGGGCGAGTATTTATCTAATTTGGGCAAAACTCAATTGCGTATTGCCGAAACTGAAAAATATGCGCATGTAACTTTCTTTTTTAGCGGTGGGCGCGAAGATGAATATGCAGGTGAGAAACGAATTTTAATTCCATCACCAAATGTTGCCACCTACGACTTAAAGCCTGAAATGAGTGCATTTGAGGTTACTGATGCATTGGTTGATGCGATTCACTCGGGTGAATATGATTTGTTGGTGGTGAATTATGCCAATGGTGACATGGTTGGGCATACAGGTGTATTTGATGCTGCGGTAAAAGCGGTTGAGGCAGTAGATACCTGCTTAGGTCGAGTCTATGCAGCAGTGATGCAACAAAAAGGCCATATGTTGGTGACTGCCGATCATGGTAATGTCGAGCAAATGCAAGATTATGTCAGTGGTCAAGTCCACACGCAGCACACGACAGAACTTGTGCCTTTTATTTATGTTGGGCCAACTCAGGCTGAAATTGCAGAAGGCGGAGTTTTGGCAGATATTGCACCGACGTTATTACATTTAATGCAATTGCCAATTCCTGCGGACATGAAAGGTAAAAATCTGATCACATTAACTCCATAAAAGGGCATAGTATGGTTCAAATGATAAAAAAGCTGATGGTTGCTGTATTGCTTTGTGGTTATTTGAGCCATCCTGCTGTGGCAGTCGAAAATACATCAGATACAGATGATGATAGTGGCAATACAGAGACTCATCATAACGATGAGATTCCGATTGAAGCAATTCAAAAATTTGTTCAAGTGTATGGCATTGTTAAAGATAATTATGTTAGTGCTAAATCAGATGATGCCTTATTTGAGCAGTCGATTAAAGGTTTGGTGGGTGGATTAGATCGTTATTCACGTTATTTGTCGCCTGAAGATTATAAGCAACTGGTGCAATATACCGATGGGGATGTTGCCTCGGTCGATTTTGATTTAAGCTTTGATAAAGCACATAAACAATGGCTTATTACTGGGTTGAAATCAGATGCGGATTCGATTAAATTGGGACTGCATAATGGTATGGTGGTATATAAAATTGATAATCAAGAACTCAAAGAATTAAACCATGAGCAAGTCCGAAATTTACTTTATGGTTCGGTTGGAACCGTATTAACAGTACAAACCAGTTTGATTGGTCAGCCGACAACAGTCGTGCGTAATAAGAAGGTCGAAGTTGAAATTTCATCTACGTTGCTGCATAACCAAGTATTAGTAATTAAATTACCTGTATTTCAACAAGAAACTGCCAGTGAAATAAAAAGTATTTTAGAGCAATATCCCGATAAAAAAGTCAAAGCAGTTTTAATTGACTTAAGAAATAACCCCGGTGGACTCTTATCTTCTGCGGTTGAAACAGCCGATTTATTTTTAAATAGTGGTTTTATTGTCACGACCAAAAGCCGTTCAGAAGGTGTGCAAAGTTTCCAAGCCTTGCCTGGCAGTGAGTTTGGTCAGGTGAAATTGGGTATTTTAATGAATGGTCGCTCGGCTTCTGCGGCCGAAGTTTTTACCGCAGCATTGAAAGAGCATAA
The DNA here is from genome assembly GCF_035615575.1 of Acinetobacter sp. MD2. Lineage (NCBI taxonomy): Bacteria > Pseudomonadati > Pseudomonadota > Gammaproteobacteria > Moraxellales > Moraxellaceae > Acinetobacter > Acinetobacter sp. MD2. The sequence goes on from NZ_VTDK01000002.1 coordinate 182,887, forward strand.
CCGTGCATGGGTAATGGGTGAAAAAAGCTATGGCAAAGGGGTTGTGCAAAAATTATTTCCTTTGCCAAATGGTGCTGCCATTCAAATGACGGTTTCGCATTATTACACCCCGAAGGGCAATATGATTGATGGTCAGGGAATTCAGCCCAATCAAATTTATGCATTACCACTGGAAATGAAAGACGACATTTATGTGGAAAATGCTGCTGAATTATTGCTCAAGCATAAATAAATAGTTTCATCTAAGTTCGGTTGTCTTTCTCCCTTAAGGGAGAAAGTTACAATAAGCAAAATTAGATCGTTTAATTTGAAACTAGTCTATTTGTTGTGAAATAGGCTATTGTTCTTCAATTTGTTCGTCATCTAACCCAAACTTTTTTAAGCGATAACGTAATGAGCGGAATGACATACCGAGTTTTTTTGCGGCCAATGTTCTGTTCCAATGGGTTATTTCGAGTGCATTTAATAAAATGTTTTTTTCAATATCTTCTAAATAAGCTTCCAAACCCTCTACCGGTAGTCCTTGTTTTATCTCCATTGAGACTTGCATGCTTTTAGTAGCATCCAGATTTGGCTGAATTTGAGAAGATGGTCGAGAAAATTGGGGTGTACCACATTGTAAATGTGCAATATCGATTTTTTGTTCATCGCAGAGCGTCATTGCACGTTCAACCATATTGCGTAGTTCTCGTACATTGCCACTAAAGCTTTGTCCAAGTAAAAATTGTTGTGCCGCAGGGGTAAGTTGTTTGCTTGGTATATTCCATTCGTGACAAATCTGGCTCATAAAATGCTGGGTAAGCTCAATAATATCTTGACCACGTTCGCGTAGCGGAGGGAGTTGAACATCAATCACATGCAGGCGGAAAAACAAATCTTGTCTAAATTTTCCTTGCTGAATCAGTTGTTCTAAATTTTGATGGGTAGCACTGATAATGCGAAAATCAACGGCAATTTCTTGGTCGCTGCCAATCGGGCGGATTTTCTTTTCTTGTACCGCACGCAGAAGTTTCACTTGCATGCTCATCGGGAGTTCAGCAATTTCATCTAAAAATAGACTACCGCCATGTGCAGCTTGAATGAGGCCTTGTTTGTCTTGAGTTGCATTGGTGAAACTGCCTTTTTTATGGCCGAATAACTCACTCTCCATAAGCTCACAGGGAATTGCACCGCAGTTAATCGCCACAAATGCGCCTGTATTTCGGTTGCTTAATTGATGAATTAAGTTGGCCACCACCTCTTTGCCAGTTCCTGATTCGCCACGAATAAAAATTGGGGCTTGGGTACGTGAAATTTTAGTCAGGCTACGTTTGAGTTGCTGCATGGGTCGCGATTGCCCAATCAACATTTTATCTTCAATACTATGGTGTTGATGAACTGATGTTTCATGTGGAACAATGGCTTTTTCGAGTAATTGTTGCAATGCTTCAGGTAAAATAGGTTTGCTAATAAAGTCAAATGCACCTGCTTTTAAGGCCTGAATGGCAATTTCCATATTGCCGTAAGCGCTAATCACGGCAATTGGAGTATTTGGATAATATTCACTGACATATTCAACCAATTTAATGCCATCGGCATCGGGCAAGTTTAAGTCGGTTAGGCAAGCATGAAAGCTTTGTGCGGCAAGCTTTTGTTTGGCATCAAAGACGTTATGTGCCACCTCAGACGCAATTCCCATTCGCTTTAAACTCATTTGCATAAGCAAGCATAAATCTTGTTCATCATCGACCAGAAGAACACGAGTTGGTTGTATTGTCATAAATCCCCAAAATATTATTGTGTTTGAATGGCAGTGCATTCAAGTCGGAAACAAGTTCCGTGTTGTAATTTGCTGTAGGTTAATTTTGCCTGATTTGCTTCGCAAAAACTATGCGAAAGATATAAGCCTAGGCCTGTTCCTTTGACTTCTGTAGTAAAAAAAGGTGAAAAAAGCTGTTGTAGTTGGTTTTCTGGAACACCTTGCCCAAAATCAATCACATCTATTAATACTGTATCTGCTTGAATATAGGCATGAATTTCGATGTATTCTGCGGTTGCTGCATTATGGCGTAAGGCATTTTGAATTAAATTAATCAAAACTTGGCGCAGTTGTGCCTCATCAAAAGACAAATGAATGTTTTGTGAAATATGGAGCTGAATCTGCTGTTGATGCATAGTTAAATCTTCTGCAATCAGTAGCGTTAAAAATTGATTGAGATGAATATCCACAGGCAAGGTAGCTTGGTTGTGTGCCATGCTCAAAGTAGAATGAATGATGTGGTCAATCCGTGTCGATTGTCGTTGAATCATCTGTTGTAGAAATTGGACTTGTTCGGCATCGGCGTCTAACAGCAGGCTATTGGCTTGGACAATACTTGCAAGTGGATTACGAATTTCATGTGCAATACTAGCAGAAAGCTGACCTAAAGCCGCCAATTTTAATTGTTGAACCTGTTGGTTCATGCGCTGAGCATCTTGCATAATCAGCAAAGTTAATACTGATTGTGGCAAATAAAGCTTTTGTACGCGAATTAAAATACTGCTACGAATCGCTTCAAACACAAAACGTTCGCCTTGTTGAGTTTGATGCTGTTCTAAATATAAGGATAATTCAGGATGCAGGCGCTGTAACGGGGTTTGCCGAAAGGTGTTTGGCATATCTAATAATAATTGTGCTGCGGGGTTACTGAGCACCACTTCTTGTTTTTCATTTAAAACCAAATAACCCATGTCAATTTGTTCAAGAATATAGCGATTAATGTTTTGTAGGCGCAGTAATTCTTGTGACTGTACAAAATTTAAATTTTCAAGAAGTTGAAAGCGTTGTACCGTAAATTGCGCGGTTAAATACACCACAAAAAATAAAAATGCCAGCAATGCACTATTGCCAATATTGCTTAGGTCAGAAAAGGCAAGCCATGTCCCCACAAACTGTAGATATAAGACTGCAATAATGGAACAAAGTGTGAGTGCCAACGCTTGACGTTTACTGAGCAGTAAACTGGCCATAAAAATGGTAATCACAAACAACAAGCTAATATGTAGATTCGGTGTGCCAATGGCAAAATTGAGGCTAGTAAAACACAGTACATCAATACCGCTGAGTAAAATCAATTGTCGTGATAACGCTGTCGGAAAAAGTTGAAAGGTCACCAGTTGTAAAAGACCTAAACAACAATAGACGACTAAGGTAAAAAAATATAAACCTTGATGTTCATAATTTTCTTTGAGTTGTGCATAGGTCAGAAAAAACAGCAGCAGCAAACTAGACGCAATAATCACGCGATAGACACTGTACCAAACACCAAGTCGGTAAAGTGTTGACTGCTGTTTTTCAAAGTGAAAAGGCATGCGATGATTAAATTAAGGTTTAATTAAACCGTAACGCATGGCCAAGTGCGTTAACTTTACATCACTGTCGATGGCTAATTTTTCAAAAATACGATAACGATAGGTATTCACTGTTTTAACGCTTACAAACAGTTTATCGGCAATTGCTTGAGCACTTTGGCAGTTCACCACCATCATCGCGACTTGCATTTCACGTTCAGACAATAAGTCAAAAGGGGATTGTTGTGCTTCAGATAAATAAGAGCTAGCAAGTTGTTCGGCAATGTCGGCACTAAAATATTTACCACCTTGCATGACTTTATGAATGGCACGTACCATTTCTTCAATTGGAGCGCCTTTGGTAATATAACCCTTGGCACCTGCTTTAAGTAATAAAGAAGGGTAAGGTTCTTCTGCTAAACCGCTTACCGCAATGACACGAATATCGGAGCTAATTTGTAATAAACGTCGTGTTGTTTCAACACCACCAATGCCGGGCATATTCACATCAAGCAGTACAATATTAGGATGATGGATACGGGCAATAGTAAGTGCTTCTTCACCAGATTCAGCCTGACCAATCACATTTAAATCGGTATGGTCGGCTAACATCCGACAAATGCCAGTACGTACTAATTCATGGTCATCTACTACTAATACTGAAATCACTTTTTGCTCCCCCATTAAGAAATTGGGTTTTTTGTTACATAACGCAAATTAGGCTTGCATTTCAAGCCCAAAATTAGCAATGCTATTCTAAAATATAATTTAAAAGTCGTGTGCAATAACTTAACTTTATCTAAGTTTTACGATTGTGCCAATGTACGGCATATTCGTGGTCACACGCAAATGTATCTGCTGTCCTTGAGTTGAGTGTAATGTCATGAAAAGTTTAAAAAAATCATTGGCACATGCTTTGAGTGTGTCGATGTTAATTGGTTTGAGCAGCCAAAGTTTTGCTGAACTGGTCGTGAATCATGGCCCAGGGCCAGGTTCCCAAGCCAAAGCTTGGACGACGGATGATGCTAAACAATATTTTAATGAAGATGATGACGAACCCTCACCGCGAGGCAGTACGCAAATTTCAACGTCATTAAGATCAAGCCCAACAAGTAATAGCATTAAAGTTGCACCAAGTACTGGGCAAGTATTTGATACGCGCTATTCAGGCAATGCGCCTGCGATTAGTGCTGGTTCTGCTTTGGTGATGGATGCCCATACTGGAGAAGTACTTTATAGTAAAAATAGCAATATGTCGCGTCCAATAGCATCTTTAACGAAGCTAATGACGGCTGTGGTTACGGCAGATGCACATTTGAATATGTCAGAACAAATCACCTTACAACCGATTGATTTTGATGGGCCAAAAAAGGCCAGTTCAACGTTACGTATTGGCGACAAAATGAATCGTGCAGAAGTATTATTGGTTGCATTGATGAAGTCTGAAAATCCTGCTGCGGCAGCACTGGCACGGACATATCCAGGTGGTAAGCCTGCTTTTGTTGCAGCAATGAATGCCAAAGCACGTCAGTTAGGTATGCATGGTACGCATTATTATGAATCGACAGGTTTAGATCCACGTAATGTGGCATCAGCACGTGATTTAGCCATTTTAGTCAGTGAAGCATCTAAATATGGGGTGATCCGTCAATTTTCATCCACGCCATATTATGACTTTAATTTGGGCTACCGTGTGTTGAAATCAAATAATACCAATGCTTTGGTTCGTAATGGTGGGTGGAATATTAATATTTCAAAAACTGGCTTTATTAATGAGGCTGGGCGCTGCGTAGCGATGCATACCACGGTCAATTCTCGCCCAGCGGTGGTAGTTTTGTTGGGTGAGCCAACGACACAGCATCGTAATAGTGATGCAACCAATTTATTGACGTGGTTAAATAATTTACCAAAACGGATTTAACGCTAGAATTTTGCAAAATGCCAATCTTAAAATATTGGCATTTTTGATTGGAAAATTAACATTCAATGGCATTAACCGCGAGCCCACCTTGAGAGGTTTCTTTATATTTTGCAGACATATCTTTGCCTGTGGCTTTCATAGTTTGAATGACTTTATCTAAAGAAACAAAGTGTTCTCCATTACCACGCAAGGCCATTTGGGCTGCGTTAATGGCTTTAACCGCAGCAATCGCATTACGCTCAATACACGGAATTTGAACCAAACCACCAATCGGGTCGCAGGTGAGGCCTAAATTGTGCTCAAGCCCAATTTCAGCTGCATTTTCAACTTGTTGTGGTGAGCCACCAAACATTTCTGCAAGTCCTGCCGATGCCATTGCACAGGCTGAGCCAACTTCGCCCTGACAGCCAACTTCCGCACCCGAAATAGACGCATTTAACTTACATAAAATTCCAATTGCGGCAGCAGCTAAAAAGAATCGGACAATCGCATCTTCGCTTATGGCTTGATCGTGTTGTACATAATAATATAGCACGGCAGGAATAATGCCCGATGCACCATTCGTGGGTGCAGTCACAACACGCCCGCCCGCAGCATTTTCTTCATTGACAGCTAAGGCGTATAAATTCACCCATTCAATGGCTTGGAAAGAAGAAAAAATCAATTGGGTTTTTTTATGGGTTAATAATTGCTGATGCAAATTTTTGGCACGACGTTTGACATTTAATCCGCCAGGAAGAATACCTTCATGGTTTAAACCATTTTGAATACACTCTTGCATCACTGACCAAATTTTCACAATCTCTGCTCGGATTTGGGCTTCGCTACGCCATGTTTTTTCATTCTCTAGCATAATGTGGCTAATGCTACATTGCTGTTGCTGACAATGGTTTAATAGTTCTGCTGCATTTTTAAAAGGAAATGGGACGACTGCATTGGTTTGCACAGGTGTCGGCTGTGAAATATCCAAATGCTCTAAAATGAAACCACCACCGACCGAATAATAGGTATTGCTATAGAGAAGCTGTTGCTGATCAAAGGCTTCAATGGTCATGGCATTGGGGTGATAGGGGAGTGATTCATTTGAAAAAATTAAATCGGTTTGGGTGCAAAATGATATACGATGCTGTTGATTGAGTTGTAAGCAGTTTTGCTCAAGTATATCTTTTAAATAGAGCGTAGTTTTTCGTGTATCGATAGTTTCAGGATGAAAGCCCATCAACCCAAGTAAGATGGCATGGTCTGTTGCATGGCCAACACCTGTGGCAGAAAGTGAACCATAGAGTGTGACCTGAATACGCTGTACCTGATCAAGCGTATGTTGTGATTGTAAGCTTTGTAAATATTGATACGCCGCACGCATCGGCCCAACGGTGTGTGAACTTGATGGGCCAATACCAATTTTAAATAGGTCAAATACACTCAAGGTCATGAAATAGCGATATCCAAAAATTAAGTTTAGGTGTAAATAGGGTGCAAAGTGATATAAAAATGTTACGCAAATGAGAGTAATGTGTAGAGGTTACTTTAGAAAAAAGCCGATGGACGATACGTGCAACGGCATTTGTATTGTAACAGGATTGAGATAAAAACAAATATACTGCGGCATTGCGGTTTAGACACGGTGATTGTCGCCATAGGCATGTACCGCGCTTTACCGATCACTGAATATCATTATATTTGCAATAACTGATTGTCACTTAACTGATATTTTTGGTTTCTTTAATACAAACAAACGCAATTAAAGATAACAACGCAGCACCACATAAATAATAGCCTACCGCTGCAATGCTATAGCTTTGTGCAAGTTTGGTTGCAATTAATGGAGCAAATGATGCGCCTAAAATACTCGCTAAATTATAAGACAGTGCAGAGCCTGTGTAACGGACTGAAATCGGGAAAATCTCAGATAAAATTGTTCCAATTGGTCCATAGGTTAAGCCCATAATGCTTAAACCGAGGCATAAAAATACTAAAACTGAAGCAGGATGATTGGCCACGAAAAAAGAAGCAAAGCACAAACCAAAAATAATGGCGATGATGCAAATGCCAATTGAGGTATTTTTACGCCCAAATTTTTCGGCAAGTACTGCCGAAACAGGAATACAAATAGCAAAACAAACCGTACCCACCAATTGCATTTTTAAAAATGCTTCACGGCTATAACCGAGTGCGGTTGTTCCCCAATTCAATGCAAATACAGTCATTAAGTAGAATAGTACCAAGGTACACACAGTGGCTAATGTGCCTAAAATAACTTTACCTAAATGATGCTGCACGACTTCTTTAAAGGGTGTTTTTGCTTCTTGGTGGGCATCTAATACTTTTTGAAATGCAGGTGTTTCATGTAGTTTTAGTCGAATGTATAAGCCTAAAATGACCAATAGAGCACTGGTAATAAACGGTATACGCCATCCCCATGCTAAAAAATCTTCATTTGATAAAAATGTGCCCAATAATAAAAATGCACTGACCGCAAGAATAAAGCCAATAGGCGCACCTAATTGTGGGAACATGCCATACCAAGCACGTTGATGTTTAGGCGCATTTTCGGTTGCTAAAAGAATAGCACCACTCCATTCACCACTTAAACCTAAGCCTTGTCCTAAGCGGCATAGTGCTAATAATAACGGTGCAAAAATGCCAATTTGTGCATACGTAGGTAATAAACCGATACTGACTGTAGAAACGCCCATTAATAATAAAGCGGCAACTAAGGTGGCTTTACGGCCAATGCGGTCACCTAAATGCCCAAAAATGGCTGCACCAATTGGGCGTGCAATAAAGGCAATCGAAAAAGTTGCGAGCGATTGTAAAATTGCTGCACTACCACTGCTATTTGGGAAAAATAAATGTGGAAATACCAAAACTGCAGCGGTGGCATAAATATAAAAATCAAAAAATTCGATGGTTGTACCCACCAAACTCGCAAATAAAACACGGGTTTTCGAGTTTGAATAATATGTTGGATTTATGTGTGTAGTAGATTCCATGACAAAAACCATATTTTGTATAAAAAAGAGATGCACAATTTAAAAATCTTGAATTGGGGCATAACATACTGCAATTCATTTTATAGATGTATTTATACTTGAATTGAAACATGAATAAAAATGACTTTATTTCACTAAGATATGAATATAATTCATGTTTTAAGGCGGATAGTACGTTTTATTTATATAGGTTTAAAAAAGTACAAGTCATGTTTTTATATATCTTAAAATGATCAGATCAAATATGATACGAAACTGCTGTGGTAGCAGCAGAAAGAAAAATATCATTAAGGAATATGAGATGAAAAAACATCACCGTGTAATTTTAGGTACAGCATTGGCATTGGGTGCCATGAGCGTTCATGCCAAAACGTATGTGCTGACGGATGTACAAAATAATGTAGAAGTGGGGAATTGGAAAACAGCAGGTGCCAATTACACTATCGAGCAAAAAGTTTTACATGGTGGCAAGCAAGAAGGCAGTAAAGTAATTACCATTACAAGCCCAACAGGACTAACAATTGCACTGTCTCCAACCCGAGGAATGGGTTTATTACATGCAGAAGGCAAAGGGGTGCATTTGGGTTGGAAGTCACCTGTAACTGAAGTGGTGAATCCTGCGTATATCAATTTAGAAAGCCGCAATGGATTGGGCTGGCTAGATGGTTTTAACGAAATGTTGGTACGTTGTGGCTATGAATGGACGGGTCATCCAACTACAGCCGATGGACAAATTTATACTTTACATGGCAAAGTGCAGAATACGCCGGCGTCGTATGTTGCTGTTGAAATTGAGGATAAAGCCCCCTTTGCGATTCATATTAAAGGGCTGATTAAAGAAAGTACTTTCAAAAAAACCGACCTGCAAACCATGACAGAGCTGACCTATATTCCAGGTGAAAGTTCGTTTAAGTTACATGATGTGCTGACCAATCATGCCGATTATGCGCATGATTATCAAATTATTTACCATAGTAATTTTTCTCAGCCAATTTTAGAGGAAGGGGCAAAATTCTTAGCACCTGTGAGTGAAGTAAGTCCATTTAATGACTATGCGAAAAAAGGCTTAAAGGATTGGCAGAGCTATTTAGGTCCAACGCAAGGTTTTGATGAGATGGTATTTAATTTGAAGCCATTGTCCGATAAAAATGGCAATACTATGGCTGCATTACTCAATAAAAATGGAGATAAAGGCGTTGCGATTGCCTTTAATACGCAGCAATTGCCTGTACTGACCTTATGGAAAAATACAGATACCTTAAAACAAGGTTATGTGACGGGCATTGAGCCTGGTACGAGCTATGCTTATCCAGTCACTATTGAGCGAGAGCAAAAACGGGTGAAGCAACTTGCAGCAGGGCAGAGTGTGAGTTTTGATTTAACTTATTCATTGTTGAGTGATCGTGCACAAGTTCAGCAAGTGGAGAAATCAATTCAGCAAATTCAGGGTAAAACCGCAATTAAACAAGTTGAAACTCCTATTGCAAAGGAATAACTCTTTGGGGATTGATATTTATTCCGGATGATATGGTTTATTAGACTTCTTGCATAATCAGTTCTATCTTTATTTTTCTAATCAAGATAAGTGAAATAGATGGATACAAGAAGTTTATTAACTTTAATTTTGGCAATAGCCATCGACATAAAACGTATTTTAATAAACCCTATATATAACATTTATCTAGGTTTTATATTTGGTGAGTGATTCCACTGAAACCCCTTGTAACTTTGCAAATTGAATGAATTATTTTCTTCTATTTTTTTAATAGAAAGATTGGTGTTAAATGACAGTGAATTTTGATCAGTTAGTCAACTAAATTTTCCAAGTCAAAGTTTCCTGATCACTCAGCACATATCAATTCATTGATGAACTTATTTTAAGAAAAAGTACCTTGTGTTTAGCACTATTCTAATCGTAAGTACGTCTTATAGATTATCTTTGTTTGTCTACATACATCACCATTTATATCAGAATACGCCAATTCAACTCAAAATTTTATTTTAAATAAAAATTGGCGCTTAGATATAAAATCCATCTAAAACTTATGGTGTAGCAGCCATTACAGCATTATTCCAAAAGTCACAATGATGCTTGTCTTTAAAGTCAGTAACAGGCTTCAAGCCAGAAATACTTAAATTAAAGGGTTGATGGTTTGGATAACTTTGCCAATTTGGTAGACCGTCGCTATTCGGATTGCCTGTTTTTGCAAAATTACCCCAATATTGTTGCATTTGATCTGATAATTTTTGTTGCTGTGCATTCAAATGCTGACCACGAGTGAGTACGTTTGGGCTAGCAAATACATAATGTAGCTCTCCAGCATGATAACTACGTAAACCATATATTTTTTTCAATAATTTAGAGCGAAATGGTGCATCAGGATCTTCGAACTGATATTGATAAATTGGGGAAGCTTGTTTTTGATATAAATCAAGCATTGCTGTAGTCGGACAAACAAAGACAGAATCGGTGAAAATCTGTGAGAATGCCCGCTTCGTTCCCTCTTTTGCAATGATAGGTTGATAAAGTGTCATGGCTTTTTCGGCAAGCTCAGGTGAATCAAGCATGTCGCTAACACCTTTTTGTAAATTTTTTACCGTGGTCATACCTTTGGTATTGAAACTAAATAACATGGCAAATAAATCACCTTCATTGGCATTGGTTCCAACCAACATTGGGACTTGTGCTGTTTGTCCGCTTTTGAATGCTTGTAAAGGTGAAATTGGCAATAAATCTCCGCCAACCATCGGTGACCAGCCTTCCTTACCTGTAATACCTGAACGATTAGGCTTAGCCTGCATAATTTGTTTTGCTGTTTTTTTACGTAAGCAACTGAGGTCATCAGTACCTGAACAACCTAAGTTCTTAGCAAAGACTAATCCACCTTGTTCGGCTTTTTGCTGTGGGGTTGACCAACCGATGCCCACGCAACTGCCACTTTCCATAATTACACGTTTAAATAATCCTTTAGAGCTTGGCATAACCAAATGCGTACAGACACTGCCTGAACCAGCAGACTCTCCCATTAAGGTAATATTATTTGGATCACCACCAAATTGCGCCACATTGCGTTTCACCCATTTTAAAGCGGCTTGTTGGTCTTGAATACCAAAGGCACCTTCACCAGATGTTCCTTTTAATTCAGGATGTGCAAAGAAACCTAAGGCACCTAAACGATAGCTCGTCGAAACTACAATTACATTCTGTTTTTGTGCAAGCTGTGCAGGGTCATTGTCTCGGGTACTTCCCACCACGTAAGCACCCCCATGAATCCAAAAAATGACCGCTTTCGGTTTGGCTTCTTGATCAGTATTTTTGGGAACATATACATTCAGATATAAACAATCTTCTGATGCATCGGGGTTAACCGAGACACTGGCAACACAAGTATGACCTTGTTTGATGGTTTTTTTCACGCCTTGCCATGCAGTAGGCGCTTGAGGTGAACGAAACCGATTTTCGCCCACAGGTGCTTGGGCATATGGAATACCGAGATATTGATCAGTTTGGTCTTTTACAATACCCTGAATTTGACCAAGGTCAGTCTGAATAATTGCTGTATTTTGATGATTTTGATTTAAATTATTAGTTTGACATGCCATGAGTATAGGAGTGACTACACTGCATAAAGTCAATAATCTAAAGCGATTGTTAAATTTCATAGAAGCTACTTTTCTTGTCTCTGTGGTGTTAATTAGACCAAGCTGACACAAAAGTTCAAGACACATGCTGTAATCTAAGGCACTTTAAAATCACTATTTTTTTTGCAATTGATGCAACTTTAGAAATTTGGGTTTTGAGCATCAATTTTTTGAAAAATTATGAGATAAATCAACAAGAAAAAAGCCCCAATCTTTCGATTGGGGCTTTTAAAACTTGGAGCGGGAAACGAGACTCGAACTCGCGACCCCAACCTTGGCAAGGTTGTGCTCTACCAACTGAGCTATTCCCGCAGGGTCGAATAATTTTTTACTATAAAAAACTAAACAAAAAAGAATTTGGAGCGGGAAACGAGACTCGAACTCGCGACCCCAACCTTGGCAAGGTTGTGCTCTACCAACTGAGCTATTCCCGCGTGCTGCATATATTACCCTAATTCATTTCTGAATCAAGCGTTTTAAATAAAAACTTGATTCAATTGCATAAAATAACAACAAATTTTACATTTATGGTTAAATAAAAGGCGAACCTTGGGTTGTTGTCAATAGATTTCGAGCGTTTAGCGACATAGCTTCTATTTAAAATTTCTTGCTATACTTTTGAATCTATAAATTTTGTGAACTGAAAGTCCATGAGCCAAGAGCAACAAATCATCGAAAAATTACAGCATTTAAGCCCTGCACATCTTGAGGTGATCAATGAATCTTCGGGACATGGAGGATACTATCCGGGAAAAGAATCACACTTTAAAGTGATTGTGGTTGCTGAAATTTTTCATGGCTTACGTTTGGTACAGCGTCATCAAAAAATCTATGCTGAAGTGAACTCACTGTTAGCAGCAGGTGGTGGTGCAATTCATGCTTTGGCAATTCATGCTTACGCACCAAGTGAATGGCAAGGTGAAGCGCCAAACAGTCCTGAATGCGCACATGCACCTAAATCATAGGGAAATGATATGGATTCATTGTTAATCTTAAAAAATTTACATGCTTGTGCAATTGCGTTATTTGTTCTGAGTTTAATTGGTCAAAGCGCTGTTTTGTTTAAAGCTGAACCGGCAACTATGCAGGCTTTGCCGTATCGTCGGGCTTTACTCATTGTGCAGCATAGTGCGATTACATTATTGCTCATTACAGGTCTAAGCTTACTTTATTTGAAAAACTTTCAAGTCCAGCATTGGTTTTATGCCAAAATTATTTTAGCACTGGTGATGCTTTCATCTGTAATGAAAGCATTTAAAGATCCAGTTAAAAGTGAAATTTTATGGGTTCAGCGCAGAGCAGGAATGATCCTTGCATGGATTGCGTTATTCGCCATTTTGGCTTTAGTCATGGTACAACCTAAATTGTTTTAGTGTGATACAAATCTATATCTTGATGGGATATAGACTATTGTAAACTGACTGCATAGATGCACCAATTTACGGTAAATAGAGGTCTTTATGTCTGCTTATAAGTTCGTTTTACCCTTAACTGGGGTGTTGCTTTTAACTGCATGTGCAACAACTTCGATTAAGCCAACTTATGTTTCACCAACACAATATCAAAGCTATAATTGTGGGCAGTTGCAGGCAGAATATAATCGTTTGCAGCAATATCTAGATCAAGGTGTGCAACCTGCAAAACGTACAGGGATGGGTGTAGGGCTAGGTTTAGGTGGTGGTTTTGGCCGTGGAGGTTGGGGTTTTGGACCAACAGTTTCATTTAATCTAGGTCAGTCATCGAATAGTAAGCGAACCGAAGTGGCACAGTTGATGGGTCAGCAAGATGCGATTGTGCAAGCTGCTAAATTCAAGGCTTGTCCAATTATTGTCCGAATTAAGCCAACGACCTAAAATTAAAAATGGGCGAATACTACGCCCATTGATTATATTGATGTAATTTAACGAGATTTTTGACGTTTATTGCGAATAAATTCAAATACCGCAGGCAACAAGCTAAAAGCAATAATCCCTAGCATTAAATGTCCAAAGTTTTCTTTTACAAAGGGTAGTGAGCCAAAAAAATAGCCTGCAATAATAAATGATGATACCCAAAGTAGACCGCCAATCACATTAAAACATAAGAATGACTTGTAGTTCATTGCACCTGCACCTGCAACGAAAGGGGCAAAAGTACGAATAAATGGCATGAAGCGGGCAATAATAATAGTTTTTCCACCATGCAGTTCAAAAAAGGTGTGGGTTTTGATTAAGGCTTCTTTATTAATAAATCGAGATTTCATTTCAAAAACTCGCGGCCCAATATAACGTCCAATATGATAATTGAGCGTATCACCCATAACAGCAGCTATGAACAGCAGTAAAATGAGTAACCATGGATTCATCACGCCTGTCGATGCAGCTAAAGCGCCAGCGGCAAATAATAAGCTGTCGCCTGGTAAAAAAGGCATCACCACAAGCCCTGTTTCGACAAACACAATCAAGAACAAAATCGCGTAAATCCATGCGCCATATTGTTGGATAAATTCGGATAAATGTACGTCAATATGCAGGATAAAGTTGATCAGTTCCATAACAATCGCATAGGCAAAATAATCTACAAATCCTAGCAGTCTGTTGTTTGAATGTCAGTAATAAAGCCGTGAGTTTGTAGTTTTTATTTAAGAATAGACATAAAAATGCCCAATCTAAAGACTGGGCAAGTTGCAGTCAAAAATTTGACCTACATACGGTTATCATCAAGCAAAATTTGTGCTTCACGTAAACTTAAACTACCTTCATAAATAGCACGACCTGTAATTGCACCTAAAATACCGGGTTGACCTTTTAAATGACGTACATCATCTAAATTGGTGACACCACCCGATGCAATAATCGGTAAGCCACAATGCTGTGCCAGTGCAACGGTTTGTTCAACATTCACGCCTTGCATCATGCCATCACGGGCAATGTCGGTATATACAATGCTTGAAACACCTGCATCAGCAAAGCGTTTTGCAAGGTCGGTGGCTTTTAAATCCATCAAATTTGCCCAACCGTCGGTTGCAACATAGCCGTCTTTAGCATCAATCCCGACAATAATATGTCCGCCAAATTTTTTACAAGCTTCTTCAACAAATTCAGGTTCTTTGGCAGCTTTAGTGCCAATAATGACAAATGATACGCCTGCTTCTAAATAATGTTCAATGGTTTCAAAAGAGCGAATACCGCCACCAATTTGAATCGGGAGTTCAGGAAACTCTTTGGCAATTGCTTCAACCACGTTCTTATGAATTGGTGTACCTGCAAATGCACCATTTAAGTCGACCAAATGCAAGCGGCGCGCGCCTTCGTTGACCCAATGTGCTGCGGTTGCCACAGGATCATCAGAGAAAACGGTATCATCTTCCATACGGCCTTGTTTTAAGCGAACGCATTTTCCATCTTTAAGATCAATCGCGGGGATGATTAGCATGCTTTTGTTCCTTGCTTGGTCAGGAGAATTAAAATCGCTCACATCTTAGCAAACTATTGATCAATCGCTAAGCTTTTCATCTTAATAAAAAAGAGATCGGATGATCTCTTTTTAGGTCAAATTAAATCTTCCATTCCACAAAGTTTTTGAGCAGTTGCAAACCTGCGGTATGGCTTTTTTCAGGGTGGAACTGGGTGGCAAATAAATTTTCTTGATGAATTGCGGTACAAAATTCTAAGCCGTAGTTACATGTTGCTGCGACAAGATTTTTATTTTCAGGTTCAACATAAAAACTATGCACAAAGTAAAAACGAGCATCTTGTGCAATATCTTTCCACATTGGATGGCTAGGGTCGTGTTGATGCACTTGATTCCAACCCATGTGTGGGACTTTTAAACCGTCAATATCAGGAAAACGTTTGACTGAACCTTTAAAAATTCCAAGCGCATCACTGCCGCCATTTTCTTCAGAACGCTCTAATAGTGCTTGCATGCCTACACAAATGGCTAAAACAGGTTTGTTAAAGGCCGCTTGACGAATCACTTCATCAATGCCTGCATCTTGCATACCTTGAATACAGTCGCGCATGGCACCAACACCTGGGAATACAATTTTATCGGCTTGGGCAATTAATTTTGGGTCATTGGTGACATCAACCCTTGCACCGACATATTCAAGGGCTTTGGCCGCCGAGTGTAAGTTACCCATGCCATAGTCTAATAATGCAATACGGGTCATTATAAACTTCCTTTGGTTGAGGCAATGGTTCCTGCCGCGCGTGGGTCTTGCTCACATGCCATACGCAGCGCACGGGCAAAGGCTTTAAATGTGCTTTCAATTTGGTGATGGCTATTTTTGCCTTTTAAATTATCAATGTGTAGTGTCATGAGCGCATGGTTGACAAAACCTTGGAAAAATTCTGAAAATAAATCGACATCAAAGGTACCAATACGGGCGCGGGTAAATGGAATATCCATAAATAAGCCCGGACGACCTGAAATATCCACTACCACACGTGACAGTGCTTCATCTAAAGGCGCATAAAAATGCCCATAGCGGCGAATGCCTTTTTTATCGCCTAAGGCTTGTGCAAAGGCTTGACCTAAAGTAATCCCACAATCTTCAACGGTATGATGATCGTCGATTTCTAAATCACCATCACAATGAATATCAATATCGAATAAACCATGTCGTTTAATTTGGTCTATCATATGGTCTAAGAACGGGACGCCTGTGTTTAATGTGCCTTGACCTGTACCATCGAGATTCACGCGAACTCGAATTTTGGTTTCGTTTGTATTTCTCACCACTTCACTGATACGTTCGGTCATGGACACATTCCTCAAAAACGTCAAATTTTGATTAAACATTGCTGTTGTATTACACGCAGCATATTAATTTGCTCGGGAGGGTTAATCAATGCCTATTAGCGTACAGGTTTATACTTCGATAGATGACGAAGAACAACGTAACCAACTTGAGCGTTTGTATAACAGCAGCCCTGAATTTATTTCAGGCACTATAGCGGTAGAGCAGTTACAACAGCAATTAAAACAGTATAGCTTACTTTATACCGCAGAATTTAATTGCCGTATTATTGCGGCCATTTGGTGTATCGGAACAGGAGATACACGATCTTTGCAACATATTGTTGTGCATCCTGCCAATCGTGGGCGAGGGGTTGCACAGCGTTTAATTTCAGAATTGTGCCGAATGGAAAAGGCCAAACAAGTTGAACATTTTCAGCCGGGTTGTGGTGCAATTGCACATTATTTAGCACAGTTGGCTTGAGTTTAGGATGCTGGAGAGTTTTTGCTGCAAAAGTGAACACTTAATTACAATTGGTGTTATTTAATACTTGACCTGAATTTAATTACCGTGTTTAATATGCGTCATTGGCGCGATAGCTCAGTCGGTAGAGCAACGGATTGAAAATCCGTGTGTCCCCAGTTCGATCCTGGGTCCCGCCACCATATTTTAAAACCGCATATTGCGATTTCAATCCTTGATTCCATCAAGGATTTTTTTTGCCTATAGTTTAGGCAAATGATTTAAAAAACAGTATTTTGGGATTGACTCATCGCTTAAATTCAGGCTTAATACACCACATCGGCGCGATAGCTCAGTCGGTAGAGCAACGGATTGAAAATCCGTGTGTCCCCAGTTCGATCCTGGGTCCCGCCACCATATTCAAAAAGCCCCAAAGTTTAACTTTGGGGCTTTTTTATGTTTGATGATGGTTTCTAATCGGGAATCAACCGTTTTCCTACGCATACCGCTTCAACTTCTTCATATCCCAATTGATCATAAAAATTTAAGATTGATAAGTTGTCTTGACGAATGAGTAACTGTACTTTTGGACAGCCGATTGCAATTAGGCGTTTTTCAATGTGTTGAATTAAAGCAGTTGCAACGCCTAAACGTTGATGTTGCGGATGCACAGCCAAATAATGGATCCAACCGCGGTGTCCATCATAACCGCCCATCACTGAAGCAATCAGTTTGTTATCTTTTTCTGCAATTAAAAACAGTTGGTCGCCTTGTTGGGTTTTGCGGAAAATGTCGGTTTCAGGGTTGTTCCATGGTTTTGTGACACCACAAATTTCCCAAAGTTGAACTAAATCTTCAAGATCACCATCTAGGAAAGGCCGAATAATAAACATAACTTTGATTATTGTTGTTGGGTGTTATTTATACAATAAATTAAAATCATGCTTTTGATAAGTGATAATAGAAAGAAAAAGGGCATCTTTTTAAAAGATGCCCTCGACAAAGTGTGTTGCGATTTATTATGGCAACATTTTGCCTTTTTCTTCAAAGTTGGTATGCCATTCCACTGCTTCTTTTAACAGGTGTGGCGTGTGTCCACCTTTAGCACAGGCGCGGTCAAAGTAATCATTTAACGCCGCTTGATAGTCAGGGTGAACACAATTGTCGATAATCACGCGGGCGCGTTCGCGTGGTGCAAGCCCACGTAAATCGGCAAGACCTTGTTCCGTCACTAAAATATCCGTGTCATGTTCAGTATGGTCAACATGGCTCACCATAGGTACAACTGATGAAATATCGCCACCTTTGGCAATCGATTTGGTCACAAAAATAGCCAAATGGGCATTACGGGCAAAGTCACCTGAACCACCAATACCATTCATCATTTTAGTGCCACCGACGTGGGTTGAGTTGACGTTACCGTAAATATCAAACTCAAGTGCGGTGTTAATTCCAATAATGCCTAAACGACGTACCAATTCAGGGTGATTCGAAATTTCTTGTGGGCGTAATACAAATTTGTCTTTATATGCAGCAAGGTTGCCAAACACACGCTCACCACATTGTGGCGATAGCGTCATTGAACAGCCTGAAGCAAATTTCATTTTTCCTGCATCAATCAGCTCAAAAGTACAATCTTGTAATACTTCTGAGTACATCACTAAGTCTTCAAAATTAGAGTGTTTAAAGCCTGTAAGTACAGCATTGGCAATGGAACCAATTCCCGCTTGTAGTGGGCCTAGGTTTTTAGGTAGTCGTTTTGCTTCGACTTCTTGTTCAAAAAATGCAATGAGGTGATTGGCAATGGCTTGAGTTTCTTCGTCTGGGTCGGTCACATTAGATGGTGAGTCTGCTAAGTCATTAAAGACAATCCCTACAACTTTGGCAGGGTCAAATGAAATCCCTTTTTGCCCAATACGGTCATCGACTTGAATTAATGGTACAGGGCCACGTGTTGGGCGTGCTTCTGGGGTATAAATGTCGTGTGTACCTTCAAATTCGGTACTGACTGCGGTATTAATTTCAATAATGATTTGATCTGCAAACTCTACAAAGCTTGCTGAGTTACCGACAGATGTTGTTGGAATAATCAGATTGTCTTCGGTAATGGCAACTGCTTCAATCACCGCAATATCAGGGCGCTTGAGGGTTAAATTACGCATTTGTTCGACTGTTTCAGACAAATGCTGGTCAATAAACATGACCTGACCATTATTAATGGCTTTACGCAAGGTATTGTCCACTTGGAAGGGCATGCGGCGTGCTAATGCACCTGCTTCGGTAAGTTTTTTATCGAGGTCATTGCCTAAGCTTGCACCTGTAATTAAGGCAATTTTGACAGGGTTGGTTTTAGCACGTTCTACAAGTGCCAAAGGCACTGCTTTGGCTTCGCCTGCACGAGTAAAACCACTCATCCCGATTGTCATTCCGTCCTGGATTAGTTCTGCTGCTTGCTCGGCTGAAATGACTTTATCATGTAATGAAGCTAAGCGAATACGATCTAATGACATTGTTCTACTCTCAAAAAATTGATTTTCTAAGTTATTCGCCACTATTTTACGTGCAGCACTCAATAAAGTGCAGCTGTGTTAGGCTAAGGTCTAATTTTTGAAATAAATAGTCATATTTAATCAAATGATGATTTTTAAGATGTTGAAAATATTGGTAGTTTATTTATTTCTTAATTGGGTGGTAAGGCTTGGTTTAGCTTCAAATCAAGCTCGGTCAAAGTGGGTGTTGGCTGGTTGGTGATGTTATGTTCGAATAGACTGAATGGGGAGTGAGACAATTGCTTCAAAGCCTCCTTGCTCACGATTGCGAAGTGTCAGCTCACCGTGATGAAGATCGACAATTCGTTTCACAATTGCTAATCCTAAGCCACTGCCTTGGATGGTACGTGCAGAATTACCCCGTACAAATGGCTGCATGAGGTCTTGAATTTGTTCATCAGGCACGCCTTCTCCGTGGTCTGCCACAGTAATGTGTACATGTTGTTGGTCGGCATAGGCTGAAATTTCAATTGGTTCTGCACCATAACGTTTGGCATTGTTAATCAAATTACCGATTAAGCGTTTGAGCGATAAACTTCGTGCGTAAAGTAATGGCAGCTGTTGTGGGTTAAAGTGAATATCAAGTGGTTTAAATTGCACAATCAATTCTTGTAATAAGTTATTGATATTGGTTGTAGAAAGTTCTTCATCTGAACCATCGCGCATATACGAAATGAATTGATTTAAGATCGCATCCATATCATCGACATCGTAAACTAAACCCTCGCGTAGAAACTCATCGGGCAACATTTCTGCAGTGAGTCGAATGCGGGTGAGGGGGGTTCTTAAGTCGTGTGAAATGCCTGCAAGCATAATTTGGCGGTCTTTACCTGCTTGATCAAGCGTATAAATCATGTGGTTAAATGCTTGATTTACTTCTCGAATCTCTTGTGGTCCATGATTGGTACTTAAGTAAGGCGCTTTACCCGTATGGCTATAACTGTTCGCTGCATTTTGCAAGCGCTTTAGTGGTCGATTGAGCTGACGCACTAAGGTTAAAATAATAATTGATGCTAAAATTGGGACACCAAATAGCCAACCAAAGATTAGTTCGGTGCTGTAATTTGCATAGGTGTTGAGCGGTTCACGTAACCAATGTCCATGCATTTGTGGGGTTTGAATCCAAATGCTTGGGGTTGGTTTGAATTTAAAAAATACTGTTACTTTTTCACGGTCGGCTTGGATTTCTTGGGCAAGACGTTTTTCAATACGGTCGGTAAATAAATCGGCAATTAGTTTATCTTTTACAATAGGATATTTGGCAGGATCGGTCACATATTCGACGCCTAAGCGATGCTTTAACCAGCCTTCAATGTTAAATGTTTTATTGTCTGAGGTAACCTGAATATCTTTATTTTGAATAAAATCGAGTTCGATGGCTAAGTAACGTGCATGTTGCTGAATCTCTGGCAAATACAGGGTGCGCCAAAAAAACCAAAGCGACATAAAAAAGCTGAAGCTGACCACAAACCCAACTAAAACAGTAGTTCGCAGAGCCGCAGAGCGTGGTTTTAGTGTGTCTAAAAAACGTTCTGTGCGGCTGCGTGGTTGTGCATAATAACCAGAGGCATCGACCAAATCTTTTGGGTCTATAGGGTCAAGCTTCACCGTATTATCCTATTACTCAGAACCATCTGGAACAAAGACATAGCCAACGCCCCATACTGTTTGAATATAACGTGCGCGGGCAGGGTTATCTTCAATTAAACGGCGTAAGCGTGACACTTGCACGTCAATTGAGCGTTCCATTGCACCCCATTCACGGCCACGGGCAAGGTTCATCAGTTTGTCGCGGGTAAGCGGTTCACGTGGATGTTGTACTAATGCTTTGAGTACAGCAAATTCACCTGTAGTTAAGGTAACCACTTGTCCTTCACGGGTAAGTGTGCGGGTAGAGAGGTCGAGTGACCAAGAACCAAAACTCACCACTTCCATATGTTGGCTTGGTGCGCCAGGCACTTCACGCACTTGACGGCGTAAAATGGCACGAATGCGTGCAAGTAACTCATTTGGATTAAATGGTTTTGGTAAGTAGTCATCTGCACCTGCATCTAGCCCTGCGATACGGTCAGAATCGCTGCCACGTGCCGTGAGCATAATAATCGGGGTGTCAATATTAGACTGACGTAAACGGCGGCAAATACTTAAGCCATCTTCTACGGGCAACATAAAGTCTAAAACGATGAGTGAAAATAACTCACGTTGTAGCAAACGATCCATTTGAGTTGCATCGTGTGCCGTTTTCACCACAAAGCCTTTGTCTTCTAAAAAGCGTTGCAATAGTGTGCGTAGGCGCACATCGTCATCGACAACTAAAATTCGTTCAACACGATCGTTATCGTGAGGTGCCACATCTTGGGTTTCTGCAGGTACCACTAAACTCATGAAGTGCTCCCTTATTTATCGTAAATAGCATGGTTGATGTTTTGAGTATAATGCGTAAAGGTCGGCTCTGCTATGACTTCATTTGTTCAAATTAACAAATATATACAGGAATATAGCCAAAATGATTCATGCTTTAAAAATGAGGGTAAAAAAATAAAATTCAACGTAAAAAACAAAAACATGCTGGCTTAAAAATATGAAAAAATGACTTAAGATCAAAAGAAATTTAATTTTTGCGCATAATTTGGGTAGATTTTACGGGCATGGTCTTTATAATCTCTGCTTTTAGTTCTATTCCTGATGGGATCAAACACGATGACTGACCTCGTTCAGCAATTGGCAACCGAGCTTGCCGTACGTCCGAACCAAGTAGAAGCTGCAATCCGTTTAATTGATGAAGGCGCAAGTGTTCCATTTATTGCCCGTTATCGTAAAGAAGTGACACAAGGTCTTGATGATACGCAGCTGCGTCAATTAGATACGCGCTTAAGCTATTTGCGTGATTTGTTTGAACGTCGTGAAAAAGTGATTCAATCATTACAAGAACAAGACAAACTAAGCGATGATTTATTGGCACGTGTGAATGCGGCAGAAACCAAAAATGCCTTAGAAGAAATTTATGCGCCGTATCGTCCAAAACGCACCAGTAAATCATTTAAAGCCAAAGAAGCGGGCTTAGGTGCAATTGCGACGCAAATTTTGACTGAAGAAATTGAACCTGCACAAGCATTGGTCGGTTTTAGCCACGAAGATTATCCAGATTTAGACAGCCAACTTGATGCTATTTCGCATATTGTGATTGATGAGTGGGCACAAAACATTGGTTTAAGTGTCGACCTTAAAACGATTTTTGCTAAAACTGCGAGCTTAAAAAGCAGCGTTGCTTCAGAAGAAAAGAAAGAAGTCGGTAAAAAGTTCCGTGACTATTTTGAGTTTTCTGAAAATTTAAACAAATTACCATCGCACCGCTTATTGGCGTTGTTACGTGGTCGTCAAGAAAATGTTTTAACTTTAAAAGTTGAAGGCGAAGACCATGCACCGTTAGCACGTGTCGAAACGGAATATGCGCTTGAAACGCTTCAGCCGCAAGCACGCCAAGACTTTTTAAAGCAAACAGCAAAATTGTTTTGGTTAGGTAAAATTCGTCCGCAAATCGAACATTCGTTACTCACCGAAAAACGCTTAAATGCAGAAAATGAAGCGATGCAGGTGTTTGCAGAAAACTTACGCCATTTGTTGTTATCTGCACCTGCGGGTGGTCGTACTACATTGGGGGTAGACCCTGGTATTCGCACAGGTGTGAAGCTTGCAGTCGTGAGCGATTCAGGCGATGTCTTGGCTCATAGCACGATTTATCCATTTGCACCAAAAGACGACAAAGCAGGTTCAATTGCAGAATTAGCACGTTTATGTGGCGAATTTAAAGTTGACTTGGTTGCGATTGGTAATGGTACAGCAAGTCGTGAAACTGAAAGTTTAGTCGCTGAAATGATGACTGCACACCCTGAGCTGAAATTGACGCGTGTTTCGGTTAGTGAAGCGGGTGCATCGGTATATTCTGCAAGTGAATTAGCGTCTCAAGAATTACCTGAATTGGATGTGTCAATTCGTGGAGCAGTTTCGATTGCACGCCGTTTACAAGACCCATTGGCAGAACTTGTGAAGATTGATCCAAAATCGATTGGTGTGGGTCAATATCAGCACGATGTCAACCAAACAGGTTTGGCAAAAACGCTAGATGCTGTGGTAGAAGACTGTGTGAATGCGGTAGGTGTGGATGTCAATACAGCATCTGCGGCTATTTTGGGTTATATCGCAGGTTTAAATAAATCGATTGCACAGCAAATTGTTGAATATCGTAAAGAGCATGGTCGTTTTGAGCAGCGCCAAGCATTGAAAAATGTACCTCGTTTAGGTGAGCGTACGTTTGAACAAGCTGCAGGTTTCTTACGCATTCAAAATGGTGCTGAGCCTTTAGATGCATCGGCGGTGCATCCTGAAAGTTACCCATTGGTTGAAAAAATTGTTGCAGCGAAAGCAACAACGCTAAAAGACATTATTGGCAATAGCGAAATTATTCGCCAAGTTCATGCCGATGAATTTGTCGATGACAAATTCGGTTTACCAACGATTCAAGATGTTTTAGCTGAACTTGAAAAACCAGGTCGTGACCCACGTCCAGAATTTCGTACCGCTAAGTTCCGTGAAGACATTACAGAAGTTGCGCAATTAACCGAAGGCATGCAGCTTGAAGGTGTGATTACCAATGTTACCAATTTTGGTGCATTTGTTGATGTTGGTGTACACCAAGATGGCTTGATTCATATTTCTGAGCTTGCCAATGAATTTGTTGCCGACCCACATAAAGTGGTAAAACCGGGGCAAATTGTCCAAGTGCGTGTATTAACGGTTGATGTTGAGCGTCAACGTGTGAACTTGAGTATGCGTCCTGAAGGTTCTGCACCTGTGAAAGCACCACGTGCGCCGCGCCGTGAACTAACTACGGACGCACGTAAGCCACAAGCGAAGCGTCCGCAAAATACAGCACGTGCCAATGATGCGGTGAAGAAACCACAACGTGCGAAACAAGAAAAACCACAAGAGCAAAAAATTGGTGGTTTAGGCGCATTGTTGTTACAAGCAGGGATTAAAGGTTCTAAATAAAATTTAGCCAATCAATCTGTATTAAAAAACCTTCCTTCGGGAAGGTTTTTAAATTCGTATGAGATCATATTGCTTATGCTAAATATTCATCACTTTTTTACAGGTTGATAGGCTCCGAACAAAGAAGCTGATGAGATTTAAATTGGCTTTACCTCTTTAGGGTAAAACCTAATCTTTTGATAAAATCTGCGTAATTTTACCAATGCTCGCCTGGAAACAAACGGGCATACGCTTTTTGCACCCAATTGAGTTGTTCTTCTTTGCCCACCGATGCACTTGAACTTGGGAATAAGTTAAAGCCAATCGACATCAGTTTATTGTTAATTTCAGGAGCAACAGCATAGGTTAATGAGGCCAAATAACCTAAATGTGTAGCAATTTTTTTCGGACGCTTCACAATTGCATACGCAATTAAGTCGGCGGCTTGTTCAGGTGATAAGGTTGGCACGTAATTATAGATTTTGGTCGGTGCAATCATGGGCGTGCGCACCAATGGCATATAAATTGAGGTAATCGCAATTTTATGTGCATGTACTTCGGCAGACAAACAGCGACTAAAAGCATCAAGCGCGGCTTTAGAGGCAACATAAGCCGAGAAACGCGTTGCATTGGCTAAAACACCAATTGAGCTGATGTTAATAATTTGTCCGTTCTGACGCTGAATCATATGTGGTAATAAGTTTAAAACTAAGCGCACTGCGCCAAAATAATTCAGTTGCATTGTACGTTCAAAGTCATGAAAACGGTCGAGAGATTCATGCACTGCACGGCGAATCGAACGTCCGGCATTGTTAATTAAAATATCAATATGTTCAACTTCTGCCAAAATTTGCTTTGATGTCGTATCAATGGCATTCATATCACTTAAATCGCAAGAAAAAATAGAGGCCTTGCCGCCAGCTTGTTCAATTTCTTTTTGAACTTCTTGTAAGTTTTCTAACGTACGTGCCACTAAAAGCACGTGTGCGCCTGCCTGTGCGAGTTTTTTAGAAACAGTAAGACCAATCCCACTAGATGCACCTGTAACTAAGATGGTTTTACCTGCGACTTGCGCTTGAAAGCGGAGTTCCAGTTTTCTATTCACGTGTTGTTCCCTGACCTTCATACCAATGGACAATGTCCGAAATATAACTTTATTGTACTGCAAATCATGTTGTTTTCTTAGGTGATCACGCAATTATTTTGTTCAAAATCAGCCCTGAAAATACTGTGATGATCGTTTGTTTTGGCAAATTTCCATCGCATTTTTAAGGCTATTTTTTGTATATATAACATGCTTTTTTAAAAGCGTGAAGTTCTGAAGTAGCGCGTTAGATTGCACACAATAGGATACGAATGATGTTAAAGGAATGATGTAAACTTGTATTGAAAAGTAGATGGTTGCCATTTATCGAGATCCTTCTGATCTAAGAAAAACATGCCTTCTGATCGTCATGTTTTCAGCGTATAATAGACAAAATTTTCTCGCAGTTTTGCGGTGTTTTGCTTTTCCTATTTTGAGGAGTCCTGAGTGGCCCAATATATTTATACAATGAACCGAGTGTCAAAAATGGTTCCGCCAAAGCGCGAAATCTTAAAAGACATTTCTTTATCATTTTTCCCAGGTGCTAAAATTGGTGTGCTGGGTTTAAACGGTGCAGGTAAGTCAACCCTACTTCGCATTATGGCGGGCGTAGACAAAGACTTTTCGGGTGAAGCACGTGCACAGCCAGGTATTAAAATCGGCTATCTTGAGCAAGAACCACCACTTGATCCAAATAAAGACGTTCGTGGTAACGTAGAAGATGGTTTACGTGAACCATTAGATGCCTTGGCGCGCTTAGATGAAGTTTTTGCTGAATATGCTGCTGAAGATGCAGATTTTGATGCGCTTGCCAAAGAACAAGAAAAGTTAGAAGCGATTATCCATTCATGGGATGCACATAATATTGTCAACCAAATGGATCAAGCAGCAGCAGCATTAAACTTACCTGCTTGGGATGCGGATGTGACCTTGCTTTCGGGTGGTGAACGCCGTCGTGTGGCATTGTGCCGTTTGCTTCTATCTAAACCTGACATGTTGTTACTTGACGAACCAACCAACCATTTGGATGCTGAATCTGTATCTTGGTTGGAGCGTTTCTTAAAAGACTTTGCAGGTACGATTGTTGCGATTACGCATGACCGTTATTTCTTAGATAACGTCGCTGAATGGATTCTCGAGCTTGACCGTGGTATGGGTATTCCTTATCAAGGTAACTATTCTTCTTGGTTAGAGCAGAAAAATGCCCGTTTAGAGCAAGAGAACAAGCAAGAAGAATCTTTTGCCAAAGCATTGAAAAAAGAACTTGAATGGGTTCGTTCAAATGCGAAAGGTCAGCAAAAGAAAAACAAAGCGCGTATGGAGCGTTTTGAAGAGCTTAACTCGCGTGAATTCCAACAACGTAACGAAACTTCTGAAATTTACATTCCACCTGGTCCACGTTTAGGGAACAAAGTGGTTGAAGTTGAAGGTATCAGTAAATCGTTTGATGGTCGCTTACTTTATAAAGATTTAACCTTTACTGTGCCACCAACAGCGATTGTGGGTATTGTGGGTGAGAATGGTGCAGGTAAAACGACATTATTCCGTATGATGACAGGCGAGCTACAACCAGATACAGGTTCTGTGGTGCTGGGTGAGTCAGTTAAAGTGGCTTACGTGGGTCAGATTCGTGACACATTGGATAACAACAAAACGGTTTGGGAAGAAGTTTCTGGCGGTTTAGATATCCTACGGATCGGTGAATATGAAATTGCATCACGTGCATATATCGGTCGTTTTAACTTTAAAGGTCAAGATCAGCAAAAACGCGTAGGTCAATTGTCAGGTGGTGAGCGTAACCGTTTACAACTTGCGAAAATCCTGCAAATGGGCGCGAACGTAATCTTACTCGATGAACCATCGAATGACTTGGACATCGAGACTTTACGTGCGCTTGAAGATGCAATTTTGGTCTTCCCTGGTACGGTAATGGTGATCTCGCATGACCGTTGGTTCTTAGACCGTATTGCAACGCACATCTTATCATTTGAAGGTCCAACACCAGAGTTCTTTGACGGTAACTATACTGAGTTTGAAGAATATCGCCGTAAACGTGATGGTGATGACCTTGTAACTAAGCGTCAAAAATATCGCAAAATTGGTGGTTAATCTTTCCATTTAAATAAAAAACCAGCTTCCGAGCTGGTTTTTTATTTGAACGATGGTCGCCTTATTTTTGCCAAACATGATTACAGTCACGGCATTTCCATGCTTTTTGTGCTTGCATAAAACTTTGCATTGAAATTTTAAAGTTGGGTAAATCGCGCCAAAATAATAAACCAGAAATAACGGTAATGACGAATACGACAACGGTTGCAATTTCTAATGTTGTGCCTGCACCATTGCTAAAAATCCAGAGCACGATACTTGCAACCACAAGCAATAATAAAAGAAAAATTGAAAACACCAAAACAATTAAACTTTTTGGGACTTCTGGGCGAGGTGAATTGATTCCTTGGCTAACAGGAAGAATTTTCGCACTTTGGCATTGGGGGCAGCGGTATTGCATGGAAACTCCAAGTTTATTTTGTGGTTATTTTAACGAATTTTAAGAAAAAGCAAAAAGTATTGGCAAGAAAAAAGCCACTGAATCAATTCAGTGGCTTTTTAGAATTTGGCGTCCCTACGGGGATTCGAACCCCGGTTACCGCCGTGAAAGGGCGATGTCCTAGGCCTCTAGACGATAGGGACTTATCGAGGCAACACAGGTAAAGCAATTAAAATTGGTGGAGTCAAGGAGGATCGAACTCCTGACCTCTACAATGCCATTGTAGCGCTCTACCAACTGAGCTATGACCCCAGTCTGTGTGAGCGCTATATTAGTGGGCTTCGGCTCACACGTCAAGAAAAAAGTTTAACTTGTTGAATCAGTTGTATCATTTTTCGGCAATTGGATGCTTTCATTCAACTTTTCCCATACTTTTAGCTCTTTTTTGCTTGGTGCACCTAAAATTTCAAGTGCATGACGCAAACGCGCATAAGTTAAATCAGGGCCAATTGTAACCATCGCTTGCATAACAGGTGTTGAACTGGTCGAACCTGCAATTGCAATAAAGAATGCTGGCATAAAGTCACGTAGTTTAATTTCCATTTGGTTAGCCAAATCCATCAAAATTTGGCTCACGGTCTCATTATTCCACGTAAAGGTTTTTTCTAAACGCCAAATGGCAAATTGTAAACTTTGACGCACTTGTTCAGGCGTTAACTTTTTGCTGACAAACATTTCTGCTGTTAAAGTTGGCATGTGATTAAAGTAAAAACCTGCCCAGTTCACTGCTTCTGAAAGTAGATTAATACGTGGTTGAATGGCAGCAGCAATCTCTTCTAATTTCTGTGGATTAGCCTGCCAAGTTAACAGGCGCTCCAAAAGTTGTGCAGGGGTTAAGGCTTTAATCCACTGACCATTGAGCCAATTTAATTTTTCGACATCAAAAACAGGGCCACCTAAAGAGACGCGCTGAATGTCGAAGTTGTCAATCATTTCGGCCAATGTAAATACTTCACGTTCGTCTGGCATTGACCAGCCCATGCGACCCAAATAGTTAATCAAGGCCTCAGGTAATACGCCAATATCTTTATAATAGTTAATAGATGTTGGGTTTTTACGTTTTGATAGTTTTGATTTGTCTGGGTTACGCAGCAATGGCATATGGCAAAGCTGTGGCATGTCCCAACCAAAATATTGATATAGCAGTTGGTGTTTGGGTGCAGATGGCAACCATTCTTCGCCACGGAATACATGGCTGATTTGCATTAAATGATCATCGACTACGTTAGCTAAATGGTAGGTTGGCAAACCATCGGTTTTAAGCAACACTTGCATGTCAACCTGCGCCCATGGGATTTCCACTTCGCCGCGCAGTAAGTCATTGATTGTACAAATTCCTTCTTCAGGCACTTTCATACGAATGACGTGTGCTTCGCCTGCTGCAAGGCGCTGTTGTACTTCATCTTGAGATAGTTTTAAACCACGACCATCATATTTTGGAGTTTCGCCACGCGCTTGTTGTTCTGCACGCATTTGGTCAAGTTCTTCTGCGGTTGCAAAACAATAAAATGCATGGCCTTTTTCAACCAATTCAAGCGCATATTGCTTATAAATTCCCATACGCTCTGACTGACGATATGGTGCATGTGGGCCACCAACATCAGGGCCTTCAGACCAGTTCAAACCTAACCAACGGAGTGAATCTAAAATCATTTTCTCAGATTCAGGCGTTGAGCGAACTTGGTCGGTATCTTCAATACGTAAAATAAATTCGCCGCCATGTTGTTTGGCAAAGCAAAGGTTAAATAAGGCAATATAAGCAGTTCCTACATGAGGAAAACCTGTAGGAGAGGGTGCAATGCGCGTGCGAACTTTCATCATGGATGCAATAATCTATATTTTAATCCGCCTATTATAGCGAAAAAGCCGATTGCTTGGGGGATTTCAGCGATGACAAAAATGTATTGCTATAATAGAACGGTGTCGAAATTTTTTTAATTTAATCATCCGAACCTTCAGTTTCATTTGAAATAAACTGAAGGTGAATGTTAAGAGTCAGGTCGGAAAATCGCTTGCCAAAAACGAGAAAAACTTTCGTGCTGATAGGCAAAAAAACGTTGAGACGGCTCTACATGAATGGTGTTGAGCAGTTTAATTTCATTTAAATCGGTATTGATGCTGTTATCGTTTTGCTTTTGTTTTTCCAGTTCCTTCGCCATAAAACCTGAAGCATGATTGGTTAGTAATGGGCCATTATTGTTTTTAAGTGTTTTCGGGGCAATTGGAAGCGCATAAGCTTGGTTTAAAAATAACACGCATACACCACCGAGGAACAATCCACGTAAACTCATACGGTAACCTCCTCATCAAATTGGTGAATCATTAACATTAATGTTTAAAACTTAAACATTAATATACCTAAAAATAGCCAAGTTCAAAACTTTTTTATATTACAAAATATATACCATTTGCAAGAAAAACGCAGCAAATGAGGGTGAGGAGAAACAAGAGCAAAACAAAAGGGATTAAGTGCGGTTATGCATGATCGGTTTGTGTGACTGCAATAGCACAAATATGCAATTAGATTGCTTTTATTATTATAACCATTTGTTAGTTAAGTATAAATTAAAGCGTTTATAGTGTGTTTTTTTAGATTATCTTGGTTCTAAAAATGAAAAAAACATGGATCTTTGGTGCATTAAGTATATTTTCGTTAATCACAACGCATAGTTTTGCAGATAAAACCTTTTTAAATGTGTCGTATGACCCGACACGTGAATTTTACCAAGAATATAATCAGCAATTTGGGCAATATTGGCAAAAGCGGACTGGTGAAAAAGTTGAATTTAAACAATCGCATGGTGGCTCAGGAAAGCAGGCAAGAGCAGTGGCTACAGGGTTGCAAGCCGATGTGGTGACTTTAGCTTTAGCCAATGATATTGATGAAATTTCACAAGCGGGTTTTATTCGCCCCGATTGGCAAAAGCAATTCCCAAATCATTCGGCACCGTATACGTCTACAGTGGTGTTTTTGGTACGAAAAGGGAATCCAAAACAGATTAAGGATTGGAATGATTTGACCAAATCTGGAGTGGAGATTATTACACCTAACCCCAAAACAGGTGGTGCACCACGTTGGATTTATTTGGCAGCATGGGGTTATGCATTAAAACAGCCGGGTGGCAATGACACGAAAGCACGTGATTTGGTATCGAGGCTTTATCATAATGTGAAGGTGCTTGATTCGGGCGCACGTGGTTCTCTCACCACTTTTGCCGAGCGTGGGATTGGAGATGTCTTGCTGACATGGGAAAATGAAGCATTATTGGCGCAAAATACTTTGGGTAAAGATAAATTTCAAATTGTTTATCCGTCGGTGTCAATTTTAGCTGAACCATCCGTTGCTATTGTAGATAAAACCGTTGATAAAGATGGAAATCGCAATCTTGCGAAAGGTTATTTAAATTTTCTTTATTCACCGATTGGTCAAAACTTGGCGGCGAAATATAATTTTAGACCACGCAATGCACAAGTGGCGCAACAATATGCCGCCAAGTTTCCTAAAATTCAATTGTTCACAATCGATCAAGTCTTTGGTGGTTGGAAAAAAGCACAGAAAATTCATTTTGCCAATGGCGGTGTTTTTGACCAAATTTATAGTCAATAGTGATGTGTATTTGAAGTTTGAAAGTAGAGAATAGGGGGCAAAGGTGCTGCCTATTCCCTAAAATGTTGAAAATTGAATAAAAAATTGGAAATAACAATCATAAAGTAATAATTACGTACAAAAAGACGTTTGGAAGTTCGAGTAAACACAGGGATAATATGCAATTACATTTTTAATTATGATCTTGCTATTTTATGTCCCATATTTCTGTATTGCTTCATGAAACTATAGATGCGTTACTCGCAGATCGGCATACAGGAATTTATGTCGATGCCACCTTTGGTCGAGGTGGGCATAGTCGTTTATTGTTGTCAAAATTAGATGCCAATAGTCAGGTCTATGCGTTTGATAAAGACCCACAAGCCTTAGCAGTTGCGGCAGAATTAGCGCAGCAAGATCCACGTTTTCATATCATCCATGCTAGTTTTGCAGATATTACGCAAGAGTTAAATGCGCGTGGCATCACCGAAGTCGATGGTATTATGGCAGACCTTGGCGTGTCATCACCGCAATTAGATCAGGCTGAGCGTGGTTTTAGCTTCATGAAAGCAGGCCCACTCGATATGCGCATGGACAACTCTCAAGGTCAAACCGCGAGTGAATGGTTGATGGAAATTGAAGAAGAACAACTGGCCAATGTTATTTTTCAGTACGGCGAAGAACGCTATAGTCGCCGTATTGCCCGTGCCATTAAAAATGCAGGCTTAATGACCACAACTGCCGAATTGGCTGAGGTGGTGAAAGTTGCCCATCCAAAATGGGAAAAAAATAAGCACGCGGCCACCCGAACTTTCCAAGCCATTCGAATTGCGATTAATAAAGAGTTAGAAGACGTTGAGCATTTCTTACCGCAATCGGTCGATTTGTTAAAAACAGACGGACGTTTGGCGGTGATTAGTTTTCATTCTTTAGAAGATCGTTTAATTAAACAGTTTATTCAAAAAGAGTCTTCTTTGGCTGAAGACAATGGTTGGGGTATGCCACAACAACAAGAAGATACTCGCCGTTTGAAGAAAATCTCACGGGTTAAAGCCAGCGAACAAGAAGTGAAAGACAATCCACGCTCTCGTAGTGCATGGTTAAGAGTTGCAGCGCGTTTAAGTCATTAAAGGCACATAATGAAAACAGAAGTGATTGCAGAAGTTGCAGAGAAAACCGAATCTATTCGTAAGCCTATTCAAAAATGGGTGACTTATGCGGTGCTGATTTTACTGGTGTTTATCAGCGCAATGATGGTGGTGTTTGAGGTATTTGAATATCGGCATGATTATCGTCAAATGAACAGTTATTTGCGCGATCAGGACGATTTAAATGCAGAATGGGGACGCTTGCTGATTGAGCAGCAAACCTTTGGTGCAACTGCCCAAATTGGTACTCGAGCAGTGACCCAACTTCGCATGTATTCACCGCCTGCCTCTGCAACGGTGGTTATTTCTCTTCCTGCATCCGACAAAAATAAGTAAGGTTGTATCATGGCTGAAAAACGAATGAATCAACCCCGTAAAGCAAAGCCGCGTGTTGCTGCTGTCACCCAAAAAAATGAAATCAGTTTTGATCAATGGCGCTACACCTTATTGTGGACAATCGTTATTGTCTGTTTTGTGACGTTAATTTTCCGTGCATTCTATGTGCAAGTGATTAATAAAGATTTCTTACAAAGCAAAGCCAATGCTTTAATTTTACGTGATGAAAAAATTAAAGCGATGCGTGGCATGATCACTGACCGTAATGGAGTGCCTTTGGCAATCAGTACTCCAATTATGAAAATTGTGATGGATCCACGTGATTATTTCGAAAATAAAAACCTTTATGATGAAATGACAGCGCCGCTTAAACCCGGTGAACGTCGTAAGCCAAAACAAAAGTTGCCCGATAAAGACTTTAATTTAGATGAGCTTGCCAGTTTGGTGGGCATGGATCCGAACCTGTTGAAAAAACAAATGCAGGCGCATCCACGTTCACGCTATTTGGTCTTAAAAACTGAAGTACCACCTCAGCAAGCCGATCTTATTTTAGAGCGTAATTTCCAAGGTGTTTATACTGAAAAATCGTATAAACGTTATTATCCGCAGCCACAGCCGAATGCACAAATTGTTGGACTGACCAATAATGATGGCATTGGGGTTGAAGGTTTGGAAATGAAGCTGAATAAGGCTTTAAATGGGGTAGATGGCTTACAAACCAATATTCGGGATAAATCAGGCAATCGGGTGAAAGATCCGGATGTGATTAAACCTGTACAAGCAGGTGAAAATTTCACTTTAAGTATCGACTCACGTTTGCAATACATTATGTATCGTGAGTTGACTGCGGCAGGGGTTGCCAACAATGCGCGCTCTGCAACCGCAATTGCAGTCGATGTAAAAACTGGCGAAATTTTAGCGATGGGCAGTTGGCCTTCATATAATCCAAATGATAAAGCCAGTTTGAGTAATAAAGATGCCATGCGTAACCGTGGTGCAATTGATATGTTTGAACCGGGTTCGACCATGAAGCCTTTTACCATTGCAGCAGCGCTTGAAAGTGGTAAATATACAACCAATACCGTGATTAATACCTCGCCGGGTTCAATGGTGATTGGCGGGCATTTAATTCGAGATACCCATGACCATGGTCAATTGACTTTGGCTGGTGTAATTATTAAATCGTCTAACGTGGGTGCTGCAAAAATTGCTTTGTCTTTACCTAAACCAACTATTCCAAGCTTCTTTAAACGGGTTGGATTTAGTCAGCGTTCTGCGGTGCATTTCCCTGGTGAAAGTGCGGGTTTAATTTTGCCACCAAAATACTGGGGTGTGTCAGAAATTGGAACTATGGCATATGGCTATGGCTTAAATGCAACGGTATTACAGTTAGCACAAGGCTATGCCATGTTGGCCAATCATGGTATGGAAATGCCATTGTCTTTATATAAAGTAAATCAACCTGAAAAAGGCAAACAGGTGCTAGACCCTAAAATTGCCGACCAAGTGTTATTGATGATGGAGCAAGTCACGTTACCAGGGGGAACTGCAATTCAAGCGCAAATTCCGGGTTATCGTGTGGCAGGGAAAACAGGTACGGCACATAAACTAAATGCCGACCGCCGTGGTTATTCTAAAACCGAATATCGGGCGCTCTTTGCAGGTGTTGCACCTGTAAGTAACCCTCGTATTGCAATGGTGGTTGTGGTTGAAAACCCGCGTGGTTCATATTATGGCGGTACAGTTTCTGCACCTGTATTCTCAAGAATCATGCAAGAGTCACTGCGCTTGTTAGATGTGCCTTTAGATAAACCACTGAGCGTCAATAAAGTCACAGCAGGGGGAGAAGACGACTAATGAATATTTTTTTACAACACATTTTAGATTTAGCGGACTTGCCTGCATGGATGGCGCAACCCTTTCATGGCTTTTGTTTAGACAGCCGTAAAGTGCAACAAGGGCAAGTTTTTATTGCATTGACCAGTTATAGCCAACCTGAAAAAACTTTGGCTTTTGCACAAACTGCTTTAGCAAATGGGGCTATTGGCATTATTGCAGAAGAAGCGTTAGCTGTAGATAACTGTTGGGTTTTTCCACAAGTGCGCAAGACCATGGGGTTGTGGCAAAAACGCTATTTAGAATTGTCCCAACCTGTTGAGGCGACAAGATTATTTGCAGTGACGGGCACGAATGGTAAAACCACCATTTCACGTTTAATTGCTGAGTTGGTGAGTTTTCAAGGCAAGCCTTGTGCGGTAATGGGCACAACAGGAAATGGGATTTTACCCCATTTAGAGGCCTCTACGCATACCACCTTAGATGCGATTCAACTGCAAAATGCGTTACATGGCTACGCCTTACAAGGTGCACAATTTGCAGCCTTAGAGGCCAGTTCACACGGTTTAGAGCAAGGGCGTTTAAAGGGTTGCCATATTGAAATTGCGGTGTATAGCAATTTGAGCCGTGACCATTTGGACTATCACAAAACGATTGAAGCGTATGCTGAAGCCAAGGCGCAGTTATTTGCCTTTGAAGGCTTAAAAGCTGCGATCATTAATTTAGATGATGATTATGCTGAGGTGATGCTGAATGCTGCACAGCAAAACTCAGCACAGCCGAAAATTTTTACCTATTCGTTAAAGAATACCAAGGCTGACTTTTACGTAACCGAGCTAAGCTTTAGTTTGCAAGGTGCGAGTTTTAAATTACATAGTTCGCAAGGCATTTTTGCAGTAAATAGCTCATTGCTTGGGCACTTTAATGTAGAAAATGTACTGGCCAGTTTAATTGCCGTATTTGCCGCAGGTTTTGATTTAGCCACGATTATTCAGAGCGTACCAAATTTAAAAGGTGCACCGGGGCGGATGCAAGTATTACGCAATGATCGGGCACTTTTTGTGGTTGACTATGCTCATACACCCGATGCTTTAATTCAAGTATTGACTAGTTTGCAGCGTCATGTCGCGCATCGTTTATGGGCGGTATTTGGCTGTGGTGGCGACCGTGACCGTGGCAAACGACCACTGATGACCCAAGCGGCTTTAGCTCATGCCAATCCTGTTATTTTGACTTCGGATAATCCACGTACGGAAAATCCTGAGCAGATTTTTGCCGATATGAAGCAAGATATTGAGTTTGCTGCACATGAAGTGCATGAAATTCATGATCGCCGTGAGGCCATTCGTTATGCGGTGCAGCATGCACAAGCGGGTGATATTGTGGTGATTGCGGGCAAAGGTCACGAGAACTATCAAGAAATTGAAGGTGTCCGCCATTGGTTTGACGATGTGGTAGAAGTTGAAGCCGCTATTCATCATCAAGGTGAAATTACCGCATATTCTGCTTTGGAAAATTAACTTATGCATACATCAACAACAAGTACTGCGCCGTTGATTGCATGGACGGTTGCCGAATTACAACAAGCCACCCAAGGCGTATGGTATCAAGGGCGTGTGCCACAAGGCGATATTAAACGTATTTTAACCGATTCACGTCATGCCGAAATGGGGGATGCTTTTTTAGCCCTAAAAGGCGAACGGTTCGATGCACATACTTTTATGACGCAGGTTCAGGCACAAGGTTGCCAAGTGGCAATTGTAAGTTCACCTCTTCCTGAATTAGATTTAGCTCAATTGGTAGTGCCAGACACCCGTTTGGCACTTGGGCATTTAGGGCAATTTCGCCGTCAGCAATATCCACATTTAAAAGTTATTGCACTGACGGGCAGCAGTGGCAAAACCACGACAAAAGAAATGCTTGGCAGTATTTTGGCACGGCTTGCCCCTACTTTAATTACCCGTGGTAACCTAAATAATGACTTAGGCGTCCCCATGATGTTATTGGAGTTACGCCCAGAACATCAATATGCCGTGATGGAATTGGGTGCAAGCCATATTGGTGAAATTGACTACACCTCAAATCTAGTTGCACCTGAAGTGGCGGGTATTTTAAATATTGGGACGGCACATTTAGGTGAGTTTGGTGGGCGTGAAAAAATTTGTCAGGCAAAATCTGAAATTTACGCGCATATTCAAGCAAAAGGCACAGCCATTGTCCCTGCCGCAGATGACTTTTTTGCGACAATTCAACAAAATGCCGCAGCACATCAGCAGCTAAGTTTTGGTGATGGTGGCGATATTTATGCAACTGAAATTCAGCTTGGTGCCCAGTCATCCACCTTTAAAATGCATACACCACAAGGTACTGTGGATATTGATTTGCCTTTTGCAGGCGCGCACAATGTTGAAAATGCCTTAGCGGCTAGCGCATTTGCATTGGCAATTGGCATTGACTTAGCCGATATAGTATTGGGTTTGGCACAGGCTAAAGGTGCGAAAGGGCGCTTGAATTTTATTCAACATCAGCAATACACATTGATTGATGATACCTATAATGCCAATCCATCTTCTATGCGTGCCGCAGCAGAGGTTTTGCTACAGCAACAGGGTGTTAAAGTGATGTTGATGGGCGATATTGGTGAGCTTGGCGAGAGTAGCCGAGATGAACATGCCGCACTTGGACATGACCTTGCCCAATTGCCGCTCGATTATGTCATTGCTGTGGGTGAATTCGCACAAGATACTGCTGCGGGGGCAGAACATGCGCAACATGTGCATGCATTTTCGACCCAAGCAGAAACACTTCCTTTTTTACTCGATTTAATTCAACAACATCAAAATCAGCCGATGAGTTTTTTATTTAAAGGCTCGCGTTATACGCACATGGAAACGCTGATGGCTGATGTGATGGAGAAACTTTAAATGCTGTTATGGTTATTTCAACATTTGGCAGGCTACGACAGTTCTTTTAATGTTGTTCGCTATTTAACATTACGTGCTTTGCTCAGTGTTTTGACCTCTTTAGGGATTGGTTTAGCACTTGGCCCAGTGATGATTCGTAAACTCCGTGCGCTTAAATATGGGCAAGCGGTGAGTTCCTTTGCACCTGAAAACCACGCAAAAAAAATGGGTACACCAACTATGGGGGGGATTTTAGTCCTCATGTCGATTGGTATTAGTACCTTACTATGGGCTGACTTATCCAACCCTTATGTCTGGATTGTGCTTGGCGTCATGGTGATTTTTGGTGCAGTGGGCTGGGCGGATGACTGGATTAAAATCCGTTATAAAGACAATGCAGGTTTACCTGCACGCAAAAAATTCTTTTGGACATCGGTTGGTTCTTTAGGTGCTGGTATCAGTTTGTACCTCATTGCAACGCATCAACCAAATCCTGTTTATACCCATAATATGCTTGATTTGCTCATTCCATTCTTTAAAAACTGGAGTGTGCCATTTTCGGCGGTACCTTTAGGTTTAGCTTTCTTGGCCTTTACTTATTTGGTGATTAATGGCGCATCCAATGCGGTGAACTTAACCGATGGTTTAGATGGCTTGGCGATTATGCCTGTGGTGTTGGTTGCAACAGGTTTGGGTGTGTTTGCTTATTTGTCGGGGGATATTCGTTTTGCTAACTATCTGCATATTCCTTATATCAAATATTCATCTGAACTGATTGTGATTTGTTCGGCAATGGTCGGTGCGGGTTTAGCCTTCTTATGGTACAACGCGCATCCTGCTCAAATTTTTATGGGTGATGTTGGTGCATTGTCGTTAGGTGCAATGCTTGGCACGATTGCAGTGATGGTCCGTCAGGAAATCGTTTTTGCGATTATGGGTGGTGTTTTTGTAATGGAAGCTATTTCGGTATTCTTACAAATTGGTTCATTACGTATGCGTAATAAGCGCGTATTTTTAATGGCGCCATTGCATCATCATTACGAAAAACAAGGCTGGAAAGAAACCCAAGTGGTGATTCGCTTTTGGATTATTACAATTATTCTAGTGGTTTTGGGCTTAATGACGCTAAAATTGCGTTAAGTCAGAAAGCAATATTAAAGCTGGCACTGTGCCAGCTTTTTTTATTGGGTAAAAATGAGAGAGTAAAACATGCAATGGTTAATGTGTCCTGTGTGTCGGGAACAGCTAGAATTGAACGCACGGACGTGGCGTTGCCAACAAGGGCATAGCTTCGATTTGGCCAAACAAGGTTATGTTAATTTGCATGTGGTGCAACATAAGCATAGCAAACAACCAGGTGACACGCCTGAGTCTGTTGCTGCACGGCGTGCCTTTTTGTCGGGTGGATTTTATGCACCCTTGCGTCAGGCCGTTGAGGCTTTATTACAGCAATACCAACCTAAAACCTTGTTAGATATTGGCTGTGGCGAAGGCTATTACATCCAAGCCATGCAAGCCCATGTTGTCGATTGTATTGGTGTCGATATTGCAAAGTCGGCAGTGCAACATGCAGCGAAAACCAATCCTGAAGTGACATGGGTGGTGGGTACAGGTGCAGTTTTACCTGTTTTAGATCAGTCGATGGAAATCTGCACCAGTTTATTTAGCCCGATTCCAAAACCAGAAATTTTACGTGTCTTAAAGCAAAATGGTTTGTGCTTGGTGGTAACGCCTGCACCGCAGCATTTATATGCACTGCGTGAGCAATTGTTTGATGAAGTGCGTCCGCATGAGCCTGAAAAGTTTGTGGCTCAATTAAGCGATGCATTTGAACTGCTCGAATCTAAAGTTGTGGATGCGCCATTGGTCTTGCAACAGCAAGATATCCAAAATTTATTGGCCATGACGCCTTATGCGTATAAAGCTAAACCTGAAAAACGTCAGGCATTAGAGCAACTGGCTCAGCTTGACGTGACGGCAAGTTTTCAATTGTATCTGTTTAAGAAGATGTAACAGCATCTTTAACCTTTAGTTATTTCTTACGCCTTGCTCGATAAACGAGTAAGGCGTAAATACGTTAAATGGCTTCATTTTGCGGATGCGATGACTCGACCAACTCTGCCAAATTATGATACTTCGCGACGATTTCTTGTGCATGTGATTGTAACGTTTGAATGAGCTTTTCACTATTCATGTATTCGAAGCGATTTTTAGAACCGACAATGGTCAGTGCCATTGGGGCAATTTTGTTGGAATATTGAATTGGAACCGATAGGCTTGAGTAAATGGGATTGACCTCGCCGTGTGAAAAATAATAGCCCTGTTTTTTAATTTTTTTCATGTGCTGAATAAATTCAGCCTCGTTGCTTGCAAAACCACTGTCTGCTAATTGTTGTGCATATTTTTGATAATAGCAATGCAAGCCTTGCTTATTTAAATGTGCCACAATTACTTTCGGGGATGAACCTAAGTATACGGGGCGAGGGTTACCACGACCATAAGACATCAATAATTGCCCACGAAATGATTCGTGATGCAAATCAATACAATAATCATGATTCAAAAAGGTCAGTAAACAGCTCATTTCTGTGCGTTCCACTGCATCTTTAATAAAGGGAATACTGACTTGTACCAGAGGTTCAGTGGTACGAGAAATATAATCTAAAACAGCAATTTTGGGCCCAAGCGTGTAATCACCTGAGGTACCACTCATGCGTTGTAATAAATCGGCAGAAACCAACTCTTTTAAATAACGATAACTGGTTGGTCGAGAAATACTTAACTCATGGCTAATAGTATCGACATCAATGACAGGACGGGTGACCGAAAATAAGTCAAGAACGGTTAAAATTTTCCCAAAACTTGTGATTGCCATAATTCAATTTCATTCCCGCAACAAAGGCATCAAGTGCAACATTAGATATAAATGCTGTTTTAACATATCTTGGCACAGATAAAAATGTAACTTAAATCTTATAAATTATCAAATAAGGATATTTTTGTTGACGATATTGGTTTTTTTTGAAAAAATTGCCAAACCTAATATCGAATAAAGAAGTTATTTCGTTTAAAGCGGTTGTTGTGTAATTGTCTATCTCTCGTTGTTTTTTCTGCTAAAAAATCAATAAAAGGTTTAATACACCCCCTTATAAGGCTGACTTTTTATTCGCTTGTCTTATTTTCATTGTTGTTGCTCTGTCTGCTGTGATTGGCTGTGTATAGGCTCGGTCATCCAAAGTGATGTCTGTGGCGTTGTCAGCAGTTGCTTGTTAAACACAAATAAGATGATTTTTACTGATGTTATCTGACTAGAGAACTGTATATGTTGCTCCATAAACAGCTATTGGCTTTTCGACCGTCAAAAATGGATTATATTTTTGCCGTAAAAGCATTTATTGCAGCGATGTTGGCGTTATATATCGCCTTTTCGCTCGATTTAGCGTATCCGATGTGGGCGATTGGTACAGTATTTATTGTTGTCAGTCCTTATTCAGGCATGGTGGCATCGAAAGCGATTTATCGGTTATTTGGTACAGCAGTTGGAGCGATTGTAGCGATTTTATTAACGCCAGTTTTAATTGATACGCCTTTCTTATTTAGTTGTGTTTTAGCCCTGTGGGTAGGTTTTTGTTTATATATTTCATTGCTAGACCGTACCCCACGTAGTTATGTATTCATGTTGGCAGGGTACACCACAGCTATGATTGTAGCGAATGCGGTCACCAATATTGACACGATTAGTGTGTTTGATATGGCACTTGGGCGTGTGCTCGAAATTTCGCTGGCTGTAGTGTGTACCTCGGTGGTCTTTGCCACCATTTTACCGCTGCATTTAGGCCCTGCCATTCAGCAGCGAGTTGCTAAAGTATTAGATGACACGCGTGACATTTTCCAACAAATTTTGACCAGTACTAAACCCGACCAAGATTATGTTCATTTATTGGGAATGATTACCCGTGATATTGCTGATATTCATGCTTTGGCAGTTCATTTAAGGTATGAAAAAGCTGAACTACGCGGAATGACCAAACCTTTACAGGAGTTATTACATCAACTGAGTATGGTGATTGCCAATTTAACGGCCATGTCGGAACGCGTTGCACAGTTAGATGAGTTAGGACTAAAAAACCGTCATGATTTGGCTTTGATTTCTGAACATGTGATGGCATTTTTGCAGCAGCAACAGCCGCTGCACACCCAAGACATTCAACAATTGCCTGCCGAATTTCATGTAGAT
Source organism: Acinetobacter sp. MD2 (assembly GCF_035615575.1). NCBI lineage: Bacteria > Pseudomonadati > Pseudomonadota > Gammaproteobacteria > Moraxellales > Moraxellaceae > Acinetobacter > Acinetobacter sp. MD2. The sequence goes on from NZ_VTDK01000002.1 coordinate 225,192, forward strand.
TTTGCACAATTACAGCAACATGTTACGCCTGAACAAAACATTCTTTTAGACAGCTTAAAAATGGATATTCGGCATTTCATTCAAAATGTCATTACCGTGAAATTATTGTGGCAGCTCATTCAAAAGGGCGACAAAAATATTCCTGCTACGATTGCGCCGTTAACCACGAAATATCCGAGTTTGCATCGTGACCACGGGATGGCTCTGCGCAGTTCAGTTGCCGCAGCAGTTGCAATTATTGTGGCATTTTCAATTTGGATTTATAGCGGTTGGCGTGCAGGGTATATGATGGCTCAGCTGACGGCCGTATCCGCTTGTATTTTAACGGCGCTAGATAATCCTGTGCCTGCATTAAAGTTATTTATTCGGGGTAGTTTTTACGCCAGTGTCTTGGTGATTATTTATGTTTTCGGCATCATGCCTGAAGTCAAAGAATTTTGGCAATTGGCGTTGGTCTTAGCACCCTGCTTAATTTTTGTGGTCATGCTCTATCCACATCCACCATTAAATGGCTTAGCACTGCCAACCATGGTGTCTTTTATTATGAGCTTGAATTTACAAAACCATTATAAGACCGATGCGATTACTTTATTTGATGCTTGTTTTGCCAGTATTTTAGGGCCAATGATTGCAGTGATTGCCTTATATTTTATTCGTGCAATTTCACCTGAGGAAAGCGCCTCACGTTTGTTATCTGCCCATTATAAAGCGATGCGTGAAGCATTGTCTTTGTCGTATGGGGCCAGTTTTAGAATTCATTTACGCAGTATGCTTGACCGAATTGGTGTGTTAAATACCAAGTTGGTGCAATCTGATACCCTTAGAAAAACCATGAATTTGGCTTTAATTGAAACCAGTGCAGTGGTGGATTTAGTCCGTTTGCATGAACTGGCAGCACAGCCAGAAATATCAGCTGCACTAAAACAGCAATTATATGTGGTGCTTGCACACTTAGATGACACATTTCGTGAACAAGAAAAACAAGTCACATTTGTAGCATCATCAAATGACGCAATTTTTACTGAGTTCCAACAGCTTGCAAGGCTTGCACAGCAAGAACCTGTTGTCGATATTTCAGCGCGGGTCATGATGAGTCTGAATAACATTCAAAACAGCATTTTCCATCAGACCACACCGATTCTAACCATTCAACATAAAGGAGCATAAGCATGGGCGAATTTAATGTGTATGGTGTTTATGTGCCGAGTTTTTTAGTTCAGGCGATTTTGGCGTATATCGTTTTTTATGTGTTGAGTCGATGGACAGATCTGTTGATTGCCAAAGGTTGGATTGGCTTTGCAGGTATTTTTAATTTGAGTTTTTATGTGGTGTGTTTATTTGGCATCCACGGAATATTTGTTGCATGCTCGTCTTAATACGGCTTGGCTAAAATCAATGAGGATTGAGAAAGAATGAATTCGTTTGACCTGCGTAAAGTCGTGCGACCTGTTGTGACGTTGCTGATGCTTCTGCTTGCCGTCTACACCGTGGTACATTTGTGGAATTATTACAATGCCGAGCCGTGGACGCGTGATGGCCGTGTCCGTGGTGATGTTATTCAAGTATCGTCAGATGTCTCGGGTTTGGTAGCTGAAGTTTTGGTACAAGACAATCAAACAGTGAAAAAAGGGCAGCCGTTATTTCGAATTGATATTGCACGGCAAAAATTAGACGTTGAAGATGCTAAAGCCAATGTGGCGAAAGCCCATGCAGGCTTAGCACAGGCCGAAGCAAGTTTGCTACAAGCCAAAGCGAATTTAGTCAAAGGTCAAACCACCACTCAATTGGCCGAAAAAAATGCCAATCGTTATAACAACTTAATGGATGGCGCTATTTCTAAACAAGAGCAAGACCAAATGTTTGCCACCCGCGACCAATCGCATGCAGATTTAGGGCAATTACAAGCCAGTATTGAACAAGCCAAAGCCACCATTAAACAGCAACAAGCGGCTGTGGAAGTTGCACAAAGTAATTTAGATTTAGCTCAATTGAATTTACAACGTGCCGACGTTGTGGCGCCTGCCGATGGTACATTGGTGAACTTTAGCTTGCGTAGTGGCAGTTATATTAAAGTTGGCGATAACGTTGCAGCATTGCTTGACCGTAGCCAATTGTATGTGGTGGGTTATTTTGAAGAAACTAAATTAGACAAAATTCATTTGGGTGATAAAGCTAGCGTACAATTGATGGGAGATTCACAAAAAATTAAAGCCCATGTGCAAGGCATTGCCTCGGGAATTGACGACCGTGAACGCTCAACGAGTGGCAGCTTATTGGCCAATGTGAACCCCACTTTTACGTGGGTGCGTTTAGCGCAGCGCGTACCTGTGAAATTGGTTTTAGATGAAATGCCAAAAAATCAGCTGGCATTTGTGGCAGGGCGTACTGCAACGGTACATATTTTACCAACGACATCAAATGAAAAAAAATAGGCAAAATTTTTGCCTATTTTCTGCTTTAGGGTTGAATCCCTTGTGGGTCGTAATACCAACTTTCAATCATCAGTTTAGCCGCAAGACTATCTGCTGCTAAACGTTTGGCCTGACCCTTGCGCTGGAATGCCTGTAGTTCTTCACGTGCTTCACGGGTTGTGAGGCGTTCATCGACCATGAATGTTTCAATATTGGTTTGATGACGCAGGCGCCGTGCAAATTTTCGCGCCCGAGTAGAAAGTTCAGACTCAGAATCATCCATATTTAAGGGCAAGCCGACTAAGAACAATTGGGGTTGCCATTGTTGCACAATTTTCAGCAAGGCTGTCCAATCTGGAATACCATCTTTCATTGGAAAAAGGGCTAAGGGATTGCTTGAACTAATGGCACTTTGTCCAACGGCAATGCCCATTTTTTGTGTGCCAAAATCAAAGGCCATAATCATTTTGGAGGTGGTTAAGTCAGGCATGGCCAATCTCTGAAGCTAACCATGAACGATCAATGCCTATTTTTTTATAGGCAGCGTCCCATCGGTCTTGGTAGGGTAAATTAAAGACTAGATCCATATCCACATCGCAAATGAGCCAGTCGCCATTGGCAATTTCTTGTTCAAGCTGATTTTTTTCCCAACTGGCATAACCTAGCGCAATTTGATAACGCCCAACGCCTTCGTTGTGCGCAATTGCATCTAAAATATCTTTACTGGTGGTAATGCACAGGTTTTCACCGATCGCAATAGAGGAATGCCACACGGGTTGTCCTGTATGCAACACAAAGCCTGCTTCGGGGCGGAGTGGCCCACCTTGTAAAACTGCATGCGGTTGTACGTGGTCGGCATCGATATCTAAATCATTTAACAGTTCTTTGACCTGAATCTCGGTGGGGCGATTAATGATAATCCCTTGAGCACCCTCTACGTCATGCCGAGCCAAATAAATGACTGTATTGGCAAAAAAGTCATCCGATAGAGTGGGTGGGGCAATCAAACAGCGATGCGTGAGAAATTGTTTAGGCACCTAGGCAGGTCTCCTTAAAATTTAAATAAATTATGTCAATATTTTCAACATACAAGACCAAATTGATTTCGCCAATGTTTTTTTGCAACATTGGCTGAAATTTCTTCGCAATTTAGCTTGTGAATTGTAAAAGGCTTAAGCTTTTACGCTATTTTGGAATTTAAGCTGCCGCAATTGGGTGGCATGTTGTAAGGTTGTTTCATTAATTTCAACACCACCAGTCATACGGGCTAATTCATCAATGCGTTGCGTTTCATTTAATGCAAAAATGGTGCTACTTGCAGGGTCACTTTGTTGTTTTTTTACTAATAAATGTTGGTCGGAATAGGCTGCAACTTGGGCTTGATGTGTAATACATAAAATTTGCACATGTTTGGCAAGTCCTGAGAGCAAGCGTCCAACAATTTCGGCAGTACCACCACTAATCCCCACATCAATTTCATCAAAAACCAAAACTTCGGCGTCGGTTTTTTCTGCATTCATGACTTGCATCACCAAAGCAATCCGTGACAATTCACCACCTGAAGCAACCCGTGCCAAAGGCTGTGCAGGAATACCTTTATTGGCGGTAAATAGCAGTTGAATTGAACTTAGACCTTCGGCAGTTGGGTGTTCTAAAGGATCAAATTTAAACTCAAACAACGCTTCAGGTAAAGCAAGCGGTTTGACTTGTTCGGTCAATTGCTGTGCCAATGGCGTTGCAGCGTGCTTGCGTAATTGATCAAGCGTTTGTGCATGTTCTAAAAACATTTGTTCGTTGTGCTGCACTTGTTCGGCTAAAGTTTCAGGGTCTTCAAGTTGTTGTAACTGTAGCAATTCATGTTGCCAAGTTTCGTATTCTTGTTTGAGCTGCTCTGGTTGGGTGCGATATTTACGTGCCAGACGATGAAACATTTCTAAATCTTGATTGAGTTGTTCCATGCGTTCGGGGTCAAAGCTTTGTTTGTCAATAAACTGGCGTAAATGGGCCGTGGCATCATCGACTTCACTTTGGGCATTCATCAGTGCCTGATAAATACTGGCGAGTTGCTCACTACGACCTGTATGACCCTCAAGGCGGCGTACGAGTCCTGAAATTTCTTGGCTAATATTTTGTTCGGCTTCATCTAGCACATTTAAGCTATATGCACAGTCTTGCATGATGTGTTCATGATGGCTTAAACGGTCAAATTCTTGCTCAATTTCGGCATAATTACATACAATAATTTCTTCAACTTCTTCGAGTTGTTGTTCAAGGGTTTGAATTCTTTGCAAACGGGTACTTTGTGCTAAAAGTGCTTGTTCGTGCTGGCGAATGGATTTTTGCCAAGTGGCATAGGCATCACGGACTTTTTGGGCAGGTGCTTCAAAACTGCTGTAACGGTCAAGCCATTGCTTTGGATAGGGTGGTTCGAGCAATTGTTGTTGGCTATGCTGACTATACAGTTGCACCAAAAAACGGCCTAAATCTTTAAGCTCGGCAAGGCTGCTAGGGCGACCATTAATCCACGCTTTGCTACGACCTGTAGCAAAAATAACGCGGCGTAAGTGAATTTCACCCGATTCATCTGCCAGTTCATGCTGCTCAAGCCACTTTGCCTCTAATGATTCAGGCTGATAATTAAATACCGCCGTTACATCGGCTTTGTCGCTACCAAAACGTACGCTATGGCTGTCGGTACGTTCACCTAAACATGCAGAAAGTGCGTCAAGCAATAGTGATTTTCCTGCTCCTGTTTCACCAGTAAGCACATTAAAACCTGTTTCAATATCAAGTGCTAAGTGGTCGGCTAAGGCAAAATTAATCAGCGTTAAATGAGTCAGCATAAATTACGCATCCTAAAAAGGTTCAATGACCTTCAATATGTCTAAAAGCGTCATCGCGATCTTATATTTTGAAATGATTATACACAACTGGCTTTTTTTAGAATGGCTATTTTGTAGCAAGATGAGCGAGTAATTCTGCGGGTTACTGCTGTTCACTCACAAAGCTGCAATTGAGGTGATTCAATCGATTATTGAAATCGCGTGAAAAATTTGTCATACCTTGTTGGTGATTTTGAGCGTGTTTTTCGGTATAAAAATTGCTGGTAATTTAGATTCAATCTGGTGATTGATTCCTTTGAAAAGCCTGATTACACTACGTTGATTATTTCTATAAATGCGCATGATTTGGAGATCCGCATGTCAGTTCAATTTGATCATGTTTCAGTACTTAAAAAATCGAATGTTTACTTTGGTGGCGCATGTATTAGCCATACTGTACAGTTCGAAGATGGCACAAAAAAAACTTTAGGGGTAATTCTTCCAACAGCAGAAGCATTAACATTTGAAACGCATGTGCCTGAACGTATGGAGATTATTTCGGGTGAATGTCGCGTTAAAATTGCCGATAGCGAAGAAAGTGAATTGTTCCGTGCAGGTCAATCGTTCTTTGTACCAGGCAATAGCCGTTTTAAAATTGAAACCGACGATGTACTCGATTACGTTTGTCATTTAGAAGGTTAAGCAAAGCCTGTAAAAATCCGTTAAACTAAGCTGCTATTCAATCCTGTAAAGTTGACTTTGCAGGATTTTTCTTTTTGTTGATGATGTAACATTTGAGGTGAATTGTTCATGGCAAAACCAGAATATTATTATGGTGTACATTCTGTAGAATCTCTATTAGAGCTCGAGCCAGAACGAGTTTTGACTTTATTCACCTTAAAAGGGCGTGACGATCAACGTTTACAGCGCATTTTAGCATTGGCGGAACCCTTTGGAATTAGCGTGCAACAAGCCAGTCGTGACAGCTTAGAAAAGCTTGCAGGCTTGCCGTATCATCAAGGTGTGGTAGCAGCAGTTCGTCCACACCCCGTATTAAACGAAAAAGATTTAGATCAATTATTACAGAAAAATCCAAATAGCTTATTGTTGGCTTTAGACCAAGTTACTGATCCACATAACTTAGGTGCATGTATTCGTACAGCTGCAGCTATGGGCGTAGAAGCCGTGATTGTACCGCGTGATCGTTCGGCAAGTTTGACCCCAACTGCGCGTAAAGTTGCAGCAGGTGGTGCAGAAAAAGTAGCATTTATTCAAGTCACCAATTTAGCTCGGACTTTGGCACATATTAAAGAAGAGCATTTTTGCCGTGTGATTGGTACCATGCTAGATGAAAAAGCCTTACCGATTCAAAAGTGTGATTTTAGCGGCGCAGTGGTTATCGTGATGGGTGCTGAAGATACGGGCTTACGTCCAATCACGCAAAGCCAATGTGATCAAACGGTTTATATTCCAATGTCAGGCGATTTACAAAGTTTGAATGTAAGTGTGGCAACAGGTATGGCATTGTATGAAGCATGCCGTCAGCGTTTGGTCGATTAATTATTTTTGTGATTTGATTTAGCGCAAAATGGGCTGTTTGGATCATCTGAGTTTAAAAAGCGTGATCAAGTCCATTAAAATCAAAAATGCTGTGGAGATTGCCGCAGCATTTTTTATGGTTGCAATAAATCAATTAGAGGACGTAGTGCAAGATGACTCCACGTACGCAAGGCTATGTATTTGTGCTAATCACCATGTGTATTTGGGGTAGCTTTACTATTTTGTCACGTTTAAATGCAGCATGGCATATTAGCGCATGGGATATTGCAGCACTGCGTTTTACCATTGCATTTTTAATTCTGATGCCTATTTTACTAGTGCGCCGTGAAACACACTTTTTATGGAAAAAAGAGCCTGTTATTTTGGCATTAATTGGCGGAGTCGCGTACTGTTTAACTGTATATTCAGCCTTTTATTATGTACCTGCTGCGCATGCTGCAATTTTCTTGAATGGCTGTATCCCACTGTGTACCGCAGTTGCAGGCTTTATTTTATTTAAACAACCCTTCGATAAGCATATTTGGATGAGTTTAGTCATTATGCTACTTGCTCTGATCGGTATGAGTGTATTGATGTATGAACAAACCCATGTTGCGTTTGGATTAGGCGATGCTTTATTTTTCCTTGCCGCAATTTGGTGGGGAACGTTTACTGTTTTATTGAAGCAGTGGAAGCTTTCGGCATGGCATGCCATGAGTGGCGTTGCAATTTGGTCAAGTATTATTTATTTGCCTATTTATCTGTTGTTTTTACCTAAGCATTTACATGACGCAACATTTACGCATTTGGCTATTCAAGGTATTTTTCATGGCGTATTCGTGGTGATTATTGCGACCTTAAGTTACATTGCTGCAATTGAGCGTTTGGGTGCCTTTAAAGCGGGCAGTATTGTTACCCTTGCACCATTTATTGCCGCAGTGGTTGCAGTTCCTTTACTTAATGAACCTTTAAGTGGCGCTGTGGTGATGGGATTGTTAGGCATGGCAGTTGGTGCATTGCAACCGTGGCGTTGGTTGCAGCATCAAGATGCACTGAGTACGCAACTTGAGCAACAAAAGCAGCAGCGTAACTGATTGTCTAATTAGTCTCTGCTAGGGCTAAGTATTGCAAGTGTAAGCTTTGTAATTGTGCATAAAGGTGGGTTAAATCACCATCATTGAGTACAATGTCATCTGCCAATTCTTGTTTTTGTTGACGTGGCATTTGTGCTTGAATGATATTTTGAATATGTTGTATGGCATGTTGATCGCGTTGACTCGCACGTTGTAATTGCAGCTCTTCTGGCGTATCAATCAGTAAATTACGTTGGGTCAGTTCAGTTTGCTTGGTTTCAAATAATAAGGGTGAAACCAGTAGGACGTAAGGGCTTGTTGCAGCTGCTAATTGTTGTTCTATCTCATTGCGAATAAGTGGGTGCGTAATCGCCTCAAGTTGCTGCTTGGCTTCAGGATGAGAAAAAATATATTCACGTAGGGCGCGGCGATTCAGCTCGCCATTGCTGAGTAAAACCCAATCACCGAATGTTTCACTAATCATTGTTAGAGCAGGTTGCCCCGCTTTAACAACCTTTCGTGCTACAAGATCAGCATCGACCACATCAATATTTTGCGCTTCAAACCATTGGCTTGCCATGGTTTTACCACTGCCGATTCCGCCTGTTAAGCCAACAATATAGGGTTGCATTTGCTGATCCTGTATGTATTTTAATTGCCTAAATAAACTTTCATGATTGCATCGCCACATAGAAATGCAATCCAACCTGCAATCGCTAAGTAAGGCCCAAAAGCAAAAGCCTGATTCTCTTTACGTACTTTCAGTAAAATAATGCCCACAATTGCACCGACTAAAGAGGAAAGTAGGATAATCAGCGGTAATAGCATAGGGCCAAGCCAAGCACCTAAGGCTGCCAATAGCTTAAAATCGCCATAGCCCATGCCTTCTTTACCTGTAATCAGTTTAAAAATGATATACACCACCCACAAGCATAGAAATCCAATCAGGCTGCCCCAAATGGCAAGTGTCGGTGTGGTAAATAGATAAAAGCTATTGACTGCAAGCCCAATACCTAGCAGGGTAAAGGTAAACCGATCCGGTAAAAGTTGAGTATCAAAATCGATAAAGGTAAGCGTGATTAGAATCCAGCTAAACACCAGTCCTGCCAACATTTGCCATGTAGCCCCAAATTTATACACCATTAAAATTGAACACAGACAGGTTAACAGTTCAATTAATGGATAGCGGATGCTAATCGGATTTTTACAGTGTGCACATTTACCTGTAAGCAATAACCAACTGATTACAGGAATGTTTTGATACCATCGAATCGAGTTTTTGCATTTTGGGCAAGCCGAAGCGGGCTGACTTAAACTTAATTTTTGATGGTCGATGAAGGGCTGTTCAGGATGCAATAATAATTGGCATTCTTGTTGCCAATCTTGTTGCATCATTTTTGGTGTGCGATAAATCACGACATTCAGAAAGCTACCAACACACAGACCCAAAAGCCCAATCACTATATACAGTGCAATTGGGGTTGTGGTTAAAAATAAAATTAAGTCAGACATTAAACAACCGAACCCATTTGGAAAATTGGGAGATACATCGCAATCACCAAACCACCGACCAAGACCCCAAGTATGGCCATAATCAGTGGTTCCATCATTGCAGTTAAACCATCTACGGCATTGTCCACTTCACTTTCATAATACGTGGCGACTTTATCGAGCATGGTGTCGAGCGCACCAGATTCTTCACCAATCGCAACCATTTGAATTGCCATTGCTGGAAAACGTTCTGTTGCACGCATGGCAAATTGTAGTTGTTGTCCTGTAGAAACATCATCTCTTACTTTCATTACTGCACGTTCAAAGACGATATTATTGGTTGCACCTGCGGTAGATTCAAGGGCATCGATAAGTGGAACACCTGCGGCAAAGGTTGTTGCAAGTGTGCGGCTATAACGTGCAATAATTGATTTGTAGACGAGGTCACCAAAAATAGGAAGCTTAAGTGCGAGCTTATCTAAGAAATCGCGAAATTTAGGACTGCGTTTTTTAGTTTCAAGAAGTGCAACAATGGTGAATACAATCCCAATAATCAGCATGTACCAATATTTTTGCATCCAGTTGGACATATTGACGACCATTTGGGTAAACGCGGGTAACTGTGCACCAAAAGAACTAAACAGGTCTTGGAATACAGGAACAACTTTCACCATCAAAATAATCGTCACAACGATTGCAACCACAACAACCGTAATTGGATATTTCATCGCTTTTTTAATTTTTTGCTTTAAAATCTCGCTCTTTTCTTTATAAATAGCGACACGATCAAGCATGGTTTCTAATGAACCCGATTGTTCGCCAGATTCAACCAATGAACAAAAAAGTCGATCAAAATATTGTGGATATTTACGTAGTGCTCCTGTGAAGGTATTACCGCCTTCAACTTCAGCTTTAATGCCCAGTACCACATCACGCATGGCAGGGTTGTCTAAGCCTTCTGCGACAATTTCAAAGCTTTGCACTAAAGGGACACCTGCCTTCATCATCGTGGCAAGTTGTCGGGTGAAAATGGTAATATCTTGTGTGCCGACTTTTTTCTTAAGTAGACCATCAAGAATATTCTTACGTTTTTCACGCATTGTTTTAACGGTAATGCCTTGTTTACGTAGGGTGACTTTCGCCAAAGCCATATTGCGTGCAGGTAATTCCCCTTTTACCTTTAAGCCTTTACGGTCTACCCCAGAGTAAGCAAATGTCGGCATGCTCTGTGCTTTCTTCACTGCCATCATGCTATCCTTTTTATATTTGCGCTTTTACGGATATGTATAAAAAGCATACTACATCAGTTGATGTAAAAATATGCTTACCCCAATTAACTCATTTAATCACTGGTTACGCGATTAATTTCTTGCAAAGAAGTAAGTCCTTGCATCACTTTATTTAGCCCCGATCGACGTAAATTTGCAAAACCCAGTGCCGCGGAAGTCTCTGCAATTTGTAGTGCATTACCATCGTCCATAATCAGTTTAGAGATTTCGGGCGTAATTTTCATGACTTCATACACACCGACACGTCCTTTATAACCTTCACGACATTCTGAGCAGCCCACTGGTTGATAAACCTTAAAGTCAGGATGCGTCAGATCTTGTTCGGTAAAGCCCATCTCTAAAAGACTTGATTTTGGAATGTCTGCGGGTGTTTTACAGTGTGGGCATAAGCGACGCGCTAAACGTTGTGCAATGACCAAATTGACTGAGGTTGCAATATTAAATGAGGGTACGCCCATATTGCGTAAACGAGTTAAGGTCTCTGGGGCACTATTGGTGTGGAGGGTCGAAAGGACCATGTGTCCCGTTTGCGCGGCTTTAATCGCAATCTCTGCGGTTTCTAAGTCTCGAATCTCCCCGACCATAATAATGTCAGGGTCTTGACGCAAGAAAGAGCGTAAGGCTGTGGCAAAGCTGAGTCCGACTTTTGGATTGACGTTGACCTGATTAATCCCTTCAAGGTTAATTTCGACTGGGTCTTCGGCAGTTGAAATATTTGAATCTTCCGTATTTAAAATATTTAAGCCAGTATAAAGAGAAACCGTTTTACCTGAACCTGTTGGCCCTGTAATTAAAACCATGCCTTGTGGACGATGTAAAGCTTCAAGAAATAAAGCTTTTTGTTTTTCTTCATAACCTAAAGCATCGATTCCAAGCATTGCACTAGATGGATCTAGAATACGCAGTACAATTTTTTCACCAAATAAAGTTGGAAGTGAGTTAACACGAAAATCAATTGCTTTTGTTTTTGAAATTTTAAGCTTGATTCGACCATCTTGTGGCAGACGTTTTTCTGAAATGTCCATTTGTGACATAACTTTAATACGTGCAGTTAAACGATTGGCCAATTGCAAGGGTGGTGTGGCGATTTGTCGAAGGACACCATCAACCCGATAGCGAACGCGATAGGTCTTTTCATACGGCTCAAAATGTAAGTCGGAAGCTCCCATGCGAATGGCATCAATGAGTAATTTATTGACATATTTAACAATTGGGGCTTCATCTTCTTTGACATCTTCTTCAGGTGTTTCATCTGAAGGGGCAGTTTCGACATCAATATCGAGGTCTTCATCGCCAAAGTTAAACTGTTCTTCCCTGCTAAAGTGATCTGCAATGAATTTTTCAAGTTTAGGATATTCAACAATCACCATTTCCGGATTAAGCTGACTATTGAAACGAATGGCATCAATGGCTTCTAAATTGGTTGGATTGCTGGTGGCGATATAAAGCGTTTGTCCACGTTGAAAGATAGGGACAACGCGATGTTTTAGAATATGTTTTTCATTCACAATTTCTTGTGGTAACAGATCTTTGTTATAAACTGATAAATCAAATAATGGATAACCAAATTCATTGGCAATTGTTTCGGCAATTACCAATGGAGAAAGATTTAAGTGTTCAACAAGATAAGCAACAATATCTTGTTTACTTTTTTCTGCTGCTTCCAAAGCCTGTCGCATCGACTCTTCGGAAATTTGCCCCTGATCGACTAAGCGTCGAGTAAAGCCTGTTAGGCGTGTTATAGAGAGATTAGCCATAAAATAATTTTCGCTTGATTTAGCCGTATCATCTATTTGATATAGATTGAATTATACGTTTGTATGTAGAAAAAACATCAATAAAAGTCATGTTTTTTTACTTTAGCATAATGTTTCGATGAAAAAATCCAGCTGTCGATGAAAACTCGTATCGATCAGCCACATCATGGATTTGTATAAAAAAGCAAAAAAAAGCTCAAAATGAAAAAAACTGTGTAAAATAACCCCATTTAAATAAAGGGGTTTATTGTATGTCGGGTTCAACAATTGTGCCTTGGGTGATTGGTAATTGGAAAATGAACCCAACACGGGCAACGTCCCAGCAATGGACGACAGAATTTAAACAACTTTTACAACAGCTGCCAATTCATCAAACGCAATGCCGTTTGGCGATTGCACCTATTGCTATAGGCTTGTCTGAAATACAATATACCTTACAAGACAGTACCTCACCTATTGAGATTGTTGCACAAGATGTCTCGCGTTTTGCTGCAACAGGCGCTTATACAGGTGAAATCAGTGCCGATTTATTGGCAGATTATGGCATTCAATATGTTTTGATTGGTCATTCAGAGCGTCGTGAACTTTTAGGCGATCATGCTCAAATTTTAAAAGACAAACTTAAACTTGCTTTAAAAGCAGGCTTAACTGTGATTTACTGCGTGGGCGAAAGCTTGGAGCAACGCGAGCAGGGCATGGCAGAAGCTGTGGTCTTGCAACAAATTTGTGATATTGCTGCGGCGGTTGAAGCCAAGCAATGGGAAACACAGATCATTATTGCATATGAGCCAATTTGGGCGATTGGAACTGGTAAAACAGCTTCGGCTCAAGATGCGCAATCTATGCATGAAAAAATTCGTGCAGGCTTATTACAATTAACCCCATGTGGCGCCAAAATTGCGATTTTATATGGTGGCAGTGTTAAGCCTGAAAATGCGACAGCATTTGCTGCTTGTGCCGATATTAATGGTGCTTTGGTTGGTGGTGCATCATTAAACGCACAATCGTTTTATCAAATTGCAGCTGCTTTTGCACAATAAAGTTTTAAGGAGTTTTCAGCATGCATAATTTTGTGCTGGTTGTTCATATTATTCTTGCCGTATTGATGATTTTATTAATTTTGGTACAGCAAGGCAAAGGCGCTGAAGCGGGTGCATCTTTCGGTGGCGGTGGTGCTGCAACGGTATTTGGTGCATCGGGTTCAGCGAACTTTCTGACTCGTATGACAGCGATTTTAACGGCATTATTTTTCGTAACCAGTATGACGCTTGCTATTTTTGCAAAAAAACAAACTGCGGATGCGTATAGTTTAGGTGCAGTAGCGCCTGCAACAACGCAAGTGCAAAGCAAAACCGCAACTTCTGCACCTATAAATTCGACTGAAACTTCACCAACCACGCCAAAAAGCGCAAATTAATTTGCTTTAATGCTTTTCTTTTTAGTGTGAAGCGCATAAAATGCGTGCAAATGCGGTGGTGGTGGAATTGGTAGACACGCTACCTTGAGGTGGTAGTGCTTTCGGGCGTGGGGGTTCAAGTCCCCCCTTCCGCACCAACTATGCAAAAACATGCACAGTTGGATACTACATAAAGGCTTAATTCTAAAGGGATTGAGCCTTTTTTGTTGCTTATAATAAGCTTCAATCTAAAAAATTGTGGTGAGATGATTCATCTCATCATAATGTTAAAAATGAGCCAAAAATATAAACATTAGCTCCAAAATAATGATGCGTTAGCAGCATATTAAAAACCGAAAGTGACTTTGATGATCTAGGTTGGCTGCACGCGTTTATACAAAAATATAATCTGTTAAACGATGGGCGATACGGTTAAATATAAATTGTAATCTCAGCTTCGCATTGAAGAGTTAAACATAGAGACCATAGCATCTCTATGCTGAACTGTAGACGTCTATTTAATGAAGCGGTTTCTTGATCACATTTTTGGTAAGTTGGTGATGGTCGATCATGGTTCTTTTCACCCGAACATGATTAAACATGATATTTAGGCATATTGCCATAATACACGTTGCACTAATGCCTGAATGAAAAAGCGTTTGAAACCATCTTGGAAAATGCGCGTAAAATGCATTATTTGCTAAAGGAATCATGCCGACAGCTAAAGATGTTGCCACAATAATCATGTTTTTTTGTTGGCTATAGTCAATTTTTCCTAAACTACGAATACCACTTGCTGCAACTGAACCAAATAGAACTAACCCTGCACCACCTAAAACAGGCATTGGTACAGCAGAAACGAGACGTCCCATCACAGGAAGTAGTCCAAGAACAACTAAAATAACACCGCCCGCTGCCACAACAAAACGGCTTTTGACCCCAGTCATCGCAACTAAACCGACATTTTGGGCAAATGCACTTTGCATAAATGTACCAAATAAGGGTGCAACAGCACTCGATAACATGTCGGCACGTAAACCATCAGCAATACGTTTATCATCAACCGTTGTATCTACAATTTCACTGACGGCAATAATATCTGCTGTGGTTTCAGTTAAAATGACCACTGTTGCAATCAACATGGCCAAAATAGCAGGGGCATGAAATACGGGTGCGCCAAAGCCTAAAAACTGAGGTAATGCAAACCATGCACCATCGGTAATGTTAGAGAAATGACCAAATCCCATTAAGGCGGCTAATAATGTACCAATAATAATTGATGCGAGAATAGAGAGTCGGCGGATGGTTTCATTGCCAATTTTACTAAGAACCAAAAGAATAATTAAGGTCATGGCTGCAAGCCCGATATTTTCAACTGAACCAAAATCAGCAGCTTTGCTATTACCACCCATCATCCAACGGACGGCCACAGGCATCAGTGAAATTCCAATAATGGTAATCACACAGCCTGTGACAATTGGAGGAAAAAATCGAATAATCTTGGCAAAAAAAGGTGCAATGATGAGACCAAGTAGGGCAGCGCCCATGACAGCACCAAGAACGACGTTAAAGCCACCTCCTGTTGTGGCAATTCCAACCATGGTTCCAACACTGGCAAATGAAACACCTTGTACTAAAGGTAAGCGTGCACCAAAATATTTAATTCCAAGGGTTTGTAGAATTGTGGCAAGCCCACCAATAAATAGTGATGCAGTAATCAATTGTGCAATTTGCATGCTGCTAAATCCTGATGCCGCACCAATAATTAAAGGTGGTGCAATAATTCCACCATACATTGTGAGTACATGTTGCAAGCCATAGGCAAAGCTTTTCCCAATTCCTAAAAATTCATGTTCAGGTGTGAGACTCTTTTTTTTGTTAGACATTTTACTTTTTCCTTAAGTCCTGATTTTATTGTTATTTATAAAAATGCATGAAATATGCCAAGAAAAAATTATGATAATGAGATCAATATGTTGTTTCTAACTTCCAAAATGAATCCGATCTTTTAAGGTGGAAGTATTAATAAGATACTGATGTTATTTTTATGCGGGTTAAATTTTGTGTTGGAATGCTTTTTGCTTTTTTGAATGCAGACATCTTTACATGATGCTTGAATCCATCCTAAGGGAGAGAAAAATGCAAAATTGGCGACATACCTCGAATAAAATGAAAAACCTTGTCAAAGCATGTTTAGCCGTTGGCACACTGTGTTTTGGTGCAACACAAGTCACCCTTGCAGCCGAAAAAGCTGCTTTTGTTTATATTGGCCCAACGGGCGATCATGGTTGGACTTATTCTCATGACCAAGGTCGATTAAAAGCAGAACAAGCTTTGGCGGGGAAATTTACTACTTCACATATTGAAAATGTACCTGAGACAGCCGATGCCGAACGTGTGTTTCGTAATTTAGCGCAGCAAGGCAATAAAGTCGTATTTGGTACGTCATTTGGTTATATGAACCAAATGGAGAAAGTTTCACGTCAATTCCCAAATACCATTTTTATGCATGCAACGGGTTATAAAAAGGGTAAAAATTTAGGTACTTACGACGTAAGAACCTATGAAGGCGCGTATTTGCTTGGGGTGGTTGCAGGTGGTAAAACCACTAAAAACACTTTGGGCGTGGTGGGTTCTTTTCCGATTCCAGAAGTGGTACGTAACATTAATGCCTTTACTTTGGGTGCACAAAGTGTAAATCCAAGAATTAAAACCAAAGTAATTTGGGTGAATTCTTGGTTTAACCCTGGTAAGGAACGCGATGCAGCTTTAGCCTTAATTTCTCAGGGGGCTGATGTATTGATGCAAAATACCGACTCACCTGCGGTGGTGCAAGCAGCTGCACAAAAAGGAGTTTATGCCTTCGGTTGGGATTCTGATATGAGTAAATTTGGTGCAAATGCGCAACTGGCTGCATCGGTGATTCATTGGGAGAAAATTTACGTTCCACTCTTAAATCAAGTGGCCAGTAAAACATGGAAACCAACCAGTATTTGGTGGGGGGTGCCACAAGGTGCTATTAATATTGAGAACTTTGGACCAGCCGTGCCAGCACCTTTAAAAACCAAAGCTTTGGCAGTGCGCGATGCAATTCAAAAAGGTCAGAAGCATCCGTTTGATGGACCAATTTACAATCAAGCGGGGAGCGTTGTAATTCCACAAGGCAAACGCTTAAGCGATGATGTTTTAAGTAAAATGAATTTTTATGTGAAAGGCGTTGAAGGGGCATTACCCAAATAAGGTATAAGTTCCGTTTTTTGAATGCACTAAAAGAGAAGCTTTTAGTGCATTTTTTATGCTTATTGTTTGATGCAAGATGGCACAGAGCTTGCAATAACAACTTAAAGAAGAACTCAATTTAACCCGATTCAGTTGAGGAGTGACGGTATGATGCCTGAGGTTCCACGTCTTGCATTAGTTGGCGTGAGTAAAAGCTATAACGCGTTAAAAGCCAACGATCAAATTAGTTTAACCGTATTGCCTGGGCAAATTCATGCCATTTTGGGTGAAAATGGTGCAGGTAAAAGCACCTTAATGAAGATCATTTATGGTGCGGTAAAAGCTGACCAAGGTTCTGTAATTTGGAATGGCAAAGAAGTACAGATTGATCGTCCCGCATCGGCACGAAAATTGGGCATTGGCATGGTTTATCAGCATTTTTCTTTGTTTGAAACTTTAACCGTGACTGAAAATATTGCTTTAGGTTTAGATGAGTCGGTTGAACTAAAGCAGCTGAGTGAAAAAATAAAAACTGTTTCTGAACAATATGGTTTACCCATAGACCCTCGCCGTGAAGTACATAGCTTGTCTGTAGGCGAACGGCAGCGGGTCGAAATCATTCGCTGCTTATTACAAAATCCATCCTTATTAATTTTAGATGAACCCACTTCGGTTTTAACTCCTCAAGCGGTGCAGCAATTGTTTAAAACGTTAAAACAATTGGCAAGTCAGGGAGTTTCGATTTTATACATTAGTCATAAATTACATGAAATTAAAGCGCTGTGTGATGAAGCAACGATTATTCGTGCGGGCCGTGTGACAGGTACGGTAAACCCAAAACAAAAAACCACCAATGAATTGGCAAGTTTAATGATTGGTCGGGAATTACCAACCTATAGCCGTGCAGCATTTATGGGCGATGATGCCTGTATATTTGGTGTTGAAGGCATAAATTTTCGCTCGGATGATCCTTTTTCAATGCCATTAAATGATATTCACCTTGAACTCAAACAAGGCGAAATTTTGGGTGTGGCAGGAATTTCCGGCAATGGTCAGGCAGAGTTACTCAGTTTACTTTCGGGTGAAACCACAACCCAACAAGATAAAATTCGGTTTAAAGGGCAAAAAATTGGGCATTTGAATGCAGGGCAGCGCCGAGATTTAGGCTTAGGGTTTGTGCCTGAAGAACGATTAGGGCGTGGTGCTGTACCGAACATGACGCTCAACCAAAACACTTTATTAACGGCTTATCGGCAGGATTTAACTCATTTTAAACTGATTAATTTTGCCAAAGTAAAGCAGTTTACCGAGCAATGTATCCAGCGTTTTGGTGTTAAGGCCAGTGGTGTTGAAGCGGAAGCACGTTCTCTTTCGGGTGGCAACTTACAAAAATTTATTGTTGGACGGGAAATTTTGCAACAGCCCGAAGTATTGATCATCTCACAGCCGACGTGGGGGGTTGATATTGGTGCAGCGATGTTTATTCGGCAAACATTAATTGATTTGTCGCGGCAAGGAGTGGCAATTTTAGTGGTATCGGAAGAATTAGAAGAATTATTTGAAATTAGTGACCGAATTGCAGTGCTTGCAGAAGGACGGTTGTCTAAACCAATGTTAACCCAAAGTACCAATGCCGAAAAAATTGGATTGTTGATGTCGGGTTTGGGTCAATCAACACCAAATGCTGCCAGTACAGATGTAGTGGGCTAAGGAGTTTCACATGCATTTATTACAACCAAGAGAACATCCTTCTCAACTGATGAAATGGCTGTCGCCTGTTCTCGCCATTGGCTTGACTTTAATTGTGGGAATTATTTTATTTCGCTGTTTAGGATACGATCCACTTAAAACCTTATATATTTTTTTCATTTCGCCACTTACAACATGGTATGGATGGAGTGAGTTGGTGGTTAAAGCCAGTCCTCTCATTTTAATTGCACTTGGCTTATCCATTGGCTTTAGAGCCAAATTATTTAATATTGGTGCCGAAGGGCAGTTTACTATGGGGGCAGTTTTTGGTGGTGGTGTGGCAATTTTATGCTACGGCCATGAAGGTATGTGGACGTTGCCTTTAATGCTTTTGATGGGAGCGTTGGGCGGTGCAATTTGGGGCGCAATTCCAGCCTTACTCAAAACAGTATTTAATGCTGAGGAAACCTTAACCACGTTAATGCTCAATTATGTTGCAAGTTTTGTGTTGCTCTACCTTATTAATGGACCTTGGCGCGACCCAAATGGTATGAATTTCCCGCAATCGGTGATGTTTAGCGACCACAGCTTATTGCCACTTTTAAATGACACGACGCGAATTAATGTATCTGTTTTTATCACCTTAATTTTAGTGGTGCTATTTTGGTTTTTTGTGCAAAAGAGTATGCAGGCCTTTAAATTGGCTGTGAGTGGTCAAGCCCCTGCGGCAGCAAAATATGCCGGTTTTTCTGCCACTAAAACGGTATGGTTTAGCCTAATTATTTCGGGGATGATGGCAGGTTTAGCAGGCATTTGTGAAGTTGCAGGGCCAATTGGGCAACTGAATCCAAATCTATCTCCTGGTTATGGCTATGCCGCGATTATTGTAGCGTATTTGGGACGTTTAAACCCGATAGGAATTGTTTTATCGGCCTTTTTAATGGCACTGATTTATTTGGGCGGCGAAATGGCGCAAATGCAATTACAACTGCCTGTGGCAATTGCAGGAGTTTTTCAGGGCTTATTGCTGATGTTTCTATTGGCAGCAGATGCTTTTATTGAAAATAAATATCGTTTTAGCAAAGCCAAAGTATCTGCATTATCGGCACAAGGTTAAGGGGAAGATGATGATTGAAATAACCGCAATTTTAGCCACTACAGTTGCCGCTGCGACCCCACTTGTTTTTGCAGGATTAGGTGAGTTGGTTACCGAGCGCACAGGTGTCATTAACCTTGGGGTTGAAGGCATGATGTTGGTTGGTGCGATTGCCGGCTTTGCTTTTTCGGCACAATTCGATTTAAGCGTATTTAGTGCATTAGGTGTTGGCGCGGTAGCAGGAATGCTCATGGCGCTGATTTTTGCCTTTTTTAGTTTGTCTTTAAGCACCAATCAATCTGCTTGTGGTTTAGCCCTCACGATTTTTGGCATGGGGTTGTCTTCTTTTATTGGTCAAAATTATGTCAGTCAAGGTTTGCCTGGTTTAAACCCCATTAATATTCCTGTGCTGTCACAAATTCCATTTATAGGCCCCATTTTGTTTCAACAGAATTATGTGGTGTATTTATCGTTTATTGCTTTTGTATTGGTGTGGTGGGTTTTGGCAAAAACGCGTTTAGGTTTATTGCTCAAAGCCGTGGGGGAGTCACCTGAAAGTGCCCATGCAATGGGCTATAACGTACTGGGAATTCGCTATGCTGCGGTACTATTTGGCGGTGCGATGGCAGGAATTGCAGGGGCATTTTTGTCAACGGTGTATACCCCAATGTGGATTGAGAATATGGTGGCAGGGCGTGGTTGGATTGCAATTGCGCTTGTGGTGTTTGCCACATGGAAGTCTGCCCGTTTAATGCTCGGTGCATATTTATTTGGTGGCGTGACAATCTTACAACTGCATGCTCAGGCATTGGGTTGGAATGTGCCAACTGAGTTTTTGGCTGCATTACCGTATTTGGCAACCATTGTGGTATTGGTGGTGATTTCCCGCGATAAAAAAGTATTAAAAATGAATTTACCCGCGTCTTTAGGAAAAACGTTTTTGCCTTAAATTTAAGCTAAAAACCATCTACTTAAGATGGTTTTTCTTTTTGTGAGATCGCTATGACACAACCCAATTTAGATCAGCTTCAATATTTTTTAGCTCAAGCCAATCAGATTGCACAGCAAACCATGCAAGCGGGGCATCATCCTTTTGCGGCAATTTTGGTTGCGCCAGACCATCAAACAGTTCTGTTAACGCAGGGAAATATTGACACGGTTAATCATGCAGAGTCGACTTTAGCACGTTCTGCGGCAAGTCAATATTCGCCTGAATATTTGTGGGAATGTACTTTATATACAACCGTTGAACCCTGTTGTATGTGTGCAGGCACGATTTATTGGGCGAACATTGGACGAGTGGTCTACGGCATGAGCGAAGCGAAATTACTGGCATGCACAGGCAATCATGCAGAAAACCCGACTATGAATTTACCCGTAGCTGATGTATTTGCCCGTGGTCAAAAATCCATTGATTTAATTGGCCCGATCTTACAAGCTGAAGATGAAATTTTGCAGGTACATCAAGCATTTTGATCAGCATGATGAGTGTACTGAACCAAGTGCTGAAATTCAATTTTGTGGACTGTAGATGTGGTATTGAGGTTTAGAATTAAACCCCTTCGGCTTGTTTTTGTCCAACGTGATGATAGGCGCGATTAAAATAAACCAAGCCTTGATCATTTTGATCATTTTGTTGAATCGCAACGACACGGCACATAAAAATAGAATGCGTACCAATTTCTTGAATTTGTTCAATTTGACAATCAAAACTTGCCAATGCATCGTTTAATACTGGTGCGCCTGTACTTAGTGTTGACCATGTGCCATGGCTAAAGCGTTCTTCAGTGCTAAGCTGAGAAGCAAAAGCACTTGAAATGGCTTGTTGCTGTGCACCCAATACATTCACCGTTAAAATCTTATTTTCAACAAAATGAACATGTGAACGTGATGAGGTATTCATGCAAACCAGTAGCGTTGGTGGGGTATCGGTCACACTACATACAGCCGACGCGGTAAAGCCATAACGACCCGTAGCCCCTGCCGTGGTAATCACATTGACTGCCCCTGTTAACAAAGACATTGCATTTTTAAAGTCTGTTGCCTCAACCATCACTGTGTTCCTAAACCGACGCATTTATCTTGATTCATCGTAGTTTAAATATAATACGATGTGGAAAATGAAGTACACCATTGGATGTACTTCATTTTAAAAATGTTTGCTTATCAACTCAGACGAATATACAGCCCAAGCCGATTGCTTAAGTGTAAAGCTTGTGACTTATTTATTCAAAAGTTCATTTCGAACAATTGCTGCACCTGCACTTAAAGCATTCAGTTTACCGCGTGCAACATCACGAGAAAGTGGTGCCATACCGCAGTTGGTTGAAGGATATAGTTTATCTGCATCGACAAATTGAAGTGCTTTACGTAACGTGTCCGCTACTTCTTCTGCTGTTTCAATGCTGTTGGTTGCCACATCAATTGCACCAACCATTACCTTTTTGCCACGAATCAGCTCAATTAAATCCATGGGTACGCGTGAGTTTTGGCATTCAAGTGACACAATATCAATGCTAGATTGTTGTAACTTTGGAAAGGCTTCTTCGTATTGACGCCATTCTGAACCTAAGGTCTTTTTCCAGTCGGTATTGGCTTGAATGCCATAGCCATAGCAAATGTGCACCGCAGTTTCACATTTTAAACCTTCAATGGCCCGCTCTAGAGTTGCAACGCCC
The DNA here is from genome assembly GCF_035615575.1 of Acinetobacter sp. MD2. Taxonomy (NCBI): domain Bacteria; kingdom Pseudomonadati; phylum Pseudomonadota; class Gammaproteobacteria; order Moraxellales; family Moraxellaceae; genus Acinetobacter; species Acinetobacter sp. MD2. Next base: position 247,652 of record NZ_VTDK01000002.1, read on the forward strand.
CAATCATTCACTTCATCAAAGAACACATTAAATGCAGGCTCATCAAACTGAATGATGTCTACGCCCGCCGCTTCAAGCTCTTTGGCTTCTTGGTTTAAAATTTTGGCAAATTCCCATGCCAATTTTTCACGGCTTTTGTAATGCGCATCGTACAGGGTGTCGATCATGGTCATTGGGCCAGGTAATGCCCATTTAATGGGTTGATCGGTCAGTGAACGTAAAAATTTTGCATCTTCAACAAATACAGGTTTTTGACGAGAAACAGCACCGACAACCGTTGGCACGCTTGCATCGTAACGGTCGCGGATACGCACAGTTTCGCGCTGTGCAAAGTCGACACCATGTAAGTGCTCAATAAAGGTGGTCACAAAGTGCTGACGGGTTTGTTCACCATCACTTACAATATCAATGCCTGCAAGTTGTTGTTCATGCAATGACAAGCGTAGCGCATCTTTTTTACCATCAATCAGTTCTTGATCTTGTAATTTCCATGGCGACCATAATTTTTCAGGTTCTGCTAACCAAGATGGTTTTGGTAAGCTGCCAGCAGTAGAGGTCGGTAATAAAATTTTCATAATTGTTTATCTCATTTTAAATCGGGTCAATTAAAGTGCGAAATTCGCCGCCCATTGTTCAAGAATATGTTGATAAGGTTTAATAAATTGTTCTTCAACAAATTTTCCTTGCTCAGTCGCTAAACGGCTACGCTCTTCACGATCGTACACAATCCGTGTTAATGAATAATCTTGATGCTTCAAGCTTGGTTGATAAAATTGTCCCGCCGTTGAATTTGCATTGTAAATTTCAGGGCGATAAATTTTTTGGAATGAATCCATGGTACTGATCGTACTGATCAACTCAAGGCTTGTATAGTCATTGAGTAAATCGCCAGAGAAATAAAATGCCAAAGGCGCAACGCTATGTGCAGGTTTAAAATAGCGTACTTTTAAGCCCATTTTGGCAAAATACTCATCAGTGAGCGAATATTCATCTTGCTTGTATTCAACCCCAAGTACAGGATGTACATTGGCTGTTTTTTCATAAGTTTTGGTGCTTGAAACACTTAAACAAATCACAGGTTGTTTGTTAAAGTTTTGGGTAAAGGCTTCAGAAGCTAAAAAGCTTTTAAACAATTTGCCATGTAAATCACCATAGTTGTCGGGTGTGCTAAATTGAGTTTTATTTTTATTATGCTCAACCAATACCACGCTAAAGTCATAATCACGCACATAAGATGAGAAGTTATTGCCCACAATGCCGGCAATACGTTGATTGGTTTTTTTATCCACAATAGTGGTTTTTAAAATTTCAATTAAAGGCAGACCATTGATGTTACCTGCAACACCTAAATTTAACTCGACAGAAATAATATCGAGTTCAAGCGCATAACGATCGCCTTCAGGATTGTCCCAATTTGCAAGTGTGTTAAAACGGTTATCAATCATCTTTAGGGTATTACGCAAGTTTTCTTGACGACTTTCGCCACGTGCTAAGTTGGCAAAGTTGGTGGTAATACGGGTGTTTTCCGCAGGACGATAGTTTTCATCGAAACGGATGCTTTTCGTCGAAAATGTAAATGCGTTGCTCATGATGATCTGCCCTAAAGTTTATGTTGTTATTTATACCCGAACTACAACATGAATAAAAATGATTTAATTTCACAAGAAAGTGAGTGAAATTCACTTCTATCTAAAAGTTGTATGTTCTAAAGCAGGTTTGTGATTTATTTTCAAATATTTTTACGCTTCTATTTTCTATAATTATTTGTTTTTATTCTTCTATTTAAAAAATTGATGTTTTAAGGGACAGAAAATCACTCGCTAAAAAAATCCTATATTTGATTGAATAAAGTACGACATTGCTAAAATTAAATGATTTTCGCATCCATATCTGAAAATCAGCTAAGAAATTCGATAAAAATTTTATCTTTAAAATGAATAACCATCCCATATTTTCTTGGTTTGGATTCTGCGCGTTGCTGTCTATTGTATATCCATCACGTGTTAAGCCTTGTGCTTTACAACATCATTGCAGATTACAGGTAGCGCAACATGAAAATTTTTTGGTTCATTCCCACCCATGGCGACAGTCGTTATTTAGGCACCACCAAAGGTGCACGTCAGGTTGATCATGCTTATATGAAGCAGATTGCTGTTGCTGCCGATAACTTGGGCTATGAAGGGGTATTGATTCCAACAGGACGTTCATGTGAAGACCCGTGGATTGTAGCGGCAAGCCTAATTGATGCCACCCAAAATTTAAAATTCTTAGTGGCACTGCGCCCAGGGGTGACCACACCTGCATTAACCGCACGTATGGCAGCAACCTTTGATCGGCTCTCGAATGGACGGGTGTTACTCAATTTGGTGACAGGGGGAGATGAAGAAGAATTACGTGGTGATGGGGTGTACGAAGACCATAGTACCCGTTACGAAACTGCCAGTGAATATGTACAGATATGGCGAGAAATTTTAACTCATTCACATACGGGTGAATCATTTAGTTTTAAAGGCAAACGCTTACAGGTAGATAATGCCAAATTGCTTTATCCGCCTGTGCAAGCTCCCTATCCGCCGTTATGGTTTGGTGGCTCTTCAGATGTTGCAACCGATTTAGCCGCAGCCCAAGTCGATACGTACTTAACATGGGGGGAGCCGCCTGAGGCTGTAGCAGAAAAAATTGCAGTTGTTCGGGAAAAAGCTGCGCAAAAAGGGCGGCAACTTAATTATGGTATTCGTTTGCATGTAATTGTACGTGAAACCAATGACGAAGCATGGGCGGCAGCCAATGCCTTAATTCAGCATTTAGATGATGCCACCATTGCCGCTGCACAGCAAAAATTTGCCCAAATGGATTCGATTGGGCAGCAGCGTATGGCTGCTTTGCATGGTGGTAAGCGTGACCAATTAGAGGTCTCTCCTAATTTATGGGCAGGAATAGGTTTGGTACGCGGCGGCGCAGGCACAGCCTTGGTGGGCGACCCAGAAACGGTTGCGGCACGAATTCAAGCATACGCAGACTTAGGTATTGAAACTTTTATTTTTTCAGGCTATCCACACTTAGAAGAATCCATTCGCTTTGCTGAATTGGTCTTTCCACTTTTACCACTAGAAACCCAGAAAAAATTGGCGCAGCCAAATTTAACAGGCCCATTTGGCGAGATTATTGCCAATAACTATGTACCTACTGCGGCAACAAGCACTCAGCTTGAGGAGGCGGTATGAATCAAGCAGTGGTGAATCGAACACAGCAGCAGAAGTCTGTGGTTGGTGCAATCGTTAAGCGATTATTGCCGTGGGTTGTACCCATTGGCTTACTTGTACTTTGGCAAATTTCTGCAAATATGGGGTGGTTAGCAAGCCGAATTTTGCCTGCCCCTAGCGCAGTTTTAATCGCTTTTTGGCATTTACTTGAAACAGGCGAACTTTGGCATCATGTGAAGGTCAGTGCAGGGCGGGCATTACTGGGTTTATTGGTGGGTGGTGGTTTGGGCTTGTTGTTGGGATTGCTTAATGGTTCTTCTAAAATTGCCTCGACCCTGCTCGACACCACGTTACAAATGATTCGGAATATTCCTGCTTTGGCACTTATTCCATTGGTTATTTTGTGGTTTGGGATTGATGAGTCGGCTAAATTGTTTTTGGTGGCAATAGGGGTGTTTTTCCCTATGTATATCAATACCTATCATGGCATTCGTTCGGTTGACCCACAACTCATTGAAATGGGTAAAAGTTATGGTTTAAGCCGTTGGGGATTATATAAAAATATTATTTTACCTGGGGCAATGCCGTCTATTTTAGTGGGGCTTCGTTTCTCTTTAGGCTTGGTTTGGGTGTTGTTAATTGTGGCGGAAACTATTTCAGCCCAAGCAGGCATTGGCTATATGACCATGAATGCTCGCGAATTTTTGCAAACCGATGTGGTATTGGTGGGCATTTTACTTTATGCCTTACTTGGAAAATTAGCTGACGCACTGGCACAAAGCTTAGAGCGTTATTTGCTGCGCTGGCACGCAGGCTACCAACAATAACAATGGAGAGATAAAACCATGACCAATTTAAATATTGCGAACTTAGATGTAGCAGATTCATCGGTTCAGCATTATGCACCTACGCAGGATGCGATTACACCTAACCAAGGTTCAGACATTTTAATTCAACAATTACACAAATATTATGGCAATGTTAGTGTTTTAGAAGGCTTAAATTTAAAAATTGCGGCGGGCGAGTTTGTGGCAATTGTGGGGCGTAGTGGCTGTGGTAAAAGTACTTTATTGCGTTTAATTGCAGGTTTAGAAAGCTCAACTGAAGGTCAAATTCAGTTTCAGGTGAACAATACAACACCGATTCAAACCTCAGATATTCGGGTGATGTTTCAAGACCCTCGTTTATTGCCATGGAAAAATATTTTAGCCAATGTGCAATTGGGCTTAGCGCCGCAGCAATATCTTCACGCGAGCCAACTGCTTGAAAAAGTGGGTTTAAAACAAAAGGCAGCATTATGGCCAAGTCAACTTTCGGGTGGGCAGCGCCAACGAACTGCGTTGGCTCGTGCGTTGTCGCATCAACCCCGCATTTTATTGCTAGATGAACCATTGGGTGCATTAGATGCGCTAACCCGTTTAGAGATGCAAAACTTAATTGAGCAATTATGGCAAGAGCAAGGATTTACCGCACTATTGGTGACGCATGATGTGAGCGAAGCTGTACAATTGGCAGATCGTATTATTCTGTTAGATCAAGGACATATTGCAGCGCAGTTCCACGTGAATCTACCTCGGCCACGTCAAAAAGGGAATGATTTTGCCGTGCTGGAACAACAGGTTCTAGCCGCCGTTTTAGCGACTTAAATCGATGCAAAAGCTGAATGTCAGCCAAAGCGTACAACAGATAACGAAAATAGCGACTATGCGAATATTTTATAGGGTTCTATTCTAACTTTATCAGGAACAGGAAGTTCCAGAACAGCAAACAACAATAATATGTTCTTGCATCAGGAATGTGAGGTACGACAGGAGTCCGACCTAGTTAACCAAATCTAAATCAGCCCGACAGGATGTCGGGCTGATTTTTATGGTAAGCGTGATCAATTAGAAACGATAATTCATCCCCAATTGTAAAGTGCGCGGTTCACCTGGATATGAAAATAGCATGTAGCTGCTTTCGTCATAGCGCTTATTAAATACATTTTTTAAGTCGACATTAAAACGCAGCTGTTCATTGACTTTATAGCTTGCTAACAAGTCAGTCACGCTATAGCTCTTCATTTTAAAGCTGTAGTCGCCGTTACGACCAACACGTTCACCAATATATTTTTGATTGATTCCAAGTGCTAAACCATCAAGTGAACCACCTTGGAACGCATACATATTTAACAAGCTAAAGCTGTTTTTCGGGATGTTGTCTAAAGCCGAACCGACGTTACTTGCTGTGCCATCTTTGGTGATTTTGGCATCGGTATAGGCATAGCCCCCAATGATTTTCCATGCAGGGCTGATTTGACCTGCGACATTCAGTTCAAAGCCCTTACTGGTTGCCTCACCAATGGTTTGATATGAATAACCTTGATTACTACTGTCTGCGACTTGTGACAGTACATTTTTCTTTTTGGTGTAATAAACGGCACTTTGTAACGACAATTGATTGTCTAATAATTGCCATTTTGAACCGAGTTCATAAACTAAACCTTTTTCAGGATTATTGGCTTGTCCGTTACTATTTTCACCATGAATTGGATAAAAAGAGGTGCTGATATTGCCATAGACTGACCATTCAGGCGAAAGGGCATAGCTCAGACCTGCACGAGGTAGTACCGCTTGGCTGGTTTTTTTCCATGCCGTTGGTTCATCTGTTGTGTCATCTTGTTGATAACGCTCAAAACGTAAACTCATTAAGGCTTTGAGTTTAGTGGTTAAGTCAATTTGATCTTGAATAAACGCTGCATAACTGGTTAAGTTTTCGCGTTCATTATAGAACGGATGAACCAATGCTGGCAGTGTGGTGTAATTTGGATTCAATGGATTGATCGATAGATTAGTATTTTTATAATTGCGGTCAATCACGGCCGTATAGTTATAATCTTCATATTCCACACCCATGAGTAAGGTATGGTTTAAGCCCCAAAGGTTTAAATGACCTGTGATATTGGCTTGGACATTGGTGTCATTCCAAGATAACTTGCGCCAACTATATCCAACAGGAATATTACCGAAGCTATCTACATCGGTATTGCGTGGTTCTAAAGCAAAACCATGAATATCACCATTGATGTATTGAACCCCTGCATTGAGTGTCCAAATATCATTGAGTTGTTGTTCAATTCGAAGTTGATATAAGTCATTGGCACTATACAAACGGTTTACATCTTTACCCGTGCCCCACAAATAAGTTTTGGCAGAAAATTGTGGATAGTTTTGACTTGGGTAATTCGTAAAACCTTTGTCGTAAGGTTGTTGATTGCGTAAAAAGTCTGCTTCAAAAGTAATTTTCGTTTGATCGTTTGGTTGCCATTGCAACACAGGTGCGATGTCATAGCGTTTGACATGGACGTCATCACGGAAAGTTGTGCCACCTTCACCCGCTAAATTCAGACGATAGGTTAGGGTTTTTTCTTGGTCAATCGCACCTGTTGTGTCTAGTGTTCCTCGATACGTTCCATATTGATTGCCTTGTAAACCAATGCTGGTTTCACGTTCTTTTTTCGGTTGTTTACTCACAATATTAAACGTACCACTTGGGTCACTACGGCCATACATAGCAGAAGATGGGCCACGAATTACATCAACACGTTCAATACTATTGCTGTCTGGGGCAGCAGGGTAGCCGCGGTTAATTGGGAAGCCATTACGAAAAAACTCACCACTTGAAAAACCACGAGACGTGTATTTTGTTAAGCCTTGTGCACCAAAGTTATTGGAGCGTCCAACTCCCCCTGCAACATCTAATGCCTCAATTAAACGCGACGCGCCTAAATCCTCAAGTACACCTTGGCTTACCACAGAAACCGATTGTGGCGTTTCTTGTAACGAGGTTTTGGTTTTGGTCGCGGAACTTGAGCTGCTTTGAAAATAAGCAGTATTGTCATTTTTTTCAGCGGTAACTTGGATGTTTGGCAGCGTGTGTATGTCTTCTGCTGCTGCGTATTGTGCGAGAAGGATCGTACACATACTAAGGGTGAGTCGATTGAGCGTTAACACAATAGTCCTTTATAGAATGAGAGCAATTATCATTTTTATTATATTTTTGTTATTGCTGAATGGAAATGGGGGAAATAATAAAATATCAATTTTATTAATATGTTTTTTATATAAGTGATTGGTCTGATGTTGATGTTAGCTAAAATTTAAAACGGATAACGCTGCATGCACTGACCATTTGTTTATGGTTCGCTGTTATGACACTCAGCATTCAGTTGTTTATTAAAAAGCAACAGAATCTAAAATTAAAACGTATCGTTTCTTTAATGTCAGGTTTTTGTTTAATGTATTTTTCAGTCTTACTGTTATGCCAAACGAATATGTAAGTTGATGGTTTAATCATATGCGAGGGTTAGTTTTAAGCTTATCGATTGGCAGACCCATTTGATTGTTCTATAGTTTCAAGACGAGATAAAAATTTGACCAAAATATGGTGTGGTATGTGCAAAGAAAAAACCAAACAGAAAATAAAAAGCCAAGAAGATCAACTCTCACTCGAGCTTATCGAAGCGCAGTACGACTTAAAAGATAGTCGTGGTACAGATCGTGCTAAAAGTGTCTTAATTATTGTGAGTGGGATTGAGCTTGCAGGTAAAGGCGAGGCGGTGAAGCAATTACGTGAATGGGTCGATCCACGGCATTTACATGTCAAAGCGACCACGGCTGAATTGCTCAGCACCCAACAAACCTTTTGGGAAACCTATGCCAATTCCATTCCAAGTGAAGGTGAGTTAATTATTTTATTTGGTAATTGGTATAACGATTTACTTAAAACGGCGATGCATGTCTCTAAGCCCTTAGATGAGACTTTATTCGATGCTTATATTCAGCAGATGCGTCAATTTGAACAGGATTTAAAACAAAATAATGTCGATGTCGTTAAAATTTGGTTTGATTTGTCGTGGAAATCATTGCAGAAACGCCTAGACAATATGAATGCGTCGGAACAGCAATGGCATAAATTACATGGTTTAGATTGGCGTAACAAAAAAGAATACGACACCATTCAAAAATTACGCCAACGCTTTAGTGAGGATTGGATTTATATTGATGGTGAAGATCCTATTGCACGGAATCAGCAATTTGCTGCACATGTTTTATCGGCAATGAAAGACCTACCTCAGCATAACGGTTTGGTTGAACACCAATGGCAACAAAGCCCGATTCCTGAGCAACTGACCCAAATTGAAAATCAACCGCTAGATAAAGCTGAATATAAGCAACAACTGAAGAAACTCTCGCTAAAAGTTGCTCGTGCTATGTTACAGCATCAACGTCGTGTGATTATTGTGTTTGAAGGCATGGATGCCGCTGGTAAAGGCGGCGCAATTAAACGCATTGTTAAACGGCTTGACCCACGTGAATATGAAATTACTAGCATTGCAGCACCTGAACCATTTGAGCTGCGTCATCCTTATTTATGGCGTTTCTGGCGTAAACTTGAAGAAAATAATAGTCTGATTCATATTTTTGACCGTTCATGGTATGGACGTATTTTAGTTGAGCGGGTAGAGGGTTTTGCCAAGCCCTTTGAATGGCAACGCGCTTATGATGAGATCAATCGTTTTGAAAAAGATTTGGTTGACACACAAACGGTAGTGGTAAAAATTTGGCTTGCGATTAGTAAAGATGAGCAAGAAAAACGCTTTAAAGCCCGTGAAGAAACGCCACGTAAGCAATATAAAATTACCGATGAAGACTGGCGTAATCGTGCCAAATGGGACGATTACTTAAATGCAGCTGCTGATATGTTTGAACGAAGCATTACACCTTACGCACCATGGCATATTATTGCAACTGACAATAAGCGTCAGGCACGTTTAGATATTTTTCAGGCAATTTTAAAACAACTCAAGGCAGATTAACTGCCTTGAGTTGTGATATCGGGTATAAAATCATGCAAAAAGGTTTAATCGGTTATTTTAAGTTGATTAAACGCTAGCGACATCCAGCACTTGGGCTTTTTGTTTGAGTTGAATGCTTTTGGCTAATTGATAGCAATCATCAATATGTGCGGCTGCAATCTTTTTAAATACAATGTAGCCCAAGCTTGCGGCAATGAGTTGTCCACCAAGTGGAATAAATTTGGTCACTTGTTTGGTGAGCATTTTACTGATAAAACCATTAATCGATTTTTTTACCCCTGTACGTGCAACCATTAAGCCTGAAAATTGAACGCCACGTTTGCGTAATTCTTGCCAATGAATTTGTTTGGTTTGTGGGTCAAATACGCTGACATGGGCTTGATCTAGGCCAAAGTGGTCATTAATTTCAGGAATAAGGCGCGTTAAAAGACCGACATCAAACATTACATCAAAAAAAGGGATGGGTATAATGGCAGCGCCCGCAGAAAAATAAGCTCTTTTTTGGATTAATGCGAGACAGTCACGACGCGCTTGTTCTATATTTAAGTTTGGGTCAATTGAATCAGGTACTTGCTCTATTTTCATTTATTTACACCTAGGTCTCAATGATTTGTATTTAAACCTAAAATTGGCTTACTGTGTAGTATTTCATGTGTAAAAATGTCAGTGCAGTAGTCGATGAGTTGCTGTAACCAAAACACAATAAAGGAAGTTTATGGGAATCCATATTTGTCAGAGTCAGCAACTCGAAGTTTTGGCACAGGCATTATTACAACAAAGTAAAGCGCATTTAGATGCACCATTTCAAGTTTTAGCGCCGCAGCATTTCATTGTGCCCAGTGCGGCGGTAGCACAGTGGTTGCAGCAATATATTGCCAAAGTGCAAGGGATTAGTGCGAATGCAGAATTTCATCCGCGCATTCAAAGTTTTCAGTGGTTTGCGTATCAGCAAGTTTTGCCCAATAAAGACCGCGTTCGCCAAGCCAATATTCCACGGTTGGTGATGAAATGGCGAATCTATGCCGCACTTGCGCCGTATATTCAACCTGCGCAAAATGAGCTTGCTTCGGAACATCCTTTATTTGCAATTGTGCAGCGAATTTATGCCAGTGCTGAAACTGTAGCATTGGCAGATCGTGTGCAAAAAAAACAAAGCATGTTGTATTGGATCGCCGAACAAGTTTCGCGTTTGTTTAGCCAATATATGTTGTACCGCGGGCATTGTGGGCATCCTTTGGCTGAGCCGTGTAGTTGTTCACATAATTGGTTAAAACAATGGGGCAAACAACAGCCGCTTGATATTGAACAGCTAGTCCCTATACATGGTAGCCCTGTTTCAGAAGAAAAATTATTGCAGTTGCAACAGCTTGAGGCTTGGCAGCGTTGGTTGTGGTTAGAGGTTTTTAATACCGATTTTATTGAAATGCAGCAGGTGGATCAGGATTTTTGGGAAATTTTAGATGACCCGATGCAACGTGAAGCTGCGTTGGCGCAGTTGCCGCAACAAATTTCAATTTTTACCATTTTAGAACTTGCACCAAGTCAGCTTTATTTTTTACGCCGTTTGGCCCAGTATTTAGATATTTACGTATTTCACTTTAATCCATCGCAAGAATATTGGGCGGACAGTGTCGACCCTAACTGGAAAAAACAATACGATGTAAAAGTGAAACAGCGTTTTATCGACAGTCAAAAACGATTTGGTAAGACCGTAACCGATGCCGAAATTGCACATTTTTTTACCCAGTTTAATTTAAATTTTAATGCCGAATCGCGTGAATCACGCCATCCTATTCTGACTCGTTTTGGCAAGCAAGCGCGTGACCACTTTTCGTTGTTGGCCAATTTATCTTCGGGTGAAGAAGGTGAATGGTTTGACTTATTTGATGAACATTATCCCGATACGTTGCTTGGGAAATTACAGTCGGATATTTTGTATTTGATGGAGCCTGAGCTGCATCACTATCCACTTCATACTGATGATGACTCAATCTGTATTCATGTTTGCCACTCTGCGCTGCGTCAGCTTGAAGTACTCAAAGAACAATTGCTGCATTGGCTAGCGCAAGGCACCCCTGAACAGCCACGCCGTTTAGATGATATTTTAATTCTTACACCGAACTTAAAAGCACTCGAGCCACATATACGTACGGTTTTTGCGCCGCCGCCTAAAGTTGCCAATCAACAACAAGTGTATTTGCCAATTAAAATTGGCGGTGTGCCACAGCTGGATATTTTGCAAGCATGGCAAGCCTTACTTGGGCGAATTTCATTGGCACAAGGCCGTTTTAGTTTTGAAGATTTTGCTGACTGGCTCAGTTTGTCTGCGACTCAAACACGTTATGGTTTAGATATTGATGCGATTGAGCGAATGCTCACTTTGTTGGCTGCAGCAGGATTTAAGCGTGGTTTAGATGCCGAACATTTAGCAAAAAGTTTAAGCGCCGATGACCAAGATTATCGGTTTAGTTTTAAGTTTGCGCTTGACCGCTTGGCTTTAGGGATTGCTATTCCTGAGCATACATTATGTGAGCAAATTTTAAGTTTTGCCGACGTATTCCCTGAAGACTTCAGTTTGATTGGCTGCTTAATTCAAATTTATCAAGATATTCAGCAGCGTAGTACGTGGTTATTGGTAACTGAAGCCCAAAAAAGTATTGAAAAATGGCTAATTGTGCTACAGCAAGAAGTGGCTGAGTTTCAGCAAGCAGGCGTTGTTGCGCTTGATGTTGTTGCAGAGCTATTGCAAAAATATATTCGTATGCTGACCTTGGCTGTATTTGGTCAACGTCAACAAGACAGCCATTCCGCTTTGGCACAGTTGCAACTACCATTGGCTTATGTATTACAAGAAATTCAGCAACAGCTTGAAAACACCTTGGATCAAGCCGAGCCAAGCGGGCAAATTACCTTTAGCCAAATTGGGCAGATTCGCCCAATTCCGTATCAGTTGGTGGTGATGCTCAACCTAGACAGTGGTGCATTTCCAAGCCGACAAAACCAAACGGCGTTTGATTTAATTTCGCAACTGCGTCCACAATTGGGCGACCGCTCGCGTTTAGAGGACGACCAAGGTGCATTTTTAGATGCACTGTTGTTGGCAAAACAAAGTTTATGGTTGTTTTATAATGGTTTTGATATCAATGATGGCATGCCGCGACAACCTTCAAGTGTATTACAAGAGTTAATTGATCATTTGGCTTTTATTGTTACATCCGAACAACCCGACCAAGTGCTGTCAGAACTGATTGAGGTGGATGGGGTAGAGTTACCGAAACAACTTCAGCATTTATTTGCAGTTCATCCCTTACAACCCTTTGACCCCAAAGGGTTTCAGCAACCCCATATTGCACGGTTTCACGACCAGTGGTTTACGGTGGCAGAACGCATTCAGCATGTGAATGGACAGCGTCAGGGTTGGTGCCAAGCACAACTTGAATTTGATACAACCGAAGTCATCCAACTGAACAGTCGGCAGTGGATCAATCAAATGGTTTTTCCTGCGCAGCTCTATTTAAAAACCTTGGGCGCAGAGAATTTGCAACCGAATGCCGAGAACATCGACAATGAACCTTTGGTGGCAGATGGTTTAGGTCGTTATGCAATTCGAGAATTTTTACAAAAACAACCACAGCATCCACCTGAAACGGCATTGTTGGCAGATCGACTACCTGTGGGAAAAGTTAGCCATGCGGTGTGGCAGGTCAGTTTGAATGAACATCAATTATTGCTTAATCAATTACACCGTTATGCGACTGAACCAACACCAACCACGCAGCAAGTAGTGTCATTGAGTCCTCATTTAAGCATGCGAATAGATGTGCCTGAGCAGCAAGAGACAAATGATTGGGTCAGTTTAAATCCTTCTAGTGCACGGGCAGAACGCCGTGCCAAAGTATGGTTAGAATATTTATTGTGGTTGGCCTATTTGAATGTAGCTGCGACTGAAAATCATCGCCATATTGTAGTATTTAGCGATTGCACAATTATTTATTCGGGTGTCAATTCGGCACAAGCCTTGGAATATTTACAAGCATGGTTGCAAGCATGGCAAGCAGGTAAACAAGCACCGTTAATTTTACCTGCTGCATTGCTGTTAAAGCCGTTAGAAGATGGCAAAGCGCTCATTTGGACGCACGATGAATTCGGGCAAGTACGGCTCGACAATACCGATTTATTGTTGAAACAATGGCAAGGCGAAAATAATTTTAACCGCAGTTTTTCGGTGCAACAAGACCGTTCAACCAAGCAACATCCCGATTGGAAATTTTTGTTGCAAGAACAGAATGCCACGCAAGCTTTACGCCAAAGCTGTGAACAATTTGCTTATGCACTGTATGCGCCGATTTATCAATATCAGCAGATGGAAAAAAACCTATGAATCTCGCGGCACTGTCGTATCAGCCCATCGAAGATATTTATTTTTCAGGCTTACATTGGATCGAAGCATCGGCAGGTTCAGGTAAAACCTATACGCTTTCAAGTTTAATGGTGCGAATTTTATTAGAAAAATACTTGCCAAGACAGGTGGTTGCAACCACCTTTACCCGTGCTGCCGCAGCAGAATTAAAAGCACGAATTCGGCAGCGCTTACTTCAAACCTATCGTTTTTTTGATGCGAGGCGTGAAGGGACCCAAGTACAAAATGAACAATTGGCTGTGCAATTAAAAAATCAAGACCCGCTCCACGCCATTTTATTAACCAAATTTGCAGGGCAGGTCGATTATGCTTGTGCGCGGTTAAAATTGGTGATTGATCAGCTTGATGAATTGTTTGTGGGCACGCTTGACAGTTTTAGTCAGAAGTTGCTGCGTGAATTTGCCTTTGAAAGCGGACGTATTGAACGTAGCGATATGACCGATAATGCAAAGCAATACACCCAACAATTGATTCACGATATTTTACGCGAATGGATTCAAGCGCAGCCGCAAAGCACCATTGATTGGTTATATGCCAGTGGCGACTTAAAACCTGCCGATGCGTATTTGGATGTGGTGGAATCGAGTCTAAATTTTTCCAGTGCGCAACTGCAAACGACAGCTGTGCAAGCCATCGACTTCACCGAATTTTCTAAGCAGCGATTGTGCTTAAAAGATTTAGATTTTCGTCATTTGGAAGCCTTCTATTTAAGTGAAGGTGAATATTTTGCAGGCGTAAGTGGCACGTATTTTAAAAAAGATGCTTTTAGCACTTTATTTGCTGAGGTAATTCCTGCCGCGATTCAATTGATTCAAATGGGTGATGGGCAGGCATTTTTTCAGGCAAACTTTGCCGAACAGCGTAAACGGATCTTTAAATTTTTAGAATTATTTCAAACTGAAAAAATCTTTTCCAAAAAATGCTCTGCTGATGCAGCTGCCCAGTTTTATCAAGATACAGCGCTGCAAACCTTATGTTCGGTGTTAGAAATACTACTGAATGTGCAACAAAATTTAGAGGATACCGCGACTTCCCTTAAATTGTATTTGTGTCAGCAAGTAAAATTACGCTTACCTGAAAAATTGCAGCACGCAGGCGAAACGACGTTTTCACAGCAAATTCGTACCCTAAGCGAAGCTTTACGCGGCTCACATGGGCAGTTATTTTCGGCGGCGGTGCATCAGGCTTATCCATTAATTTTAGTGGATGAATTCCAAGACACCAACCAAGACCAAGACAATATGCTTGCCAGTATTTGGCGGCATCCACAGCGTTATGCCCGTGGTTGTATGATTATGGTGGGTGACCGTAAACAAGCCATTTACGGTTTTCGTGGTGGTGATATGCTCACTTTTGTGCAGGCTCATCAGGACGTTATACAAAAATCAGGTCGTTTCTATCAATTACAATATAATCATCGTTCGGTTGCGCCATTGGTTGAAGTGGTGGATGCACTGTTTCAACAGCAGCCCGACTTTGGCGAGCAAGTGATTTATCACCCTGTATTTGCAGGTCAGCGTCCGCATCCTGCTTTGGTTGATCATGGACAAAAAAATCCGTTGCCGCTACGTTGGTTATTGCTTGAAGATAAAGCCGAGCACCCTAAGCAAGTGGTATGGCAAATTACCAATTTGCTCAATCAAGCACGTGAAAATCAGTTGTATTTTGATGCGGACTCGCCACAACCATTAGGTGAGGATGACATTGCCGTGTTGTCTAAAAATCATGATGGTTTAGACAAAGTGCAGTTTGCTTTAGAAAAAATGGCAATACGGGTCAATCGACCTGCAAAACGTAGTGTCTTTGACCACAGCATTGCCAAAGATGTGGGTGCAGTGTTAACCGCAATTTTACATCCTTATGATGAAAATAAATTACGCCGCGCTTTACTCAGTCGTTTATTTAATTTTACTTTAAGTGAACTATTGGCTGTGCAGGCTGAAGCACAGGGTTTTGCTGATTATATTGACGCTTTTAATCATATTCGTGAATTATGGTTTGAACAGCAGTTTTTAACGGCGTGGCAATATTGCTTACAGCGTTTCGATATTTGGCAGCGCATGGTGGCGATTCCAAGCCCAGACAATGAACGGGTGGTGGTGAACTTACGTCATTTAACCGAATTGCTGAGTGAACATAGCCGTCATCACTCGGGGCCGCAGCATTTATATCAATGGTATTTAAAACAATTGGGTGCACCCAAAGAGCGAGAATGGGAGCTTGAACGACCACTTTCGAATGCTGAAGGGGTCAAACTGATGACCATTCATCAGTCTAAAGGGCTTGAGTTTAAAGTGGTTTTTTTGCTTAATGCCGATGGTACGTTTAAAGACCAAAATGATTTAAATTTTTCGACCATTGAGCAACTCAATCCAATCACATCACAGCTAGAACAGCGCCGTGTGATTACTATTCCCGATGCACATTTATCGGCAGATGCCAAGCAACAACATAGCAGCCGTGCCGAAGCCGAACAACATCGGTTATGGTATGTGGCTTTAACCCGTGCCAGTCATCGGGTGTATGCACTGCTTTCAGACCCCAAGGCCAAATCAAAGACAGGCTTAGGTTTTTGGAAAAATCATGCTGCTTTTAGCCATGAAAATAGTGGTGATGCTATGCTGATGTTTGATGCACCTCATTTAATTCAAGCCACGACACTGCTACAACAAGCACAATCTTTAGATGCGAATGCATTGCCAATGCAGCGTTTTTACCCTGCTACACGCACCAGTTTTACGGCATTGGCACAGCATTTAAGTCGCGCGCAAATACAAGACCGTCTTGCCGCTGCACCTGAGCTAAATTTGGCCGCCGCAGATGAAACTCAAGTGGCAGCACCAATAACAGCATCCCTCCAAGGGCAAAAATTGGCATGGATTCGTCAAAATTTTGTGCAAGGCACACAAGCAGGCACATTTTTACATACCATTTTTGAACATTTAGACTTTCAAGACCATTCACTTTGGACGCAAAGCCTAGAACGCCGCTTTAAAAATACCGACCAAGCCTTATGGCAGCAATTACAGCAACGCTATGCCCAAGCACATCAATTGCCCGAAAATTTAACTGCTGAGGATAAAGCTGAACTATTAGCATTAATTCAACAATGGTTGCTTGAGATTATTCAAACCCCAATGCATGGCGATTTTTGCTTAGCACATTTAGAAACGAAAGCTTCATTGGCTGAATTTCCATTTTATATGGCAT
The DNA here is from genome assembly GCF_035615575.1 of Acinetobacter sp. MD2. Taxonomy (NCBI): domain Bacteria; kingdom Pseudomonadati; phylum Pseudomonadota; class Gammaproteobacteria; order Moraxellales; family Moraxellaceae; genus Acinetobacter; species Acinetobacter sp. MD2. The sequence continues at coordinate 264,342 of NZ_VTDK01000002.1, forward strand.
TGTCGGATAGGGTGTTTGCCACCCAACGTATTCAGGCACTTTTTACCGAATATGGCTATGATATGCCAAATTTAAACCCTGCTGAATCGGCACGATTTTTAAAAGGCGAGATCGATTTGGTTTATCAGCATCAGCAAAAATTTTATATTGCCGACTATAAAAGTAATTACTTGGGAGCAAACCTTGAGGATTATTCTGTGGCTGCCATTCAGCAGAATATGTCGATGAGTAGCTATTGGTTGCAAGCGGCGATTTATTTGGTGGCTTTGCATCGTTACTTAAAAGTGCGTTTAAACCATTATGTGATGGAGCAGCATTTAGGTGGCGCAAGTTACTTATATTTAAGAGGGATGCAAGCCGATACGGCAGCGGGTGTGTTGTATTGGCAGCCTGATTTTGAATTGATTTTACGTTTAGATGCAATTTTAGGATATTCACCCCAAACAAGAGTGTGAAATTGTTCATAAAATACTAAATTGTATATTTTTCAATCGCTTGGTTTGTGGGTAAGTTTGAGTATAACTTTGTTGATAACTGTGTGAATAACTATGGGGATAACGCTGTGGGTAAGCCTGAAAATCAGCTATTAAATGAACAACCTCTTTGGGTTGATGCGTGGATTAATCACTTGATGCAGATGATTCCTTTTGAAAATCAACAACAAATACAAATTCGCCACTTGATTGAACGACTGTTTTTAGCACAATCACAAGGTAACAGTTGTATTGTAGCCTCATCTGAAGAGGTCGAGATTCTAGATAAGTTATTTACAGATGTACAGCAAAATTTAGTAAAGCCCTTTGTGTATGATGGAAAATTGCTCTATTTGTACCGTTATTTTCAATTAGAGCAACGCCTTGTTGCACAAATTGAGCGTTTACAACAATTACCACCTGAACTTACAGATACAGCAGCATATCAACATTTATTGGCAGATCCTTATCAGCGTCAGGCATTAATTAATGTATCGCAGTATGCTTTGAATATGATTACAGGTGGGCCGGGCACAGGTAAAACCTATACGTTGGCTCGAATTGTTGCGGTGTTAAAAAAATTATGTCCAAAGCTGCGAATTGCAATGGCAGCACCAACAGGCAAGGCTGCACAGCGTATGCAAGAGGCTTTGCAGGCATCCTTTAAAGATCCAAACTTAGCCGCAGAAAATGTATTACATGATGATTTATTTGCTTTACAACCTGTGACATTACATCGCTTGCTTGGTATTGGGCGATATGGAAAGCCGCAGCATTATCTACAGCAGCCGCTACCGTATGATTTAATTGTGGTTGATGAAGCGTCAATGTTGGACTTAAATTTAGCAACGCAATTGCTTGAAGCTATTCCGAGCCATGCACGTTTAATTTTATTGGGCGATCCACAGCAATTGGCTTCGGTTGATGTCGGTTCTGTGTTGGCCGATTTACAGCAAGTGCCAAGTTTACAGCCTAATCGTAGCCATTTAGTCAATAGTCGCCGTTTTAACGACCAAGCTTATATTGGAAGAATGGCGGCTTTTATTCAAAGTGTGACTAAAAATGATTGGACAGCCAAGCAGGTTTTACAGGCATTTGAGCAGCAAGTCGTACCCGCGGGACAGCTGCAAGCAATTGACTTAGCCCAAATAGAAATTGACCATGTGCAATTACAATATCTTGATCCTGATGCTACCGAGCAACAGTCGAATACAGCGCTGCATTTACTTTGGCAAGGCTTTAAAGCCTATGCTGATGCACTGTTAATTTATGCTAAAACGCAAGATCAGGCTTTAATTCCTTATATTATTTCGACCTTTGACGATTATCGAATTTTAACTGCCATTCATTATGGTGCACTGGGTTTAACGCGGTTAAATCAATTTATGCAGCAACAGTTATTACAACATTTAGCGACGATAACGGTGCAGCAGGGCAATTGGTATGTTGGGCGTCCGGTGATGATGACAGAAAATGATTATCAACTGGGGCTATCGAATGGTGATATTGGAATTTGTTTTTATCACCGTGAAAATTCACAGTTATTTGAAGTGTATTTTCCAAGTTTAAACAAATGGGTTGTGGCAACCCGTTTGCCACAACAGATTCAAACAGCATTTGCTTTAACCATTCATAAATCACAAGGTTCAGAATTTTCACATGTTGCCGTCGTGCTTGATCAACATGCGACTAAACTATTAAGCCAAGAGCTTATTTACACTGCAATTACACGTGCGAAAAAGGTTGTTTCTTTATTGGTTGATCAAAATGCCCTGCAACAAGCATTGATTACACGGACTTCAAGGCAAAGTGGTCTGCAACATAAATTAAAATAATTGAGTAAAAACAAATGCAATTATCTATGCTTTGGTAAAATGTAAGCAAAAGCTTACACGAAATCGAGACATTGTCGGGTGGTGTAAGTGCGAGCCTTCTGCCACAATGGCTTCGTTACAAAAAACATGGTTAGGATAACCAAGTGATAATCGAACGATAACAAAAATAGTCGTTAAGACACGAACCTACACTGGATGTAGGAAACAAGAGGATGTTTACAGCCGCTAAACCTTGTAGTTTTGGGAGAGACTACAAGGTTTTTTTATTTATATCACTTTGATTTGACTGTTATTTGTGGGTAATGACTGACATTTAATGTAGAAAAATGATGCTGTGAAATGCATATTGTTATGACAAGATTAATCATGTATAAAGTACAAAAAACACACAGAGAAATAAAAATAAGAAGTGGTTATAGCCACTCATAAGAAGTAAAAATAAGAAACTACAGCAACAAAAGCTCAGCCCTAAAAAGCTGAGCTTTTGTTATCCAACCTTATTTAGACAAATCTGCATAATTTTCTTTTAAATGCCTTAGATTCAAAATTATTCAGTCAAATTTCCACAGTTTTTTTGCAATCAAATACAAATTCACTTAAAATAGCTGCTGCTGTAGTGATGCACGGCAGTCAACAATTCTGTAAAGCATTGTTGGTCTCATATCAAATTTTAACTTTAAGCATCTCGGAGAAATCGAATGGCTTTAACTAACCAAGACCGCGCTGAAATCGTTGCTAAATTTGCTCGCGCAGAAAACGACACTGGTTCACCAGAAGTACAAGTTGCTTTATTGACTGCTCAAATCAATGATTTGCAAGGTCACTTTAAAGAACACAAACACGACCACCATAGCCGTCGCGGTTTAATCCGTATGGTTAACCAACGTCGTAAATTACTTGACTACTTAAATGGTAAAGACCACGGTCGTTACACAGCGTTAATCGGTGCTTTAGGTTTACGTCGTTAATTCGATTGAAGCTTTCTTTTTCGGTTTATCGAATGTTTTTAACTTTCGTTGCTGAAAATAAAGCAATGCTTAGTGCCAACTAAGCAAATGGGAAGGGGCGAATATTCGCTCCTTCTTTGTGTCTAATCTCTAGTGAGGTCGGCTTCTAAGCTTTGTCATTTATAAAGCGATATGCGCTTTGAATGTCAAACCTTAGGGGTCTCCACTAGTAGAATAAAATCTTAGGAATATAAACACTATGTCAATGTTTAATGTTGTTCGTAAAGAATTTCAATATGGTCAATACCAAGTTGTTTTAGAAACAGGCCGTGTTGCGCGTCAAGCAAATTCTGTATTGGTGACTATGGGTGGCGTAACTGTATTGGTTGCAGTGGTTGCTCAACCAACAGCCAAAGCGGGTCAAGACTTTTTCCCATTAACGGTTAATTATCAAGAAAAACAATATGCAGGCGGTCGTATCCCTGGTGGTTATGGCAAACGTGAAGGTCGTGCGTCTGAAGCTGAAACTTTAGTTTCTCGCCTAATTGACCGTCCAATTCGTCCGTTATTCCCTGAAGGTTACTACAACGAAATTCAAGTGACAGCAACCGTTGTGTCTTCTGACAAAACCATGGATGCTGATATTGCAGCCATGATTGGTACATCAGCTGCGCTTTCAATTGCTGGTACACCATTCCGTGGCCCAATTGGTGGTGCGCGCGTTGGTTTAATCAACGGCGAATATATCTTAAACCCGAACCATGAACAATTGGCACAGTCAGATCTTGACCTTGTGGTTGCAGGTACTGAATCTGCGGTACTTATGGTTGAATCTGAAGCGAAAGAACTTTCAGAAGACCAAATGTTAGGCGCAGTCTTGTTCGGTCATGACGAACAACAAATTGCCATTCAAGCGATTAAAGAATTTGCAGCAGCAGTTGGCGCGAAAGAGTCAACATGGACTGCACCTGCACATAACGAAGAATTACGTGCTAACTTAAAAGCAGCATTTGAAGCAAAAATTTCAGAAGCGTATACCATTGCGGTAAAACAAGATCGTTATGCAGCTTTAGACGCATTGTATGCAGAAGCAAAAGCACAGTTTGTTCCTGCTGAAGATGTAGATGGTATTGCAGACGAAGTTGACTACTTATTTGAAGATTTAAAATACCGCACTGTACGTGACAACATTTTATCTGGTAAACCACGTATTGATGGTCGTGACACCAAAACTGTTCGTGGCCTAGATGTGCAAGTAGGTGTACTTGAGCGTACTCACGGTTCTGCATTGTTTACCCGTGGTGAAACGCAAGCACTTGTGACCACAACTTTGGGTAACACCCGTGATGCGTTGATGGTCGATACCCTTGCTGGTACTAAAACTGACAACTTCATGTTGCACTACAACTTCCCTGCGTATTCTGTCGGTGAAACTGGTCGTGAATCTGGTCCAAAACGTCGTGAAATTGGTCATGGTCGTTTGGCACGTCGTGGTGTACAAGCCGTTCTTCCTGCGGCAGATCGCTTCCCGTACGTGATTCGTATTGTATCTGACATTACCGAATCAAACGGTTCATCTTCAATGGCGTCTGTATGTGGTGCTTCACTTTCACTTATGGATGCAGGCGTACCATTAAAAGCACCAGTTGCAGGTATTGCAATGGGCTTGGTGAAAGAAGACGAACGCTTTGCAGTATTGTCTGACATTTTAGGTGATGAAGATCACTTAGGTGATATGGACTTTAAAGTAGCGGGTTCTGCCAACGGTATTACTGCACTTCAAATGGACATCAAAATTGAAGGTATCACCGAAGAAATTATGGAAGTTGCATTGAATCAAGCGTATACAGGTCGTATGCACATCTTGAATGAAATGAACAAAGTGATTTCTCGTGCACGTCCTGAAATCAACATGTTCGCGCCAACATTCCAAGTGATTAACATCAACCCAGACAAAATCCGTGATGTCATTGGTAAAGGTGGTGCGACCATCCGTTCAATTACTGAAGAAACTGGTGCTGCAATTGATATTGAAGACAACGGTACAGTGCGCGTATTTGGTGAATCTAAAGCGTCTGCAAGTGCTGCGGTTGCAAAAATCCAAGCCTTAACTGCTGAAATTGAACCAGGTACAATTTACGCAGGTAAAGTCATTCGTATCGTTGAATTCGGTGCGTTTGTAAACATTATGCCGGGCACAGATGGTTTACTTCACATCTCACAAATTTCAAACGAACGCATTGCGAACGTGACTGACGTATTAACCGAAGGTCAAGAAATTAAAGTACAAGTTGCCGACGTCGACAACCGTGGTCGTATTAAATTGAGCATGAAAGATGTTGAACAAGCATAAGTTTTAAAACTTACGAAAAGTCCGCTTTATGCGGACTTTTTTTATGGCATCATCAAAGAGTATTGTTAAATGTTGATGGATGTATGCAAGTTTATTATTTTTATCGCCATCCCGATGAAGATTATACCTTTATTCGTAAAGCACCCGCTGAACATTATATTCTAGATTATATTTGGGTGGATTGTTTACGCCAAGATGTGGTTGGACAAGAACAGCAATGGCAAGAGCAGATTCAAGAACTAACGCATTTACACTTTAATGAATTTCATCTGCAAGACATTTTAAATTTGGATCATCCTTGTGGTTTTGACACCATGGATGATTACGATTTTCTGATTTTTCGAAAACTGATCACGCCTGACGATCATGTCGCAGTCGGTACAGAAACCCATCATAGTGAATTTGGTTTACTCACTACACCTGTGAATTTTATTTTGTCACCACGTGCAATTGTGACTGTACGCGAACAGGGGAATCAGGCGATTGAAAATTATATCGAACGATTACATGGCTTTATGCAGCGCCCTGAACCTGAGCAAAATAAAACCAGAAAGTTACCAGCAACACCGCTGAATTTAGCCATGCGTTTGTTAAATAGTATGATTGATGATTATTTGCAATTACGTGCGCCATTAACCCGCCGAGTTGAATATTGGCAGCAAGAATTATTGCAGGGTCATCGTTATTTCCGCCAATGGCGGCAGTTATTACAAGAAAATATGGCATTTCAGCAGGTGGAAAACTTATGTGAAGAGCAGATTGAAACCTTGCAAGAATTACGCGATGAAATTGTGGAAAATTATCATCATTTGGTGGGGAATCAACCCACAGAAAGTCTCGATTTAATGCTAGTACGTTTAAATGATTTGGTCAGTCATATTGAACGGATTCAAAAACATACCGCACGCCTACGCAGTTCAATTCAAGCGGCAATCGATTTACATTTTTCAGCAATTTCCAATCAAACCAATGAAAATATGCGAATTTTAGCCATTATTACCGCCGTATTTGCGCCATTAACACTACTGACGGGAATTTATGGTATGAACTTCGAGTTTATTCCGGGGCTAAAATCGCCACAGGGTTTTTGGTTGATGTTGGTGGTGATGCTATTCAGTACGGCACTGTTAATTTTCTATTTTTATCGTCGGCATATGGTGGGGCGCGGCGAAAATAGTGTGATAGATATGTTGGCGCAGCAGCATCATCAAAAAGGGGTAAATTTATTTTGGTTTTTAGATATTGAACCGATTAAACAAACGCTGAAACAAGTTGAAAAGATGACAAAATTAAAATAATCTGAAAAGGAAGGGTAAAATTGAGCAGAATGAATCATCAGCGATTTTTTATCTTTCCTTTGCTTTTACGGATCGATGAAATAAAGCAGATGTAAGCCAAGACTTAAGATGTTTGTTCATCAAAATGTCACTTTGAATCGATAAAATACAACAAACAGAAGCGAAAATGAGAGGTGTGAATGACTGTAAAAATTATTGCGGTAGATATGGATGGTACTTTTTTAAATAACGATAAAAAATATAATAAGACTCGCTTTTTACAACAGTATCAGCAACTCAAACAACGTGGTATTCACTTTGTAGTCGCAAGTGGTAATCAGCGTGCAACTTTACAACATTATTTCCCCGAAATTAAAGATGACATTGCATTTATTGCTGAAAATGGTGCTTATGTCGTTGATGCTAATCAAGAAGTGGCATTTGCACATTTTACGCTGCCTCTGGTACAGCAAATGCAAAAAACATTATCTGAGATGTATGCTGGTGCTGTCATTTTATGTGGTAAGAAAGGTGCGTATATTGATGCAAGTGTGCTAGATAAAAACTTAGAAAAATTAAATAAATATTTTAAACAACTTCAGCAAGTGAATGACTTCACTTGTGTGGATGATCAAATTTGTAAAATTACCTTAGATGCTCGTGATTATCCATTTGAGCAGATGTATCAATCTTTAACGGAATTGTCTTTTATAGCCAACGGTGCTGTGAAAATGGTGTCGAGCGGATTTGGGTTTATTGATTTAATCGTGCCAAATCAACATAAAGCCAATGGTTTAAAGCAATTACAACAGCGTTGGAATGTTCCAACAGCACAAATTCTAGCAATTGGTGATAATTTTAATGACCTTGAAATGGTACAATACGCAGGTTTTGGTTTTGCAATTGCCAATGCAGTGGATGAATTAAAACAAGTGGCTAATTTTGTCACGGTTAAAACCAATGAAGAAGAAGCCGTATTGGATGTGATTGACCAAGTGCTACAAGCAGAATTTCCCTTTGATGCAGCACATCAAAAAAGTGCCTAAAGACACCTAAAAGTTGGTCTTTTGGGTGTCATTCAAAGGATATTATGTGCGGATTTGACGGCGTAAATTTTGAACCTCATCAATTAAATCCAGCATCATCGCAACTGCCGAAAATGAGGCATCAAAGTCGCGTTGCAAGCGATAGGCACGGCGTGCACGAAGTAAATCTTCCGCTAAAAAGAAGTGTGTTTCAGACGACCTCATCGGCAAGATATCAAATTCGAGCAATTGTAAAACCCATGTTGTGGGCTGCCCGCATGCACTGGAAAAATGCGCTAAATCAAAACTTGAATCTTCATCTAAAAGTTCAGTTTTATAATCAGCATTACAAATTACTTCACAATAATGAATTTGGGTCATGGCTAATCTCCTGCGTTTTGACGAGGATTAAAATGTGGAAATTGTTCAGAGAATTGTTGGTAGGCCTGTGTTTGTTGCTCGTTGTTGGCTGTTGGGCAGACGATATTTAAAATCAGATATAAATGTCCTGCAATTTGACTTGGAATGCCTTTATCTTTGAGGCGTAGTTGTTGGCCGTATTTGGCATTTTTAGGTAAATTGACCTGTAATTGCCCCGATGGTGTATTCACATTAATGGTTTTGCCAAGTGCAGCTTCCCAAGGACTGATGGGCGTTGTGAGATAAATGTCTGCTCCTTCAACCCGAATCTGTTCATTTTCTTGATAATGAACTTCTAGGTATAAATCACCGTTTGCACCGCCATTGACACCCAATTGCCCTTGCCCAGAAAGACGAATTTGTTGCCCTTGTTTCATGCCTTTGGGAATTTTAACTTCTAGGGTTTTACGTTGGACTTCGGGTTGTCCATAAGCATTGTAGCTTGGAATTTGTAAGGTAATTTGCTGAGTCGCACCCTGATAGGCAATCTCAACTGGAATCTCTATCTGTGCGTGTTGGTCTTCGCCTTTAAATTGCTGATGTTGCGCTTTTGCACCACCAAAACCTGTGCCAAAACGGCCAAATAAATCTTCAAAGCCATGAAATTGATTGTTTTGATGGGCATTTTGCCGATAAAACTGGTTTTCGTCAAAACCGCCCGCTTGATGATAATTATTGCCAGAAAATCCCTGCGGATGGTCGAGCATGTGGTCGTATTCTGCTTTTTTCTCTGTATGGCTTAAGGTGTCGTAGGCCACATTGATGGCTTGCATTTTCGCTTCGGCATCGCTTTCTTTACTGATGTCTGGATGATATTTTCGCGCCAGTTTACGATAGGCTTTTTTTATTTCATCTGCTGTGGCGCTACGGTTGATTCCTAATTCTTCATAATAATTTTTGCTCATGATTTAATCATCAGGTATTTTATTCACTTCATTATGAAACAAATTGATGTAAAAAACAGCAAAAACTATCTCGTTGATACCTCAATCATTAAAGTTTTCAGGATAAAACTAGAAGGTATTCTTCGGGCATTATATGAAGAGTTGTGCAATACCATAAGTTGCAATCAATAGTAATAATCCACCACAAAGCCCTAAAATTTTTGGATATAAATGACTGTTTGAGAGTTTACGGAAAAACATATACACCAACGATAAAGTCAGAAAATCAAGCACAATCCATGTAAAGGTAAGTATGCTTAAACTCATGTTAATGTTCGGGGTGATTGAAACAAATTGTGGGAAAAAAGCGGAAAAGAAAATAATGTCTTTAGGATTCGAGATTCCCACTAAAAGCCCCTTTTTAAAACCGCCATTTTGTGCAGAAAAGGTTTGAATGGCTGCTGCATTCGGAGATTGAATCACTTCTTTAACAATGCTAAAACCTAAATAGCCAATATATAGGCAACCTAAGATGCGAATAATATTCAAAAAATTTTCATTAACAGCGACGACACCTTTTAGCATTAACACCGAAATAAAAATGAGAATGAGTGAGGCGAAGTTGGTGCCAAAAATCGTTTGTAAGGCTTTTTTATAGCCACCTTGTAGTCCTGCACTTGCAACTAAAATCATAACAGGGCCAGGGGTTGCAATCATTACCACTACGCTGATAACAAATAAAAAATAGTCGAAATAGTTCATGTTTGAAGGTGTTTTTATAAGAATGAATATTTCAATATATTAACTGATTTTTTGTTGTATTTTCACCTTCCCACCATTTAGGGGGAAGGAAAAAATGATTTTAATCGAGATTAAAAGAGGGCTGTTGAATTAACTTAAATGCTTACCAAATAGTGCCAAGGCTTCCTCAGCACTAAATTGATATTGTGTGTTACAGAATTGGCAGTCCATCTGAATCGGATTTTGAAATTCAAGGGTTTCTTTGACTGCATCTACGCCAATTTGAATGAGTGCATTGGCACATTTTTCTTTAGAACAAGTACAGGCAAATTGGAGCTGTTCAATTTTAGGCAAACGGACATCTTCTTCATTATATAAACGGTAAAGAATCTCGTTGGCATCTAGATCTGTCAGTTCCTCTTTTTTCAAGGTTTCAGTGAGCAGCACTAAACGCGGCCAAATATCTTCATCGACCTGTTGTTGTTCTTCTTCACTGGTACGTGGCAACAGTTGAATGAGTAAACCACCCGCGCGTTCGGCATTGGCAGCCAAAGCAATTTGGGTTGGAATTTGCGCAGACAATGCATAATACTGCATTAAACAGCCTGCCAAAGTTGGTTTGTCTAAAGGTACAATGCCTTGATAACGCTCACCAAATTCAGGTTCGATATTAATAAATAAAACGGGCTGTACTAAGGTTGCAAGTACGGTGCTGCTATCGGTTGCAGTTAAAAAACGTGGGTCTTCTTCAAAGTCGATTAAACCACGAACTTCACCTAAATGGTTGCATTCGGCCATGCCCCATTTAAAACTGCCTTGTGCCTGAATTTGAATACTAATGCGACCTTTAATTTTTAAGGTGCTTGCCAGTAAAGCCGTTGCACTGAGCATTTCACCAAGTAAAACTTGAATGGCTTGAGGATAACTGCGCTGCGCTAAAATAGTGTGTAGCGCCTCTTCAAGATGAACAACTTCACCACGAACAGGGCAGTTTTCGATATAAAAACGTTGACGTAGATTAGACATATATTACTCCATGACCTAGCCTTAATGGTGGCAATTGGGGAAAACTCAAGTTACTCATTTGCATCGCGTGCGACATCAATACGGTTATGATCAAGCCCACGCCGTAAATTGACATCGGGTTGAATGTTGTGTTCAACCTCAGCATCGCGTTCAAACAAATGTTCCAATTCGGCTAGTGCGTTGCGATGTGCTTCAAATACTTTTTGTTCATCATTATAAATACTTTGCTGTTGGACCAATAGTTTTTCATCATAATCTCGGAACAGTTCGATATTTTGATAAGCAACGGTATCTTCCACGCCCAATTCTTTTAAGGCGCGATAGGCCATGCCAAGCGATGATAAATAGGTTTCACGCCAAATATAATGTACGCCTAAATCACGTAGTAAATGGACATGATGACGGTCACGGGCACGGACTAATAGTTTAATTTGTGGATAATTGAGGGTGATATGCCGTGCGACATTTAAAGAGTCCTCGACATCATCAATCGCCAAAACAAAAACTTTGGCATGTTCAATACCTGCGGCACGTAAAATTTCAGGATGGGTGACATCGCCATAGTAAATTTTACCGCCATAATTCCGCACGAAGTCGACTTGTTGTAAGCTCATATCAATGGCGGTGAATTTAAGATGTTGCAAGCGGCAAACACGGGCAATAATTTGCCCAACGCGTCCAAAACCTGCAATAATCATTGGGTTGTGTTCGGTATTGGGCATGTCATCGTATTGCGGTTGCTCTTGATGGCTTTTATCTAAAAGCGGCACGAGCCAACGATTGATTACTCCATATAAAAGCGGCGTGAGTACCATCGACAGGGTAACAATTAAGGTGACAGGATTCGATAACGCTTGATTTAGAATTTTTTCACTATTGGCAACGCTTAGCACGACAAAGGCAAATTCCCCGCCTTGTGCTAAACATGCACCCAGCAGCAAACTGTTTTTCCAAGTCTTTTTATAAAAAAACCGACTGATGCTGATCATGACCAGTGATTTAATCAGAAGTAATGCCACAGCACCGCCAATGATTAGCCATGGCATGTCTACAAATAGACTTAAATGCGTGGTCATTCCCACCGTCATAAAAAATAAGCCAAGCAATAAACCTTTAAATGGCGCAATACTGGCTTCAAGTTCGTGGCGGAATTCGGAATCAGCTAAAAGAACACCTGTTAAAAATGCACCAAGTGTGGTGCTAATACCAAGTGTTTGCATGAGCAGCACCACCGCCAAGACAATAAAGAGTGCAACTGCGGTAATCAGTTCACTTGCGCCACTGGTGGCCACAAAGCGGAAAAATGGACGCATGACAAAACGGCTAAATAAGAATAAGCCGCTAAAGGTGGCAATAATCGCTGCAAAATAGGCAATACCATGATGGCTATTGCCATTTGAACCCGACAAAATTGGAATGACTGCAAGTAAAGGAATCGCTGCCATATCTTGAAAGAGCAAGACTGAAAAGGCTTGTTGGCCATAACTGGTATTAAGCTGTTGTTTTTCTCCAAGCAATTGCAGCACAAAGGCGGTTGATGATAAGGCCAAGGCAAAACCAATGACAAAACTTGCCGCAAGCGAGAGTTGAAAACTGAAATATAAAATCGGCATCAGCACAAGCCCTGTGACACCGACTTGTAAACTGCCCATGCCAAAAATTGCTTGGCGCATTTGCCATAACCGTTGCGGGCGTAGCTCAAGTCCAATTAAAAACATCAGCAAAATGACACCAAATTCCGCCATTTCCATAATTGACTCGGCATCGGTCGCAATATTGAGTACGCTTGGGCCAAGCACAATGCCTGTAAATAAGTAACCCAAAACTGTGGCAATACCAAAGCGTTTGCCGAATGGTACCAATAACAAGGCAGCGCCTAAAAAAATTGTGGCTTGTAAAAGTAATGACATTTAGTCACCTTCAATGAGATTTAGTGTCATGGGGCAGCACAGCGTAAGCAATGCTTAGACTCGTCTATTATAGCTATGCAAAATGACAAATTTTCGTATCATTTTTTGTTCAAATTTTGCAAACTGGGTTGATATATCACTTAATTGAGCTCTTGCGGGTCAATGTCAATGGACAATTTCATTCCTGACGGCAGTGTTTTTATGGCATCACACCACCATGAGCGTAAGTAATAATGTAGCCGTGCGCGGTTATGCGCAAGTAATAACACATGGGCATGATGCCGATTAGCCTTACGCTCCATCGGGGCAGGAATTGGTCCCCAAATATCAATTTCGTTATTGGAAATGGTTTTGAGTTGTTGTACAAGCTGCTGCAAATAATCTTGATTTTGTTCGCTTGAACGGGCTTGGCTACGCACGAGTGCTGCATAACGAAACGGTGGCATTTGTGCCAATTGACGTTCTTTCAGCGTTTGCATTGCAAAGCTGCGATAATCTTTATTGATTAAAGTCGTGAACAGTGGATGATCGGGGCGTAAGCTTTGTAAATAAACTTCACCTTTGTGTTCGCCGCGTCCTGCTCGCCCCGAAACTTGTACGATAAGCTGTGCCGTACGTTCAGTTGCCCGAAAATCAACACTGAGTAGGCCTGAGTCTATATCTAAAATAGCGACTAACGTGACGTAAGGGAAATGGTGCCCTTTAGCGAGCATTTGTGTACCAAGTAAAATTAGTGGCTGACTTTGATGGATTTGATCGTTAATTTTTTGCCAACTGCCGACTTTACTGGTGCTATCACGATCGACCCGCAGCACGGGAAAATCAGGAAACAGTGCTTGTAAGCTTTCTTCAATTTTAGCAGTGCCCATACCTAAAGGTTTAAGCTGGGTGTGATTGCACTGTGGGCAGGCATCTGGAATTCGCTGAATTAAACCACAATGATGACAATGCAAATGCTGATACGGTTTTAAGTGTAAGGTGAAACGTGCATCGCAATGAGGGCAGTTGGCTTGCCATGCACATTGTTCACAAATGAGAACAGGTGCATATCCTCGCCGATTCAAAAAAATGAGCACTTGTTCTTTGCGTTGCAAGCGTTTTTCAATTTGCTCAATTAAAATTTGACTGATGCCCTGTTGTTTACGGGCAGTTTTTAAATCAAGTAAATGGACTTTGGGCAAATGTGCATTGCCTGCACGTTGATTCAGTTCTAAATGGGTCAATTTACCTTGCTCAACCAAGGCGTAACTGTCAATACTGGGTGTGGCAGAGCCTAAAATAATTGGGCATTGATGTAGGTATGCACGATACAGCGCCACATCACGTGCGTGGTAGCGAAAGCTATCTTGTTGCTTAAATGACAAGTCATGTTCTTCATCTAAAATAATCAGCCCTAAATGAAGCAGCGGTGTATAAATGGCAGAGCGTGTACCCAAAATAATTGAAGCTTTACCTGTTTGAGCATGTTGCCATGCTTGCAAGCGCTTCGCATCGTTTAAACCCGAATGTAGTAGGGCAATATGCACATGAAAACGCGATTGAAAACGGGCAATGGTTTGTGGAGTTAAGCCAATTTCAGGCACTAAAACCAAGACTTGTTTGCCTTGTTTTAGAACTTCGTGCATAACTTGCAAATACACTTCGGTTTTGCCACTCCCTGTTACGCCGTCTAATAAAAAGCCTTTAAACTGATGCTGTGCCTTTAAAATTTTGTGAATGGCGCTTTGCTGATCTTCATTGGCTTTAAGTGGCATTTGTGAGAGCTGCAAAGGCTCAGGGCTAAAATTTTGATTGGCAAGTTCATATTTTACGATTCCTTTTTTTTCTAAAGTTCTTAGTGTTTTGGTTTGAATACCGCTTAAGTTTAGAATGCTTTCTAATGTTCCTTGCGGTTGTAATTTTAATATTTTATAGGCTTCTTGCTGCGGGATTGAGGATTTGAGTTTAGCTTCGGCATCAAAGTCAATTAAATGCCATGTATGTGCCAATAAGTCATAAGGTTTGCCTTGGCGCAATAAAGTAGGGAAGGCGCTATGCAACACCTCTCCAATTGGAAATAAATAATACTGCGCCGACCAAATCAGCAGTTTTAGCATTTGGGTATCTAATAAAGATGTTTCATCTAACAATGCTTGAATCGGTTTGAGTTGAAAACGCGGATCAATCGGTGCATCAGGCGCTAACTTTTCGGTAATAATGCCCACCAAATTTTGCCGCCCAAATGAAACAGCAACACGCGCACCAACGGATGCCTGTTGGTATTGTGCCTCAGTCACCACATAGTCAAAACAGTCGTATAGGTGCACAGGTACGGCAACACGAATACGAAAAGGCAATGAGTGCGATGAGGTGATTGGCATAAAAATGATAAGGTAGAAAGAATAGTGTGAATATGAAGGATAACGAGAGGAAAAGGCAAGTGTTGTATTCGTAATGGTTGATTTATGCTAATGATGGTGATAATTATTATCATTTAATTTAAGCCATTCATGAGCATTGTATGCGTTTATCCTATCTTCATATTTGTGTTTTCGTTGCACTTTCTACTCACACTTTCGCAGATGAAAATATTCCGACATTGAGTAAAAATTTAGAAAACTCAGCAGAATTAGCTAAAATAGTGGTGACTGCAACACGTACGCCAAAAAGCATTGCAGAAATTGCAGGAACAGTGCAAACCATTAGTCGTGAAGACATTGAACAACAGTCAGGTGCAGGGCGTCGCGTTGCCGATATTTTGGCACAGTT
Source organism: Acinetobacter sp. MD2 (assembly GCF_035615575.1). Lineage (NCBI taxonomy): Bacteria > Pseudomonadati > Pseudomonadota > Gammaproteobacteria > Moraxellales > Moraxellaceae > Acinetobacter > Acinetobacter sp. MD2. The sequence continues at coordinate 279,981 of NZ_VTDK01000002.1, forward strand.
GGTTCCTTCACTTGCTCCAAGCAGTGGTACAACCAGTAACTATGGTCAAACCATGCGTGGGCGCAATGTTTTAGTCATGATTGATGGAGTTTCGCAAACAGGTTCACGCGATGTTTCTCGTCAGCTCAACAGCATTAGCCCCGATATGATTGATCATATAGAAGTGGTTTCTGGTGCAACCAGTATTTATGGTTCAGGTGCTTCAGGCGGTATTATTAATATTATTACCAAACGTGCAGACCCTTCACAGCCTGTGAGTTTTTCAACCAAAGTTGGATTAACATCGGCAAATAATTTCCGTGGCGATGCTCTTGCCTATGAAGTTGGTCAAACGGCTGCATTTAATACAGATAAAGTAAATGGCTTTTTGGGAGCGAACTTTAAAAGTTCAGGCGCTCAGTTTGATGGCAATGGAAATCGGATTGCCAATAGCCCTTGGCAAGTCAGCACTATGGATACAGACACTATTGATGTGAATGGTCGCTTGGGTTTTAAACTCACCGATAGCAAAAGCCTAAGTGTTGGCGCACAATATTATAAAGATAAGCAAGATTCAGAATACGGTGTGGACTATAACAATACCGCAGCAGGGTATTATCAACCCATCAAAGGTTTGTCTTTACCGACTCAACCTTTTACAGAGCGCTATGCAGTAAATGCGCAGTACCAAGATGCAAACTTTTTTGGTCAGTCTTTGAATGTTGAAGCGTATTATCGTAATGAAAAATCGCGTTTTTATCCTGCACGTAAAAAATCGACAAATAACTTCTTTCAGTCGCAGTCAAATATTGATTATGCAGGTATTCGCTCAACAGTTGAATCGAAATTTAAATTGCTTGATCGTGATTTAAAACTCAGCTATGGCTTAGATTATGACAGAGAACAAGACCATCAATATGTCGATTGGTTAGTCGCTGATAATCAATTATTAAAATTTACTGTAGCAAATCCAAATAACTATACTTCTGATTATGGCCCAGATGCAACCATTCAAAATATCGGTGCATTTTTGCAAGGTGATTATGCTTTAACTGACCGTTTAAGTGTTCAGTCAGGTGTACGTTACCAATATATTCAGGCGAAAAATGACAGTTATTATCGTGCAGGGGAAGTTGAAAGTAGTAGCAGTACTCGACCATCTGGTTCAACGAATAGTGATAAATTCTTATTTAACTTAGGTACAGTGTATAAGTTAACCGATGCGCAGCAAATCTATGCTAATTTCTCGCAAGGATTTAGTTATCCAGATGTACAGCGAATTTTACGCGGCAATAGCGCCTCGGCAAATCTTGATACTTCAGGCGTTTCCCCAATTTCAGTGAATAGCTATGAGCTAGGTTGGCGGTTAAATGCAGAAGGTGGTTTAAGTGCAAACTTAACTGGTTTTTATAATACCTCTGATAAATTTGTGAGTTTTGCCAACAGTGATGTACGAGTTGTAAATACCGATCAGCGTATTTATGGCTTAGAAGCAGCGTTAAGTTATCCATTTATGCAACATTATAAAGTGGGTGGTACTTTAGGTTATACCCGTGGGCAATATAAAGATGCAGCCAATGAATGGCATGAAATGAATGCCTTTGCTGTATCACCAATGAAGGGAACGGTGTTTGCCGAATGGAGTCAGGATGATTATGGTGTTCGTGTACAAGCCCAAGCCATTAAAGGTACAAATAAGGCCAATAAAGACGATATAGCATTAAAAGCAAAAGGCTATGCCGAAGATTACAATTCCGCTGCTGCCATTTCAGGTTATACCACTATGGATGTTTTGGCGCATTTCCCAGCATTTAAAGGCCGTGTTGATTTTGGGGTGTATAATATGTGGAATCGTCAATATAAAACGGTATTTGCACAGCAAGCCGCAGCAACAAATGGCAATGCTTTGCTGGCAATTCCTGCACAAGGACGTACCTTTGCTTTAAGTTATACCATTCATTATTAAGCTGCGATTGGTGATTTAAAATTTAGATCAATCATCTAAAAGAGGGTTGATCTAATTAAAAATTGAAGCTGGCTATAGATTTTATAACTTGAGTTTAAAAACAATAAAAAATCTCATTTCAAAGATAAACTTATAGTGACAATGATTCTCAAAGGCTATAGTTACATTAAAAGTAAAATATGAAGAAAGATAGAACAATAAAGTGGCTTGAAACAGCGCATAATGCTTAAACAGTTGTATTTTTTGTCGGAGATGACACATATGAAGACTAAAATTCTAAGTATTCCAGTTCATCAATTACATCGCAAAGTGCTTAAAACTGTGCTGATCATTCTTGCCATTTTACCTATAGCACAAGTCTACGTACACTTGTGGCATATCAGCCATGCTTCAAGCCAAATTGTATTGGGTTTTTTTGCAGTGAGTTTATTGTGTTCATCGTTCATGGTGGGTTTTATTTGTGCATTGCAAGTGTTACATCTACCTTTATTGGCAGAGTTAACAGCGCTTGAACAACGAATAGTGACTTATTATCAACGTGTTCCAATGCTTTTTTTTGTGATTTTAGTTGCATATATCAGTTCAGATGCGGCTGCAATGATCGTGTATTAAAATGGTTCTCGCCCATCAATATGAGCGAGAATGAAGATAATTAACGTCGAGATTTAAAAGAAACATTCATTTGACGTGGGCGATAACGTAAGCCTAATAAGAGTAGTAATCCACTCAAAATCAAGATTGGCCAATCACCTAAACGATTATATAAAGTTTGCCCTGTATATGCAGGTAAGTTGCCACGCAAGACATATTCATGGTCGAGTGGTGCTTGTTCTACAATGTGTCCTTGCGCATTAATAAACGCCGTCACGCCCGTATTCGTCGCACGAATAAACCAACGTCCATTTTCTTTGGCACGCATTTGTACCATTTGCAAATGTTGCCAAGGGCCTGCGGTGCCAGTGAACCAAGCATCATTGGATACCGTGATCATAAAATCACTTTTTTGTGCATTATGGCGGGTTAAATTTGGATAGGCGACTTCATAACAAATCGCAGCACCTAGATTATGTCCCTTTACTTGTAATGGTGGTTGATTTGGTGCACCTGCACTAAAGCCACCAGCAGTGGCATCATTTTGTAATGCAGGTAAGACCCATTTTAATAGCCCTGCTAAGGGAATGTATTCACCAAATGGAACGAGGCGTTGTTTTTGATACAAGCCTGATGTTTGTGTGCCAGATGCCATTAAACTATTATAAAATATTGCCTTTTGTGTCTTAATTGAACCTTGCTCGTCATAGTAGGGGATACCTGTAACCCATGCTGACCCATGCGAGCTGGCGCTATTTTCAATTTCATTTAAAAATGGTTCAATTGCAGTTTGTGCCATTGGAATAGAAGATTCAGGCCAAACAATTAAATCACGTCCCCATTCCGAAGCACTTAAATTCTTATAAATTTCTAAAGTACGATCTTGATAACTGGTGAGCCATTTTAAATCTTGTGGAATATTGCCTTGTATTAATGAAACTGAGAGTGGACGTTCCGATTTTGGCTGCACAAATATGAAATTAGATACCGCCCAAGCTCCGAATATTACAACAGCAATTGGTACTGCCCAAAACAAACGTTTTTTCAAAATCTCGACCATTGCCGTGGCGATGAGTACAGCAATAAAGGAAACACCAAATACACCAAATAAAGGTGCGTAATGATCTAAAAAGCGCTCGGTAAAGGCATAACCGACAAATAACCATGGAAAGCCTGTAAACACCCATGTTTTTGCCCATTCAAATAAAATCCATAAAGGGGCAAAGGTTAAGGGTGTTTCGGGAAAAAACCGTCGATAAGTCCATGCTTGTAGCGCACTAAATAAGCCCATGATGATTGCCATTAAAGCAATCAGCAACACACTGACAAATGAACTGGTATCGCCATAAACATGAATGGAGGTATAGAGCCAGAATGCTCCAACAAACCAAAGTCCAAAGCCATAGCTCCAGCCAATCAAAAATGCCTGTGGCGCTTTACGCTGTTGCAAACAGGTATATAGTAAGGCAGGGCTGACTAAGGCTAAAATCCAATAATCATAAGGTGCGAGTGCGAAACTAAATAGACCACCTGCCATGAGTGCAATAACACTCATGAGCCAAGTTGGAAGTTTTGAAGAAGATAACGTTATTTTTTTTGGCATAAAAATTATTTACGTACTGCACGAATTAAATGAATGCTACGGGCATCTGCTTGTAAAATGGTAAATGTCCAGTCGTTAAGTTCAACGCTTTGACCTTCGAGGTCATTTACCAATCCAATTTCTTGCAATAACAAGCCACCTACGGTTTCAACTTCATCATCAGAAAATGCTGCGTCAAGTGTATCGTTAAAATGTTCAATTGGAGTGAGTGCTTGGACGAGCCATGCATTGGCAGTGTCGTGTTTTGGATCTGGGATGATGAGTGGTGCTTCTTCTTCAATATCATGCTCATCTTCAATTTCACCGACAATTTCTTCTAAAATGTCTTCCAAAGTGACTAAGCCTGAAGTAGCACCATGCTCATCAATTACAATTGCAATATGAGTTTGAGTGTTTTTGAGCATGCGTAGTACTTGGTCAGAGCGGGCGCTTTCAGGTACAAAAACAGGTTGGCGCATTAAGGCACGTAAATCGACTTTGGTCGACGGCTCTGTTAAATAAGGTAATAAATCTTTTGCCAATAAAATACCTACAACATTTTCAGGTTGGTCTGCTGAAAAAATGGGGAAGCGTGAATGTGCAGATTCAATTAAAACATGCAAAATATCAAGTAGCTCATCATCTTCTTGTAAGCTAATCATGGCAGTGCGGGGGGTCATCACTTCACGAATTTTAGTAGCGTGTAAGTCAAGTACGCCTTCTAACATGGTGATGGTATCGGGTTCTAAAAAGCGGCGTGAATCTTGGACTAATTTTAATAATTCATCGCGTGTTTCAGGTGCAGCACCTAACCACTTTCGTAAGCCCAGCATACCCCACGATGGGCTTGATTCCTCTTGCATGATTTTTCCTGAATCAGTATTTCAATGGTGTGTGAATTTTTATCATACCGAAGAAAAAAGCCTTGTGCATCTAGTAAACCGTATCAAAATCATTAAGCACAAAAATAAAGCCACCTAAGAGCAAAAAGAGTTTGTGTTAAAATGGACGATCTTTGTTTATTTGAGCCTTTCATGTCAGCACCTATTTTACCTGCAACACAACTGAATACGCGTGGTTTGTATTGTCCCGATCCGATTATGATGTTGCGTCAAGCGCTGCGTAAGGTGCAAACGGGTGATGTGGTTGAGGTTTTTGCAACCGATATTTCAACGTCGTGGGATATTCCACGTTTTTGTGTACATATGGGGCATGAATTGTTGTTACAAGAAGAAGTTTTAGATGAAAAAAATCAGAAGGAATATCATTACTTGGTGAAAAAAGGCTAAAGATAAAATAATGAGATACGATGATATACATCGTATCTCAAAAGTTACCATTGAATTGGTTTGTCGCTAGAGCCTGGTGTCATTGCATAACCTGGTGAGCTGTCAGTAGCAGATTGAGTCGTATTGCTTCGACTTTTTAGCTTTAAGCCCGCCATAATCTCTTGATAGACACCTTGTGCCAAAACATCTGTTGCATTATTCGAAGCACCTGTGAGGAGGTTTTGCCCTGAAAATGCAGAGATTGTTCTGTTTAATGTTCCTGCTGCAACAACTTTACTAGTATTTGCTTCAATCACACGCCAAGTTAGGCGCACTTGCGTAGCATCTTTGTTTAAACCATACATAGATGAACGAGAAGCAGCAGTGAGTTGCGTAATTTTACCAACAACTAAATAATCTACCCCAACTTTTTGACCAATACGTGCCAGTTCTTGAGGTGCACCATCCCAGTTTAAAACGTCATTTTCATATTGCATTTCAGCTAGATATTGGCGATCGAGTACACTCAGTTGTCCCGATTGGGTCATGTATGTTCCGACTAAATCGGCTAACTCTTCACTGACATTTTCAGCATTTTCCGTACGACTGGTTAGGCGAAATGGCAAAATAGCAATACGTTTTAAATGCTGATCATTCACTGACGATTCAAATTTATTCACATAAGCGCGGACATGCGCACGATAGTGATCTTTAGATCCTGTTAAGCTTAAAACCTGAAAACGGCTGACGGAACCAGAACCAGAAGTATCAACACTAAAAACTGGCGAGGTTTTGCTACTGTAATTCCATTGATTACGACTAACAGACATTGAAACGGTTTCTTCGTAATTTACTTGTGAAGAAACGCCAGTACCATTCACCGACTGTACGGCAATTAACAGTGCTTCAGCAACAGCTTGTTGTTGTGTCGGGCCACTGCCTGTTGCGTCCTTAACGACTTCTTTAACGCCTGCAATGGCATGGGTGACTGACCCTAATAGCAGTGCAAGCGTAAATATCATTTTTTTCATTATGTTCTACTTAGAAGATGGCTCATCACATCACTGCTGTGATATGTGATGAGCACATAGATAAATTATAGACCGAAGGTTGAGCGCTTACCTGATTTACGGATTTCTTTTTCGCCTGTCCACTCAACAATACCGGTTTGAAGATTTTGTAATTTTAGCGTGAATTTATAGTAGACATCACTTTTGCCGCCTGCATTTTTTACAATGCTAGACAAGTTACCATTTAACATATACTCAGCACCAATATGACCACCTGTGCGTACAGCAGTCGATTGATTGACCATACCACTTTGTTTTTGATAGGCAATTTGATCTGCCATTGCACTTGCTGAGGTCATATCAACAAAACGAAATTTACCTGAATTAATTAATTTATTTTGGATCGTATCGGTAATAGATTCAGTGTCGATATGTTCTTGTGTTTTGTTTTTAATGCGTTCAACAAACATCACTGGACGACGAGACTGAGTCATTTGGATGACAGGTGGGAAGCTGAGCATGTCATCTACCATTTTATTGGCAATCATCTGTAAGTCAGTTGAGCCAAAATCGGTCGTCAAGGTTTCAACAGATTGTGCATCACCATAGCTCACATTTGTAGTGGCACAACCGCTTAGAAGTGCTGTACCTGCAAAAACTACTGCTGCTAATTTTAATTTCATGACTTCAACTCTCTCATTTCTTTAAGTAAACAACAACATCAACTGCTGATGGATTGGGTGCAAGGGACTGTACGCTTTTTATTTCACGACCTGTTAAATCGATTGGTTTCCAAATTGATCCCTCTGGATTAACTTCGACACCATTGGCATCGACCCAAACAATTTTGTAAGTGAAATGTTTATTATTAAAACGCTGATTTTTAATGCTTAAGGCAACTTTTTTTAAATCGCCAACTTGCTGCATGTTGACGCGATCAATTCCAATTTCTGTGAGCAATACAGCATTATTAGTGAGCTTTTTGACCGTCATCGTCCCATCGTTTTGTGTTTGGGTATTGAGTGAGTTGGGTGCAGTACATGCAGTTAAGGTAAGACCTAAGCTGCATACAAGGCCGAATGTAAATTGCTTCATGAGCGTATCCAAGAAGTTAAGGTTTAGAAAATGCACTACTGCTTACCGAAATTTTGTTATTAATATCGTAGGCATATACAAAAATAGTTTGATTGGTCGTGGTGTCAATACTAACAGGCGTACTGTAAGTACCTGCATTGGCCAATTGGAGTTGATATTTTCCTGGGGCTAAATTGAGCCGTGCAATTTGAGTGTTACTTGGAAGCGTTGACCAAGAACGTAAATCTGCATGATCGGTTGCTGTGTTCATTAGCATACCCGCCAATTGCCCAACAGCACCTAATTGTTTGCCTAACTGCTCTTGTGCAACATACTTGGCTGTGGTGCGTATAATTTGTCTACTCACGGTTGCGGTAGTGTGTTCTTTAAGGTTTTTAACAGCCAATGCACCAATATCATTAAGGACATAACTATTCTGAATTTTCTTATTATTAATAAGCACTTGGGTGGCTTGAGGCGTTTGATACGTTTTAGGTTCGTAACTTGCAAAGGCAATATTTAGTAATCCGTTTGGCCCCGGAAAAACCAGTTTATGTTCAACTTTTTGTGGTACAAGTCCTTGCTCAATAAAAATAATGACAGGTACATTTTTATCTTTTTGTTTAATCGCTTTATCTACACGTTGAATATCGGTGGCAATCTGTTGATCTGGTTGCAACTCGTAAGCTTTTTTATAATCAACCAGCGCATCATTATATTCACCTAAAACTTCCCATAAGCTAGCTGCCATATAAAAAGAATAGCTATTTTGATAGGTATTCTTAATTTTTCCTGCGATAGGATCTAGCCCAACCAAAGCTTCATCAATTTTTGAGGTTTCTGGCTCAGGTTCGGAATTATTCTTTTTGGTTTTTTCAACTTTTTTGGCAAGCTCTTGTTCATGTGCAAGTTCTATATCACGTTGTAGTTGCTGTGCAACACGCATTTCAACAGAAGCTGCGTCCATATCTTTTAAGAAAATATAATTTTTAGCTTGGGAGATATGTGCAATCACTTGTTCATAAGGTGGAACAAGATAGGGAACAACAGAATCATTACTGAGCATTGATAGTGCCTGAAATCCTACCCGAGAGACACTAATTTTTGCACGCTGATTTTGTTTATCTAACAGTTCAAAGGCTTTTTTATAGGTATCTAAACTGGCTTGATAATTTTGATCCACTTGTTCAATACGGGCTTGTTCTAATAAATATAATACGCCATCTTTTTTAGAGGCATTTTTTTTGAATTTTTCAGTAAAACTGCTTTCATTATTTTGATTCAAAGCGGTTCTAAATTGATCACTTTCCTCTTTATACGTTTTAAACGTTGCTGCATTGAGTGAACTTGATGTAACAAAAAGTAGTGCTGTTATCGTAGTTAGTGATAACGTTCGTCCTGAAATAGTCATTTTATTCAATTTATTATGTTAAAAACAGTGTAATTCTAATTGTATAGATTATTTTTTCAAGCGTTAATTTTTTGTAATCAATATCTTTATTTTATACATATTTTAAAATTCAAAATAACTTATTTATTTTTCTAAAAAAGCTGAAAAATTATCTTTTATTTTCAGGTAAAAATTAGCCCATGTCATATGAGATGGGCTAAAAATTGCTTGAAATGCTACTTTTATTGTAAAGGTGGGTCTATTTACATATTTGGATAATTTGGCCCACCGCCGCCTTCAGGTGCAACCCATGTAATATTCTGTGACGGATCTTTAATATCACAGGTTTTACAATGTACACAGTTAGCCGCGTTAATTTGGAAGCGTTTCGCGCCGTCATTTTCCTCAACAATTTCATAAACCCCAGCTGGGCAATAACGCTGTGCAGGTTCATCCCATTTCGGTAAATTGACATTTACAGGAATGCTGACATCGGTCAATTTCAAATGCGAGGGCTGATTTTCTTCATGCACAGTATTTGAAACAAATACCGAAGATAAACGGTCAAAGGTGAGTTTGCCATCTGCCTTTGGATAAGTTGGTTTAAACGTTGCAGCATCAACTGTTTTTAACGCAGAAAAGTCAGGCACTAAGTCATGTAATGTAAAGGGTACTTTAAAGACATTTTGGTCAATAAAGTTAAATGCACCACCCATCCACATGCCAAATTTATGCATAGCAGGGCCAAAATTACGTGCGCTATGCAGTTCTTCTTTTAGCCAGCTGTGGTCAAATTTTTCGGTGTAACTGGTCAGTTCTTTAGCAAAGAAATCTTCGCCTTCAACCACACGTGCAATGGCCAAGTCGCCGCCTTTTTCTACACCGGCTTGAATGGCTTCAAACACCGCTTCGCCACACAACATGCCAGATTTCATAGCGGTGTGTGAGCCTTTAATTTTGGCAAAGTTTAAGAAACCTGCATCATCACCAATTAAACAACCACCAGCAAAAGTGAGTTTTGGTAGTGAGTTTAAACCGCCTTTAGTCACAGCGCGTGCACCATATGAAATACGCTTGCCACCCTCTAAAAACTGTTTAATTAAAGGATGGGTTTTCCAGCGTTGCATTTCCATAAATGGGAACATGTGTGGGTTTTGGTAAGACAAATCAATAATCATACCCAAAGTTACTTGGTTGTTTTCGGCATGATATAGCCACCAACCACCCGCCGATGCTGTTTCAGCCAATGGCCAACCTGCACCGTGCATGACTAAACCTGCTTTATGTTTGGCAGGGTCAATTTCCCATAATTCTTTAATACCAATTCCATAGTGTTGTGGATCGGCATCTTTGTCTAAATTAAATTTATTAATGAGGCGTTTACCTAAATGACCACGACAGCCTTCAGCAAACAGGGTGTATTTGGCATGCAGTTCATAACCCGGTGCAAAGTTATGCGTTGGTTCGCCATCTTTACCAATACCCATATCGCCAGTTTGAATGCCTTTTACAGTGCCATCTTCATGGTAAAGCACTTCGCTTGCAGCAAAGCCTGGAAAAATAGAAACTTCGAGTTCTTCGGCTTTTTGTCCTAACCAACGAACCACATTACCGAGTGAGACCACATAGTTGCCATCATTGTGCATGGTTTTAGGAACCATCCAATGTGGGGCTTCTTTAGATGTCGTTTCAGACATTAAGAAGAAGGTTTTATCTTCAGTCACAGGCACATTTAAAGGTGCGCCATCTTCTTTCCAATTTGGGAAGAGTTCGTTTAATGCACGTGGTTCAAGTACAGCACCAGATAAAATGTGTGCGCCTACTTCAGAGCCTTTTTCGACCACGCAAACAGACAGATCGTTTAGGTTATGTTCAATTGCCAATTGACGAATTTTAATGGCGGCGGATAGACCGGCAGGGCCTGCGCCAACAATAACGACGTCAAACTCCATCGATTCGCGTTCGATGTGCTCCATGTAGGACTCCTCATACTGCTAAAGGTGGCAACCAAGATCAATGCAATGGTGCTGCCATGAGTGTTCTGTTGCTGTAGACACAAACGTGCTAACGTGTCTAAAGGAATTTTGGTTACTATAGGGTAAACCTATCTCAGTGTGATTGGCTGAGCGGTGTGTATTTTCTGTCAAATAAGGCATAAAAGCGATGGTAAAACAAAAGTTTTTTCCAAATATGAGTGAAAAAACAGCACATAGTGATGATAAAAATTTTGGTCAGATCACACAATATCTAAAAGATGCACAGTTGAGTCACAAAAGAGTTATTCCTCCGCTACAAGATTGGCATCCCAAACACTGTGGTAAAATGGATTTGGTGATTATGGCCAATGGCGAATGGTGGCATGAAGGGCAGAAAATTGAACGCCAGAGTCTAATTGATTTATTTTCGAGTGTATTGTGGGCAGAAGGCGATAAATTTTATTTAAAAACGCCTGTCGAAAAAATTGAAATTGTGGTTGAAGATGCCCCTTTGCAGATTAATCGTGTTGATCAGCTTGAAATAGATGGCAAAACTTATTTACAACTTATGACGCCGCAACAAGACGTGGTGATTGTAGATGAACAACATTCGATATTTTTTCAAAATTACCAAGGCGAACAACGTCCTTACGCACATGTTCGTTTTGGTTTAAATGCGTTAATTCAACGTGCCTGTTTTTATCATTTAATTGAATATGGAACTTTGTTTGAAAGTACGCAAGGCGAAACCGAGTTGCATTTGCAAAGCGGTGATTATTGCTTGCATTTCAGCGTTTGAGGTTTATGCTTAATTGTATTCTTTGATCTAAACAATGCAGCCCGATCATGGCACTGACACAACCCACGATGACAGAAACACTTGCAGCTTCACTTCCGAATCCAAATGCACCAATTGGTATTTTCGACTCAGGGATTGGTGGGCTATCGGTGGCACAAGAAATAGCCCAATATTTACCAAATGAACGGATTATTTACTTTGCCGATACGGCGCATGTCCCTTATGGCCCAAGAACAGGCGATGAAATTCGTAAGTTGACTGCACAAGCAATTGAATGGCTATATCAACAGGGGTGTAAAGCAGTAGTCGTAGCGTGTAATACCGCTTCGGCATTTAGTTTAGATTATTTGCGTGATCATTATGGTGAACATTTTCCAATTATTGGCTTAGTGCCCGCCTTAAAGCCCGCAGTGTTACACAGTAAAAGCAAAGTGGTGGCAGTACTTGCAACGCCTGCAACATTTAGAGGACAATTAATTCAAGATGTCGTCACAAAATTTGCAGTGCCATTGGGCGTTAAAATGTTACCAATCACCAGTCTTGAACTTGTACCATTGGTTGAGGCTGGTAGACAGTTTTCAGATGAATGTATTCAGATACTCCAAAATATTTTACAACCCGCAGTAGATCAGGGGGCAGATTATTTGGTTCTAGGGTGTACTCATTATCCATTTTTAAAGCCTGCTATTGAACAATTGTATGGTTCACAATTAAAATTGATTGATTCAGGCTTGGCTGTTGCCCGCCAAACTGCACAGATTTTATTAAAATATAATTTGCTACGGAATGTTAAATTCACAGATTCAACGCAAATTCAGTGTTATATGAGTGGTGAAGATACCGAGCGTGTACGCATGGTGATTCAACACTTAATGCCATTACATGTGCGTTGGAATGTGATCAAAACTTAAATTTAAGGTGTTGTTTTTGGCAAGATTGATGTGTGTGAGTTTGGAATGTTATCATGTCAAAGACATCAACTTGTTTTAAGTTATTTATAAATAATCTGCTTTAAATCTGTAAAAATCATTTGAGGTTTCATCAAGACTCGAATGAATGGTATGTGATATGGCAATCAATGAGAAAAAATATCAAGTCTTTCTTTCAACCTCAGGCGCTGACATGCAAGCCGAACGACAGGTGTTGTGTCAGACTTTAGTGGGTATGGGCTTTTTTGCTTGGGGGCTTGAACAACGGACGCCTTTAACTACAACCCTTGCACGTCGACAAATTGATGAATGTGACTATGTTGCATTGTTGCTTGGACAACACTATGGTGAATTGTCGATGTCGGGCGTGAGCTATATGCAACTTGAATATTTGCATGCCTTAAATAAGCAAAAACCAATGGTGATTTTTCTTCAGCAACCTAGCGCAGGTCAAAATACAACTGAAGATGCAAAAATTCAGGAACAGTATCGACTTTTTCGCCAAAGCTTAGTTCAAGATGTACCTATAGTGGTTGAATTTAGTAGTTTACGTGAGCTTGAGTTAGCTGTACGTTCTCAAATGTCGGCTTTGGTTAAACGATTCTCGGCGCAAGGTTGGGTGCGTTATCAACAAGTCGATTTAGCCCCGCAGATGCAAGGGTTATACGATAAAATTAAAGATCTAGAAGATGAATTAGCACAGAAAAAGATTGAGCTTGAGTTTAAGCAGCCAAGCATTCAGCTGCATGATATTTATGCGATGAATTATCAAGTTCAAGCCTATCAGGATGGACATTTTAAAGAGCTAAAATTGACCTGTGAGCTGTCATGGAAAGCAATTTTAAATATTCTCGCACCTACTTTTCAAAATCCAAGTCCTGAAGATTATTTTGCTTTACGGTTAAATGCATTTTTAAATGAAACAGGGTTAGAGCTTGCGAAAAAACAAATGCCTAGAGCACATGCTGTCGCACGTTCACAGGTCAATTTTAGAGATTTGCATCAAATAAAAAGTGTCATGAAAAGCGGTGGTTGGCTTGTGCAAATTGGACGAGATGACCGTCATCGTGCACTTTGGCAACTGACTGAAAAAGGCAAAGCGATCATTGAAAATTCTATTGCTGTGGAAAAACAGATTTAAGTTGCTTTGTTATTTATGCAGCACATGAATTGTAAAACACCTGAGGATGAGAGTTTCTTTCACTTGCCGAACAAGGTAGATTAGAACTCTCGATTTTTTCAAAGCATGAGTTTCGTGTGAGTAAACCTAAAGTCACCGTTATTTTAGCCAATTTAGGCACACCAGATGCACCGACTGTTCCTGCGGTACGCGAATTTTTAAAAGAGTTTTTATCAGATTCACGTGTGATTGAAATTCCCAAATTGCTTTGGCAAATTATTTTACGTGGTTTTATTTTACCGTTCCGTCCAAAACGTGTGGCACATGCGTATGCTACTATTTGGGGGCAGCAGGCATCACCAATGCGTGAAATTTTATTGGCGCAGACAGCAGCAGTGAAAGCACAGCTATTGGCGCAATATCCAGAATTTGAATTGAATGTTCTACCTGCAATGACTTACGGTACGACAGGGTTGCGTGACTGTTTGGGTGAGTTAGCACCGCAACAACACTTGATTTTATTGCCATTATTTCCTCAGTATTCGGCAACATCAACCGCACCACAATATGATATTTTAGCCGATTGGGTGAAAAAACAGCGTCATTTGCCCGGTTTAAGTATCATTCGTGATTATCATCAGCATCCACTGTATATTCAGGCTTTAGCAAATAGTGTACGTGCATTTCAACAACAGCATGGTGTACCTGAAAAGTTACTGATGTCTTTTCATGGTATTCCACAGCCATACGCCGATAAGGGCGACCCTTATCCTGAGCAATGTCATCGCACCGCAACATTATTGGCACAAGCACTTGGTTTAACTGAACAAGAATGGGCGATTAGCTTCCAATCGCGTTTTGGCAAACAAGAGTGGGTAAAACCCTATACGGATGCATTATTGCAGCAATGGGCAGAAGATGGCGTGCAGTCAGTACAAGTCTTGAGTCCTGCATTTTCGGCAGATTGTTTAGAAACATTAGAAGAATTGGCATTACAAAATGCAGAACTATTTACCCAAGCGGGTGGTGGCAGTTATGCCTATATTCCTGCACTCAATACATTGCCTGAGCATGTGAAATTGCTTGAGCATTTGGTCAGTGCCCATTTAGATGCATTGAAACTGACCTTACAATAGGATTGAATTAAGATGTTGCAAGTCAAAATTGTGCCCGTGACAGTATTTTCGCAAAATTGTTCAATTGTTTGGGACAGCGAGAGTTTAGAGGCGGTTATTATTGATGCAGGTGGCGAGCCTGAAAAATTACAACAAGAAATTACTGCACTTGGCTTAAATGTTAAAGCATTATGGATCACCCATGGCCATCTTGACCATGTTGGTGCAGTTGGGGCGTTGGCAAAAGTTTGGCAAGTGCCTGTAATTGGCCCACATCCAGACGATCAATTTTGGTTAGATGCATTACAAGATGTTTCAGCGCGTTATGGTTTTCCAATTCCCGAAAAAGTACATGTCACGCAGTGGTTACATGGTGGCGAAAGTTTAAGTTTAGGTGAGCATGAGTTTGAGGTGCGTTTTGCACCGGGGCATACCCCAGGGCATGTCATGTTTTATAACGCCGCCCATCAAATTTTATGGACGGGAGATGTGTTGTTTAAGGGGTCAATTGGGCGCACGGACTTCCCGAAGGGCAACCATGAACAGCTATTGGCTTCCATTCAACGAGAATGTTTTTCTTTACCTGATGAAACGCAGTTTATTTCGGGACATGGCCCAATCAGCAGTATTGGTTATGAAAAACAATTTAATCCATTTGTTGCGAATTCAAGCGGATAAGGGTAGTCTTCGCCCATAAAAAATAGGACATTATGAGAGAGAATAGCCTTGAAAAAGATGACATTATTGATGGTGTTGGGAAGCTTGGTAGGATGTACTGCTGCACCAACATGGCAAAAATCAGGTGTAAGTTCATATAGCGCACAAAATAAATTAGCCAAATGTGAATATGATGTGGGCATGAACAAAGTCAAACCTGAATATGAACAACGCTTAATTCGGGCTTGTATGCATGCACAGGGCTTTCGTTTAAGTTCATAAATAAACATTAAAAAAGAGAATCGAATGAGATTCTCTTTTTGATTTTAAAATTCATCTTGACGTGAAAGTTCCGATTGTGGCGAGTCTTGAGTGGGTAAACGGTATTCATCATTCGCCCATGCACCTAAATCAATCAGTTTACAGCGCTCGCTACAAAACGGACGAAAAGGATTATCCTGCCATTGGCTCGGTGCATTGCAACGAGGGCAAGGAAAAGTTTTGGGTTCTGTCATGGTTTCAATCCTGCATTGACTAGATGAGAGTAGGCATTTGCTTCTACTCTTTGTTAGACTTAAGCGACTTGTTTATTAGTTTGATCCGATTATGCAGATTCGTCAATTTCAAGCACAGCGTATGCGTGCCCCACGTCTTTTCCAAGCAATTGAAAATACACCAATTGCGGTGGAAATAGGGGCAGGAAAGGGCAAGCATGCGGTGTTGTTTAGCCAGCAGCAGCCTCAAACTACGCTGTATGCAATTGAACGAACCAAAGAAAAATATGAAGCGATGCTTAAACAGCATCAGTTAATCGAAACGCCATTGCTGTATCCTATTCATGCTGACGCTTTGCCGTGGATCACCCATGCGCTGTATCCTGCACAGGTCGAGCAATTCTTTATTTTATATCCGAATCCAGAACCGCATAATCCGGCGCAGCGTTGGTTAAATATGCCATTTTTTGAGTTTATTTTGTCACGGTTGCAGGAAAATGGCCGCATTACGCTTGCCAGTAATATTCCTGAATATATTGATGAAGCCGAGCAACAATTAAAAGATCTTTGGCAACTGCCATATGAAAAACAAGTGATTGCCTCTGATTCGGCACGGACGCATTTTGAGGTGAAATATTTAGAGCGTGGAGAATTGTGCCAGCAATTGATCATTCAAAAACCCGCAGGTTACAGCACCCGTTTTGATACCTTTCAACCGCTATTAGGGGCGGTGGTTGAATGATGCCGAAAAAGGTTGCCATTGTGGGTGCAGGCCCTGCTGGATTAATGGCGGCAGAGGTTTTAACTGCCGCAGGGCATGACATTCATATTTATGAACAAATGCCATCTGCTGCACGCAAATTTTTAATGGCAGGTAAAACTGGACTCAATATTTCGCATGCAGAACAACTTGAACAGTTTATTGCTCGTTATGACCAAGCTGAGTGGCTTGCGCCGTGGATACGTGAATGTGATGCCAATTGGATTCAAACATGGATGCAGAGCTTAGGCATACAATCCTATGTGGGAACATCAGGGCGGATTTTCCCCAAAGAAATGAAGGCTGCACCTTTGCTACGCGCATGGCTGAAGCGATTAAGCGAGCATGGCGTGAAGTTTCATTATCGGCATAAATGTGTGGCATTGCAGGGCAACTGTTTAAGTGTGCAATCGACTCAGCAAGGTACAGACCATGCTATTCAACGCTTAGCATTTGATGCCATTATTTTGGCTTGTGGTGCGGTGTCTTGGCCAAAACTTGGCAGCGATGGTGCATGGCAAAACTGGTTAAATGAAGACAGTTTAAGCCCATTTCAAGCCAGTAATGCAGGTGTGGAACGGACATGGTCTGACTATATGCAACCTGTATTTGGGCAACCGTTAAAACGCGTGCAGGCATGGGTGAATCCTCAACATAAAACCCATGGCGATGCGGTAATTAGCCACTATGGATTAGAAAGTGGTGTGGTTTATAAGCTCAATCGTGAATTACGAATGCAATTGAATCAGCAGCAAAATATGACGTTATATGTAGATTTATTGCCTGATATGAGCATTGCTGATTTGGCAAAAAAATTACAACCCAATAAAAAACAATCGGTTTCAAATGTGTGGCGAAAGGTTGGTTTAGATGCAGCTAAAGCCTGTCTTGTACGTGAATTGGTGGATAAATCACTGTGGACGCAGCCGGAGCAACTTGTAAAGGAAATTAAACAATTAAAAATTGAATTTGAGTCTTTTCGACCGATTGAGGAAGCGATTAGTTGTGCAGGCGGTGTGAAAATTGATGCTTTAAGTAATCAATTGCAACTGAAACAAAATCCTGCGGTATTTTGTTGTGGTGAAATGTTAGATTGGGATGCCCCTACAGGTGGCTATTTGCTCACAGCTTGTTTTGCAACTGGGCGCGTTGCAGGGCGTGGAGTCGCACAATATCTAGCGGAAGTTGTATGATTGATGTTGGTTACAGTCTAGGTTAATTTAGTAACTTAAATCATTATAAGGATAGGGCAATGACAGAGATTCACAAAGGCAGTTGTTTGTGTCAGGGCATTCGCTATGAAATTCATGGGTTGATTGGTGAAAGTGTCCAATGTCATTGTCAGCGTTGCCGTAAAGCAAGTGGAACAGCGTATGCTGTGACAGCACCCATTCAGGCGGTAGATTTTAAAATTGTGCAAGGCGAAGACTTGCTTAAAAAATATCAGTCTGCACCCACTATTCAGCGGTGTTTTTGTGCCGAATGTGGCTCGCCAATATTGAGTATTCGACAAGAAATGCCTGAGATTTATCGTTTAAGAGTGGGTACTTTAGACACGCCACTCATGCAAAAACCAGTGATGCATATTTTTACGGCTGACAAAGCAGAATGGCATGATATTTGTGACCACCTGCCGCAATTTGCAGAACGCCCATAATTATCATAAAAAAGCGGTAATGGATTGCGATATCCGTTATATTAATCGAATGGGAGATGGCATTCCTCCTTGCACAAACCGCCATTCGGCTAATGATGCCTACGTTTAATCCTTGATTACAGGGAACGTAGGTTTATGCACGTACTCTGTATCCAAGTTTTTAGAGTACGTGATGATTCCAAATTCTATCCATCGTTATCGTACTCTTTTAGATTTCTAAAGGAATATTTCATGTTTTATCCACTTGCTGCAATTGCACTAGGCTCAATTTTGGGTGGCTGGGGACGTTGGTTTCTAGGTCTTAAACTCAATGCAATTTATCCCAATATCCCATTAGGAACGCTGACCGTTAATTTAGTGGGTGGATTCATTATTGGTTTTGCGATTGCATTTTTTGCCCAAAGTAATTTAAGTCCGAATTATAAACTTTTTGTGGTGACAGGATTTTGTGGTGGGCTCACAACATTTTCAACTTTTTCAGTTGAAATGGTCACGTTATTACAAAGTGGAAAATGGACGATGGCGATAACGGCAATAGCATTGCATGTTTGTGGTTCATTGCTGTGTACGGTGCTTGGAATGATATGTTATCAAGCATTGAGCCAACATGGATAAAGCCAGAGAATCCTTTTTTTGTTGTATTGAAATAGATGCTAGTGCTGTGTGCGACAAAGAAAAAGAGCAATGAAAGCAGGCAATTGACTGCTTTCATGTTTGTTGTTTTAAGCTTTTGGTGTCAGTGCTTGGCCTTCAAATTCAATACCCGACCAGCCATGCTGCATAAACTGGCGAATATTTTGATGGTCGGTTGCATCGGGGGTGGCAAGTACCGCAGCATAATGTTCTGCAAAGAGTGCTAAGGTGTCGGCTTGGTTTAAATTTTGCAATTGTGCAAAAGCAAATACTTTGGCACTGCCTTGATTTTCAGTTGCAGCATTGTGTTGTGCGCCATTTTTAAAAGCAGTGGCTTGAACATGAAAAGCTTGTTCGATCGCTGCAATAACATCTTTAAATTGAATTTGACCTGCTTTTAATTGTGTTAAAAGCGTGTGTGCTTGTGCCATGATAATCTCAAAAATTGAAAATTGCCAAGCAGCATAGCATTGAATCTTATTTTTTTAAAAGTGAGTGATAAAAGTAACAGATACTGCTGAAAACAGCAGTGCTGAATAAAACAAAATTTTATAAAAAATGCTATAACTTGCATAATTAGGTCGGTTATGTGATGACATGCATAAACATCAAATTAAATTCAAACATTTATCGGTGATTCAACGCGTTTTATTGCATTTATTGACATGCAAAGCATTGCTGAAAGTACGTCGTTGGTTGATGCGCTATGTCCCTTTTATGCGGTTAAAAAGTGAAGTGACCGATGTGGTGTATTTATCTTGGTTGGTCGATGCCGATGCAGTCATTGCTCAATATCCTGATTTTGTGCCTTTTTGGCAAAAAGATGGCAAAACGATTTTTACAATTTTGACGTATCAACATCATCATTTTGGCTTGGCATTTTTAGGCCCGTTACGCAAATTTTTTCCATCACCCAAGCAAAGTAATTGGCGTTTTTATTTGGCGCCCATGCAAGCCAATAAAACTGTCATTTTTGAACAGGTGATTGTTGATCAGTTGCTTTATGTACTGGGTGGGCGTTTAGCAAGTGATGTGATGCCTGCACAATTGGCAGCACAGTTTGAGCATTGTATAGATAGCAATGCAGAATATGACGAAATAAGTACGCAAATTCAGTTGGATGAACAGTATTCCTTTTCTGCTCAAGTCAGAACAGTAGATCAAAAACAATTACCCAAAACATGGCAGCCATTTTTTAACGACTGGAGTACAGCGGTCAAATTTTTGGTTGATCAAGACCATGCATGGTCGCAGTGGAGTGATGATGTCGGGCGTCTTTCTCAGGGAAATATTGAGATGCCGATTCAATTTGAGCAAATTTCACCTGCAAAAGTGCAACAAATTCAGAGCCCTGAAATTTTAAAACAGTGGACAACGCAAACAGAACCAGAAGTGTTCGCTTTTATTGTGCCAAATTTAAATTTTTATGTTCAAGGTGAACAAATAGTATTGAGCGATACATTATACAAAAAAGAAGCCTAAGAGGAGGAGGGGCTTAGGCTTCTGAATAATTTGAGTCTAAAGGGCTTAACTTAACCAAAAATTAAAGAAATTTAGTCACGTTGTTCATGTTATGTATTTGCTTTGTTAATAGATTAGATCATTTGATATAAAAAAAGCGACCCTTTCGGATCGCTGTTTGGTTACTTAAAAAAATTAAGCTTGACCTTCAGCAGCGACAGCGCGTTGCATATTCGCTTCAAATTCTGCATCGAAGTTGATTGGCGTTAATAACAACTGCGGGAAACTGCCTTTGGTGACCAATTCATTTACAGCTTCGCGTAAGAATGGGAACAAAATATTTGGGCAATATGCACCTAAAATGTACGGTAGGCGGTCATCTTCAACACCATCGATTAGGAAAATACCCGATTGTGTTACGTCCACAATAAATGCAGTTTCGCCCGCATTTTGTGCTTGAACAACGACTTTTAACGATACTTCAAAATGATTTGCATCAATTTTCTCTGCTGCAGAAGAAAGATTGATGTTGAGTTCTGGCTGCCATTCTTTAGTAAATACTTGTGGGCCTGGAATTTCAAAAGATGCGTCTTTTACATAAATACGTTCTAATGCGAGTTGAACTTGTTGTTCTTCACTCATTGTATAAGTCCTTAATTGAAGTGAGGTTTAAGCGAGTAATTGGTCTAATTTGCCATCACGCTCTAAGGCGTATAGCTGATCAAAACCACCAATAAATTGGTCGTTAATAAAAATTTGTGGCACAGTACGATGATTGGTGCGTTGCATTAATTCAATACGTACTTCTGGTGCTTCATTTGAAAGATTAATTTCTTTAAACGCCACGCCTTTACGTTCAAGCAATTGTTTTGCACGAACGCAATAAGGGCAGACGGTTGTTGAATAAATTGTGACTTCAGCCATGTGTAATCCCCTTTATGCTTTAGCTTTTACAAGTGGTAAGCCTTGTGCTTTCCAGTTCGACACACCACCATCTAAACGGTAGCTATCTGTATGTCCAACTTGTTGTAAAGCACTGCCTGCAACTTGTCCAATATTACAAATGAACACCAATGGACGTTCTGAGCTTTTTAACTCTTCAAGATGACTGCTCAGTTGGCTATATGGAATATTACGGCTGCCACTGATGTGACCTTCGCGGAAGTCTTTTGCATCACGTAAATCGATCAAAATCGCATTTTTAACTTTGACTAAAATACCGAGTGATTGTGGTGAAATTTTACGTCCACTCCGTTGTCCTTCAAATACGAAAAACAGAATAATCAGAACGGCGAGAACACCAAACAAAAAGGGGTGATTCCCCATAAACTCAAACCAACGTTCCACAAATTCACCTTATTAGCATTTCTAAATGCGCTAGAGTATAACGTATATTAATAGTGATCAAAATCACTGCTTCAAGAGCAATAGCGCAACAAAATTAACTTTTTTGTTGTGCATCCAAAATTTCATCCGATAAACGTAAAAAACTCTCTAAGCGCCGCAACAAAATTTCACCGTTATCGGCAGCCTGTTGCAAGGCGCAGTTTTTTTCATTTTTATGGGTGCAGTTACGAAATTGGCAGCGACCTAAATAGTTAGCAATTTCAGGGTAACCTGCTTCAACCGCATCTAAATTTAAATGCCACAGACCAAATTCACGAATACCCGGCGAATCAATTAATGCGCCGCGCTCGCCAAAGTCAACCAAACGGGTTGAAGTGGTGGTGTGCTGCCCAAGGGCTGAGTTTTCGGAAATGATATTGGTTTTTTGCAATGCATGAGGTGCAATTTTATTGATTAAAGAGCTTTTGCCTACGCCTGACTGCCCCACAAAGGCAACGGTTTCACCTTCTAAACGCTGTGCAAGTTCGGTTAAATTGCCATCAATACTGCTTTGCAGTACTTCGTAACCTAAGTCTTGATATTCTTGGAGTAAATCTAAAATTGGGTCGTGTTCTTTTAATAAGTCGGCTTTATTTAAGACCAAGAGTGCAGGAATATTGGCATTGTTGCACGCCACCAAATAACGGTCGATCAGCATTGGCGCAGGTTCTGGCAAAGGTGCAAATACAATCACAATTAAACTGATATTGGCTGCCACAGGTTTGACTTTATGATAGCGGTCAGGGCGGGTAAGCAGTGAGCGCCGCGGATGAATCGCAGTAATCACTCCTAAGCCTGTGTTCGGGTCTGCTTGCCATTTAACGCGGTCGCCTGTTACCAATAACTCTAAATTGGTGCGGGTGTGGCAACGCCAAACACTGCCCAGCTCAATCGGCTTCCAAAAAGGTTCAGGTTCGCCTTCTACACATACAGGTGCAATAGGATGTTGTTCAGGTTCTGATAAGGCTTTGACTTCAAGCTGCCGCCCATAATGTTGCACCACCAAACCTTCAAGGTCTTGAGAGGTATCAAGTTCCTCTTGACGAGATTGATGTTGTTTTTGAATACGTCGTTGTTGTTGCTCAGTTAAACGACGTTTACGGATCAGAGCCATTCCTATCCTAAAGCCAGTGTGGAAGATTGGCAAAATAGCATGATGGAACGTGAAATTACAGCCAAGAAGCGAGAAATTTGTTAAGATTGATGTTTTAAATCGATAAGAACTGACCCTATGGCAAGCACCCCAGAAACACGTTTAATTTGGATTGATCTTGAAATGACAGGATTAGATACCGATAACGATCAAATTATCGAAATTGCAACTCTTGTTACCGATGATAATTTAAATGTGTTGGCAGAAGGGCCTGTTTTGGCAATCCATCAACACGATACCATTTTGAATGCGATGGATGAGTGGAATACCCGTCAACATGGTCAATCGGGGTTGGTGAACCGTGTTCGCCGTAGCCAACTAAGCGCACGAGATGCCGAAGTACAAACCCTTGAGTTTTTGAAAAAATGGGTGTCACCAAAAGCATCGCCAATGTGTGGAAACTCAATTTGCCAAGACCGCCGTTTTATGCATCGTTTAATGCCTGAACTTGAACAGTTTTTTCATTATCGTAATTTAGATGTGTCATCGGTTAAAGAGCTGGCGAAACGCTGGCGCCCTGAAATTATGAGTGGTTTGAAAAAAGAAGCTTCGCATTTGGCTATGGATGACATTCGTGATTCGATTCGTGAACTTCGCTATTACCGTGAATATTTTTTTATCACCAATAATTAAGTGAATGATTCTACTTGTTCAATATATTCTTATGATGCAAGTGAGTAATGCTCTTAACAAAATGAAAAACAGCTTATTGAAATTTAAACCATAAGCTGTTTTGAACTTCCTAGACTCCAAAATAATTAATGAAGTTTTTTTAGATATAGCATGAATAATATGTCTTTTTATTCCACAAAATTTTGTGGAATTTGATTAAACTTATTAATTCAATATTAATAATATGTTTCAATCGGAATCGTTTTCTTACGTGTACCTATTGGCCGTATCGAACCGAAAATTTAAAATATTTTGTGATTGGGGATACTTTTGTCTGTTTTAAAAAACAAATTTGTGTACTACTGGTTGGTGGATTCTTATTTTGCTTTTGCGAAAAGTTCACATAGTAAGTACATTAAGTATATTTTCAGATATATAATCAATGGATCTGTTAATTATCAATGGTCTAAGTTTATTAATTCGACCGAGCAACATAAGCGATGGACAAGTTATTATGGATATAGTTTTTTGCGTAAAATGCAGTATTCATATTTGAGTTCACACATCAATAAACAAGAGCAATTGAACATTTTGCAACAGCACTATAATTGGCTTTTTTCTAATATTAAAGAAGAGTCTTATTATCGTGAAATCCATCTATTTAATTCTACTTTTACCGATAGCTTGGAAAACACGCATTTGGTAGAAATTATTTTACAGTGTAACAGTCTTTTTGAATATGAAGGTGAAATGAGCCTTCTCATGAAAGTGAATGGTGGTGTTCAATATACACTCACATTTTCAAGTATGTTAGATAATCAAAAAACATGTTTCTTTATTGGTGGATTACAGGCTGGAAAGCAAGATGTGACAACGCTGGATGGACTAAAAATATTAACAAAAACAATGCATGGATTGCGACCTAAACAATTTATTTTACATGCATTATCTATTTTGGCGAATCAATTTGCTGTTGATGATATCTTTGCGATATCAAATAAAAACCATGTGTTTAATGGATTACAAAGGTTGTGGACGAAAAAGCAAGTAAAAGCATCGCTTGATGGTTTTTGGGAGGAATTCGATGCTAAAAAGCTGGCAACGGGGAATTATTGTTTTAAACCACTGTCAAACAACATTGATTTAGAAGAAATTGCATCTAAAAAAAGAAGCCAATATCGCAAGCGACAGTTGATATTAGATGAGTTGAATGAGCAAATGGTGAAAAATTTAAATAATATTCGACATATTGTCTAAAATAAAAAAACCTGTCATGGCAACATGACAGGTTTTTTACTGGATGATGGATATTATTTTAAATACCAGCCCCATGGTTCTGAACTGTTATAGGTTGTAATCTGCTTTACTTCTAAATAGTTGTCTAATCCCCATTCGCCCAGTTCTCGCCCAATGCCACTTTGTTTATAACCCCCCCAAGGTGCTTGGCAAAAGGTTGGCTGTGAACAATTGATCCAGACAATTCCTGCACGTAATGCTCGAGCCACCCGATTACAACGTTCGCTATTTTGTGACATGACCGCTGCTGCCAAACCAAAAATAGAATTGTTGGCACTAGAGATTGCCTCCGCTTCGGTTTGAAATGAGCGAATACTCACCACGGGGCCAAAAATTTCTTCATTCCACAGAGGATGATCTTCAGGTACATCTGCGAATATGGTAGGTTCGATATAATAGCCCGTTGCTAAGTGTGGCGGACGTTTGCCACCACTCACCAAACGGATACCATCATTGATACCATTTTGAATGGTAGTGCAGACATGTTGGTATTGTTTTTGATTGATCAATGGCCCAAGTTTTACCTCAGTTTCAAAACCATTGCCGATTTTAATTTTTTGCGCTTCAGTTTTTAAGCGATTCAGCAAGGGTTCATAAAGATCTGCATGGATGAGTACACGAGAAGTTGCTGAGCAGACTTGTCCTTGATTCCAAAAAATTCCAAACATAATCCATTCAACCGCAGCTTCGATGTCACTATCTTCAAAGACAATGAAACTTGATTTTCCACCTAATTCAAGGCTGATATTTTTGACCTGATACGCAGCGCTTTGCATAATGTGCTTGCCAACGGGCACGCTACCCGTAAAGGCAATTTTATCAATCATTGGATGTTCGGTCAGCATTGGGCCAATGTCTGAACCAATACCCGTTAAAATGTTAAGTACACCCGCAGGTAATTGCACTTTTTCGGCGATTCGTCCAAGTTCAATGGCTGTAAGCGAAGTTGCCTCGGCAGGTTTTAAGATTAAAGTACAACCTGCGGCAAGAGCAGGGGCCACTTTCCATGCTGCCATAAGCAGTGGATAATTCCATGGAATAATGGCACATGCAACGCCTACAGGTTCTTTACGTGCGACGCTGCTAAAGCGTGCATCTGGCAAGGGAATCACTTGCTCAGTGTTATGATCTAGGTTTTTGGCTAAATTGGCGTAAAAATCAAAGCAATCAGCAGCATCATTAATATCCCATTCTGCTTCGGCATACGGTTTGCCATTGTCTTGTACTTCAAGTCGGCTTAACAGTTCAATGTTTTCACGAATTTCGTTGGCAATGGCATGTAAATAATCGGCGCGTTTCTGACCTGACAAATCTGACCATATCCCACTATCAAAGGCTTGACGCGCGGCTTGAACGGCAAGCTCTACATCGGCAGCAGTTGCAGATGCAATCTGCGCGATTTCGATTTCAGTACTGGGGTCAATACTTGCAAAATTTTTTTTAGAATCAACCCATTGTCCATTAATAAAAAACTGGTCATATCTATTCATATTTTAATTCGCTCAAGTTTATGCAAAGACTAGCAAAGTGCCAATCGGCAATTAAGGATATAAATAATCAATAAGTGAAAAACAGTGTTTTGACAAGTACTTCTTTCATCCAACAAATTGCAACATAAATCATGCTTGAGCGAAATTTTTAATTCCTCTATATTGATTAAACTCACCCCATTTGGCTTATTTCTGTTTTCTGTGACTCAAGCCAGGTTATAGGAGTATAAACAAGAGAATTGGCATAGCATTTGCTAATTTATAAACAAAAATGGAGCTTGTCCTCGACAGATTTTTATTCTAAAAAATTGAGTGATTCAAATTGTGACGCTGATTTTTTAAAAAGGAGATGAAGGTCTCGGCATCGAAGTTATTTATCTTTTATTTGTGTTTAAGCATACCTCACATACTGTAATTTTACCGAAAACCCCCTGTTTTATAAGCATATAACTTTGATTCTGTAACTGTTTAGCTGTATTTGGGAAGAATCAAAATTCTAATAAAAATCGGAGAATACCTATGTTAAAGATTAATAAACCCATAATTTTAGAAGATGTTGAATATAGGCCGAGCATTCATAATAAGCTCGATAAAGAATGGAGTTGGCTTAATCCGAAATGTGCCGATATTGAACAAGCTGCCAATTATTACGAAAGCTCATTAAATGAATGGCATTGCTTTGATGCACTTTCGACCGACCAAGAATGTGATGTAGTGGTCATTGGTGGTGGTTTATTAGGTGCATCTACTGCGCTGCATTTGTCGGAGTTAGGCATTGACACAATTTTGGTTGAGAAAAATCGGATTGGTAGTGCTGCTTCTGGGCGTAATGGAGGGCAACTCACACCAGGGCTTGCACGTTGGGAAGCGGCAGAAATGCTTGACCACATGAGTGTGGAAGATGCGAAAAAATTATGGCGTTTTACAGCCAATGAAGCCATGGATTTGATTGATGAAATTAGTGATAAATATGGTTTAGCGCTTGACCGCAAGCAAGGACACATTACCGCAGCGGTACATGAAGGACATTTGATTGCGTTAACTCAAGGTGCCGATGCACGCAAATTTTTAGGCGAAGATCATACCAAAATTGTGGGTCAGCACGAGGTGCATAATTATGTGAACAGTGAAGCTTATCATGGTGGTTTAATTGACTATTTGGGTGGGCAAATCCATCCTTTGGCGCTAACACGTGGTTTAATTTATGGCTTCAATCAAAATGGTGGTCAAGTTTTTGAGCAGACAGAAGTCATAGAATTAAAAACGCAGGCGGATGGTATTTATGTGAAAACCGCACAGGGAGTAATTAAAGCCCGAAAGAGTGTAGTTTTGGCGGTGCATCATGCCTCGTTTAAATTGCTCGAATCACATAATCATACGACCATTCCATTGTTTACTTATGTGTGTACGACTTCGCCGTTAGAGATTGATTTAAAAGAGTTAATACCTGCGGATTATGCGGTTTATGATACGCAATTTGCGCTTGATTTTTATCGGGGTGTTTCTAAAAATCGACTGTTATTTGGTGGCGAAGGAACGGGAAGTTGTTGGAATGAGCACAAAGCGTATCAATATTTACTTGGACGTATTCATCATGTTTTTCCGCAATTAAAGTCGGTTGATTTAGACTTTGTTTGGAGTGGTGAAACTGATTTAACCTATAACGGTGCAACTGATTGCCGTAAATTTGGCGAAAAGTATCCAATTTATGCAGTGCAAGGTTGGAGCGGACATGGCGTTGCGCAAACAGTTCGGATTGGTAAGGCAATCGCACATGACTTTATTGGTGTATCGCATGACTATGAAATGCTGACCAAAATTCCACATAAAGATATTTTATTTGGGCGTGAACTTGCACCTTTTGCTATTCCACTCGCGAAGAGTGCCTATGAAATTAATGCTTTTTTTAATCCTGCAAAATTGATTTCGTTTTAACACGCTTTTAAGCGGTAAGGTCTGGCTAAGATCAAGTGGTTGGCTTATTTTCTTTGAATTAAATTGGATTATTTCTTATTTGGTTCAAAGAAATATAAGTTGCGGCGAATAAGAGATAAAAAAAGAGGCTATGTTAATTTTATATAAGCTTAGATGTGATGCTTGAAAAGAAAACAACTTACAAAAAACACACCTGTAAACTATATTGAAAATGTGAAAAGCTTTAAAATAAATGCAGTCATTCTAAAAACAATATGAGTTGATGTGCTATGCAAAGTAAAAATCCTATTTTAATGCGTGTGGAGACCTACGCAGATTTACAAAATCCAATGTCTGTTCAAGGAACAGTACAGAAGTCAGTTATGCTTACCGCAATTGCTGCTATTGTTGGCGTTGCAATTTTCTTTTATGCAGCCTTCACAGCCAATGTAACATTGGCTTATGCGGCGAGTATGGTTGGTATGTTTGGCGGCATTATTCTTGCCATCATTACCGTGTTTAAACCACAAACGGCACAAACCCTTGCTATTCCTTATGCTTTATTTGAAGGTGCATTTTTAGGTGGTATTTCATTTATTTTTCAATTGAAATATCCAGGTGCGCCGTTACAAGCACTACTAGCAACGTTTGTGACCACATTCGTTTTATTTGGTTTATACAAAGCCAAAATTATTCGTGCGACCGAAAAATTTAAAGCTGTGGTGATGTCTGCAACGATTGCAATTGCAATTGTATTTGTGGTGCAGTTGGTTATGCAATTGGCATTTTCATCTAGCATTCCTTATATTTTTGAAAGCAATTGGTTGGGTTTAGGTTTAGCCGCTTTTGTTGCCGTGATTGCATCACTCAACTTAATTTTAGATTTTGATTTAATTGAAAATGCAGCGATGCAAGGTGCGCCTAAAAGTTTTGAATGGACGTGTGCAATTTCTTTATTGGCTACGTTGGTGTGGATGTATATTTCATTTTTACGTTTAATCGGTTTGGTACGTGACTAATTGGGTACACGTTAATCAACTTAAAAATCGCGCTACTTTAAGCGCGATTTTTTATGCAAATTTATTTTAAAACAGCAAAGCTTAAAAAAAGATGCATTATGCAATTTCTAAATTTGCCAAGTATTGGCATTATAGCGCTATATTTTTGCTGAGAGACGATTCATGGCACAAGGATTATTAGCAGGTAAACGCTTTTTAGTTGCAGGTGTTGCAAGTAAATTATCAATTGCATTTGGTATTGCTCAAGCTTTACATCGTGAAGGTGCAGAACTTGCATTTACGTATCCAAATGAAAAATTAAAAAAACGTGTAGATGATTTTGCTGCACAATTCGACTCAACTTTAGTATTCCCTTGCGATGTTGCAGTTGATGCAGAAATTGACAGTGCTTTTGCAGAACTTGCAAAACATTGGGATGGTTTAGATGGTGTGATTCACTCTATTGGCTTTGCACCTGCACATACTTTAGATGGTGACTTTACCGACATCACCGACCGTGAAGGTTTCCGTGTGGCACATGACATTAGTGCATATAGCTTTATTGCTATGGCACGTGCTGCAAAACCGTTATTACAAGCACGCCAAGGGTGTTTATTAACGCTGAGCTACCAAGGTTCTGAACGCGTGATGCCAAATTACAATGTAATGGGCTTGGCTAAAGCATCTTTAGAAGCTGGCGTGCGTTACTTGGCATCAAGCTTGGGTACGGATGGTATTCGTGTCAATGCAATTTCGGCAGGTCCAATTCGTACTTTGGCTGCTTCAGGCATTAAATCTTTCCGTAAAATGTTAGATGCTAATGAAAAAGTTTCGCCACTTAAGCGTAATGTGACCATTGAAGAAGTGGGTAATGCCGCGTTGTTCTTGTGTTCACCGTGGGCATCTGGCATTACAGGTGAAATTATGTATGTCGATGCCGGCTTTAATACCGTTGGTATGAGCGACAGCATGATGGGCAATGATTAATCTTCGTTGAATCATTCTTAAAACGACCGCAAGCGGTCGTTTTTTTGTTTTGAGTCTTACTTGGGTAACTGTTGCAGAGGAGAACCACCCAAAGCTTGCAATAAGGTCACATAGGCATTGTATTGGCTTTGTTTGGTATTCACTAAAGCCAAACGCGCAGTACGAGTGGTTTGCTGTTGATCCAGTAACGTTTTTAATGGTACGGCACCATAACGATATTGAACTTGAATGAGCCGCTCAGCTTTTTGTGCCAAAGCCACATTTTGCTGCTGTAATGCTACTTGCTGATCGAGTGCGGTGCGGGCAGACAGAGCATTTTCGACATCGGCAAAAGCCTGATACAAGCTTTGACGATACTCAATAATAGCTTTTTCATAATCTAAGTTACTTATCGCAAGCTGTTTTTTCATATCGTTATATTGCAAAAACGGTAGATTGATACTTGTGCCCAAAGCCAAAACAGGGTTTTGGAGTAATTCCACTAATGAGGTACTACTTGCACCTAACTTACCTGTTAAGCTAATTGATGGATAATAACTTGCAGTGGTTGCATCTTTGGTGGCTAATGTTTTGCGAAGTCGTAGTTCTTTCGCTTTTAGGTCAGGGCGACGAGACAACAAATTGGCAGGTAGTCCAGCACCAATGTTGGGTAACGTGGCATTTGGTAGCTGCTGTGGTGCCTGTATTTGCAATTGCTGTACAGGAATGTGAAGCAATACTGCCAAAGCAGTGCGTGTTTCAAGCAAACTTTGTGTGGTTTGACTTAAGCTAGCTTTTTGGCTTTGTACTGCTTGTGCCGCTTGGGTTAGCTCGACGCCCGATACAGCGCCTGCACGATATTGGCTTTGTACCAATTGATACAATTTTTCAGAATTACTAAGACTCTGTTGTGCCGTGGTTAAGCTTTCCTGCAAATAAGCTAATTGCCAATATAGCTTTGCTGTTGTGCCAATTAAGGTTTGTGCGGTTGCTTGTAAATCTTGTTCAGAAGCCAACGCCTCCCATTTTGTTGCTTCAGTTTGACGTGCTAATTTGCCAAATAAGTCGAGGGTGTAGCTAACACCTACATTCGCCGATAAACCTTGGTCTGAGCCTTTTCCTGAGTTTAAGTCAAAATTATGACCAGCCGAAGCACTGGCATTTGTCCGCAAGCCTTGTTGGTCTGCGGCTAAGCCTGCTTGTAGGCGGGCTTGTTTTAAGGTCAGTCCTGCAACAGCTAAGTTACTATTTTGTTGTAGCACCTGTTGGATTAAGTGATTCAGGTTATCATCGCCAAATAATGTCCACCATTGATCGGTCGCGACCTCAGACAAAATTTGGGCAGAATTTTTATTGTATTGGAACTGTTGTGGTATTTGCACGATTGGTGCTTGATAGGGTGTTTTGACCAGTGCAGCACAGCCAACCAGTTGACTACTGATGATCAAGCCAAGCATTATTTTTGGGTATGAAAATTTATTGAACATTAACGTATCCTTATTCTCGTGCAAGGGCTGCAACAGGGTCAAGCTTGGCAGCATTTTGCGCAGGCAGGAAGCCAAAAATAACACCAATTAAGGTTGAACAAACAAAAGCTGCCACAATTGAGGTTGTGGAATAAGCAACGGCAAAATTGCCACCTGCAAAATGGCTAATGACTTGTCCAAGCCCAAGTGAGAGTAATACGCCAAGTATTCCACCAATTAAACAAACCAGTACAGCTTCAATTAGGAATTGCTGCAAAATATCACTTTGGCGTGCACCAACAGCCATGCGAACGCCAATTTCTTGAGTGCGTTCGGTCACTGAAACGAGCATAATATTCATCACACCAATGCCACCCACCACCAATGAAATGACCGCAATTGCAGAAACAAGCAGGGTCATGGTATTGGTGGTTTTTTGAATGGTTTGGCGAATACTGTCGCTGTTCATGGTAAAAATATCTTGTGCGCCGTGACGTAAGGTGAGTAAATTCACAATCGCATTTTCGGCTGCACTGGTCGAATAATTATCGTTAATCCGTACAATGATATTGCGTACATGGGCTTGGCCAAGCATACGGCTCATCACTGTGGTATAGGGCATATAGACGTTCAAGGTATCATCTGAACCCATTGCATTGGTTTGCGGCTCGACCACACCAATAATGCGTGCAGGCACGCTGCCAAGCAGCACAACTTGCCCAATCGGGTCTGTGCCATCGCTAAAAAATTGCTTTTGAGTGTTGGTATCAATTACGACATTCTGACTGCGATCATTCACACTTTGTTGGTCAAAACTTTGTCCTGACTTAAAGGTCAAACCTTTCACATCAAAATAATCATTGCTGACCCCATTAATGGTGGCACTGGCTTCATTTTGCTGATAACGAATGGTTTTTGAGGATGAGACCATTGGGCTCACTGCACTAACATAAGGCTGTGAGGCTAAAGCAGAAGCATCACTCGGAACAAGGGTTTTAAAGTTGGCGGTTTTAGAATTGTCGCCAAAACCCCGTCCTTGAAAAATAGTAATGGTATTGGTGCCTAAGCTGCTAATGTTACTCAAAATTTGTTTTTGAGAGCCATTGCCAAGTGCAACAACCGTCACCACCGAGGCAATCCCAATAATAATGCCAAGCATGGTTAAAAATGTACGCATCCGATGTGCGTTCATCGCCAATAATGCCATGCGGAAGGCTTCGGATAAACGGTCTAAAGTTGAGCGCCATGCAGATATGCTGTTTGAAGAAGTTTTG
This sequence comes from Acinetobacter sp. MD2, assembly GCF_035615575.1. Classification (NCBI taxonomy): domain Bacteria; kingdom Pseudomonadati; phylum Pseudomonadota; class Gammaproteobacteria; order Moraxellales; family Moraxellaceae; genus Acinetobacter; species Acinetobacter sp. MD2. The sequence continues at coordinate 312,997 of NZ_VTDK01000002.1, forward strand.
GTTTGCTGTAAAACAGGTGCAGCATCAATATCGGTATTTAATGGTGTTGCATGCTGTGGTGTATTGGCGCGGTCAGCAATAATGTTTCCATCACTGATTTCAATAATGCGAGTCGCATTTTGTGCAACTTGCATGTCATGTGTGACCAAAATAATGGTGTGTCCTGCTGCATTAAGCTCACGCAAAATACGCATGACTTCAATACCACTTTGTGAGTCGAGAGCACCTGTTGGTTCGTCGGCTAAAATGACATCGCCACCATTCATTAAGGCACGCGCAATTGAAACGCGCTGTTGTTGTCCACCCGAAAGTTGACTTGGGTGGTTTTTGGTTTTACTACCAAGACCAAGTTCAGTTAAAATGGCGTTTGCACGTTGCTCACGCTCACTTGCAGGAGTTCCTGCATATACCGCAGGCACTTCCACATTGCCTTCGGCTGTTAAGTCACCGAGTAAATGATAACGTTGAAAAATAAAACCAAAATATTCACGGCGTAAGTGTGCTAATTCATCGGGTTCAAGTTTTCCTGTTTCTTGGCCATTTACTTTATAACTGCCCTGAGTTGGGCGATCTAAGCAACCCAAAATGTTCATTAAAGTAGACTTACCTGAACCTGATTGCCCCACAATGGCGACCAACTCACCTGCATAAATGGTCAGATTGATATTTTTTAATACTTGAATGGTGCTTTCACCCGCAGGAAACTCTCGGATGAGATCATGGACTTCAAGCAGTGCTTGTCTGTTCATGTTTACATTCCCATAGGTGGGCCATTACGGCGATTCTTACTATTGGCCGAAGATGCTGAAGAGTCGGTACTGTCGGCAATAACAACTTGGTCACCTTCTTTTAAGCCGGCTAAAACTTGGGCATTAATTCGGTTGTTAATTCCAATTAAAATTTGTTTTGGTACCGCTATTCCATCTGCCTGTAGCACACGAACAATATTCAAATTTGCTTTCCCATCTTCAATTAATTGTTTTTGTTCAGTATTGAGTTCTAGGCGTTGCAAATGAGGGCCAGTCGAATTGGATTGCGGTTTGACGTTCGTATTTTTATTGCCATTTTTATTTTTTGCACTCATTTTGTTGCTGAGTGCAGAAGATGGTACAAGCAAGGCATTCTTGACGTCATTTAACACAATATAAACTTGTGCAGTCATATCAATCCGTAATTTTCTATCATCATTTGGCACATCAAATAAAGCATTATAATAAACGGCTGTATTGGTCGATGAATTTGATGAGCTACTGTTTGATTCACTGCTAATAGAGTCGGGTGCAGGTTCAATTTGACGTAAAGTTGCATAACGTTTGCGGTCTTCACCTAAAGTGGTGAAATAAACTTTTTGTCCTTTTTCAACTTTCATAATATCTGCTTCACTGACCTGTGCTTTGATGGTCATATTTTGCAGTTTGGCAATTTTTACAATTGTTGGTGCACTTTGGTTTGCATTTACAGTTTGACCTTGTTCGGTCACAATCGCCACAATTGTTCCATCTGTTGGTGCAACAATACGGGTATAACCAATGTTGGTTTGTGCGGTTGATCTCGTGATTTTAGCCGACTCTATTTGTGCATCTAGTGCTTTGACTTGTGCTTGAGCTGTTTTATAAGCGGCTTCGGCTGTTTCTAAATCGGCTTTTGATGTTGCATCTTGTGCGAACATTTGTTGTTGGCGACGATAGCGCAACTGTGCTTCATTTAAATTGGCGGCTTGTTGAAGACGCTGTGCTTCTAGGTTTTTAATATTCGCGGCAGTGGTTTTTAAGTTATTTTCTTGCGTGGTTGAATCAATTTGGGCAATGAGTTGTCCTTCTTTGACTTGGTCACCCAATTGTACGTACATTTTTTGAACTTGACCCGACACTTGTGCACCGACACTGACCAATTTAGTTGCATCGAGTGTTCCTGTAGCAAGTACTGTATTTTCTAAATCACCACGGCTTACATTTTCAGTAATATACTGAGGTAAGTCTTGTTTTGGCTTAAGATAAAACCAAGCCAATGTGGCAAGAATAAGCAGTAATAGAACACCCAAAACCAATTTTAAAGGTTTAATTTTCTGGAACATAGTTGTCGTCAGGATAAAAAAAGTACGAACTTAGTATAAAATTGAATTAAGAATAAAACATGAATATCTTTCACAAATAGTAATTATTTTTAAATGATTTTGATTCTTAATTATAAAATAAGGGCTCACGACAGATTTCAACAATTGCTTGCAGCACTAACTGTTCGGCATTTTCTTTCGATACGCCTTTAATTGCAGCATCAATTCTAAGCAGTAAATTTGGCCAAGCCAATAGTTGTTGCGGTGCAATACGGCGTAGTGCTTGCTGATAATGCTGTATTCTGGTTTTCCATATCCCAAGTTGTAAAGCATTGTGTGGTTGCTCATACAGTTGCATGAGTAGACGCATTTCTTTGCTTAATGTCCATAGAATGAGACTCATGGCTTCGCCAGTTGCGAGCAGATATTGATAAATTTTAATTGCCGCAGCAAGGTTGCCTTTTAAAAGTTCATCGCTTAAGTCATAGGTACTATAGCGCGATTGATCTTGTAAGCAGCTTTGTAGTTCCGGTACTCCAATTTGGTTCGTTTCAGAGAAAGTATCACTGACGCGAATCAAGCTGTTTTTAGCGGCAAGTAAGTTATGTTCGTGATGTTCGAGTAACCATGACCATGCTGTTTGATTGAGCTGAATGCCCAATTTTTCTGCTTCAACTGCTAAAATTCTTTGACGGTCTTGCGGGTAGGGTGCATTTAATGACACTAAAACGGCATTGGCCTCAATAGTTTGGAAAAATGCAGATTTTAAACTTTGTGTGTCTTGCTTTGGCATCACCACCACAAGCAAGTTTTGTTCATTATGTTGTAAATAATGTTTTAATAGCTTGAGTGAGGCAGCATCGGGTTTAATGTTACCGTGTGCTTCAATAGCCAGTTTATCGGAAAATAAAGACAAGCTATTGAGTGCATTAAAGACGGTTTTCCAATCAGAAACACTTTGAATTTCATGGCGCTGCCGTTCAATACCTTGATTTTGCCAATGCGCGCGCAATTGGTCGAGTAAGTTTTGTTCAAGCAGTGGTTCTTGACCTTGCAGCACCCATGCACCTTGGGCGGTATCAATTCTTTTAAGTGCTTGCAAATAGTCAATTTTCATAGCGTAATTAAGGTGTTGTGGTACTTAGTGCAGTTGGAGGTGCCATTTGAATTAAGGGTAAACGATTCGTTGAAATTTGTCGTGCCATTTGCTGTGCAACATCATCAATCAACATACTAATTAAATAATCTTGTTCATTATCATCAACGTTGACAGTTGCAACATTATATTGATAAGTTTTTGTACTACGGATCATGCGCGGTTGAGTGACAGGACGTCCATTTTTATCTTCCATTTGGAAGGTAACTTCTAAGATTAATAATACTTCAGCAACACGACCACTGAGTTTTTGACGACGATAATTATAGTCAATTACATGTAAGGTATAAGCATCTGCAGTGTTGTCAAATTTAACTCCATCACCGGTTAAATAGAGTTTTAACTTGTCACCTAAAACACTAGAGCTTGATGGCAAATTTAATTTCATGTGTTGATATGCCAATGGTGTAGTGTTGGTACCACGATCGACCAAATGAAAACCACAACCAGTTAAGCCTGCACCTAAGCCGAATGTGAGTACAATTGCAGCAAAACGAGGGGCGAAGCGCATAGAACATCCTCTACAAGAAATGAATCCTCCTCGCAATCGAGGAGGATGGATTATGCTTGGCGTTAGAAAATTAAACCACCAAATTTACAAGTTTATTTGGAACAACAATTTCTTTCTTGCTTGGACCTGTTAAGAACTGCTGAACTTCAGGTAAAGCTTTGGCTTGAGCTAATAAATCTTCTTTAGAAATATCAACACTAACCTCTAATTTACCACGAAGTTTACCATTGACTTGTACCACAATTGTTTGCGTGTTACGGGTTAGCGCAGCAGGATCAACTTGTGGGAACGCAGTTGCTGTCATATCAATGTCAAATTTAGCCAGTAATGCTTGGCTTAAATGTGGCGCAAATGGTGCAAGTAACGTCAGCAATGTAATGACTGCTTCACGAGCAACTGCTTGGTCATTGTCAGATTTTGCATCAAATTTAGTAATGCTATTTAACAATTCCATTTGTGCTGCAATCGCGGTATTAAAAGCATGACGACGTTCAATATCATCACCAACTTTGGCAATCGTTTCATGCACTTTACGGCGTAAGTCTTGTGCTTCTTTTGAAAGATTAGCCGTATCAATTGCGGTGTTGCTGTCGCCTTGTTCAAGCAAGTTGCTGCTTAAACGCCAAACACGTTTTAAGAAACGGTTTGAACCTTCAACCCCTGCATCAGACCATTCTAAAGACTGATCGGGTGGCGCTGCAAACATCATAAATACACGTGCAGTGTCTGCACCGTATTGGTCAATAATGGCTTGCGGGTCTACGCCGTTGTTTTTAGACTTCGACATTTTTTCTTGTCCGCCTACTACAACTGCTTGCCCATCTGCTTTATATGTTGCAGATAAAACACGGCCTTTTTCGTCACGTTCAAGTTCTACATCGGCAGGGTTAAACCATGTTTTCTTGCCTGCTTCATCTTCACGGTAGAAGGTGTCTGCAAGTACCATACCTTGAGTAAGCAAATTGGCAAATGGTTCGTTACCTTGAACGACGCCTTCATCACGCATGAGTTTGTGGAAGAAACGTGCATAAAGTAAGTGCAAAATGGCATGTTCTACGCCACCAATATATTGGTTGACTGGCAACCACGTTTGCGCAGCTTCTGGCTTAATCATGCCTTGTTGATAATCAGGCGATGCATAACGTGCATAATACCAAGATGATTCAACAAAAGTATCAAGTGTATCTGTTTCACGTTTTGCCGCTTTACCACAACATGGGCAAGTGGTTTCATAAAACTCTGGCATTTTTGCCAAAGGGTTACCTGAACCGTCTGGTACTACATCGGTTGGTAATACTACTGGCAATTGTTCTTCAGGAACAGTGACTTGACCACAGTCGTCACAGTTAATCATTGGAATTGGGCAGCCCCAGTAACGCTGACGAGATACGCCCCAATCGCGCAGACGGAATTGAACTTTTTTGCTTGCAAGTTCTTGAGGCGCTAATTTTTCAATAAAGGCATCGAAAGCAGCTTTGAAAGCCAAGCCATCAAACTCACCTGAATTGACTAAAGTGCCTTCTTTGCTGCCATACCATTCTTGCCAAGTGGTTGCATCAAAGTCGGCATCATCTGCTTTTCTCGCATCAATCACTTGTTTAATTGGCAAGTTGAATTTATTGGCAAATTCAAAGTCACGCTCGTCATGTGCAGGAACTGCCATCACTGCACCCGAACCGTAGGTCATCAGAACGTAGTTGGCAATCCAAACTTCAACATGTTCGCCTGTAACAGGGTGTTGCACGAATAGCCCTGTAGCACGGCCTTTTTTCTCGGCAGTTGCTAAGTCGGCTTCGGCAACTGAACCATGACGGCATTCTTCAATAAAGTCAGTTAATTCAGGTCGTAGTTCGGCAGCTTTTTTCGCTAAAGGATGATCTGCGGCAACCGCCACATAAGTTACGCCCATTAATGTGTCTGGACGGGTGGTATAAACCACCAACGGGTCGGCATAAATGCTAGTGTCTGCTGAAGGGAAGGTAATTTCCATGCCTTCAGAGCGGCCAATCCAGTTACGCTGCATGGTTAATACTTGCTGTGGCCAACCGTCTTTGAGTTGTTCTAAATCGTCTAATAATTCTTGCGCATAATCGGTAATGCGGAAGTAATACATTGGAATATCACGTTTTTCAACCAATGCACCTGAACGCCAACCACGACCATCCACCACTTGTTCATTGGCTAACACGGTTTGATCGACAGGGTCCCAGTTTACCGTTGAAAGCTTGCGGTAAATTAAGCCTTTTTTATACAGCTGAACAAAAAGCCATTGTTCCCAGCGATAATATTCTGGGGTGCAGGTGGCAATTTCACGATCCCAATCAATCGCTAAACCTAAACTTTTAAGCTGATTACGCATGTAATCAATATTTTCAAAAGTCCATTTTGCTGGTGCAACTTTATGGGCAATCGCTGCATTTTCAGCAGGTAAACCAAAAGCATCCCAACCCATTGGTTGTAAAACGGTTTCGCCTTTTAAGCGATGAAAGCGGCTGATCACGTCACCAATGGTATAGTTACGTACATGCCCCATGTGCAGTTTTCCACTTGGATAAGGGAACATCGAAAGGATATAACGATGCTTACCTTCTACGGTGTCTGCAACTTTAAAAACCTTGCGATCTGTCCAATCTTGTTGGACATGAGGTTCAATCGCACCGGCTTGATATTCAGGGTCAATGTGAGATGTAGTCATAAAGGTAACGTGAAAACAGAAAAAATTAAAATAGGTGAAGAGAATAGCGCAAAACACAGCGAAATGTGAGTCTTACGCAAAAAAATCTCGATTTGATGTGTTGCTTATTTTGCCTGAGCCTCTTGAGCAATATGAGCACCTTGAGGTGTATTCATGTTGTCTTTAGCGTCAGGTGTATCACCTGTTGGGCTGTGATTGGGTGTCACTACCTGTGTGGTTGCAGGCTTGTCTTGAGTGCCACCCGAACCGTAAGTTTTAATTTTACCACTGTTTTTAATGCCTTTTTCTTTAGGTGGTGGCGTTGCAGAATAATGAGTTGAACCATGTGCATCAGTCCACTTGTAATAGTCTTTTGCGATACAAACTGAGCTAAGTGTCAGTAAGCCCATCCCCATAGATAACAGTACGATTGCTTTCATTTTGATTTTGGCCCCATGTTTAAAATCATTGTTCTGATCATGGACATATTTTAGCGCGATTAAACCTGAAAGCCTATGAAATCGTATTAAAAATGCTCAAAATGTGGCGTGGGGTATACAAATCAGATAAAAATGTAATCGTTTAAGAAAAAATATAGACAACACTTGACAAGGCATAACGAAACAATAAGAATGCTAGGCTCATTATCTGATCACCCTTTAGATAAATGATGCTACTGCAATAAGCATAACGTTCTAGCCGAAAGTTATGTGTTTTGTAAATATGTTTATCCCAGCATATTTCGCTTTAAATACACCACCTTAAATAGCCTCACTGCTATGGTGATATTTTTTCTTATTGCAGATATGAATGCGTTAAATTTGTGCTATAACAGCATAGTTGTATGAAATTAAAAGCTTATGGATGTCTCCCATCACATAGCAAAAAAGATTAGGGTGAATCACGTTGGAACTTTTATCAGGTGGTGAAATGCTCGTTCGCGCCCTTGCGGACGAGGGGGTTGAACATGTTTTTGGTTATCCAGGTGGTGCGGTACTGCACATCTACGATGCGTTGTTTCAACAAGATAAAATTCAGCATTATTTAGTCCGTCACGAACAAGCAGCAGGGCACATGGCCGATGCTTATTCTCGTGTTACGGGTAAAACAGGTGTTGTTTTAGTCACATCAGGCCCAGGCGCAACCAATACAGTCACAGCCATCGCTACGGCGTATATGGATTCAATTCCAATGGTGGTCTTGTCGGGTCAAGTGGCTTCGCACTTAATTGGTGAAGATGCATTTCAGGAAACCGACATGGTTGGGGTATCTCGCCCAATTGTGAAACACAGTTTCCAAGTTCGTCATGCCAGTGAAATTCCTGCCATGATTAAAAAAGCATTTTATATCGCAGCAAGTGGCCGTCCTGGACCAGTTGTGATTGATATTCCTAAAGATGCGACCAATCCAGTCGATAAATTTGCCTACGAATATCCAGATAAAGTGAAGATGCGTTCGTATCAGCCGCCATATCGTGGTCATTCGGGACAAATTCGTAAAGCGGTAGATGAGCTCATTAGCGCCAAACGCCCCGTTATTTATACTGGTGGCGGTGTGGTACAAGGCAATGCATCTGTATTATTGACTGAGCTTGCACATTTACTCAATTATCCTGTGACCAATACTTTAATGGGCTTAGGTGGATTTCCTGGTACAGACCCACAATTTGTTGGCATGCTAGGGATGCACGGTTGTTATGAAGCCAATATGGCCATGCATAATGCCGATGTGATTTTTGCTGTAGGTGCGCGTTTTGATGACCGCGTCACCAATAATCCGGCAAAATTCTGTCCAAATGCCAAAGTTATTCATATTGATATTGATCCAGCAACCATTTCTAAAACGATTTCGGCGCATATTCCAATTGTGGGTGCGGTTGAACCTGTTTTACAAGAAATGTTGGCGCAGTTAAAACAGCTTGATGTGTCGAAGCCAAATCCTGAAGCGTTGGCGAGTTGGTGGGATCAAATTAACGAATGGCGTAAAGTCCATGGATTACGCTATGAAGCTGCCAACAATGGCGGTATGAAACCACAGCAAGTGGTTGAAGCGATGTATAAAATTACCAATGGCGAAGCGATTATTACGTCTGACGTTGGGCAGCACCAAATGTTTGCTGCATTGTATTATAAATACGATGAGCCACGTCAATGGATTAATTCGGGTGGCTTAGGCACCATGGGCGTGGGCTTACCTTATGCCATGGCTGCGAAGCTTGCCAAACCTGAAAAAGAAGTGGTATGTATTACTGGTGAAGCTTCTATTCAGATGTGTATTCAAGAGCTTTCAACTTGTAAGCAATATGGTTTGAATTTCAAGATTTTGTGTTTGAATAACCGTGCCTTAGGGATGGTTAAACAATGGCAAGATATGAATTACGAAGGTCGTCATTCTAGCTCTTATGTTGAATCATTGCCTGATTTTGCCAAGTTGATGGAAGCTTATGGGCATGTAGGTATTCAAATTGATCATGCTGATGAGCTTGAATCTAAACTTGCTGAGGCAATGGCGATTAAAGACAAATGTGTGTTTATTAATGTGATGACTGACCGCTCAGAGCATGTTTATCCAATGCTGATTGCAGGACAATCGATGCAAGACATGTGGTTAAGCAAAGGAGAGCATACCTAATGCGTCATATTATTTCGGTATTAATTGAAAATGAATCAGGTGCGCTTTCTCGTTTAGTGGGTTTATTTAGCCAGCGTGGTTATAACATTGAGTCACTTAATGTTGCACCAACAGAAGATGAAACATTATCGCGTTTAACCTTAAGTACCTATGGTGATGACCATAAAATTGAACAAATTACCAAACAACTGAATAAATTAGTTGAAGTGGTCAAAGTGGTTGATTTAACCGAAGGTGCGCATATTGAACGTGAATTGATGTTGATTAAAGTCAAAGCATCAGGTTCGGCACGTGATGAAATTAAACGTACTGCGGATATTTTCCGTGCCCAAGTAGTGGATGTAACACCCACTACCTATACCATTCAAATTGCAGGCACGACTGAAAAATTAGATGGCTTTATTGATGCGCTAGCAGAAAATACCATTTTAGAAGTTGTGCGTTCAGGTGTATCTGGTATTGCACGTGGCGAAAAAGTATTGTCGATTTAATCGAATACGTATTTTAAACAAGGAATATTAAGCTTAAATGTGCTTTAACACAAAACACCTTTGAGCTTAAACTGAAAAGATCAAATAGCATTTTAGCGGAGACAGCAATGCAAATTTTTTACGATAAAGACTGTGACTTATCTATCATCCAAGGCAAAAAAGTAGCAATTATTGGTTACGGTTCACAAGGTCATGCACACGCACTTAACTTGAAAGATTCAGGTGTAGATGTGACTGTTGGCTTGCGTGCTAACTCAACTTCTTGGAAAAAAGCTGAAAATTCAGGTCTTAAAGTTGCTGAAGTTCCTGCTGCTGTTGCACAAGCTGATTTAGTCATGATTTTGACACCAGATGAATTCCAATCACAACTTTACCGTGACGTGATTGAACCAAACATCAAACAAGGTGCTACTTTAGCATTTGCACACGGTTTCTCGGTTCTTTATAACCAAGTGGTTCCACGTGCTGACCTTGACGTGATTATGGTTGCACCAAAAGCACCGGGTCATACTGTACGTTCAGAATTCCAACGTGGTTCAGGCGTACCTGACTTAATCGCGATTCATCAAGATGCGTCTGGTAATGCACGTAATGTGGCGATGTCTTATGCGTCTGGCGTAGGTGGTGGTCGTACAGGTATTATCGAAACTTCATTCCGTGAAGAAACTGAAACTGATTTGTTCGGTGAGCAAGCAGTATTATGTGGTGGTGCGGTTGAATTGGTGAAAATGGGCTTCGAAACTTTGGTTGAAGCGGGTTATGCACCAGAAATGGCATACTTCGAATGCTTACACGAACTTAAGTTAATTGTTGACTTGATGTTTGAAGGTGGTATTGCCGACATGAACTATTCAGTATCTAACAATGCTGAATATGGCGAATACGTAACAGGCGTTGAAGTAATCAACGAACAATCTCGTGAAGCAATGCGTAATGCACTTAAACGTATCCAATCTGGTGAATATGCAAAAATGTTCATTCAAGAGGGTGCATTAAACTACCCATCAATGACAGCGCGTCGTCGTCAAAACGCAGCGCATGGTATTGAAGTAACAGGTGGTAAGTTACGTGCGATGATGCCTTGGATTCAAGCGAACAAAATCGTAGACAAAGAAAAGAACTAATTTCTTGATACGTGCGAAAGTGAAGCAAAGCTTCACTCTTGCGCTTGGGTAGAGCGTTGCTCTACAACTCCAAGCTCATACCTTGGATTCAAGCGAACAAAATCGTTGATAAAGAGAAAAACTAATTTCTTGAATCAATTGATTTGAATGTTAAGACCCACTCTATTTGAGTGGGTTTTTTATATTTAGGATTACGTGCCTCAAAAAGATGAAAGCAGTGCTTTCATCTTTTTTCGTGCCTTGGATTCAAGCGAACAAAATCGTAGACAAAGAAAAGAACTAAGTTTTAGTTGTTTGAAAAAACCCTTGTTTTGACAAGGGTTTTTTTATATCTTTAAATTTTAGATGATACGATCTGTTTTAGTGTGAGCATCATCAACAAATAATTAAAAAGTAAAATTAATGACATATTCTTGATAAAAATAGCAAATTTTGTTGTAAAAATAATGCTTTATCAACTTAATGCTTTCACGTCATAATATTTAGAATACATGTAATAAATAAAATGCCAGTGCGCTTTTAAATAAGTAACCGGTGAAAAAAGCTGAAATGAATCCTTAAAATAAATTTGCGCAAACTCGGAAGCTAAAAATGATGCACATTCACTATGAGGGTGTTTATGTTGTAGGATCCATAGTGGCTGCGATTGGTGTTTGTTATGCCATGATCTCGCTCGAACAAAAGCTATATGCTAACCAACCTCAGATTAAGCAAAATTTGCTCATCATCTGTTGTGGAATGTTATTGGGTTTTGCGATTTGGAGTTTGCACTTTATTGGCATGTTTGCGTGTAGTTTACCGAAGGGCTTCTATTTTGATGTTGGTTTAACGACAGTTTCGTATTTTATTGCCTGTGTTGCCTCAAGTTTTGCAGTATGGCTGACCACGCGTCCAACCTTACCACCTTCACGTTTAATGATTGGTGCTGTGTTAATGGGTTTAGGCATTTCTGGTATGCACTATACGGGGATGCTTGGTTTAATTGTGCCGAATCATCATATTTATTATGATCCGACCATTGTGATTTGCTCGATTTTAATCGCAATTGCTAGTTTTGCGATTACATTCAATCTTATTTTTAAATCTCGTGAAAAATTACAACATCAAAGCTATAAGCGATTGCTGATCGCTTTTTCAATGGCACTTGGAATTGGCGGGATGCATTATACTGGCATGCTGGCCACCTCGTTTGTGCCAGATAATCAGTTATTGCTGAGTGAACACTATCGTGCTGGCGATAAAGTTTTTTTGATGATGGTGGTCTTCATTTCTGGACTTGTTTTGTTAGCAGGCTATTTTATTGCATCACTTGAAATTCGTTTAGAACAACGAAATCGCGATTTAATGTTAGCCAATCAAGAGCTAGAAAATTTAGCCATCCAAGACCATCTAACTAAATTGCCTAATCGCTTGTTTTTAGAAAAATATGCCAAGCAAATTATTGAGCAGCATCAGCATAATCATCAAAAATTTGCCTTGCTTTATATTGATATTGATCGTTTTAAGTATGTGAATGATGTTTATGGACATCGGGTCGGTGATCAGCTACTGATTGCGATTGTTGAGCGTATTAAAGCCCTATTACAGTATGAACAACAGTTGATTCGTATTGGTGGTGATGAGTTCTTACTGGTTTTACCACAGTGTGATTTGACGCAAGCCTCGATACTTGCTGATGCTTTGATTGCAGATGTAAAAAAAACGTATTGTATTCAAGCATATGAGTTGGAAATTTCTGCGAGTGTCGGTATCGCTTTATATCCACAGCATGCTTTGAGTTTTCAAGAATTGATGATGGATGCCGACAGTGCGATGTTTGAAGCAAAAGCGGGTGGACGTAATCGCTATCGAATTTTTGATGCGGATATTGCGGCTAAAAAGAATAAATTAACTTTAACTTTGGAAAGTGATTTGACCAAAGCAATTATACAAAAACAATTTTTTTTGGTTTATCAGCCTAAATATACAGTTGATTTGCAGTTGTGTGGCGTCGAGGCATTATTGCGTTGGCAGCATCCGACAATGGGATTGTTATACCCACAAGCATTTATTACTTTGGCAGAGCAAAAGGGCGAAATAATTGCACTAGGTTATTTTGTATTAGAGCATGTATGTCAACAATTGCAACGTTGGCAGCAGCAAGGGCAAACGCTTTATCCAATTGCAGTTAATCTTTCTGCGGAACAATTTGAAGATAAATCGCTGATTGCTTATTTAAAAAAATTGATAGATCAATACCAGATTTCGACCGAATTTCTAGTTTTGGAGATCACTGAATCAACCGTTATTCGTCATATCAAAATGAGTATTGATGCATTTAATCAGTTACGTGATTTAGGGATTAAAATGGCGATTGATGATTTTGGTACGGGCTATTCAAGTTTTGCCTATTTAAAGGATTTACCCTTAGATGAACTCAAGATTGATCGAGGATTTGTAAAGAGCTTAATTGCTGATTCAAAAGAAGAAATTATTTTATCTAGTATTATTGATTTAGCAAAAAAATTAGGTTTATCAACAACTGCTGAAGGTGTAGAAACCATTGAACAAGTCAATATTCTACGGCGTTTGGGCTGCCATAGTTTACAAGGCTTTTTACTGGCTAAGCCGATGAAGGCGGATGAAGTGCAACACCATCGGCTTAAATTAGTGTTTTAGTATTACAGTTAAAGTGTTGGAATACCTAAATAATATGCTGTAGGTTGTTGTTTAAAGTATGCCCATAACTGATTGCCATAATCGAAATGCCACCATTCGGATGGCAAGTTAGTGAATCCTGCATGGTGCATTGCCCAATATAATACGCGACGCAGCCGTTGTGCTGAATGTTCAGGATATTTCTCGAGAGCAGCGGTCCAGCTTTCTTCGATAGGTTCATCAAAAGCAGTGCCTAAATTCAATGCCTGACCATTTTCATCACATAATGTCACATCTACAGATCCACCTGTCATATGTGGGCTAGGTTGGCGAGGATCGAGGCTTGGTGCGGAAACAAAGAGTGAGAGAATTTTTTGTTTTTCATCTTCAGAATGTGTTGGATAGCGTGCACTAATTTCTGCATTAAAACTTTCGACTAAGGCTGCTTGTAATGGATAAGGTCGCCATGCATCTAATAACATTAAATGCAGTCCTTGTGGAAGTTGTTGTGATGCCAAGTGAAGCTTTTCGAGTACTTGTTTGCGAATATAGAAATCAGCTACTGCTCCCGCAATTTTTTGTTGATAGTAATATGGTTCTAAGATCAAATTCCGCTGATTGTTTATATCAATTTTGATTAATGGGTCTTGGTTGGCATGAATGGGAATCTGCTGAATTTGTTCCCAATCTATTACATTGTTTTGTGGAATTTTTTGGTCTAAATTGGGCTGAAGGTGCACAGCGTTATTCCTAATAATAGTGCATATATTTGATTAAAATACTGTAGTTTTAGATTGATGATCAGTTTTTTACATAAAATAATGGTTGTGGTTGATGTGCTTTTGGCTTTTCAATTTTAAAGCCCTAAGACTCGCTTAGGGCTTTCATGCTTTAAACGCCTGCATCGGTCGGACGGCGTTGTAGGTTCAGGTAAGAACGATTGGGTGGCATGTTTAAGTTAATGTTTTTAGGTGGAATTGGAGCTTGAAACCATTTGTGGTAAAGCTTCATCATCTCACCAGACTTCCATAATCCAATGACTGTTGTATCGGCTAATGTTTTGAGTTTTTCATCATTCTTTGGCAGCATAACCGCATAAGGTTCTGAAGATAACACAGGTCCGACAATTTCATAATTGTCTGGGTTCTGACTTTTTGCAATTAAGCCTGCCAAAATATTATCATCCATGACAAATGCTTCGGCCTTACCAATTGCGAGCAGATTAAAGGAGTCATCCATATCATGCCCATAAATAGTGCGAACAGTGACATCTTTGCCACGTGCATCACGTTTAATGTATTGGGTTGATGTTGTGCCAGCAGAAGTAGAAACAACTTTATTGTCTAAATCAGATAAATCTTGGAAATGTGTACTTTTCTTGACCGCCATACGAACTTCGGTGTAGTAGTAATTGGTTGAAAAAGCCACTTGTTGTTGGCGTTTATAGGAATTGGTTGTCGAACCACACTCCATATCAATTCGCCCTGAATTGATCGCATCAATACGTTGATTTGGTGTTAATGGAACAAATTCAATTTTTAAATTTGGCGCATTAAGTTCTTTTCTAATATTGTTTGCAATATTTCTGCAAATATCAATGGCATAGCCCGCAGCATTACCATTAACAACATAGGAAATTGGCATTGATGCATCATTAAAACCAATGTTAATTTTACCTGCCGCCTTAATTTTTGCCAAGGTGTCTACGGCATAAACGTGGCTTGCCCCAAGTGAACAGCAGGTGAATATTGCTGTTGTGAATGTTAATTTTACAATGTTGCGCATATTTGACCTTTTTGTTTTTGTACAAGTGAAAGCAGCCAAATAATAAGCAAAAGCAATGCCATTTTTCATGCCTGTTTGTGCTTTTGGTTTTAATTTAATATCTGATTTTAAAAATAAAATATATTTTTTATATCTGTTTTTTGAGAATTTTAGGAGTTTAGTATTGGCTGTGAAGGTTGTGTATATTTCTTGGGATTTTTTATTGGCTTGTAGTGTTAACACTGGGATTATGTTGTGGTGATGGATTGACAGCCAAAAGAGCAGCATTATATTGTGATTATGCTGACATCATAAAAGCCCTAAGACTTGCTTAGGGCGTGAATAAGTTAAACACCTGCGTCTGTTGGGCGACGTTGTAAGTTTAAATAAGAACGGTTAGGTGGCATATTTAAGTTAAGATTTTTGGGTGGAATTGGAGCTTGAAACCATTTGTGGTAAAGCTTCATCATTTCACCAGACTTCCATAAACCAATAATGGTGCTGTCCGCTACGGCTTTGAGTCGATCATCATTTTTTGGCAACATCACTGCATAAGGTTCTGAAGATAAAACGGGTCCAACAATTTCATAATGGTCGGGTTTTGCACTTTTGGCAATCATGCCCGCTAAAATATTATCATCCATGACAAATGCTTCGGCTTTGCCAGTGGTAAGCATATTAAAAGAATCATCCATATCGTGACCATAAATGGTGCGGACAGTGACATCTTTTCCGCGTGCATCGCGTTTAATGTATTGGTTTGTGGTACTTCCGATAGAAGTGACCACCACTTTGTTGTTTAAGTCAGAGAGGTCTTGAAAGTTGGTGCTTTTTTTCACAGCCATGCGAACTTCTGTGTAATAAAAATTCGTTGAGAACGAGACTTGTTGCTGACGCTTATAAGAATTGGTTGTTGAGCCGCATTCCATATCGATACGTCCTGCGTTGATTGCATCGATACGTTGACTTGGGGTTAGAGGAATAAATTCAATTTTTAAGTTTGGCGCATTGAGTTGTTTTCTAATATTGTTTGCAATATTACGACAAATATCAATGGCATAACCCGCAGCATTGCCATTTGAGACATAAGAGATGGGCATTGAAGTATCGTTAAATCCAATATTAATTTTGCCTCGTTCTTTAATTTTATCTAACGTATCTGCCGCAGAAATTTGACTTGCCCCAAATGCTAAAGAGATCAATACAGTTTTTGCTAAACTAGATTGTAAAAATTTTTTCATAAACAGCCTTGTTTTGTATTTTGATACACCTAAAATAGGTGTGGTGTGCAAGCAAAATTTATGCCATGCTTGATTAAGAATTATGATAAAAAACAGATATTTTGCGAGTAATTTACTCTCTTTTTGATTGGTTAAAAACCAGTTTTAATCGTACTTGAAAAAGGATTAATTTTTATGGGAAAGCAATGGTGCTAATTTAGTGCAAAACAATTGGTTCTGCGCTATTTTTGTGCGAAATTTATCTGTTTGACTGTCAATAAACTGTCATGGATTGATCATTAAAATGCAAAACATAAGATTTAAAATGCAGTTATAACAACAAAATATTAGGTGATTTTGATGTCACTGAGCAATGTATTTAAGCGACAGTCATGGTTTTGGAGTGAATGGAAGCATAAATCATTTCATAATGTGCATGCGATACAACTTCCACGTGTATCTGATCAAAAACTAAAAATTGCAATGGTGACCGAAACATGGCCGCCTGAATTAAATGGTGTGGCACAGTCGCTGATGTATTTGTGCCAAGGCTTGCAAAATAAGGGGCATCAAATTTTACTTATTCGCCCTGAACAAAGCCAAATTTCCAATCAGTTCACCCCAACGCAGCAATGCTTAGTGGCTGCACAGCGTTTGCCAAAATATCCATATCTCCAATTTGGAGTGCCACAGTACAGTAAAGTCCGTCAAGCAATTAAAGATTTTCAGCCAGATGTGATTCATGTGGTCACGGAAGGGCCTTTGGGTTTACTTGGTTTGCAAATTGCGCATTTAGAGAATATCCCGTTGTCGAGTGGATTTCATTCGCCATTTCATGAGTTTAGTCGTTTTTTTGATTTGGCTTTTTTAGTTAAGCCAATTCAGCATTATTTGCGTTGGTTTCATAACCAAACGCAGCTGACGTGTGTGCCAAATCATGATACAGCTCATGCTTTAAAGCAATATGGCATAGATTGTCCTTTGGTTGTTGTGGGGCGTGGGGTAGATGTGCAGCATTTTTCGGCGGATTTCCGTTCTCAGGCATTGCGAGAATCATGGCGGGCGGATGAGCAAACCACAGTGTTGTTGTATGTAGGACGGCTTTCGCCCGAAAAGCAGATTGATCAAATCATTACGAATTACTTAGCACAAAAGCAACAGGGTGCTGAAAATTTAGCATTAATCATTGTTGGAGACGGCCCTGATCGAGCGCGTTTACAAGCATTGGATGTAGCGCAAAATATTATTTTTACAGGTGCTTTGACAGGTGTGGCATTGGCACAGGCTTATGCCAGTGCTGATGTATTTGTCTTTGCAAGCCAAGTAGAAACTTTTGGTAATGTGGTGTTGGAAGCGATGGCAAGTGGCTTGCCTGTACTGGCTTATGATTATGCTTGTGCACATCAATATATTGAACAAGGGCAGACAGGATGGAAAATTCCTTTGCAGCGGGCAGATTTATTTAAGCAGCAATTTGAGCAATTTCCTGCTTTGGCACAATTGCATAAAATGGGTGTGCAAGCACAATTGTCGGTACAGCATGTGGGTTGGGAGCACCCTATTCGTCAATTTGAACAAGCATTGCAAAGTGTTGTGCAACACTTTCATTACGGTTTCACTTAAATAGAAGAGGCGCGTATGAATATGCAAAATTTAAAAATAAAATTTTTGGCGCTCGATTTACAAGCTTGTCTGTATTTTAATCATTTTTCACAATCTTCAAAAGTCAGTTTATTTTTTAAGTGGGTGAGTCGCTTAGGTGATGGTTGGTTTTGGGTTGCAATGCTGTTGCTCACTGCATTTATGCAGGCATGGCAGAGTATTTTGCCTGTGCTCTATATTTTAATGACAACACTATTTTCAACAACTGTTTATAAACTATTAAAACATAAAACGGTTAGGCCGCGACCGTATCAGGTTCATCAGGTGATTATTTTGGGTGAGCGTCCATTAGATCATTTTAGTTTTCCGTCTGGTCATACCCAGCATGCAGTCATGTTTAGCTGTATTTTAGGCGCAATTGAGCCACTATTGTTAACTCTTATGCTGCCATTTACCTTGTTGGTTGGGTTGTCAAGAATGGTTCTGGGGCTACATTACCCAAGTGATGTACTGATTGGTGCAACATTAGGTGCATGTATTGCAGGGTTGAGTTTATGGTTAGCGCCAATCTATGCGTTGCAACTCTAAGCTGCACCCAAATACAAATTTTTGTTAAAGTAGCCCATTGGTTATGGTTAGGGAATAAAGATGGCTTTACGTTGGTCAGACAGTATTGATATTGCAATTGAATTATTAGAAGCACATCCAGAGGTTGATCCGCAGTGGGTGCGCTTTACCGATTTACATGCGTGGGTGTGTGCTTTACCCGATTTTGGTGATGATCCGCAGAAGTCGACCGAAGGTTTATTGGAAGCCATTCAAATGGCATGGATTGATGAAGCCAATTAAAACTGTAAAAAATTAAACTTTTACATATTTTGTGCTGATTATTCCCCTATTCATGGGTATAATGCGGCAAAATTTTATCTCTAATATTTGAGTTAAGGAGCCTAATCATGGCGATTGAACGTACTTTATCGATTGTAAAACCAGACGCAGTAGCTAAAAACCACATCGGTGACATTTTTGCCCGTTTTGAAAAATCTGGCCTTAAAATTGTTGCAACTAAAATGAAACACCTTTCTCAAGCTGAAGCTGAAGGCTTCTATGCTGAGCACAAAGAACGTGGTTTCTTTGCTGACCTAGTTGCATTCATGACTTCTGGTCCAGTAGTTGTATCTGTACTTGAAGGCGAAAACGCTGTACTTGCTCACCGTGAAATTTTAGGCGCTACAAACCCTAAAGACGCGGCTCCTGGTACAATCCGTGCTGATTTTGCTGTAAGCATCGACGAAAATGCTGCTCACGGTTCTGACTCTGTAGAATCTGCTGCACGTGAAGTGTCTTACTTCTTTGCTCAAACAGAAGTTTGCCCACGTACTCGTTAATCGAGATACTTAAAACCAGATAAGTGTTATACTGCTTATCTGGTTTTTTTATTCCTTAAATTTCCCTGACTGCTTGAACAGTCCTTTTTTTCTCCTCAATCGTGTTTAGGTATTACATATGGCTATTGAAGCAGTTGGTTCGTCTTTGGTTTTGGATGAGCAGAACAACACTGCCACATTGCAACAACCTGCAACGTCTGTGCAAAAAGTAAATTTGCTAGGCTTGTCACGGGTTGAACTTGAACAGTTCTTTGAAAAAATGGGCGAAAAAAAGTTCCGTGCAGGTCAAGTGATGAAGTGGATTCATCAGTATTTTGTGACTGATTTTGCTGAAATGACCAATATTTCAGGAAAACTAAGAGAAAAACTAGAAGCAAAATGTGAAATTAAAGCACCAGAAGTGGTGCATCGTAACTATTCTAAAGATGGAACCCGTAAATGGGTATTTCGTGTTGGTGATGGTGCAGGTTCTTTGGTTGAAACCGTGCTTATTCCTGCCGAAGATAAAACTGGTTCACGTAAAACCTTATGTATTTCATCACAAGTGGGTTGTGCACTTGATTGTTCATTTTGTTCAACCGGTAAACAAGGTTTTCAGCGTGATTTATTGCCTGCTGAAATTATTGGGCAGCTTTGGGTTGCCAATCAGTCGTATATGGAAGATGTGCCTGTTGCAGAGCGTGAGCGTTCAGTCACCAACGTGGTGATGATGGGCATGGGTGAGCCATTACTGAATTATGATGCTGTTTTAAGTTCGATGACCATTATGCTTGATGACTTTGCCTATGGTATGTCGAAGCGTCGTGTTACTTTATCGACTTCAGGTGTTGTTCCAAAAATTGATCAACTTGCACAAGATATTGATGTTGCTTTGGCGATTTCTTTGCATGCACCAAACGATGAATTGCGTAATGAATTGGTGCCAATTAATAAAAAATATCCATTAGAACAACTGATTGCTGCTTGTCAACGTTATATCACCAAAGATGGTAATGAAAGTTCACGTAAGCACGTGACTATTGAATATGTGATGTTAGATGGGGTGAATGATCATCCTGAACATGCACAACAAATGATTAAATTGTTGAAAAATTTACCAAGTAAAATTAACTTAATTCCATTCAATCCATTTCCACATGCACCTTACGGACGTTCAAGCCGAAATCGGATTATTGCCTTTCAAAAGACATTGTCTGACGCAGGTTTTGTTTGTACGATTCGTCAAACGCGTGGTGATGATATTGATGCAGCGTGTGGGCAATTGGTTGGGCAGGTGGCGGATCGTACTCGCCGTGCAGCACAATGGCAAAAGAAAATTTCTGAGAAGAATGAGATTATGCGTTCTCAGGGTTAGTTTGACTCACTTAGAGGTGGTTTTAGCGTGAATAAGAAGAGTAAAAAGTATATCACTGCGCTAGCGAGTGTCGGGATCATGGTTTTTGGTTTACAGGCGTGTCAAGGTTTAACCATTACGACTAAAGATCAGCAGAAAAATTATCCTGACGCGAGTGTGCAACCGACTAAGTTTAAAAAAGACCCGAAAAAAGCCGCTGAAATTCGCACCCAAATTGCAGCAGAATATCTGCGTAATGGTGAGCTAGATGCGGCGAAACGTGCCTTGGACGAAGTGTTTGAGCAAGATAGTCGTAATGTTCAAGCCAACATGCTGATGGGGATCTTGCTGCAACAAGAAGGTAGCCCTGAAAATGTTGCAAAGGCGGACAGTTATTTTAAACGTGCGTTGGCATTAGATCCAACTGACGCACAAACCCGTAACAATTATGGGCGTTACCTGTTTCAATTGGGGCGCTATAATGATGCGCTTGAGCAGTTAAGAATTGCGGGTTCAACCTTAGGTTATGAGCAGCGTGGTATGGCGCTTGAAAATCTAGGACAAGCCTATATGAAGCTTGGTGATGTGTTGAATGCTGAAAAAACATTCAAACAGGCACTGCAAGTCAATCAAAGCTCAAGTGTTTCAATGTTAGAGTTAGCGGAAATTTTTTACCTGCGCCAAGACAAGTCTTCTGCAAATGATGCTTACGACAATTATGTTCGTATTGTAGGCAGTAAAAATCAGTCTGCGCGTGGGCTATGGGTCGGTATTCGCATTATGCGTGCAAATGGTGATAACATGAGCATGCAGGTCTTGGTGAACCAATTAAGGGCATTATTCCCTGATAGCCAAGAATATCAACATTATTTGCAATTACAGTACAGTACTGAGGCGGTATGGAAGTAAATCCAAATTCACAACAATCGACGGTTACCCCAACAACTCCTAATACATTAGGCAATGTTCAACGTCCAGGTGAATATTTACGTCATATTCGTCTTAATCAAAAACGCGAGTTGGCTGACGTATCACAAGCATTAAGTTTACCTGTGAAAACACTAGAAGCACTCGAAAAAGATGAGTATACCGCATTACCTGAAGCAACCTTTATTAAAGGTTATTATCGTACCTATGCGAAGCTTTTAGGCGTGGATGCATCGGCAATTATTCAGCGTTTTGATGAAATTTACGCTAACGATACTGGCTTATTGCCGAATCACGCTTTAAAAGATTCTCCAATTCGAATGATGGGGAAACTTCCGGGTTCAAATAGTGGTCGTAATAAAAAGTGGTTAAAACGTGGTGTGTTAGCACTGTTGGCGGCGGTTGTTTTGGTGCTGCTTGTAACAGGTGTGCAAAAATGGTCAGCAAAACGTCATCAAGCCCAAGCGACAGCGCAGCCACAGTCGACAGTTGATGTTGTATCTGTGGGCCAAAATGCAGCGAGTAGTGGTGATGAGCTAGTGGTTAAGTTTGCTCGTCCAACATCGGTTAAAATTGTTGATTCTACAGGCAAAGTGCTTGCAACAGGTCGTCAAGACAGTAGTCTTGATTTAAAAGGTGTTTCACCTTTTCAAATTCGTTTAGATGATGCGGATGCTGTAGCATCTTTAAGTTTAAACAATGAAGCAATTTCGCTCTCGCCATATACTGTCAATGGCAAAGCAGACTTCCGTTTGTCACGTTAATTGATTAAGGTCGATCTCCGTCATGATAGAAAATCCAATCAAACGTCGCCCAACACGTAAAATTCGTGTGGGTTCGGTGTATGTGGGAGGCGATGCGCCAATTAGCATCCAAAGTATGACCAACACTGAAACATGCGATGTCGATGCAACGGTTGCACAAATTCAGCGTTGTGCCGATGCAGGTGCAGACATTATGCGGGTTTCGGTACCGACCATGGAAGCTGCTGAAGCCTTTGGTGCGATTCGTAAACGCGTGACTGTGCCATTGGTTGCAGATATTCACTTTGACCATAAAATTGCGTTAGCAGTTGCCGATTATGGTGCAGATTGTTTGCGAATTAACCCAGGTAATATTGGTTCAGATCAAAAAGTACGTGAAGTGGTTGCTGCGGCGCGCCATCACGACATTTCGATTCGGATTGGGGTGAATGCAGGTTCGCTTGAAAAAGATTTACAAAAGAAATATGGCGAACCAACAGGGCAGGCTTTGCTTGAGTCAGCCATGCGCCATATTGATATTCTAGACCGTTTAGATTTTCACGAATTTAAAGTCAGCGTAAAAGCATCGAATGTGTTTTTAACCATGGATGCTTATCGTTTGTTGTCTCAACAAATTGATAATCCGTTGCATTTAGGCGTGACTGAGGCAGGCATTTACCGTACAGGTTCGATTAAATCTGCTGTGGCTTTAGGTGGTTTATTAATGGAAGGCATTGGTGACACCATGCGTATTTCATTAGCTGCCGAGCCTGAAGAAGAAGTGAAAATTGGCTTTGATATTTTAAAGTCGTTGGGTTTGCGCTCAAACGGCATTAACTTTATTGCTTGTCCAAGTTGTTCGCGTCAAGAATTTAACGTCATTCAAGTGATGCAAGCTTTAGAAGCACGTTTAGAAGATGTACGTACACCGATGGATGTATCTGTCATTGGCTGTAAAGTCAATGGGCCGGGTGAAGCCAAAGAAGCCGATATTGGTGTGGTCGGTGCAAGTCCGCGTTCATTGGTGTATCGAAATGGTGAAAAAAGCCACTTAATTGAAACCCATCAGTTGGTCGATGAGATCGAAATGATGGTTCGTCAACGTGTTCAAAAAATTGAAGAAGCGAAAGCTAAAGAAATTATTCGTACCAGTTCTGAGTAAGTCATGAGTTCAATTGTTGCTATTAAAGGTTTTAATGACATTCTGCCAACGCAAACACCTGCGTGGAGACGTTTAGAACAACATCTATCTGCGTTGATGGATGCTTACGGCTATCAACAAATTCGTTTGCCAATCGTTGAACATACTGGCTTGTTCAAACGTGCAATTGGCGATGCGACCGATATTGTTGAAAAAGAAATGTATACCTTTTTGGACAAAGGTAATCCGCCTGAGTCTTTGACTTTGCGTCCTGAAGGTACCGCAGGTTGTGTGCGTGCTATGCTTGAGCATAATTTGCTACGTGGCGCTGCACCGCGTGTTTGGTATATCGGGCCAATGTTCCGTTATGAAAAGCCGCAAAAAGGTCGTTATCGTCAATTTCACCAGTTTGGTGTAGAAACATTTGGTGTTGCAACGCCTGATATTGACGCAGAACTGATTTTAATGACCGCACGTTTATGGAAGCGCATGGGTGTGTTGGACAAAGTTCAATTAGAACTCAACACCTTGGGTGAAATGGATGAGCGTAACGACTATCGTCAAGCTTTGGTGGCGTTTTTAACCAAGCATAAAGATGATTTAGATGAAGACTCACAGCGTCGTTTAGGCACCAATCCACTGCGTATTTTAGATTCTAAAAATGAACGTACGCAGCAAATTTTAGAACATGCGCCGAAGTTGCATGACTTCTTAAAAGAAGACAGCTTGCAGCATTTTGCTCAATTACAACAGTATTTGAACGATGCTGGTATTGCTTTTGTGATTAACCAAAAATTGGTGCGTGGTTTAGATTATTACAATAAAACAGTCTTTGAATGGACAACCACACATTTAGGTTCACAAGGCACAGTTTGTGCGGGTGGTCGTTATGATGGTTTGGTAGGTCAGTTAAAAGGTAAAGCCGACCAATCTGTGCCTGCGGTTGGCTTTGCAATGGGTATGGAGCGTTTATTGTTGTTGCTTGAGCAAGTCGAGGAACAACAAGCTGTGCGCGATTGTGAAGTATTCTTGTTGGCTGATGCAGCGTATCAAGCTAAGGCATTGGTTTGGGCAGAGCAATTACGTGACCAATTTGAACAACAAGGCTTAAAGCTGCGTTTAAAAACAGGTTCACAAGGCAGCTTAAAAAGCCAAATGAAAAAAGCCGATCAATCTGGCGCGGTTTTTGCGCTTATTTTAGGTGAGCGTGAATGGGAAAATCAGCAAGTGGCGGTGAAAACATTAGCAACTGCTGAGCAACAAAATTTGGCAATTGCAGATGTATTGCCATTTTTAACGCAATATTTTGCACAATAATTGATACATTAGCCGAATAAAGGATCATGCAATGACTGCGCTTACAGACGATGAACAGTTAGATAACTTTAAATCATTGACCAAGAAATATGGTTCTGCTGCTGTCAGTGGCGTGTTGATTGCACTGATTGCTTTTTTTGGTTGGAATTATTGGCAAAATAAACAATTGCACCGTGCGCAAAATGAAACAGCGCGTGTGCAACAAATGATGGAACAAGCGCAAAGTATGACAGGTGATGCAAAAGCCTATAATCAGCTTGCGCCCTTAGCTGACACCGTGATTAAAAAAGATCAGAATTCTGCTCAAGCGGTGCAAGCTGAATTTGTCATGGCTAAAGTTGCAGCAGATCAGGGTAATTATGTTGCAGCCGAGCGTGAGCTCAAGAAAGTCCAAAATATTAAGCTTGATGACGAAGGTTTGTTACAGCTTGTGAACCTACGTTTGGCTTATGTACAAACAGCACAAAAGAAATATGACGATGCTTTGAAAACATTGGCTTTAGTTACTGTTCCTGCATTTAAAGCCTCGGCAGATGAAGCGCGCGGTGATATTTTTGTTGCGAAAAATGATATTGCCAATGCCAAAAAAGCCTATCAAAGTGCATGGGATGCAACCATTGCACGTAAACAAGAACGACAAATTTTACAAATTAAACTCGAAAGTGTTGGTGTTTTAGTTGATGATCCAAATATTGAACGCCCAATTTTGAAAACACAGGTGGATGAGTCTTAAAATGGATAAAAAATTTATACTCCCGTTTGCACTAACAATTGTTGCTGCGGCATTGGTTGGTTGCTCGTCAAATAAAGAAAAAGTTGATACAAAACCGTTACCATTGCCTAAACTTGTGCAATCGAAACAATTGGTTCCTGTGTTTTCTCAGAGTGTAGCTGCGACCAATAAAGATGATGATTTACGCTTACAAATTGCGGTAGATCAAGGTGTACTCTTTATTGCAGACCCTAAAGGCGTGGTTGAGGCCTATAAAGGCAAACAACGCTTATGGTCTACAAAGATGAGTAATAAAGATGGTTTAAGTGCAGGTGTTGAAGCTGCGGATGGCATTGCTGTTGTCGGTAATCAAAAAGGTCTTTTGACTGCACTTGACCAAGCAACAGGTCAAGTAAAATGGACAGCGCAGCTATCTGGCTCTATTATTGCGCGTTCGCATATCCAAATCGGTCATGTGATTACCGTGACTAACGATGGTAATGTCTATGCCCATGACGAAGCTACAGGTCAGCAGCTATGGACTTATCGTTTACCGAATGTACCATTTAGTTTGCGTGGACAAGCAGCGCCTGTTCAACTTGACCCAAATAATGTCTTGATTGCGACAGCAAACGCGTATGTTTATGGCATTGATGTTGTGAGTGGTGTACCACGTTTACAACGCCGTGTTGCGGTTGCAGAAGGTCGTTCCGACGTACAGCGCTTGAATGATATTAATCCGCCTGTCATGATGGGGCAGTTTATGGTTACGACCAGTTATCAAGGTCAAGTAACTGTAACGGATTTAGCACAGCAACAAGTGGTGTGGAGTGATGATGCAAGTAGTCATCAACGTCCTGAAGTCACTCAAAGCAAAGTTTTTATTACCACAGTGGATGGTAAAGTGATTGCTTATGATTTAATGAGCGGTCAAAAATTATGGGAAAATGATAAACTCTTACGTCGTAATTTAAGTAACCCTGTATTGCTAGGTTCAGACTTAGTTGTGGGCGACTTTGATGGTGTCTTAAGTTTAATTGACCCAAATACTGGTGATTTAATTGGTCGATCAAGCACCAAAGGGCAAGTAAGCTCTTTACGTGTGATTGACAATCAACTTTATGTTTCAACTCAAAAAGGCGCGTTAAGCGTTTGGCAGAATCGTTAATCTATGAAACCCGTTATTGCGCTGATTGGGCGTCCGAATGTTGGAAAATCAACATTATTTAATCAAATCACAAAAAGTCGTGATGCACTTGTTGCTGACTTCGCGGGCCTAACGCGTGACCGCAAATATGGTGATGCGGTTTATCAAAACAAATCATTCATTGTGGTCGATACGGGTGGTATTGGCGAGAACGAAGGTGGTATTGATTCGTATATGGCTGAGCAGTCTAAAACAGCCATCAATGAAGCTGATATCATCGTCTTTGTGGTTGATGCACGTGCGGGACTATTAGCATCCGATGAGCAGATTGCCCGTGAATTACGTACTTTAGGTAAAAAAGTTTACTTGGTTGCCAACAAAGTCGATGGTGTACATGCTGAAGCTGCTTTAGTTGAGTTCTATAAACTCGGCATGGGTGAGCCTATGCAAGTTGCTGCAAGTCACGGTCGTGGCGTGCAGCAAATGCTTGAAGATGTATTAAAAGATGTGCCTGAGGATGAAAATCCTGAAGAGCATGACAAAAATACAGGCTTACGTTTGGCAATTATTGGTCGTCCAAACGTGGGTAAATCAACATTAGTCAATCGATTGCTCGGTGAAGACCGTGTAGTGGCATTTGACCAACCGGGGACCACCCGAGATTCAATTTATATTCCATTTGAACGTGATGGTCGTCAATACACTTTAATTGATACCGCAGGTGTACGTCGTAAAGGTAAAGTTGATGAAATGATTGAGAAATTCTCAATTGTGAAAACTTTACAAGCGATGAAAGATGCACATGTTGTGGTTGTGGTCGTTGATGCACGCGAAGGAATTGTTGAGCAAGATTTACATTTAATTGGTTACGCGCTAGAAGCGGGTCGTGCCATGGTTATTGCCATTAACAAATGGGACAACATGACTGAATACGACCGCAAGCAGTGCAAGTTAGATGTAGAACGTCGTTTTGACTTCATTCCTTGGGCAAAAATTCATTTAATTTCAGCCTTACATGGTACAGGTGTTGGTGAGCTTTATCCTTCAATTCACCGTGCTTATGAGTCTGCGAACTTAAAAGTGTCACCTGCGAAGTTGACTCAAATTTTGAGTGACGCAACTGATGCACATCAGCCACCAATGGTGGGTGGTCGCCGTATTAAAATGCGTTATGCGCATATGGGTGGACAGAACCCGCCAACCATCGTTGTCCATGGAAATAAAGTCGATAAAACCCCTGCGGATTATCGTCGTTATTTAGAAAATGTGTTCCGCCGCGTGTATAAGCTTGAAGGTACACCTGTTCGCATCGATTTTAAAACCTCTGAAAACCCATTCGAAGGGCGTAAAACCCAAATTGATGAGCGTGTTGCGGCACGTAAACGTCGTTATGTGCAGAAGTTTAAAAAGGCCGAAAAGAAATATAAGCGTTAATTGATTTTTGGTCGAAGAGCTATCTTAGGGTAGCTCTTTTTTATATGTAAACGAGAGTGATTATTTATTGATCACGATCAATGGTTTAAAATTTATTTAATTATATTTTTGTATTTTTAGATATAATTGCTTTTTTATTTTTTGGGAGGCGTGTAGTGTATTTACGGCTAGAACAACTGTATACAACGAGATTAAATTCTGAATTACAGTGCCTGAGTCAAATACCTGCAATACAGCGTCGCCGTCTTTCTGCTTTAGCAAAATTAGCACTTAATAGTGCGGTTCAAGCTCTTCAAACACATCAGGTCGACTACATTGTGTGGGTGTCATGTTTTGGTGACGAACAAAAAACCATTGGGATTTTACAAGATATTTTACAAGGGCATGCTCCTTCGCCTACTCAGTTTTCGACTTCGGTACATAATGCGATTGCAGGCTTATATTCTATTTTATTTCAAGATGCGACACCCTCGACCAGTTTAAGTGCGGGCTGGGCTGATGCGATGTTGGAAGCATATGCCTTTTTAAAAACTCAGCCAAATTTAGGTAAAGCATTGGTGGTATATTATGATGCACCTTTGCCTGATATGTATAAGGAAGGGCACGACTTTGAGGCGTTTTCAATGGCTGCTGTCGTGGCATTGGACGCACCTAATTTGATCATGGATTTACAATTGGCATCTAAGCGAAGCCATTGCGTTGCTGCAAAAGATGCATTGGAATTTTTAGCATTTTGGCAATCAGAACAGATGCAAGATGTTTTAGGGATGTGGCAGCGGTGTTAGTGAAGAAGAATAAACAACGGCTGAATTATGCTTGGCGGATGTTAGCAACGGGCTTTAGTTTTGCCAGTTTTGGCATAGGTGGTTTGGCTATTGGTAGCGTGATTTCACCTACAGTGAAGTTATATACCAAAGATCGTGAGCGGCAGATCGAGCTTACTCAACAAGTCATTCGGCATAGTTTTCATGGCTTTATTGACATGATGGCGAAATTGGGGGTTCTGACCTATCAGGTCAATGGTATTGATAAATTAGCCCAAAGCCAAGGTGAGTTGGTCATTGCGAATCATCCCACCTTAATTGATGTTGTTATGCTGATTGGACTGATGCCTAAAGCAAACTGCGTGGTTAAACAAGGATTGTGGCGAAATCCTTTTACGCGAGGACCAGTGCGGGGCGCAGCTTACATCTTAAATGAAGGTTCAGAGCAATTTATTCAAGATTGTGTAAAGCGCCTACAGGAAAAAAATGCAGCATCACTTATTATTTTTCCAGAAGGTACGCGGACTGAACAAGGGCAATGTTTGAATGAATTTCAGCGAGGCGCTGCGAATATTGCGCTACGTGCTCAAGTGCCCATTCGTCCGATTTTAATTCGCTGTACGCCGTCTACGCTGACTAAAAATGAAAAGTGGTATCATATTCCGTCTCGCGCTTTTCATTTGCAAATTGATGTACTTGATGCTGTTCAAGTCGATCATATTCTAGACGACGTGACAGTAAATCCTAAAAATGTCCGTCTCTTAAATCAATTTTTTTCTCAGCTATTTTCTCGGGAGTTAGGTAAGCATGAGCAATCTTGCTGATGAGCTAAAACAAATGATTATTGATGTTTTGGTTTTAGAAGATATTTCAATTCAAGATATTGATAATGAAGCACCTTTATTTAATGAAGGCTTAGGTTTAGATTCGATTGATGCACTTGAACTAGGTTTGGCTTTAAAAAAACGCTATAACATTCATTTAAATGCGGAATCAGAAGATACTAAAAAATATTTTCAGTCGATTCAAAGTTTAGTTCAACTCGTTGAAATGCAAGCACAAGCTGGGTAAAAATCATGATGTTAAGCCAAGAATATATTCTCGAACAATTACGTGAATGGATGGAAGAGCTTTTTGAAATTGAGCCTGAAAGTATTCAACTTGAATCGAACCTGTATACTGATTTAGATGTGGACAGTATTGATGCAGTTGATTTGGTTGTGAAAATTAAACAGCTTACAGGTAAGCAAGTGAAACCTGAAGATTTTAAAAATGTCCGTACCGTACAAGATGTGGTGACGGTTATTCAAAATATGACCAAAGAATGTCCAAGTTTATAAAGTTACTGATGGCTAGCTTGTTGCTAGCTTATCCTTTTTTGGTGGGTTGGAGTTTGTCACATGGCAAACTTTGGGAAATCAGCATCTTACTGATAGTAATGGGTGTGGTGCGCTATTTTGTTGGGCAAAAAAGTCCAATGTTACCTTTAACATTTTTAGCGATTGCCGCGGGTACGCTCAGTTTGATTTTTAAAGATCAGGCATGGTTAAAATTTTATCCTGTGGCGATGAGTTTGGCCGCACTCAGCATTTTTGCGATGACCTTACTACGTCCACCCTCTATGATTGAGCGATTTGCACGTGTTTTTGAGCCAGATTTACCTGAGTCGGGCGTGATATGGACGCGTAAAGTGACGATGGTATGGTGTGGTTTTTTCTTCATTAATGCCTGTATTGCGCTGTATACCGTATTTTTTGCTCCGATGCAGATTTGGGTGCTTTACAACGGATTAGTGTCTTATTTGCTCATGGGTATTTTATTGGGCGGTGAGTTTATTTTACGTAAGCGACAACAACGAATACATCAACAATGAAAAATGTCCATTTTAATGCTTATTTAACAGCAGAGCGTCCCTTGTGTTTTGATGCACAGGTTCAGCCGATTTTATTCTCTGCGTTTTGGCAAGATGTCGCTGCGCAAGCACACACTATTGCAACTTTGCCCGCGACACAATTTGCATTGTGGGAATCCGACAGTTATGAGTTCTTAGTGCTGTTTTTTGCCAGTGTAGTAGCAAAAAAACGTGTGATTTTACCACCGAATCAGGTGCAGCAATTACAACAGCAATTAGCCGAGCAGGGCATCGCCTTTTTACAGCGCCAAGCTCATGTTGTAGCGGCACAGGTTCAACCCATTTCAGATGAATTATTACAACACAGCGAAATTGTCTTTTTTACTTCGGGTTCAACTGGGCAACCCAAACAAATATTACGTTCGTTGCAGCAACTTTTGGCTGAAGTGCAAGGGCTTGCTAGCAGTTTTAGTTTACCTGAACAAGCGGTTGCGATAGCAACGGTCAGTCATCAGCATATTTATGGCTTGTTATTTAAAGTGCTATTGCCACTTGCCACGGGACGAATTTTTTACCGTGAACAACTTATTTATCCTGAATATGTGGTGCAAGCGCAGCAACAATTGCACAGGCAAGGCTATTTAAATTTTGTGATTAGTAGTCCTGCTTTACTCAAGCGATGGTCGGATACTGTTGAATTACAGCACTGTGCAGCAGTGTATTCATCGGGTGGAAAGCTTGAATCAGGCATTCGTGCCAATATCAATATTACGGTGACAGAAGTATTTGGTAGTTCTGAAACAGGTGGGATTGCTTATCGCCATGCTGATGATGCACTTTGGCAACCTTTTAGTAATGTTGATGTATCAAGCGATGCACAAATGCAATTGTCTATTCGAAGCTTGCATGCCTGTGAGACAACTAATTGGGTGGCGACGGGTGATCGTGTTGAATTAATACAACCTAATAATTTAAAGAGTCCTTTTCGCTTGTTGGGGAGAGTCGACCGAATTGTAAAATTGGAAGAAAAACGTTTAAGTTTAGATGAAATTGAACAAAAAATTCAGCAATTAGAGGCGATTGAGCAATGTCATGTCTTGCTTATTCCACATCAGCAGCGTTGCTTGTTAGGTTGTGTTGCTGTGTTAAATACAGACGTTGTTGCTGCATTAAAAACTCATGGTAAAGCTGCGATGGTGAGCCAAATCAAACAGCAGTTACAGCCTATATTAGAGCGTTTAGCCATTCCGCGCCAATGGCGGTTTGTGTCTCAATTACCACAAAATAGTCAGTCAAAATTAAATCGGAACGATATGCTACAACTGTTTCAAGACCCGCAATATCCTTTGGTGTTGTCATCTCAGCATGAAGCAGAAAAAGTGATATTCCAACTTGAATTTCTCCCTGAGCTACAGTGTTTTAAAGGGCATTTTCCTCATCATCCTATTTATCCCGGTGTGGGGCAAATTGCATTTTTGCAGCACTTTGCACGGCAAGTATGGGGCGATTTAGCCCATTGTTGTGGCTGTGAACAGCTTAAATTTCAAGACTTAATTTGCCCCTATGATGTACTTGAACTGAATTTGGTACGGGCACAGCACAAAGTTGAATTTCAGCTAAAAAAAGCTGAAAAAACCTTAGCTTCAGGGCGGTTATTGTTTACTTTGCATGAGGAGTTGGGTGCATGAGTTATCAACTTGCTTGCGTGATTCCTGTTTATAATCATCCCGATTGTTTAGTCGATTTAGTGGCATATTTAGCCGTATTGCCGCATCCGATCATTGTGGTGAACGATGGCAGTGATGCTCAAACATCAGCTATTCTTGGCGACTTAGCTCAGCAATATTCACAAATGACCTTGCTTGAGCATGCACAGAATATGGGTAAAGGTCAGGCGGTCATGACGGGGCTGAAAAAAGCTGCTGAAATGGGTTGTAGTCATGCGTTACAGCTTGATGCCGATGGGCAACATCGTTGGCAAGATATTGAAAAATTTATTGCTATTTCTGAGCTGCATCCAACAGATGTGGTGATTGGTTGTCCAGTTTTTGATGCATCTGTGCCGAAAAAACGCTTGTACGGGCGTTATATGACGCATATTTGGGTATGGATTAACAGTTTATCTTTAGAGATTAAAGACAGCATGTGTGGTTTTCGGATTTACCCATTGGCTGAAACTTTAAAGATTGTGAATCAGCATCATCTACCGCA
Organism: Acinetobacter sp. MD2; assembly: GCF_035615575.1. Taxonomy (NCBI): domain Bacteria; kingdom Pseudomonadati; phylum Pseudomonadota; class Gammaproteobacteria; order Moraxellales; family Moraxellaceae; genus Acinetobacter; species Acinetobacter sp. MD2. The sequence goes on from NZ_VTDK01000002.1 coordinate 345,829, forward strand.
GCGTATGGGTTTTGACAGTGAAATTTTGGTGCGCTTAGGTTGGGCGGGTCTCCATTTTCGCAATATTGATACCCCTGTAATTTATCCTGAGCATGGCGTGTCACACTTTCGGGTGTGGGAAGATAATTGGGTACTCACAAAGATGCATTCTCGCCTTTTTGCAGGCATGCTGTGTCGTTTTCCAAAGTTAATCACGCAACGTGTAAAAGGTCGGCGTTAATGTCTGTGCCACGTCCGAATACATGGAATGAGATCAAAGAAAAAGGTGGCATGTTTCCTTTGCTGCTCGTACTTTGGTTGTATCGGGTGTTTGGGCGCGGCTTTGTACAAGCCATTTTGTATTTTATTGTGATGTGGTATTGGCTATGTTCTCGTGCAGCACGGCAGGCATCACTGCATTATTTACAACGGTTACATCATTTTGCACAAGCACAGTCGCCGTTTCAAAACAGGCCAACATGGATACAAAGTTACCAACATTTTTTAACTTTTGCTGAAGCGATCGTCGATAAAATGCAGGGCTGGTTGGGAAAAATTCCCGATCAACAAGTGAAAATTTTTGGGCATACACATTTAAGTCGACATTATGGGCAAGGCTTGGTGGTATTGGTGTCGCATTTTGGCAATATCGAGCTGTTACGTGCGTTGAAGTCATCACATCGCCAAAAAATTAATGTATTGGTTTATCAAAAGCATGCGGCACAGTTTAATCAATTTTTGCAAAAAATTAGCCAGACCAACCATGTCAATTTAATTGCAGTAGATGAGCTGGGTATCGACACTATGCTGTTATTACAGCAAAAAGTTGAAGCAGGAGAATGGGTGGTGATTGCGGCAGATCGCGTGCCAATTCATTCAGATCGGACTCAACGCTTAAGCTTTCTAGGTCAAACAGCCGCATGGCCGCAAGGTGCATGGGTTTTGGCTAATTTACTTAAAGTGCCTGTAATTGCTTGTTTTTGTTATCGGTTTAAGGAAAATTTTGAAGTGCATTTTCATCCGATAGCTGAAAAAATTGATTTACCGCGTCAGGCGCGTTTGACTCAAATGGCGATATTTACACAAGTTTATATTCATTTATTAGAACAGCATTGCCTACGTGCACCGTATCAATGGTTTAATTTTTATCAGTTTTGGAAGATTCAGGAATGACACCACTTATTGTTGGGGAACATGCCCTACAGATTGAAGATGTGCTAAAGGTGGCACAGCAATATGTTGCTGTTGCCTTACCTGACTCGAGTACATGGCGTGAGCGCATTCAAACAGGTGCAGATTTCTTAGATCAACTGCTAGATGAAGAAGGCGTGATTTATGGCGTGACCACAGGCTATGGCGACTCGTGTTTGGTTGAAATTCCAAAAGATTTAGTGCATGAATTACCGTTGCAATTGTCACGGTTTCATGGCTGTGGGATGGGCGAAAATTTAGATGTCATGACCGCACGTGCGGTCGTACTAGTCCGCTTATGTTCATTGGCTCGGGGTTATTCAGGTGTGTCGCTTAGGTTACTAGAACGTTTGGTGTGGATGCTCAATGAAAATGTTATTCCAGTGATTCCTTCGGAAGGTTCGGTTGGTGCCAGTGGTGACTTAACACCATTGTCGTATATTGCAGGGGCATTGGTGGGTGAGCGTGATGTGTATTGGCAGGGCAATATTGTGCCGATGCAACAGGTCTACGCACATTACCAAATTGAGCCACTGTGTTTACGTCCGAAAGAAGGCTTAGCGTTGATGAATGGCACGGCAGTGATGACAGCAATTGCCTGTTTAAATTATAAGAAAGCTGAGCAAGTGGCCTATGCTGCGACTTTAATTACTGCACTTAATGTATTGGCTTTAGAGGGGAATCCAAGCCATTTTGACCAAGTGTTATTTGCACAAAAGCCACATATAGGGCAGCAACATATTGCTGCACTTTTACGCCACATGCTGAATGCCCAAACCCAAACCGAGCATCAAAGCTCACGTTTGCAAGACCGCTATTCACTACGTTGTGCGCCACATGTGATTGGTGTGTTTGAAGATTCTAAAGTTTGGTTGCGTCAATTTATCGAAAATGAATTGAACTCAAGTAATGATAATCCACTGATTGACCCTGTAAATTTACGCGTGTTACATGGTGGACATTTTTATGGTGGACACATTGCACAGGCAATGGACAGCTTAAAATTAATGGTGGCCAATATTGCCGATTTACTTGACCGACAATTGGCGCAATTGGTCGATTACAAAATGAACCAAGGTTTGCCGCGTAATTTATCAGGGGCGACAGCCGAACGTTTGCCGTTAAACCACGGTTTTAAAGCTGTACAAATTGCAGTTTCTGCATGGACAGCCGAAGCTTTAAAGCACACCTTGCCTGCTTCGATTTTCTCGCGTTCAACCGAATGCCATAATCAAGATAAAGTCAGCATGGGCACTATTGCCGCACGTGATGCAACACGGGTGATGGTGTTAACAGAGCAAGTGATTGCTGCACTGTGCTGTGCCAGTGTGCAAGCGATTCATTTACGAGGGGGCGAAGAACAGCTGAGCCCTGTATTGGCAAAGTTCGTAGCATGGGTGTTGGACAGTTTTGCGTTACTTAAAGAAGACCGTCCATTACAAGCCGAGCTACAAAACTTGGTGAATCGTTTAGAACAACTACAGCTCAGTCATACATCATGGTTTAGCCAATTGGAGACACTGCATGCAAGCTGAAGTTATGATTGATGTGCCATTTCACGATGTAGATAGCATGAATGTGGTTTGGCATGGACATTATTTAAAATATTTTGAAATTGCCCGCTGTGCGTTGCTCGATCAATTTAACTATAACTATATGCAAATGAAGGCTTCAGGTTATGTGTGGCCTGTGATTGAAAGCCACGTGCGTTATGTTTATGGCATTGAGTTTCAGCAAAAAATTCGTGTGCGTGCCATTTTAAAAGAATGGGAAAATCGTTTAAAAATCGACTATTTGGTCTTTGATGCCGAAACAGGCAAGCGTTTAACCAAAGGTTATACCACGCAAGTGGCTGTCAATATTCAAAGCCGTGAATTATGTTTGCAATCGCCACAGGTTTTATTCGATTGTTTGAATGCATGGACGGGTTTTCAGCCCTAAGGATGAAAAAATGAAATTGAATTATCGTTTTGGGGCAATGCTGATTTTAGCAGCATCCGCTATGCAAGTTAGTTTGGCCGCGACGATTGATCAGGCACGTGACATTTTTAGCCAAGTGTCTGCTGCGCCAATTGTGCATGCGCAGTTTGAACAACGCAAACAATTAAGTTCGCTGAATAAAACGTATGTTTCGAAAGGGGCTGTGGTATTTAGCAAGCAACGTGGCGTTTTGTGGCAAATGCATAGCCCTGTGCAAGCCGATTTGGTGGTTACGCCACAAAAAGTAGTGCAAAAAACGCAGCGGACATTCAGTCAAATTAATGTGCAGCAATCACCTTATGGTTCGGTGGCAACTTTATTTTTACAATTGATGGCTGGCGATGAAAAGGCGCTTGCGAGCAACTTTAACATTGTGCGTGTCAATCAGAATCAGCAAAATTGGGACGTGACGTTAACGCCGAAAAGTAGTCTATTCAAACAATTGTTTAAGCAAGTGGATGTTAAAGGTGCTCGTTTTGTAAATCAAATTGTGATTCAAGAAAAAGACAACAACCTCACCCAAATTAATTTTAGCCAGCAGACCAGTCAGTCTCAAAACCTAACAGTTCAAGAAAATGCGCTCTTCCAATTGGCAAAATAAAGCCACCGTTTTATGGCTGATCTTTTTATTATGCTGCGGCTTGTGGATGGGTTGGCTGTGGTTTAAAAAAGAAGTTCATGTTCAGACCAATATTTTTGCGTTATTACCGCAGTTAAGTCAGCAACAAGATTTAGCCGCAACGCAAAATTATGTCAATGATCAACTCAACAATAAAATTTTTGTGGTGATTGATGGAGCGACCTCACAGGTGGTCGATCAAGCCACGCAGCGTTTGCAACAGCAAGTGGCAAAGACCACTTTGCTTCAACCTTTGCGTCCACAGTTCAATAGTCAGCAGTTTGGTAAAGTGCTGTTTGAACATCGGGTTGGGTTGTTAAGCGGACAAGATCAGCAATTGCTTGAGCAAAAAGATTATCAAGCTTTGTCTGAGCAAAGCTTATTGCAACTGATGAGCCCTGGCATGCCTGTTACCGCAGAGTTGCTACAGCGTGACCCATTGTTGTTATTCCCACGTTATGCAGTGGGTTTGGCAACGCATAATACGCAAAATATTCAGTTAGAACAGGGCTTTGCTACAGTACACGATGCCAATAAAGTTTCGCGTTTGTTGGTGTTAGAGCTTACAGGTAGTCCGTATAATATTGATTACCAAGAAAAAGTCAGCCAATGGATTAAGCAAACCAAAGCCGAGTTGAATCAGCAACAAGCGCTGAGCCATTGGACAGGCACGCTCATTTTTGCCAGTTTTGGTACGCAATCGGCGCAACAAGAAATTTCCACTATTGGCTTAGGTTCAAGCCTTGGGTTAATTTTTTTGGTGTGGTTTGGTTTTCGCTCATTACGTCCGATGCTGACCGAGTTCATTACTGTGACGAGTGGCAGCTTGGTGGCTTTGACCCTAACACATGGCTATTTTGGTGAAATCCATATGGTCACGCTTGTGTTTGGGGCAAGCTTAATTGGGGTGTGTGTCGATTTTTCTTTTTATTTTATGGCATTGCAATCGCAGCACCGTGACTTAAAAGGCTTTCAAATTCTTAGTCCCTTATTGCCAAGTTTGTTTATGGGGTTAATGACGACTGTTGTGGCTTATTTGGTTTTAAGTTTTACCCCATTTCCAGGTTTCCGCCAAATTGCCGTGTTTTCGGTGGTGGGCTTAATCTCGGCATGGATCACCAGTATTTTACTGTTACCACGTTTACCTGCTTTAAATGCCGAGCCTGCCATTCAGCGTTTGCAGTGGTTGGGACAGGCACGCCAATATTTTCAAGCACAGACCAAACTGCGTTATGGGGCAATTGTTGTTATTTTACTGGTGGGCGGCGTCAGTTTATTCAGTTTACGCAGTAATGATGATATTCGTAATTTACAAAGTATGGATGCCACGCTTAAACAAGAAGATCAATATATTCGTCAGCGTTTTGCTCAGCAGCAATCGAGTGATTATTTTGTTATTCATGCGTCATCAATTACACAACTTGAGCAGCGTGAACAGCAGTTAATTAGCCAATTGCAGCAATTACAGAGCCAAGGAAAATTACAAGGTTTTCAGGCTTTGGGGCAATGGCTACCCTCACAACAACAGCAACAACATAACCGCCAGTTATTAGAAAGTATTCCAAAAGCCGCCCTTGTTCAGCATGCAAAAATGTTGGACTTACCTGTAAGTGAAGTGTTGGCATGGCAGCAAGGTTTGTCGCAACAGCCATTGCTGACTGTGCAAGATTTTCGTCAACATCCACTGTATTTTTTACAGCAAAATCCACAGCGCCGTTTAATTTTGTTGCAAGGGATTCACGATGTAAAAGCAATAAAAGCTTTACAAAACCCAAGTGTTCAGTTGCAACAGCCGATTCAAACTTTGTCGCAAATGTTCCAAGATTATCGGGAGCAAGCACAGTGGCTATTGTGTTGGGCATTGCTAGGTTTAGCGGTGGTTCTGGCGCTGATTTATGGCATACATTCGGTGATTCCTTTGGTTTTACCTGTGAGTATGGCATTGCTTTCAACCTTTGCGGTACAAGCGTGGCTTGGGGTTGAAATTAATGTATTTAGCATTATGGGCACCTTCTTAATTATGGGCATTGGGGTTGATTACGCCATTTTTTATCGGCATGGACATGATCATCCTAAGGTGGTCAGTATGGCGTTATTTTTATGTATGTTGTCGACCTTACTTGGCTTTGGATTGCTCTCATTTAGTCATACCTATGCCATTCATTGCTTTGGTTTAACGGTGCTGCTAGGCGTAGTTTTCTCATTTATTTATGCGACATTATTTACGATGGCTGATCCGAAATATCAAATGATTAGCACATTAAAGCAACAACGAGATTTGGATTAATATGTCAATACAACAGACCGAAATTGTGATCATTGGGGCGGGGCCAGCAGGGGCTTCGGCGGCAGCATTGTTGCGCCAAAAGGGGCATCAAGTAGTCATTGTAGAGCGCCAACATTTTCCGCGTTTTTCGATTGGGGAATCTTTGTTGCCACAAAGCATGGTGTTTTTAGAGGAAGCAGGTTTGCTCGATACTGTGCGTGAGCATGTTGAAGAATTTGCTTTCCAATATAAAAATGGTGCAAGCTTTTTACGTGGTCAGCAACGCAGTTTTTATGATTTTCGTGAAAAATTTAGTGATGGGCCAGGTACAACATGGCAAGTGCGACGTGCTAATTTTGACCACTTACTTGCACGTCAGGCAGAAGCCTATGGTGCAGACATTCGTTATGGACATGAAGTTTTAGCAGTTGACGTTGATACGGCACAGCCGATTTTAACCGTACGTGATGAAGCAGGCGAAAGCTACCAAATTCAAGGCAAATTTTTACTCGATGCCAGTGGTTTTGGGCGAGTGTTACCGAAATTATTAGACTTAGAAAGTCCATCCGACTTTCCAATTCGCCGTGCTATTTTTACCCATATTGAAGATGGGATTAATGATCAGCCTGATTTTGACCGTGAGAAAATTTTAATTACCGTGCATGAAAAAGACCATCGTGCATGGTATTGGCTGATTCCATTTGCCGATGGACGTTCATCTTTTGGAATTGTGGCCGAGCAAGACTTTTTTGATCATTATGGGTATACAGGCGATGACAGTGCCGAAGCATTAGAAGCTTTATTTAAGAAAATTTTGCAGGATGAACCTGCATTATCACAGGTATTAAGTCAGGCGAAATTTGATACGCCGGTACGGACTTTGGTGGGCTATTCCGCCAATGTCAAACATTTGGCCGCCGATAATTATGCGCTATTGGGTAATGCAGGTGAGTTTCTTGACCCTGTGTTTTCATCAGGTGTAACCATTGCATTAAAATCATCCAGTTTAGCTGTGCCATTGGTTGAGCGCGTATTGCAAGGTGAAACCGTCAATTGGATGCAAGATTATGAGCAGCCACTACGCGAAGGCATTCAGGTGTTTCGTGCCTATGTCGAGTCTTGGTACAACGGCGAATTTCAAGATGTGGTGTTTAGTCCAAAACAACAAGTGCAAATTCGTGAAATGATTTCTTCTTTATTGGCCGGTTACGCATGGGATGTGAATAATCCTATTCATAAAAATGCCAAACGCCGTTTAAGTGTGATTGCCGAATATTGCCGTGAAGCAAGTGCAAATATGCTGGCATTGGAGCAATAAAATGCGCCATTTGGGGAAAATTTTAGTGCTGAGTGCGGTGGTCGCATTGGGGGGCTGTCAGTCTTTTTATCCGACTGCACCAGCCTTGGCTGCACCGCTTTGGCAGGCGCAAAGTTACCAGCGTCAAGACCAAGTCGAAATTCAATGGAAAAGTCAGAGTTTTAGTTTTTTGTTGTATCAACAGCAGCAAGGCAAAAATTTATCGTTACTTGGGTTGAGCCTAACAGGGCAAGTGTTATTTAAGCTAAATTTTGATGGTAAGCGGGTTAAGGTTGAACAGCGCATTCCACAAATGCGTTTGTTGCCATTTGAGTTTGTGGTGCGCGATATTTTGTTTGCGACCTATCCCAATTTTATCCAATATGGGCAAAATAATGTAGCTATACAGCAACAACACGACACCACCCAAGTTGCGATTGCCAAGCAGCATGTATTGACCATTGTGCAGCAACCAAACCAAATACAACTCGAAAATTTACATGTGCCGTATACGATGGTATTTAGTCCCATCGCAGAGGCATTACAAACAGGAAATTGATGGTGCAGCTTCAACATTTACAGCCAGTCGGAATTCAGTGTAGTGCGAGCTTGTCGGCGTTAGGCGAAACACACGCCGATATACGCCAAGCATTAACCCAAACTGCAAGTTGTTTGAGCCTACGCGATGATTTGCTGTTGGGGCAATCTTGCTTAGTGGGTGCATCTGGTGCGAAGCTTACAGAACAGGTTTTTGCTGAGCCATTACAGGCATTTGATTCACGTAATTTACGTTTCGCCATTACCGCTTTACAGCAAATTGAAGCACAGATTCATGCATGCACCGCAGACATGCCACGGCATCGTTTAGCAATTGTTGTGGGAACATCAACCTCGGGTATTGCGGATAACGAACCCGTGTTACAGCAATATTTTCATGAAAAAACGAATGCACCGTTTTCTCATCTTAAACAAGAAATGAACAGCCTTGCTCAAGGCTTAAAACATTACTTAAATTGGCAAGGAATCGCCTACACCATTTCTACGGCATGTTCTTCAAGTGCCAAAGCGATGGCGGCAGGGCAGCGCTTACTTAATGCCGACCTTGCCGATGCCGTATTGGTCGGTGGTGTAGATACCTTGTGCCAACTTACGCTGAATGGCTTTGCAAGTTTAGAAAGTTTATCTGCAACAACATGCCGCCCATGTGGCTTTGAACGTGATGGTATTAACATTGGCGAAGCAGCCAGTTTATTTTTACTAAGCAAAAAGGCTGCCCCTGTGATGCTTATGAGCGCAGGTGAGTCGATGGACGCATGGCATATTTCCGCGCCACATCCTGAAGGTCGTGGTGCTGCCGCAGCAATGCAGCAAGCGTTAGATATTGCAGGCTTACAGCCTGAACATATTGATTATTTAAATTTACATGGCACAGCGACGCCGCAAAATGATGCTATGGAGATTAAAGCGGTACGTCAAATTTTTGCTGCACATCGGCCCAATTTAAGCAGTACCAAACACCAAACAGGACATTGCTTAGGTGCAGCAGGCGCATTAGAAGCCTTTATTTGCCAACAAGTTTTGCAAGAACAGTGGCTGCCATTACATCATAATGGTGCGATTGATCCAGAACTTGCCGATCAGCACTATGTGCAATGTTCAGAAGTCAAACAACCACTGCGTTATGCCATGAGCAACTCTTTTGCCTTTGGTGGCAGTAATATCAGCCTCATTTTTGGAGCAAACTTTTGATGAAGCAAGATGCGAGCAAGTTTATTCCTCATCAAGCTCCCATGATTTTTGTTGATTTGGTGTGTGATGTTGGCGAGGATTATGCAATCACGGAACTGACCGTGCGCCCTGAGCTGATTTTCTATGAAGATGATGGCTTGCCGACTTGGACAGCAATTGAAATTATGGCACAGAGTATTGCTGTATTTGCAGGCTATCATGGGCAGCAACACGGGCAAGCGCCTAAAATTGGCTATTTGTTAGGGACACGAAAACTGAACTTGCCGATGTCACATTTTAAATTAAACAGTGTATTACGCATTAAAGTGCAGCAAATGTATTTGCACGAAGGTTTGGGGCAATTTCAATGTGAATTGCAGGATGGAGAACATACAATTGCTGCTATGCTCAGCGTCTATCAACCTAATTCATAACTATATAAATAATGGATGAATCATTCATGAGTAAACGAATTTTAGTGACGGGTTCAAGTCGCGGTATTGGCCGTGCGATTGCTTTACAATTGGCACAAGCAGGCTTTGATATTGCCGTACATGCCCGTTCACGCATGCAAGATGCTGAAAATGTTGTACAAGAAATACAGCAATTGGGGCAGCAAAGTCATGTCTTACAATTTGATGTCAATGACCGTGAAACGGTGCGTCATTGCTTAGAACAAGACATTGAGCAACACGGTGCATTTTATGGCGTGGTACTCAATGCAGGGCTCACCCATGATGGTGCTTTTCCCGCTTTAACCGACCAAGACTGGGACGAAGTCATTTCGACCTCATTGGGTGGTTTTTATAATGTGATTAAACCTTTGGTAATGCCGATGATTCACTTGCGTCAAGGTGGACGAATTGTCACGATTTCCTCTGTTTCGGGGATTATGGGCAACCGTGGACAAGTTAACTATAGTGCAGCCAAGGCAGGCTTAATTGGGGCAAGTAAGGCGCTCGCATTAGAATTAGCAAAACGTAAAATTACCGTAAACTGTGTTGCACCAGGGTTAATTGAAACCGAAATGGTCACAGAAGAAGTCAAAGCCCATGCTTTAAAGATGATCCCGATGCAACGAATGGGGGAAGCCGATGAAGTGGCGAGTGTGGTGAAATTTTTATGCTCGGATGAGGCAAGTTATATCACGCGTCAGGTCATTTCAGTGAATGGAGGGCTTATTTGATGAAACGTGTTGTCGTGACCGGTATGTCAGGTATTACCTCATTGGGTGAAACTGCCGATGAAATTTTTGCACAATTTGCCGCAGGAAAAAGTGGTATTCGTTATATGCCCGACTGGGAAAAATATACGGACTTACGCACTAAATTAGGCGGGCCAGTCGAGCAATTTACGATTCCAAAACATTTTAATCGCAAAGTCACGCGTGGTATGGGGCGTGTGGCTTTAATGTCTGTGGTTTGTGCCGAAACAGCCTTAACTGATGCAGGTTTGCTCAATAGCGAACTTTTAAAAAGTGGTGATGTTGGCGTTGCATTTGGATCATCGGCAGGTAGTGTGAACGCTGTGCGTGAATTTGGGAGCATGCTGATTGACAATGACATGACCCAGTTGAATGCCACCACCTATATTCGCATGATGTCACATACCAGTGCCGTGAATATGACGGTATATTTTGGCTTAAAAGGCTTAACCTTACCGACCTCAAGTGCCTGCACTTCAGGTTCAATGGCGATTGGCCAGGCTTTTGAGGCAATTAAATATGGCAAACAAACTGTAATGCTTGCAGGTGGCGCAGAAGAACTCAGCGCAGCAGGCGCTGCGGTATTTGATGTATTGCTTGCCACCAGTGGCATGAATGATACACCTGAGAAATCGCCACGACCTTTTGACGCTAAGCGTGATGGATTGGTGATTGGTGAAGGCGCAAGCTGTTTAATTTTAGAAGAACGTGAACATGCATTGGCACGTGGTGCGACCATTTATGCCGAAGTTTTGGGTTATGGCAGTAATACCGATGGTCAGCATGTGACCCGTCCAGACCAAGCCATGATGGCACGTTGTATGCAGTTGGCTTTAAAAGATGCCAACTTAAGTGCCGAGCAGATTGATTATGTCAATGCACATGGCACATCGACCGACCAAGGCGATGTTGCTGAAACACAAGCCACTGCACAGGTATTGGGTAAAAAGCCAATCAGCTCATTAAAAAGCTATTTTGGGCATACGCTTGGTGCATGTGGAGCAATTGAAGCATGGCTTGGCATTGAAATGATGCAACGCAAACAGTTTATCCCAACCTTAAATTTAGATCAGATAGATCCCCTTTGTGGTGATCTAGATTATATTGTAAATACCACAAGAACTTTAGATGCTAACATCATTATGAGCAATAACTTTGCTTTTGGTGGGATTAATACTTCACTTATTTTTAAACGTTCAAATGGATAAGAGTAAATGCTAAAAAAAATAAGCGCGATGGTCATACTATCGTTAGCAGTCGGATTATCTGCCTGTTCCACTCGGCAAATTGCACAGTCGCCAACTGTGGCATTAAGCCCACAAATTCAAGATCAGGCGATCACGACCTCAATTCAAACCAGTATTCAAAGTCTATCAAAACGAGATTGGAGGGTTGAAAGCGTTACGCCTGATCGTGTTGTGGCTGGTTTAGATTATCGTGGGCATTATTTACAAGTGACGTATTTTATTGAACAGCACCGTGTACGTTCAGAAATTACAGCCAGTCAAAATTTTAGCCAACATGGCAGTCAAATTCATCGCAAGGCTTTAAAATTCAAGGCCGGTCTTGACCGTCGTGTCTTCCAAAAACTGGCAAAACTATAATTTATTGTTGATAGAAAAAGGAAAAAGGAAATGTTAAAAAAATTAGTTGTGGCTACTGTAGCCGCATTCGGCTTTAGCGTCGCTGCACAAGCCGCAGATGATGTACATCAATTTAATTTTAATGAAGCTGTACAGCATGCACTTGCCGATGGCACGTTGGATGGTTCTGTGAAATTTTATTTAGCGGGAACAAAAGCAGGTGGTCGAGTGATTCAAAAAGGGGTTGTCACCAATAAAAAATCGAATGGTTTTGCGAAAACTCCTGAAGCTGCATGTGATTGGGTGGTTCGCTCAGCTCTAATTCAATTACAAAATGCGGCACAAAAGCGTGGTGCAAATGCCGTGACCAATATTGTAAGTTATTACAAATCTAATGAAAATCGCAGTGCAACTCAATATGAATGCCACAAAGGTATGGCTGTGGTTGGCGTTGCCTTAAAAGGTGATTTGGTTAAATTTTAACAACAGGGTAAATTGCGATAATGACGCAGAAAATAGAGATTTACTGTCGGTTGTTATCGCAGCTTGCACCAACAATAGACCAAGCAATACAAACTCGAGGTGAGCTAAAAGCCCGACAGCGTCAGGCAATTGAGTTGTATCGTGCGCAGCTATTTGCTGACCAATTACAGGTAAATATTGACCATTTACAGTTTGATAAAATGGAGTATGGGAAACCCTTCTTAGCCAATTATCCTGACTTTGCTTTTAATCATTCGCATGGCCGTGAACATTATGCTTTAGCGTTCAGCCATAACGTGGCAAATATTGGTATTGATGTTGAATCTTTAGCACGTAAAGTTCGTTTTGATGCTTTTGCACAGCATGCATTTCATCCACAAGAATACCAAGCATGGAAAGCCACGGGTGAAAATCCTTTCTTTTGGTTTCAAGTTTGGACAACCAAAGAAGCAATTTTAAAAGCCTGTGGTTTGGGGATTCGGATGGATTTGAATCAGTTAAATACCCAAGCGATGTTTGGGTTGATGCAGGGAAGATGTCAGCATCCTGATTTAGGCAATTTTTGCTATCGACATGTTGAGTATGCAGGGGCGATAGTGACTATGGCATGGCGTCACATGCTACAGGAAAATCCTGAAATCATTTTGCATGCTGTAGATTAAAGGGATCGATAATTTTTACAATTGTGAATGGAATGGTTCCAAAAAAAGCACTCGAGGGTGCTGTTTTTCATTATTCAATATTAAGGAATAGGCTGTGTATTCATAAAATTTAAGCCTCCACCTATGAGTTGATATCGTTATTGAGAAACTTTTATGAGTATATTGTTTATTAAGTTGAACTCCCCCATTTTTTAGCACATATCACTTGTGAAAAAGTTTGAACAGGCCTTAAAGCTGTATGTTAAAGATATGTATTTAGTAATTAAAAATTAATTTAAATCATTGTCTTATATAGTAACAACATGAATTTTGAAGAAAATGTAGAGGGTAAAAGATGTACCAACAAATTGGAAGTATTAATGAGCTATTACTAAAAGTTCAAGAGAATAAGTATATCCTACCAGCGATTCAACGTGAATTCGTATGGAAGCCAGATCAAATTTGCCAATTATTTGATTCTATAATGCAGGGTTATCCTTTTGGTACATTCTTGTTTTGGAATATAGAAAAGCAAAATATTGATAAGTATAAATTTTATAAATTTATGCTGAATTATGATGAGAAGTATACCCAATATTGCGACTACTATGAGAATATTCCACAAGAACAGCATATTGCTGTTTTGGATGGACAACAACGTATTACATCGCTTAATATTGGTTTAAGAGGTTCTTATACCAATAGATTTGGTAAAGAAACATATCTCTATCTTAATGTATTTGGTCAGCCGAATACTGATGATAATACGGTTTACGATTTTAAATTTTTGACTAATGAGGAAGCACAAAAAAAAGATAAAAATAATTATTGGATTAAAGTTGGTGAAATGCTTAATGGTGAATCAAAAAATAAATCTACTAAATATTTGATGCAAATTAGTCGTGAACTGGGTATCTACTTAGCTAAGAATTTCCATGAAATGTCAGATGATGAACAGATCAAAGTCTTGGATGAGGCAGAATCATTATTAAGTGATTTAAATGTGCAAATTAACAATTATACTGCATTGTCTGCATATACAGAACAAGAACAGAATATTGAGAAAGTACTAAGTATTTTTATCCGTATGAATAGTGGTGGGACACCATTGTCATATTCAGACTTATTGTTATCTTTTACTGTTACGCAGTGGACAAAATTAAATGCTCGTGAAGAAATTAATGAGTTATTAGAAAATATTCGCGAAGACTCTGGTTTTAAATTCGAAAAAGATTTGATTCTGCGTGCAGGGCTGATGTTAGGAGAGGTGGGGAACCTTAGTTTTAAATTATCAAATTTCAGTAAAGAAAACATTGTCTTTATGGAGGAAAACTGGGACGACGTAAAAGAATCTTTCTTGATGACGACCCAAATGCTAAAAGAGTTTGGAGTAGATAATCAGCTATTGATTCATGATGTTGCTATTTTACCTATTGTTTATTACATATTTAGAAAAATATTAGTATCTCCAGATGGCACTAAATACAGAATTAGTCCAATGGATAAAACTGCAATGAAGAATTTACTTCTGATTAGCTTGCTTAAAAAAGGAACTTGGACAAGTAACCTTGAAAGCTTATTGGTTCATATTCGTAAGGCAATTAGCGAAGATCTGTCAGTTTATTTTGTTGAAAACATTAAACAGGCAATGGCAGATAAAGATAAGTCATTAGTCTTTAATGAAGAAGATGTGAAAAGCCTATGTGACCTCCGATACGGTATAGACAAGGAAATTAAGGCTTTACTTCTTTTGGTTTTCCCTGATACCAGATTGATGGAAACTCATATTGATCATATTTATCCAAAAAGTATCTTTACACCAACTAAAATGAAACGTCTGAATATCCAGAATGATAGTACGAATAAGCTACAAGTTTTAGCAAATACGGTAGCCAATTTACAGCTTATTCCTGGCTCAGTGAATGTTGATAAAAAAGCGATACAGCCTGCGGTATGGTTAAATAATTACTTTGAAGATGAATCTTCAAAAAGAATGTATATGTCTAGCCAACTCATTGATAATTTATCGAATGATTTAAATCAATTTGAGAATTTCTGTATTAGCCGTCGAGAAAAAATTGAGACAAAATTACGAAAAATTCTTGAGGTTAAAGAACTAAACACATCTTATAAAAAGGATACTGTTCTTGGTGGTTTGAAACTTAATTTAGCAAAGCTGTCAAAAACACAAATTAAATTTATGGAAAAAGTAAGTGTTTGGCTCAATATAGATTCTGAAAATTTAAATTTAAATTTCATTTTAAATGAATTATCGAATCATAGTTTTACAACAAAAGTAGATAAAGAGCCAGCTGATACAATTAAATACAGCATTATTACTCATTTATATCAGTTGCTTGATAGTTTTGATAAAGCTAGAGACATGAAACAACAAGCTTATGAAAGTGGTTATTTTAAGGTTGATGAACAAGACTCGTTATCTACTTTTGATTTGGATCGTTATATTTCAGAAGATTTAGAGAGTTTTATAAAATATGGTGATCCAAGAGAGATAGAAATTTTAAAGAAAAGATTTGGATTAAATCAGTCTAAGCCACTGACGTTAGAAGAAATCGGTGAGTCTTTAAACTTGACTAGAGAGCGTGTACGTCAAATAGAGAAAAAGGGATTAATTGATTTACGAAAACGTATGAGAGTTTCGATATCAACTATTTGGGAGAATCTCAATCAGAACGCTACAAGTCAAATGAACCAACTTTATCCGTTGTTAGCTAAAGAATTTAGTGATATCAAGTATTTTTTAGCTTTCTTAGATTTATTGTGTGATTTTCAAAAAAATGATTTATCTAAAGTAATTTTCCCAGATATTAATATCAATGATCTCGTTGAAGAATGGTGTTTGTGGAATAAATTGCCTCTACAAATGAGTCAGGTTGTATCCTTAATTCAAGATAGTATTGGAAGTACCGCGCAAGTTGCACAAAATGCAATTTATCATAATATAAATTCTGGTAATTTAAGATTAGAACTAAATGGTGAAGATGAGTTGATATATCCGAACTCATTATCAAAAATGCCAGCAGTTGTTCAGGCTGCGTTACATTTCAATGAAAGCCAAAACTTTAGAGAAATTCATCAAAAGGCCGATGAGTTAAAAATTTGTACTAGTATTTTTCCCCAAGAACGCCAAGATCATGCTATTAATGATGCTGTAGAAAAAAATTATCTATTCCAAAGTGATCGTGGTGGTTATTCACATATCAAATACCTCCCAATACCTAAAGATTCTTACACTTTAATTTCTGAGGAAGTAAGAAACATATTAGAGAGAAATTCTGATCTGAATACAGCAAATTTACATATGCAGATTTATGAACTGAGTGATGTACTTCAACAATACGAATATTTTCCAGTGCGTCATATCATTCGCAATTTTGGAGAAGACTATGGGATTTACTTTAATGGAAAATCGGGTGCGGATACGGTAAGTCTACAAGCAGGTGTGAAGCCACAAGGGCAATTACAGACGATCTTAAACTTAATGGAAAGTACAAATAAGCCAGTCACTCGTAATTCATTAGCAAAACAGATTAGAAGTGGCTCAGAGAATCATGCATCATTTTATCTGAATGAACTCATGGATATGGGCAAGGTTGTTAGGATTTCTGCTCATGAGTATGCTTTAGCTCAGAATGCTTTTAAGAACATTAATGTTCAGGAATTGTTATCAGAAATTTTAGGTATTTTGAATCATTACAATAAACCAGTAGAAGTAGGTATTATTGCTGAAAAAATTAATCTTAAATATCATTTGTCTTATCCTAAAGCATGGTATTTACACCTTATTAAAAATCAATCTAAATTATTGGATTTAAAAATATTTACTTTTCATAATTTAATTTCATTAAGCGATATTGAAGATCAGTCAGTC
The DNA here is from genome assembly GCF_035615575.1 of Acinetobacter sp. MD2. NCBI lineage: Bacteria > Pseudomonadati > Pseudomonadota > Gammaproteobacteria > Moraxellales > Moraxellaceae > Acinetobacter > Acinetobacter sp. MD2. The sequence goes on from NZ_VTDK01000002.1 coordinate 362,692, forward strand.
CATAAATTAATTTCTACTTTAGACATAGAACTTACAAATTTTGAAAAGCTTTATTCAAGTGTCACGAAGCATATTATTGTAGGAAAAACAGAAGTGCGAAATGCTGTGAATAATTTAAAAAATAGCAATTGATGAGAGAATTACTAACTTAGCTTTTATTAAGTTGGTCTCAATAATTCAGAAATTATGAAGGATAAAATATTCCAATGAAAATTTAAAATCTGCTTCAAAAGCTTCAAAAGCTTCAAAAGCTCAAATATGATCAGAAAGGTTTTACAGCAAAAGTAAGTACTTGCCGAACCAGCACTTGATTTAAGTGGGATTTTGGGGATATTTATGTAAGCCTCCGCTGAACCCCACTTGAACTCAAGCAGGTTTCCATTTATGAGGCAACAATTCCTCAATATCTTTCATTTTATGGGTCGGCAATCTTTTGAGCACATCACTCAAATAGGCATACGGATCTAGACCATTCAATTTTGCCGACTGAATTAAGGTCATGATATTGGCTGCTCGTTGCCCACTTCTCAATGAAC
>NZ_VTDK01000003.1:0-328410 GCF_035615575.1 Acinetobacter sp. MD2
TAATGATTCGTCATCATCAAGCTAGGTCGGCCATATTACTCTCTTTAAAAAGAAAGTCAACTAGTAATTCGAAATATTTTTAACTTATTTAATAATCATTCAATTCAGCACTTTGTGCTAACTTCCTGTTTATCAACAAGTTTTATTTCTCATCACCGCCGATGGATGTGCATTCTACAGCATTTCTAAACCAATACAATACCTTTTTTAAAGTATTTTCATTATTTTGCAACAAGTGAGTATTTTTTCATCAATTCAACCTATTTTTTGATGTTTTTCCTTTTAAACAAGCAAACTCAGGCGTTTTGTGTGTGATTTTAAACCTCTTTTTTTCATTTTTTTCTTGCCACTTCAGTGGGCGACAATCAGCATAGATACAAAAACCTGCTTTTCCTTGTTGTTCTTCGCCATTTATATGCACGCGATATTGAAAACTCCCCACAAATTCATTCCCTACCCCAGCTTTAAAATCACCTCTTGTATTTGCATTTAAATGTATTTGCTGTTTTTTATCTTCAAAACTCCAAACAAACTCTCGCGGCAAATACATCTCACCACCATTTTTACTTTTTATTTTTGGATAAACACGTAAAATATTCAAAATCACCTGATCTGTAAAACACTGTATATTTTCACCAATGTTAATAATAAGCTTACTTTGCATGATTTGATTAAATTGATTTCGAATCTGGATAAAGGTATATCTCGTTGAATCAAGTTCAATCATGCTAAAAAAGTAGAAATGACAGTGTAGGAATGGAAAATCCATCATTTTGCTGTAATACAACACCGCAGGTGCGGATAGGGTATATGTATTTTTTTTATAGTTTAGCTCACCTTTAATTTCACCTAAAATTTGCCATTTTTGATATATACCTACATTAAAAGAATGCAGTTTATGTATAGAAGATGAAAGTTGAAAGGTAAATTCAAGCGTAATCTCACGTTGATGACTACCAAAAAGTAATTGCGCTCCAACTTGTTCGAATAAAACGTGATTCAAACACGTTAAAATTTTGTCTTTGAGTTCACAATCGTCTTGTATTGATAAGTTTTGCAAGCCATCTGAATGTTGCGCACTGGTCGCAATTAAAATTTTAAAACTGTCCGATGTTGTAGTTTCAACATGACTGGTTCTAAAAATTGGGATATTGGGCGTTCCAATAAGAATTTGAACATTTAGAAAGTGAAAAGGCTCAGGTAAATTGAGCAGTATGAAATTCCAATGCAAGATGGAATGGTATGGCGTGGGCACCCACGTAAATTGAATGCCCGTTGAAAGTTGCAGTTTAGGTTTGCGAAGCGCTTTCCATACCATTGCAACCTCCAATTTTTCCTTTTTATTCGGTATTTTTTCTTGCTAAGAATGTAGTAACAAATCCAGATAAAACATACAACACCGAAATAGTTAAAATACCAATTGGAATATTATAAGTGATTGCCGCTAAAATAAGCACAACGGGTAACATGAAAACGAATGGCACACGTTTACGATCCATTTGTTTAAATGAATAATATTTCATGTTTGAGATCATCAGCAAGCCAACAATCACCATAAACGCAGCATAGAAAATTTCAACCGCATGGTCTGTTTTTGGAAAGATGTAGTTGTAGTCTCGACTCACCCAAACCATACAAATCACTAAAATTGCCGCTAATGGACTTGCGATACCAATAAAATAACGCTTATCGACCACGCCAATTTGTACATTAAAACGCGCTAAACGGAATGCTGCACATGCGGTATATACAAAGCAACACGCTAAGCCAATACGCCCAAGTCCATGCACACTCCAACTATACATTAAAATTGCAGGTGCCAAACCAAATGCAATTAAATCTGATAAAGAGTCAAATTGTTCACCAAAAGCACTTTGTGCACCAATGGCACGTGCAACGCGACCATCCAAACCATCTAACAATGCCGCCACGAAAATGGCATAAATCGCATGTAGATATTGACCGTCCATACTCGAAATAATCGAGTAAAAACCTGACAACAAAGCTGCCGTTGTAATAAGGTTTGGCCACAAATAAATACCACGGCGTTTCACACGTTGCCCTTCATGGGTATGTTCTTCTTCAACCACTTCAAACGTAATACCATCGTAAGCGTCGTCTAAACCATCTCCGTCATGCTTGGGGATATGGGTCATATTTGACTCCTCAGATTCTTTGATTTATAGATGATTATTCGCCAACAGTCCATTTTACTGCAATTGAGCCGCCATTTTCCTGCATTTTTAAATGAGGAAGCAACCAAGATAATGCTTGTTTAGCGTCTTCTGCAAATTTCCAAGGTGGATTAATCACCAATAAGCCACAACCATTTAGACCGACTGGGGTATCGTCAGGCCAAACACAAATTTCACAGACCAATTGACGACGAATGCCCGTTTTTGCCATTTTTTTGTAAAAACGATCGACCATAACGCGGTCTTTAATTGGATACCAGACTGCAAAAATACCTGTTGGCCATTTTATATAGGCATTCACCAAAAGCTCGACTAACTGTGGAAAGTCCTTACGCTCAATTTCGTAAGGTGGATCAATCATCACCAAACCACGTTTTTCTTTTGGTGGAATCACCCCGAGCAAACCTTCATAAGCATCGCGCTCATGTAAACCTGCACGGCGGTCACGAATATTCATATAAAGTTGCTGAAATACTTCGGGCTGCATTTCAAAAATAGTGGCTTTATCGGCTTCACGCATACCTTCTAAAGCAAACCAAGGCGAACCTGGATAGGCACCTTTTCCTGAAACAGCACGCATGTCTTCAACAATTTTTAAATATTGTTTAATCGCTTCAGGCGCATTTTTTTTCTCTGAAGCAGGCAAATTAATTAAACGATGAATGCCCGAAAGATATTCACCCGATTTTTGCGCAGCGGCTTGAGAAAGATCATATTTTCCTGCACCACCATGCGTGTCGATATAGCGATAGACTTTATCTTTTGCATTGAGACGGGTCAAAAGTTGCAGGAGCAAAACATGCTTCATAACATCTGCAAAGTTACCTGCATGAAAATGATGACGGTAGTTCATGTGATCTAAAATTCCTTAAATTAGCCCTTATCTTAACATGAAATGCCAATTCTTGATGTTGTCTGGCGGCGTGTTGCTTTAAAATAGCCAAATCTTTGCTTAAGCATTTTTATAAATCGAGCTGATATGTCAACTCTTGTTCATCCGCAGTGGGACTTAAATTTTATCATCGATGCCTTAGATCAACAGGGTTTTTGCTTGCTTGATGATGTTTATCCTACGGAATATTTTGATGCCGTACGTCAAGAATGTTTAGCCCAATTACATCAATTTAAACAGGCAGCAGTCCAAAATGGCGTGGTTTCAAGTATTCGCAGCGATCATATTTTGTGGATAAATTCAGATTTACCCACAGCAGAACAACATCGTCACCGATTACTTGATTTAGGCCAACAATTGAATCAAACCTTTTTCTTTGGCATAAAAGAAGTTGAAGCACATTTTGCTTGCTATAACGCAGGCGAGTTTTATGCACTCCACCGCGATAATCCACAGCAAAAAAATCATCGCGTGTTATCTAGTGTGTTTTATTTGCATGAACAATGGCAAGCAGACTGGGGTGGACAATTACGCTTACAAGATAAACACGGAAACTGGCATATTATTGAGCCTCGTCCAAATCGCTTGGCGCTATTTCAAAGCGATTTACTTCATGAAGTATTGGCAGCAAAACAACAACGCTTGTCAATTACTGCATGGTTACGCAGTCGTGCCGAACCCTTTATTTAAACATTGCAACGCTGCATTGCTATTTTAAACCCTTTAATATTCAACAAATGACCTGATATCGTCATACATGTTTTTGAGGATAAGCTCATGTTCAATACAAATACACAGATTATCGAACGCCTTGGTGCGACAGATCAACTTTATCTAACTGGAAACTCTCCTGAGCTTGCGTTAGAACGTGGCGATTTGCGCCTACAGCTGATTGCTGCTAGTAAAATGCGCCAAGAAAAATTGTATTTTTTGCATGAAGCAATTGCAATTTTAGAGTCGGGACGGGTTGAGTTTGAAGAAATGCCACAATCGCTTTATACAAATTTGTCGCTACATTTAGCCAAAGCGTATATGGTCTATTTTGAGCTCACACAGGAAAATAAATTTGCCACTATCACGCAGCAAATTTTAAAAACATTGGCATATTTGAACCATGCCGATATTTATTTCTTTTTAGCGTATGCCTGTGCAGCGAAACAAGAGCCAGCACTGACCCAACATTGGCTCAAGAAATACAGTAAAACTGAGGGCTTTGATAGCAAATTATTATCTGAGCATCCTACATTTACTGCATTTCATAGCCAAATATGGTTTCAGACATTACTGTAAAAACCAGTAAAACTTAAACACTTTTGAATCCCTTGCTCCACAAGGGATTTTTTATGGGCGTAATAACTCATTGAGTTGATCAATCACAAGTGACCATTCATCATCTTTTTCCCAATGGCTATGTAAAAACTGACGTTGTGCATCATTCCAAAATGGTGCTTGGTGCAAGAGTACATCCGCATTGAGTGAATGGTTTTGAAGGAATTGTTCAATTGCTGCCTCATCTGCATCTAAACCTAATTGCTCAAAGAGTAAAGCTAAGGTTGGGTGTCGTTCAAACATCGTTACACTCCTTATTTTGGTTATTTTATCACCACATCTTAATATAACCAAAATCTAGATGACTGTCAGTCAGTTCCGTTTATTTTTCTTATACACATAAAAAAGGCACTTCAAAAGAAGTGCCTTTTTTAACTTAAAGTCGCCGATCTTATTTGATCATGTCTGCAATCGCAGCACGTTCTTCTTCAAGTTCATTTAAAGTGAAGTTGATACGTTCACGGCTGAACTCATCAATTTCTAAACCTTGAACGATTTTGTACTCACCATTTTCAGTGGTTACAGGGAAACCGAACATCACACCTTCAGGAATACCATAAGATCCATCAGAAGGAATACCCATTGTTACCCATTTGCCATTTGTACCTAATGCCCAATCGCGCATGTGGTCAATTGCAGCATTGGCAGCAGAAGCCGCTGAAGATAAACCACGTGCTTCAATAATTGCTGCACCACGTTTACCTACAGTTGGTAAGAACACATCTTTGTTCCAAGCTGCATCATTGATTTTGTCTTTTAAGCTTTCGCCATTTACGTGTGCAAAACGGTAGTCTGCATACATCGTTGGAGAGTGGTTACCCCAAACAGTCATGTTTTCGATGTCAGCAACTGCAACACCTGCTTTTTGCGCAATTTGCGTTAAAGCACGGTTGTGGTCAAGACGTAACATTGCAGTGAAGTTTTTCGCTGGTAAATCTGGTGCAGATTTCATTGCGATATATGCGTTAGTGTTCGCAGGGTTACCTACAACCAAAACTTTAACATCACGGCTTGCAACTTCGTTAAGTGCTTGACCTTGACCAATGAAGATTTCACCATTTACTTTTAATAAGTCAGCACGTTCCATACCTGGACCACGTGGACGAGAACCGACTAATAATGCGTAGTCTGCATCTTTAAATGCAACTTTTGGATCATCTGTTCCAACCATGCCTTCCAACAAAGGGAATGCACAGTCGTCAAGTTCCATCATAACGCCTTTAAGCGCTTGTTGAGCTTTCTCAACTGGAATTTCAAGCAATTGCAAAATAACTGGTTGATCTTTCCCTAACATTTCACCGCTTGCGATACGGAATAGTAAGCTATATCCAATTTGACCTGCAGCACCAGTAACGGCAACACGAACAGCTTGTTTCATGTAATTATCTCCAATTGAGCACGTTAATATGATTAAACAGTTGTTCTATTTAATCCTTTAATCATAAACGGCCACAATTGTACTCCAATCGCATTAAATCTGCATGAAAAAGAGCGGCTTCTGCAACAAAAGTCTGATAGAGAGTTTCGGTTTTTATTCTACTTTTTGACTAAAAAAACGATTAAAGCGCATTTTTTCTATTTAAACTTAGTAAATCCCTTGAATGGTCAAATTACTCGGACAGTTTGAAACTAGTTTTGTTGTACAAGACTTGTAATCGCCATTATTTTTATAACAAATGCTGACATGGGTCAGTAACGTGGCTTTATGATTACTTTGACAGGTCAACACCATACCATCTATGGGTAAGCGTGGATTTAGACGTGAAATTTGTTGAATTAAAGCAGCCTTGCTCATCAAATGTGAACTTGGATCGTTCATCACAGTGGGAATTTTTAATTCTTGAGCATAATTTACAATGGTACGGAAATATTGTGCGGCGCTCATGGGTACACAACCACCGATACTTTTCCAAAGCTGAATACGTTCAGCTTCATCTGGAAGAATACGCGCCACCACTTTAGCTTGCAAAGGAGACAGAATTGCCGAAGTATTCGTTTCACAGCGATTATGTAGCGTCTCAGGCATTAAACCCGCCACTGTTAAAGCATAACCTTCTAAACATTTGCGTTGTTTTTTCCGCGCAGAATCCAAACTACAAACCGCAGGTGTCATTTGAATATGCAGAATATATCCTGTATTCACGATATTCTCTGCAAAAGCCGCACGCGTTGCAACCAAGCAAAATCCCAACAAACAGCCGCATGTAAGTAAGGAAAAGAGGCGTTGTATCTGTTCTATATCCATTCGCATAGTGTAAAACCAAATCACTATTTTTCGTTTGTACTTATAGATGGGTCGATACGTGTAGGAATATTCTGCATCCATTTTCCTATAGATTGAAATCCTTGTCCTAGTACCACCGCGTAATGAGTCGCATTGGTCATGACATTTTTGACATAATCTCGTGTTTCAGTGAGCGGTATACTTTCAACATATTGATCTGCTGGTAATAACTGCGCATCTGGTTGCCATCTTTTAGCACGATTGGGCCCTGCATTATATCCCGCTGTTGCAAGCACCGCATTACCACTCAACTGACTTTGAATCATGGACAAATAATAGGTTCCATAACGAATATTGGTATTCATGTCACTGAGTGCGGCAGGATTATACGATTCTCCCATTTGTTTTGCGACTAATTTTGCAGTATTTGGCATAATTTGCATTAAACCGCCCGCGCCTACGTTTGAACGTGCATGCGTCACAAAACGACTTTCTTGGCGCATTAAACCATACGCCCAAGCGGGATCAAGCCTAACCGTTTGGCTATGACTCACGACATTGTCTTTATGTGGGGTTAAATAACGCAAATTATCATTGTGCTGTTTAACAGTACGATCCGCTGCGTAAATCGCGCGATCATACCATCCCATATTCGCGGCCTTTTGTGCAGCAGCTAGAATCAAGCCATCATCTTGTTTTAAATAGGCTTGGCGTACCGCCCAATTCCACTCTCGATTGGTATAACTGTCTGGTGCTTGAATATTTTTTAACGCAAAGGCGCGTCTAAAATAAATATTTTGATCAAGTCTCTGATAATCGCTATTGGTTGGCTGTGCTTGATTGAATTTAGAATATTTTTGTCCTAAACGCTGCTGTGCCAATAAATTGTGATAACCATCACTACTGATCGCAAGCTTTTGATAAATCTGTTGTGCAATTTGCTGTGAACTGGCATCTGAACGTTGTTCGTAGGCGCGTGCCAACCAATATTGCCAACGATCATCTTGCTGCTGAGCCACACCCATGCTACCAATCGCCCGCGTCACACTCTCCCATGCACCAAAACGAATTGCTTGGCGTGCATAAATTTCAGCTTCTTCTGGGCTAAAAGCAATACCATAACTCGCATCAAAATAATTTAAAATAACGCGATTAAAATTATTTTTTAAAACCGTTGTTCCACCAATATAAGCAACAGTTCGATACAAATATTTCTTTACAGCCTCAGGTGTTCCTTCTGCCGCACGATTCACCGCACTTAAACCCGAATTTAAATCGCTATCAGTTAATCGCCCTAAAGCAAAAATTAAATAAGCATAATCGCTATCATTATTTTTTGGTGCCGACCACAAATATGTTAAAGGGTCTGCTTGAATTGAATTGAGCTGTGCTAAGGACAAATTCAACCCGAATGATTGCGCTGTGGAAAGTGCTGTGCCAATTTGACCTGCACGCAAAAAACTCCACAACCGTTGTTGTTTGTCTTGGCTACTCATAAGCGGGCTAGACAGCATCATCCGTGTTAAACCTGAGCACAGGTCAGGTAAATTACTGGTACTTAGCCAGAGGTCTTGATATTCAGCAAACACCAAAGGATCACCAGATTTTGCACGTACTTGCGCTACAGCACAGCTTTCAGCTTGATCGGGATTCGTCACATAAGGTACTACAGGTTGCGCACTGGCAAAGTCAGCTTGTTTAACTTTTTCTTCGACATAATCGGCTGCGAGCTTTTCAGCCATGGCGGACTGCGGATAGCGCTGTGCAAATTGCACAATATTGCCTGAAGGTTGTGTGCTTAAATTTAAGTTGAGTTTCCAATATTCAGGATAATAACCCAATGCATCTTGTTGCATTGCTTGGCTGTATTGATCGAGTAAAGCGCTATTGCCTTGATTGGCAGCGCGAAGCGCATCATTAAATTGTTGTTCTGCTGCATGCGAGATACTAATACAACTGGCGGTCAAAACTAAAACAACCATGTGTCGTATTTTAGATTGAGAAAATACCCGTAAATTGTCCATATCGCCCTGCTTTACTTTCAAAAACACCACCCCTATTTTAGAGATTAAGTTTAATATCTCTGCAAATTTTGAGCTGTTATGTTATGTAACACTTTGCTGAAATATCCAACATCAATAGGATGATGAAATAGCTACAAGTTTATTTTGAAACAATGCTAAAATACCGCTCCATTTCTTATTGCCGTAGTGTTTTTTAACACTTAGCCCATCTTTTTAGGAGCCTACATGACGGTTCAAACCTTCATTCCGCAACGTGCCGAAGCTGCCTCAGAAAACACTGTTCTCCAGCCTTTGCACACCTCTGCCGTTTCAGTGAAAAAGCTGTATATTGAAACGCAAGGGTGTCAAATGAATGAGTATGACAGTCACCGTATGGCCGACTTGTTGGGCGATTCGCACGGTTATGTGTTAACTAAAGACCCGAACGATGCCGATATTCTGCTGATGAATACCTGTTCGATTCGTGAAAAAGCCCAAGAAAAAGTCTTTAGTGAGCTTGGTCGTTGGCGCAAACTTAAAGAAAAAAACCCTGAATTAGTAATTGGTGTTGGCGGCTGTGTAGCATCTCAAGAAGGTGATACGATTCAAAAGCGTGCGCCTTATGTCGACATGGTCTTTGGCCCTCAAACTTTGCACCGCTTACCGCAAATGTTAGATCAACACGAAGCGCAAATTGCCAAGCCAAAACAAGACAAAATTAAATTGGTTGATATTTCATTTCCTGATATTGAAAAATTTGACTACTTGCCTGAACCTCGCGTAGAAGGCTATAAAGCCTTTGTTTCAATTATGGAAGGTTGTTCAAAATATTGTTCATTCTGTGTTGTACCGTATACGCGTGGCGAAGAGGTTTCTCGCCCATTAGATGACGTTCTTGCAGAAATTGCGACTTTGGCGGAAAAAGGCGTACGTGAAGTCAATTTGCTTGGACAAAACGTGAATGGCTACCGCGGAGAAACCTTTGAAGGTGAGATCTGTACTTTTGCCGATTTAATTCGCTTGGTTGCAGAAATTCCAGGTATTGGTCGTATTCGCTACACCACGTCACACCCACTTGAATTTTCTGAAGAACTGATTGAATGCTACCGTGACTTACCACAAATGGTGTCACATTTACACTTGCCAGTGCAAAGTGGTTCGAACGATGTTTTACAAGCGATGAAGCGCAACCACACCATCGATGTGTATATCGAAAAAATTGCCAAATTACGTAAAATTCGTCCAGACTTACATTTATCAAGCGACTTCATTATTGGTTTCCCAGGCGAAACAGATGAGAATTTTGCTGAAACCTATCAGTTTATTCAAGATTTAGATTTTGATCATTCATATAGCTTTATTTATTCAAAACGTCCAGGCACACCGGCTTCAGAACTTGAAGATCCAACCCCTGAAGATGTGAAAAAAGAGCGTTTAGCGAAAGTTCAAAAAGTCATTAAAGACTCTAGTATTGCCAAAACCGATGCCATGCAAGGTACCGTACAACGCGTGTTAATTGAAAATGTCTCTCAAAAAGATCCGAACCTTTTAGTGGGTACAGCAGACAACACTCGTTTGGTGACGTTTATTGGCGATTCAAGCTGGATTGGCCGTTTTGCCGAAATTGAAGTAACCGAGATTAAAACTTTGAATTTAGTCTATGGTGAGCTCTTGAATCTTGAGCCTGACGTGGCGTAATGTAGAGGGACACTTCCATAACACGAAAAGGAATGCCTTTGACTACAGCAATCCGACGTACAGTGTCTTTTCCTGGGATTTCAATCGCTCGTTTAAAAAGCATGCTCGGTGCTTATAACGGTCACTTGAAACAAATTGAACAACGTTTAGATGTCCAAATCAGCCATCGAGGAGATTTTTTCTATCTTGATGGGGACATCGAAGCGGTTGAGAGAGCAGAAAACTTATTACAACGGCTGCATGAAGAAGCCGAACTGTCCTCTGGAGTCACCGCAGACCAACTGCATGTGATGATTCAAGGAAGCCAAACCGAGCGAGACCTCATGGATGATGAAGGTCAGGAACATACGGGCTTGGATTGCGTCTGGTTACAAACCCCCAAAGGGCGAATTAACCCACGTGGCGCAAACCAAAAACGTTATGTACAACGTGTTTTACAAAGTGATATTTCTTTTGGGATTGGCCCTGCAGGAACAGGTAAAACCTATTTAGCGGTTGCGGCAGCAGTCGATATGCTTGAACGTAATGAAATCCAACGTATCCTCTTGGTTCGACCTGCGGTTGAAGCAGGAGAAAAATTAGGTTTCTTACCTGGGGATTTAAGCCAAAAAATCGACCCTTACCTTCGCCCGCTGTACGATGCACTATACGAGATGCTTGGCTTTGAAAAAGTCGCCAAACTGATCGAACGCCAAGTTATTGAAGTTGCCCCACTGGCCTATATGCGTGGGCGTACCTTAAACCATTCCTTTGTGATTTTAGATGAAGCACAAAACACCACCCCTGAACAAATGAAAATGTTTTTAACCCGTTTAGGTTTTGGTTCACGTGCAGTCATTACAGGTGACATCACCCAAGTCGATTTACCCCGTGGACAACAATCAGGTTTAGCGCATGCCTTACGCGTGCTTGAACCCGTGACCGAAATTCATATCACACGTTTTCACTCGCGTGATGTGGTACGCCACCAATTGGTACAAAAAATTGTCGAAGCCTATGAGGGCTGGGACAGTGAACAACAGCGTATTGGCGCAGAAGAACGTGCCGAACGCAAAGCCCGTCAAGATGCATTGGTACAAGCAAATGATCGTGCTGCCGATGCACAGCATCATGATATTTAAGGACTGTTTTTGAAACTTAATCTTTCCCTACAACAAGACGTTTTAGCACCTGAATTGGTGCTAAAACGTGCTCTGTTAAAAAAAATTATTGAAACGACACTACGCCATATCGATATGCAGCAAGACTGCGAAATTGGCGTGGCTTGTGTTGATCACGCCCAAAGCCACGAATTAAACTTACAATATCGCCAAAAAGACAAATCAACCAATGTGTTGTCTTTTCCAAGTGAAATTCCAGAAGAAGTTTTGCCGTTGCTTGATGCTTATCCACTGGGCGATTTAGTGATTTGTATCCCTGTGGTACTTGATGAAGCCAAGCAACAACAAAAACTGCCACTCGATCATTTTAGTCACATGCTCGTTCACGGCACACTACATTTGTTGGGTTATGACCATGAAACAAGTGAACAAGATGCTGAAGAAATGGAAGCGCTTGAAATCGAAATTTTAGCCAAACTAGGTTTAGATAATCCTTATCAAGATCAATAAATTTAAGGCGTGCCACTCAAATGTTTGTTGTGATTTTTAAAGCCAAAGTGGCACAACTTGATGCTGTATATGCCAAAACGGCGCAGCAACTGCGAGAAAAAGCCATAAATGAGTATGGCTGTCTCAAATTCGAATCTTTTCAAGAAAATAACCAAGAAATTGCCCTGTCTTATTGGCCAGATTTAGCCAACATTCAAGCATGGCAACGCGACAGTGAACACCTAATTGCCCAAAGAATGGGGCGAACATTATGGTATCAGCATTACAGCGTCGAAGTCTGCGAACTGTTACGCCACTACCAACACCCTTAAATTTATTTCACTTCAAATTCTGCTTCGGCAGGATCAAAACGCCATGTCCGCACAATGCGCAATTCGGAAATATCTTTCATTCCCGCATCGAAACGTCCAAACGGTGCACCACGGCGTACCGATGCTTTGGCAGCTTCATCTAACACACTAGAACCTGAACTTTGCAATAAATGGATGGCACGAATACCACCTTCGGCATTTAAAATCACCATTAAACGGACATTACCTGCCATATGTTGTTGCTTGGCTTGTTCAGGATAATAACGGTTACCATAGAGTTCGACTTTTTCACGAAATTTATTTAAATACGCCGCAGAAGCATCGCGTTTAGCTTGAATGCCATCGACCGTTTTAATTTTCTGCTGCCGACTAAACTCATGTTGGCGCTGCATATATTGGGCTTCAATACTGGCCACCATCGCAGCTTTAGCCTGATATTGACTTTGCAAATCTTGCGTGGCTTTTTGGTGTTGCTGATCTTCAGCTTGTTTTTGCCAACTGAGCACCGTCATTAAGACTTTTTCTTGAAATTTAAGTGCACGCTGCTGTTGTAAACTCTGTAATTGTTCTAACTGCTGCTCACCTGCGGTTTGTGTTGCCTCTGCCTCTCGAAGTTGGCTCGACATACGATATTGCTGATGAAACTGCCCTGATCCTTGTTGATCTGCCTGTGCTAAAAAATCCACCTCTTTAACTGGCTGTGCTGCTGGGCGTAACGTGATGGCAATTTCTTGTGGTGCATTCTCTGTATCATGTGGCATAGCAAAACGTATCGATAAAAAGATGACGTGTGCAAATAGTGCAACAATCAGCACACACATAAACAAGCGGTCTTGCCACCAAAAATCATTCAATTTACCGCGAATCAAGCGCTATACTCCCCATCATCCTTTTTCAAGGCTCAAAATTGACTAAAATACACACAATATCAATTTAAGATATGCTTTAATTCATTCATCTTTGTTATGCTCGTCATTATGGATACCAAGCATCTGTTATTTGATGTATTCATCCCCAAAATGGCTGCTCATTTTTTCTCTTATTGAATCAGATTGCAACCGAATAAGAGACTATTTTCTTTGGAATTCTTATATGCAAGCATTGATTGGTCATTTATCGCAATTTGCGCGTCAAGTTTACGAAAAAACCAGTGGATTTATTGAAGAAGAACGTGAAATTCCCGTCACAGAAGCATTTTTTAATGCAACCTTAAAACGCTATGTAACCGATAATGTTGGTCTACTCAAAGATTTACATGCCGATTTACATGAGGATTGGCTACGTTTATATGCCACAATTGATATTCAAGGCATTTATGCTGAAGTTTCTGTGGACTTAAAATTACTGCAAATGGAGCTCAATAAAAAAACGCAACTGTTAGTTTTTGAGCAAATTTCAGAGACTAAACTCATTAAAGCCGAGTTTAAGAGCAAGATGAAAAAATGGGGCGTTCATAGCGCATTGTTTTTTTATCAAAAAATCTTAAAACAAGATCCGTTGGGCAAAATTCTAGCGCATTTTAATATCGTTCAGGTTAAAGATGATTTGCTGTTTTTAGACTTAAATCGTTGGTTAGGGCAAAGTGCTTCTATTTTAGACATTTTAAATAAAGTCCATGTCAATCGCGCACAACTTGCCGAACAAAAAATGTTGGTCTTAGGTAACATTAATTTAGAAGCCATTTTTAGACGGTCACCAGACTTTGCACTTGAAGCAGCAGAAATCTCTAATGATGAAACAATAACACCGCAAAACAACGCATAATTAACGCTATAAAATACTCATGGGAGATTACAAAATAAGAAGACCAACTTCTTTTGTAAAATCTCCCCGTTAGGACACCAAATGAAAATCTTTCATTTTAATTTAAATAAACACTTGGCACTTTCAATCTGTGCAACAGCAGTAATGACGATGCTTTCAAGCCAATCTTTTGCACTCACCCCTTTTCAAGCGGCTTATCAATTTTCTTACAATGGTAAAAATTTAGGTACTGCAACACGCGCCCTCCAACAAACCGACGCTAGCCACTGGAACTATAGTTTTAGCGCTCAAGCAGGCATAATTGCCTCTGCCAATGAAAATAGCCAATTTAGTTTAAGCTCTGGACGTGTCAATTCAGCTCAGTTTAATCGTAACAGTAAAATACTGGTGCATAACAATCGCCTAAGCATTCAATTTACTCCAAGCACGAAACTAATTCACGCCCAAGAAGATGACACTGTGCGCACTTTTGCTTGGGAAACAGGTGCACTTGATGAACTTAATGCAGAAATTCAAGCTCGAGAGGACTTACAAAGCACAGGCTTAAAAAATAATTACTTGATTGCTGATGCCAAAGGTTTAGATGCGCGTAAATTTATCAAGGTCGGTACGGAAAATATCAACACACCTTATGGCACGTTTAATACCATTAAAGTTCGCTTAGACCATGGCAACTCCGATAAAAACACCATTTTCTGGCTCGCACCAAAACTTGATTATGCACCTGTCAAAGTAATGCATAATGATGGCAGTAATTCTTATGGATTACTGATCACCCAATACAAAGCAGGCAATAATTAGACGATTTGGTCAAATTTTTACTTGCATTTTTTAAGATGCTTTTTAAAATACGTCTTTGCTTAAAAAGCATCCATTCATTTGAGGTATTCTCCTGTGCAAGCTTTGGAACAGAAAATCTTAGCCGAAGGTATTGTTCTGTCTGATCGTGTTTTAAAAGTCGACTCTTTTCTCAATCATCAGATTGATCCCGTATTAATGCAGCAAGTTGGGCAAGAATTTGCACAGCGCTTCAAAGATCAAGGGATTACTAAAATTATTACCATCGAAGCATCGGGGATTGCCCCTGCGGTGATGACAGGTTTAATTTTGGGTGTGCCAGTCATTTTTGCACGTAAAACAACATCGCTCACTTTAAAAGATGATTTGTATCAAGCCAAGGTTTATTCTTTTACTAAACAAATTGAAAGCACGATTTCAATTTCAAATAAATACTTAAAAGCAGGCGATAAAGTTCTTGTAATTGATGACTTCTTAGCCAACGGTCAAGCAGCGCTTGGTTTAGCCGATTTGGCACATCAAGCACAAGCCGAAGTGGTTGGTATTGGTATTGTCATTGAAAAATCATTCCAAACCGGTCGTGAGCTATTAATTGAAAAAGGCTATCGTGTTGAATCTTTAGCACGCCTTGAATCGTTAAACGATGGCAAAGTAACATTTGTGACTGCTGAATAATTCACACAGTGCTTTGAAAGCCCAAAAGATGATTCCAAGTGAATCATCTTTTTTTTATTTAAATATCAGCCTAACTTCTGCACCATTTCAGCTAAACGCTTACCTTGTTCAAAACAAAGTGCTTTTTCCTCACTCGACAATTTTTTTTCATGCCGTGTTCCACTCACATGCGAAGCCCCATACGGCGTTCCACCCGATTGAGTATTGGATAGTGCAGGATGTGCATTGGTTAAGCCTAAGATCATCATACCATGATGAAAAAGTGGTGGTAACATACTTAGCAAGGTACTTTCTTGTCCGCCATGCATAGAACCTGATGCAGTAAATACACAAGCAGGCTTATTGTGTAAAGCACCACTTAACCAAAGTGGTGTGGTTTGATCCCAAAAATATTTTAAAGGGCTTGCCATATTGCCAAAACGGGTTGGTGAACCAACTGCCAAACCTGCACAATCAGCTAAATCTTCTAAACTACAATAAATATCGCCTTGTTCTGGAATACTGGCTGCTGCAACTTCAACCACGGTGGTAATTTCAGGTACAGTCCGAATTTTAGTTGGGATTCCGATAGCTTCTATCCCATCAGCAATCAGATGTGCCATTTCACGCGTTGCGCCAGATTTACTGTAATACAAAATAAGAATATAGGGTTGCATCACGATTCAATATTTACTTAAAACATTAACTATACGGTATTTTTACGTTTTTTTTGTTATAAAAAACCATTTACTCGCTCTAAATGCCAATTACAACTAGGATAGGCTATGCAAAATTTGCTTAAAAAACTACCTTTTTATAACAGCCAATGGTTTCAATTTATTCTTTTTCTGATTGCACGTTTTGAAAATGATCATTGTCGTGAAAAGGCAGCTTCCTTAACCTACACCACACTCTTTGCCGTTGTGCCCATGCTGACGGTATTTTTAGTGATCATCTCTTCCATTAAAGCGTTAGAACCCGCAAGGCAACAACTACAGCATTTAATTTACAGTAATTTCTTACCCCGCAGCAGTATTGCCTTTGATAAAGCCTTAAGTGCATTTACCGACAAATCGAGCAATTTAACAGTAATCGGCATTCTGTTCTTATTTGTTACCTCTGTACTGATGCTAACCAGTATTGAAAGCGTTTTTAATGGAATTTGGCGGGTTAAACGTCAACGAACAGGTATTTTGGCCTTTATGCGTTATTGGACCATTTTATCACTCGGGCCAATTCTACTGGGCAGTGCTTTTGTGATTTCATCTACAGTCGCATCGATGAATATTTTAAGCAATAACTTTGTTGGTTATGAACTAAATGGTGCATTGTTTCTCGATCTAATTTCATTCGTTTTAGTGATTTTAGGTTTCTTTATTCTATATTGGACACTACCCAATCGTACAATTCCCTTTAAATCTGCTGCAATTGCAGCACTAGTAAGCGGTAGTTTATTTGAATTACTCAAAAACTTTTTTGGCTCAATCATGGCTAATTTCACAAGCTATGAGCTGATTTATGGCGCCTTTGCTGCTGTACCTATTTTCTTACTGTGGATTTATTTGTCTTGGAATATTATTTTACTTGGAGTGGAACTCAGCTTTGCCATCACCTCTTTTGGCGCAGAAAATTCCCAAAAACGCCATCCAATGATTATGCTCTTAGATGTACTTGAACTTTTTTATCAAAAACAGAAACTTGGGACAACCGTACAAGAAAAAGAAGTACTCAAAATTTTGGGACGTGGTGAAATTGGACGTTGGCCCAGCTACGTTGAAATTCTAGAACAGCAACATCTGATTAAACGTACCCAACATGATGACGAATATGTATTAGTCCGAAATTTAAATGAAATTGATTTTTGGCAATTTTATAATGCAGTGCCTTTTACATTACCGTTACGACGTGACATTGAAAACATCCACAAAGATGACTTATGGGTCGACTATCTTGCACCCTATATTTTAGATGCCGACAATTACCTTAAAGCACATCTTGCGATTCCTTTAGCAGATATTTTTGAAGATAAACAAAATACAACACAAAGATAAGTCCAGTAAGGTTCCTAGATTTGAGATTGTAACAATCTAGGAACTAAGTAAGGTGATCATGCGATAGATCTACTTCTCTTAGCACAGTATCAATACTATATCTTGCAAATGCAGAAATCTGCTCAATAAAGGAATTCAATTGTGGTGATAAATACCGATCAATTTTTATAAACAAACCACTTCGCCAATAAAAAACCGATGTATCTAACATCGGTTTTTTATTTCAAGACTCAAATTTAGTCTGCTTGCACAAATGTCGTCCAAACAAAGTCTTGAGTTTTACCATTTAAAGTTAACGTAAGTTGATCATCACTATGTAACGCGCCTACACCTACAGGAGTTCCTGTCATCACTACATCGCCCGCGTCTAAAGTAAACGCTTGGCTCATATCACAGAGCATTTCAGCAATATTAAATAATAAGTAAGCAGTATCACCTTTTTGGCGAATTTCATCATTTACTGCAAAGGTATAGGTCGTATGCGTCCAATCTTCAATTTCAGCGACATCAATCCAATCACCCAGCATACATGAGCCATCAAACGCTTTAGCACGCTCCCACGGCTGACCTTTGTTTTTGAGTTCATTTTGCACATCACGTAAGGTCAAATCTAAGCCCAAAGTCACTGCACCAATCGCTTGTAAAGCTTTTACAGGGTCGGTTTCATTTTTAAGTGGCTGATCTATTCGTAATGACAATTCGCATTCATAATGGCAACTGCCCAACGCCTTGTTCCATGTAATGCCTTCGTGTAACCCAATTAAACTGCTAGATGGCTTAATGAATAACACAGGGCGATCAGGTACAGCATTGCCTAATTCTTTGGCATGGTCTGCATAACTACGCCCGACACACACAATTTTCGATGGACGATGGTTCATATTACTTCCTCTGTTTGTTGTTATTTCATTTTCAATTATTTTTTAAAGCTATGTTCGAATAAACGTTGCTGATCAATATTGGCAAAAGCACGTTTTGGCACAACAACCACATTGCGCGTTTTAAATTCCAACATATAACTGAGTTTACCTTCGGCAAAATGTTGGACTTCACTATAAGCGTAACGCTGCTGCCGTGCATTTGACCATAAATCAAAATGCTGCTGGTACAAGTCAAAGCCTTGCTCACTTTTTCCCAACTGATATTTTACAAATTGACGTTTAAATAACGTCGGCAACAACCAGTAACGCATTAATCCTTGCAACAACAAGAAAAATAATCCCAAGCCAATATAGTAACGCCCAACACCTGTTGCCCCAATGTAAAAGCCATACACCACCACCAACACACTAATCATTGGAGTTAAAAAACGTGTAATTTGCTTTTTACCAAAGGTCGCAAGTGCAAAACCGTCTTGAGATTCTTCTAAATTAAGCGAATAACGGACAGATAAAGCAGGCTTTTGATCAGTCATGTCAGGCGATACCATATTAAATTGAGCTGTATTAGACCACAAACGTCTCAAGATTTAAAAGGCATAGTATTTGGATTTAGCTGTCGAATTTAAATACAAATATATGTTATAGAAAGATTGGCAAATTTCAGACACAAAAAAACCGCAATTAAGCGGTTAATTCTTCAAGTGGTGCGCTCAGAGAGATTCGAACTCCCGACCCCTTAGTTCGTAGCCAAGTGCTCTATCCAGCTGAGCTATGAGCGCGTACTTGATGGAGCGCATTATACGTGATTTTTACATCTTGGCTAGTATTTTTAGAAAAATTAAATTCAAGTGCCCACTTATTAAACAAATATGCATTTAAATCACATTTTCACCTATCATCTCGCTCCATTGATAATACTTTTTATCTGCAAGATTGAGCATCGCCACATCGCTTGGGCTAGCCATGGCGCAAGATGTACAACGCCTATTATTTTTTGCGTAGAAGTAAAGAAAATGTTAGAGACACAGCAAAACTATCTTCAGAGGTAATCGTATGATCAAAATCAAAAAGCGCTAAGTTCAGTTCATGATAAGTGTCTATATTATTTTTCTACATTTTAGGCACAAAAAAACCGCAATTAAGCGGTTAATTCTTCAAGTTGGTGCGCTCAGAGAGATTCGAACTCCCGACCCCTTAGTTCGTAGCCAAGTGCTCTATCCAGCTGAGCTATGAGCGCATTACTTGTGTGCTTTGCAGCGTGTTACTTTTGCAACATATTTACTTACTTGGTGCGCTCAGAGAGATTCGAACTCCCGACCCCTTAGTTCGTAGCCAAGTGCTCTATCCAGCTGAGCTATGAGCGCGCATAAGTAAAATGGCGGTGAGAGAGGGATTCGAACCCTCGGTACAGTTACCCGTACGCATCCTTAGCAGGGATGTGGTTTCAGCCACTCACCCATCTCACCGTAACAGGACGCAATAATACAAGCTTCGCTAAAACTCATCAAGTCATGAACCAACTTTTTTTCACTTTTTTGATTCATTTACCTATTTTTTAAGCAATTTTGCAGATTTAAGCGCTATTTTGTACTGAACTATTGCTAAAATAGCCACTTGAATTCTCTCTTGATGTCTATATAGACTGAAAATCACACAATCTTGCAATGATTCTCGTGCAGTCTTTGTCTGCATGACTTATGCTTAACTCTATCTGCTGATAAGAAGCCAATCGATATGATGAAAAACTGGGTCGATCCTGAAGCGAATGCTGAAGCTGAACGTTATGACAACCCGATTCCAAGCCGTACACTCATTACCAGTACACTTGAACAACTACAACAACCACAATCGCATGCCGAATTGGTTGACCATTTTAATTTACAAGATCAAAAAAGTATTGATGCCCTAAGCCATCGTTTAAGCGCAATGGTGCGCGATGGTCAATTGGGTAAAGATAATTTCAAATTTAAACTCATTGCCGACCAACCGACTTTTGATGCAACGGTATATATCAATAATAAAGGTTTTGGTTCAGCCCATATTGATGGGCAAAATGATGTTTTGCTGCCAGAACGTGAATTACGTTTAGTCTTTAATGGCGACCGCGTTAAAGTCCGTCAAACCTCTGTAGACCGCAAAGGTAAACAATGGGGCGTGATTACCGAAGTGGTGCAGCACCGTGTGAAGCAACTGATTGGTCAAGTGGCAGAACATGAAGGTGAATACTTTATTCAACCTGCCACGCCAAATCAGCACCAACCAATTACACTTGAAAAAGAGTTGATTGCTCACGCCAAAGCCAATGTGGGCGAAATGTTCCGCATCAGCATCGACACCTATCCAACGCGTGAAGAATTTGCCACAGGTCATATCGTGCAATCGATGGCAGATAAAGCCGACACCGAAATCATCATCCCACAAACCATTTTAGAATTTGGTTTACCGTATGAATTTCCTGAAGATGTCGTTGCAGACGCTGAAAGCTTTAAAGAACCGTCAGCTAAAGACCGTAAAGGGCGCATCGACCTGCGTGATTTGCCTTTAGTCACCATTGATGGTGAAGATGCACGAGACTTTGACGATGCCGTTTATGCAGAAAAGCGTCCCGGTGGTGGTTATCGTGTGGTGGTTGCCATTGCCGATGTCAGCCATTATGTGCGTTTAGAAAAACCGCTTGATGATGAAGCACAAGAACGTGGTACTTCGGTGTATTTCCCACATTTTGTTTTACCGATGCTGCCTGAAGCACTTTCAAATGGATTGTGTTCGTTAAATCCACATGTTGACCGTTTATGTATGGTCTGTGATTTAACCTTGTCTCGTGCAGGGCGTGTTACAGGTTTTGAGTTTTACCCTTCGGTGATGCATTCAAAAGCGCGTTTAACCTACACCCAAGTTGGCGACTACCTTGAAGGCAATTCTCAAGCGATTCCTGAAGATCGCGAGATTCGTAAATCGGTCAATACCTTATTCCAATTGTATCAAACCTTAAAAGATTTACGCGCCAAACGTCATGCGATGGAGTTTGAAACTGTCGAAACCTACATGACTTTTGATGAATTGGGCGGTATTCAAGAAATTTTACCGCGTACACGCAATGACGCACATAAACTGATTGAAGAATGTATGTTACTTGCCAACGTGGCAGCGGCAGAATATGCACTTAAAAATGATATTCCAATGCTGTACCGTGTACATGAAGCACCTGAGTTTTCACGTATTCAGAAAGTCAAAGACTTTGTGAAACTGTTGGGTCTTCCCTTCCCTGACCAACCGACACAAGCCGATTATCAAAAAGTCATTGATGCCACCAAAGATCGTGTCGATGCACCGACCATTCATGCAGTGCTGTTACGCTCGATGATGCAGGCCTATTATGGCGCGAAAAATTTAGGTCACTATGGTTTGGCTTATGAAGCGTATACGCACTTTACATCGCCAATTCGTCGTTACCCTGACTTGTTGTTGCATCGTGCTATCAAAGCACATTTAGAACAGAAAAAATCACCGCTTTCTGGTGCAGCCCTCGATGATGCAGGTGAGCAATTCTCTAAAACCGAACGCCGTGCCGATGAAGCATCGCGTAGCGTGACCTCGTGGTTAAAATGCCACTACATGCAACAGCATTTAGGTGAGGAATTTATTGGCCAAATTAGTGCAGTTGCCGAATTTGGTTTGTTTGTTACGCTCAAAGATTTTTATATCGACGGCATGATTCATATTAGCCAATTAGGTGATGATTTCTTTGTTTACGATATTGCAAGCCAAACCTTAATTGGTCAAAACCGTGGGCAAATTTTTGGTTTAGGTGATGAACTGAAAATTAAAGTTGCAGGTGTGAATTTAGCAGAACGTAAAATCGATTTTGAATTGCTTAGCCAAGTCACGCATGCAGGCCGCCCTGTACGCAGTCGTGCGCCACGCGTTACCAAAGCACAAGCAGTTGAAGAAATCGTTTCAAATACTACGTCAAAACAAGAGGGTGAAAAACCACCGCGTAAAAAAGAAAAGCGTAAAGATAAGTCAAACGCTTATGCCAAGAAGCCCAATAAAAAGGCCTCAGCAAAAGCAACCGATAAATCTGAAAAAGCCAAGAAAAAAACAAAAGTGAAAAAGAAAAAGTCCAATGCCAAGGCAAAGAGTGACTAACCTTTTAATCAAAATAAAGAGAGCTTCGGCTCTCTTTATTTTTATGCAATAAACTTTAAATTACTAAATTATGACTAGAAAGACCATGCAATAAGGTCTCAATCCATTTTAGACTTGATTTCTACTGATACAAGACGCACATTAAAGTTAATCTTTTTAAAATTTCTGGCAATACGATGACTTTAAGCGCAGCAACACTTCCAATTCCACAATTTGACCAAATTAAACTTGAACAACTCAAGCAAGACATTGAAACCAGCATAGCTCAAGGTCAAGAGTTTTTAGCCACACTGACCCAAGCCCCTAGCGAATTTCAGCAACAACTACATATTTTGACCCAAATGGATACGCTCGAAAACAATATGAGTGAAGCATGGGGAATTTTATCGCATCTAAATTCAGTGATGAGTAATGCGCAAACCCGCGAACTTTATCAATCGTTATTGCCGGCGTTAAGCGAGTATTACACCCAATTGGGGCAACACACTGCGTTGTATCAAACCTACCAACACGTTCACGACAGTGCTGAATTTTCAAGCCTGAGTGAGGCACAGCAAAGTGCAATTTCGCTGGCTTTACGTGACTTTAAATTGTCGGGTGTGGCTTTAGAAGGTACAGCCAAAAAACGCTATGCTGAAATTTCAGCGCGTTTATCGCAACTGTCCTCTGAGTTTTCGAATCATGTATTAGATGCCACACAAGCCTATTTTAAACCATTAAGCGATGAAGAACTTACAGGCTTGCCACAAAGCAGCGTGGAATTGCTCAAGCAATATGGTCAACAGCGTGAATTAGAGCAACCTGTTGCGACGCTCGATTTTCCTTCGTATTTGGCGATTATGACCTATGCAGCACATCGACCACTACGTGAAGAAATTTATACAGCTTATACCACCCGCGCTTCAGAGCAATCTGCGCATATCGAATACGACAATACGCCTTTGATGGAAGAAATTTTAAGCTTACGTCAAGAAATGGCAATCTTGCTTGGCTTTGCCAATTTTGCTGAATATTCATTGGCAAGTAAAATGGCACCCAATGTGACAACGGTACATCAATTTTTGGTCGATTTAGCCGAACATGCACGTGCACCTGCAAAGCAAGAACTTGCTGAGCTTAAAGCAATTGCGCAAGCTGATGGCATTGATAATTTAAAACCGTGGGACAGTAGCTATTATTCAGAAAAGTTGAAACAGCAACAATTTAATTTATCTGAAGAAACGTTGAAAGCGTACTTCCCTGCACCAAAAATTGTAGATGGCTTATTTCAAATTGCACAGCGTCTATATGGTATTGAAATTATCGAACGTCAAGCGCCTGTATGGCAAGAGGATGTCCGTTATTTTGAAATTATGGAACAAGGCAAAGTATTGGGCGGATTTTATCTCGATTTATATGCCCGCACAGGTAAACGTGGTGGTGCATGGATGAGCGGCTTCCGTTCACGTATGCAAACCCAAAATGGACTCCAACTTCCCATTTGCTATTTAGTCTGTAATTTCACACCACCTGTGGCCAAACAAGCGGCGCTGCTTACGCACGATGAAGTACTCACCTTATTCCATGAATTTGGTCACGGTTTACATCACTTGCTTACCGAAGTTGATAATATTTCTGTGGCGGGCACACATGGTGTGGCATGGGATGCAGTTGAATTGCCGAGCCAATTCATGGAGTTTTGGACATGGGACAAAGAAAGTCTTGATTTACTCAGCTCACACATCGAAAACCAAAGTGCTTTACCACAAGATTTACTCAATGCCCTATTAGCTGCACGGTTCTTCCAATCAGGCATGCAAACGCTGCGCCAAGTCGAATTTGCATTATTCGATTTAGAAATTCATAGCCATACACCTGCACTGAATGCAAAAGGCATTCAAAACACCTTAGATTCTATTCGTCAAAAATATGCTGTTATGCCAGCCACAGCAAGCAACCGCTTCCAGCATAGCTTTAGCCATATTTTCGCAGGTGGCTATGCCGCAGGCTATTATTCGTATAAATGGGCGGAAGTCTTGGCAAGCGATGCATTTGATCGTTTCGAACAAGAAGGTATTTTTAATACCAAAACAGGGAGCGAATTTAGAAAAGCTATTTTAGCTGTTGGTGGGAAAAATTCCGCTTTAGATGCTTTTGTGCAATTTCGTGGTCGAGAACCAAAAATTGATGCCTTATTGCGTCACCAAGGTTGGACGAATGCTTAAAAAAGCTTAAACTAGCGGGGTTTTAGCTTATGCTCGGAGCAGACCACATGAAAAAACGTTTTATCGCAGGTGCAAAATGCCCAAAATGTGATGCGCTTGATCGCGTGGTCATGCTTACCGAACATGAGCATGAATGGATTGAATGTATTGAATGCGGCTATAATGAAAATCGACCGACCAAAGTTGATCTTGCAGCTGCACAAAGTGCCGTACCCGATGAAATCGGTGTCATTCAATTTCGTCCTCGTTCACCTCAATAGAATTCGCGAAAACATGCCAAATCATAAAAAACCCAATCGTTTATTATTTTGGATTGTCATTGCGATTTTAGTTGCAATGTGTGCAGCACTCTTTTTATGGCGAAGCTTTGCTACATCGAAGAGTAATACGCCAGCAACTCAAACACCACCACCTGCGGAAATTACAGCAGCACCAAAAGTAGTAGAAGCATCGGTACCTGTAGATCAGTCTGCATCAGTACCAGACAGTAGTGCCTCTATGCCTCAAAGCACAGCTGCTTTAGTCGATGATGGTATCGTAACGCAAGCTATGCCAAAGAATCAGTCACTTGTTCAAGAAGAGACAGACAAACTCAAAGATATTGAGAAACAACTTAAAACGCAGCAACAAACGTTACAAGCTCAGCATCAAGATGCCGACAAGCTGATTCAGTTAAAAGAAGAACAAATTAAGTTACTCGAACAACAATTGGCACAGCAAAAATAAACTTACCAACGTCCGTTAAAATTTAATCACCCCTTCTCGGCATCGAGAAGGGAAAATCATTTTAATTCAATTTCAAATTTTGAGTATGTAATTGCGCTAAAGTTTTTAAAATTTTCCATTGAGCTAAATCAAGCTGATCTTGCCAAATCACACTCGGTTTTTGCCGAGCATCTGTCCAATACAAAACCACATATAAACGATGATCAATCACTTGCTTCAATTGACCTGTAGTTGTCTGTGCTTGACCAATGAATTTTAATGTCCAATCCGTCCCATCTAAATATGCACACTCATCCAATTTAGGAAAAGTTCGGATAAACCCATACAGCGTCAATACAAACAACATAGTTAAAATCACAATTTGCCACCAAGGCATCAACTGAACGGCCGCATAAATCAAGATTAAACCAATGCCCATTTGAAAAAACCAAGCAATTTTGCTTGGTTTTAATTTAAATATGTGCCGATTGATAGACATCGTCTTTAAGCTTTTGAATCAGTTGTTTGAGTTCTTCACGTGGTGATTCACCAACCTCCATAAACCAATCCAATAAATCAGGGTCTTCTTGCTCGACCAACTCAGCAAATAATGCTTTTTCTGCTGCATTGGCACTCAAATAATTATTTTTTACATAAGGATCAAAATAAATGTCAATTTCCTTCAAGCCACGACGAGCGCGGTAAATGACTTTACGTTCCTCTAGGGTTAACTGTTCTGTTTCGCTCATGACCCATCCACATTATTGTAAAAATCATTGAATCAGTTTAGCAAGATTGTTTAAAAACACCATGCTTATTGTTTTATCTTAAGTATTTTCCATAAAAAAGGTCGGTTTAAAAAACCGACCTTTTTTGAATAACTGTTAATTATTCTGCAGAAGCGTTAACTTCACGATCTACTAGCTCAACGTAAGCCATCGGTGCAGCATCACCTGCACGAAAGCCCGCTTTAAGAACACGTAGATAACCGCCGTTACGTGATTTGTAACGAGGGCCAAGAACGGTAAATAATTTACCAACAGTTGCAGCTGAACGAGTACGAGCAAACGCTAAGCGACGGTTTGCTACAGTATCGTTTTTAGCTAAAGTGATTAAAGGCTCAGCAACACGACGAAGTTCTTTCGCCTTAGGAACCGTTGTTTTAATTAACTCGTGCTCTACTAAAGCATTTGTTAAGTTTTGAAACAACGCCTTACGGTGGCTGCTTGTACGGCCTAATTTCACACCACTATTACGATGACGCATGGTGATAGTCCTACTTAATTAACGGCTACGATAGGCGAAACGATCGTCCATGCGTAAACTAGCTGGTGGCCAGTTTTCTAAACGCATGCCGAGTTGCAAGCCTTTCGAAGCTAAAACATCTTTAATCTCAGTCAACGATTTTTTACCTAAGTTAGGAGTTTTTAACAACTCAACTTCAGTACGTTGCACAAGATCACCAATGTAGTAAATATTTTCTGCTTTCAAACAGTTAGCAGAACGAACAGTAAGCTCGAGATCATCTACTGGACGAAGCAAAATTGGATCAACTTCTTCACGTGGCTCTTGAGCTACTGGTGCTTGATCTTTCTGAAGATCAACAAAAATTGCAATTTGTTGTTGCAAAATTGTTGCTGCTTTGCGAATCGCTTCTTCAGGATCAACAGTACCGTTAGTTTCAAGATCAATGACGAGCTTATCAAGGTCAGTACGTTGTTCTACACGTGCATTTTCTACAGTGTAAGACACACGTTTGATCGGGCTATAAGATGCATCTAACTGTAGGCGACCTACAGGACGAGTTTCACCTTCAGGGAAACGCGAATCAGATGTTTCATAACCACGGCCTTGAGAAACTTTCAAGCGCATTTTTAATGAGCCAGAAGCACTTAAAGTACCAATCAAATGTTCAGGGTTAACCAACTCTACATTATGAGGTAAACGAAGGTCAGCAGCAGTAACATCGCCTGGACCTTGTTTTTCTAATGTAAGGTATGCTTCGTTTTGATCGAACAGCTTAATCGACAATCCTTTTAGGTTCAGCAAGAGCTCGACGATGTCCTGCTGCAAGCCTTCTAAAGTACTGTACTCGTGCTCGACGCCTTCTATCTCTACTTCAACCACAGCAGCGCCAGGTAAAGAAGACAATAGAATGCGACGTAAAGCATTACCAAGAGTATGGCCAAAACCACGCTCTAACGGTTCAAGAATCACTTTTGCCGAGGTCCCGCTCACCGCTTCGACCTTGATCGCTTGCGGAGTTAGAAACTCGTTTGCAGTACGCGTCATTTATTGCTACCTCAAGGATTATTTAGAATACAACTCTACGATTAAGCTTTCGTTGATTTCAGCAGGTAGATCTGAACGATCTGGTGCAGCTTTAAACGTACCTTCAAACTTAGAATGGTCAATTTCCATCCAAGAAGGAATGCCACGTTGAGTTGCTAATTCAATTGCGTTTTTAATACGTAATTGTGTTTTAGCACCTTCATGTACAGCAATCACATCACCAGCTTTTACTTGAATAGACGCAATGTTAACACGACGGCCATTTAAAGTAATAGAACGGTGAGAAACTAGCTGACGAGCTTCTGCACGTGTAGAACCGAAACCCATACGATAAACAACGTTATCAAGACGGCTTTCAAGCAATTTCAACAAGTTTTCACCTGTTGCGCCTTTAACACGAGCTGCTTCTTTATAGTAGTTACTAAATTGACGCTCTAACACACCGTACATACGACGTACTTTTTGTTTTTCACGTAATTGTAGTGAATACTCAGATTGCTTACCGCGAGCTTGGCCATGTTGACCAGGCGCTTTAGCATGCTTTTTAGTTTTGACGTCAAACGGTTTAACGCCAGATTTTAATTGCAGGTCTGTCCCTTCGCGGCGAGAGAGTTTGCATTTTGGACCAATATAACGAGCCATGAATGTTTCTCCTTACACGCGACGTTTTTTAGGTGGACGGCAACCGTTGTGAGGAATTGGTGTCACATCGGTAATGCTGTTGATCTTATAACCCACTGCGCCTAATGCACGAACCGCAGACTCACGACCTGGACCAGGACCTTTTACAAGGACGTCTAGGTTTTTCAAACCGTAATCCAAAGCTGCTTTACCAGCAACTTCAGCAGCTACCTGAGCAGCAAACGGAGTTGATTTACGTGAACCACGGA
Source organism: Acinetobacter sp. MD2 (assembly GCF_035615575.1). Taxonomy (NCBI): domain Bacteria; kingdom Pseudomonadati; phylum Pseudomonadota; class Gammaproteobacteria; order Moraxellales; family Moraxellaceae; genus Acinetobacter; species Acinetobacter sp. MD2. The sequence continues at coordinate 28,651 of NZ_VTDK01000003.1, forward strand.
AGCCTTGTCCACCTGAGGTGGCCCAAGCCAATGCATTACCTTGACGATCGGTAATCGTTACAATGGTGTTATTAAAAGACGCGTGAATGTGTGCAACACCTTCAGAGACGGTACGAGTGACCTTCTTGCGTGTGCGAGTATCTTTAGCCATCTTTTAGCTTCCAGAAAATCTTACTTTTTAATCGGTTTGCGCGGACCTTTACGGGTACGTGCGTTAGTTTTGGTGCGTTGACCGCGGACAGGCAAGCTACGACGATGACGAAGACCACGGTAGCAGCCTAAATCCATTAAACGTTTAATGTTCATGGAAATTTCGCGGCGTAAGTCACCTTCGGTCGGAACCTTAGCAACTTCTGCACGAATCGCATCAAGCTGTGCATCGTCCAACTCACGTACTTTAGTAGTAGTGGCGATACCAACAGCAGCTAAGATGTTCTTAGCAGTGTGGCGACCAACACCAAAAATATACGTAAGGGAGATAACAGCATGCTTGTTATCCGGAATGTTTACACCGGCAATACGAGCCATTCACTTTCTCCAAAAAGGCAGCAGAGATAATCAACCGCCCCACAAAAATCTTGAGGGGCGGATAGTAACCTAATTTGCCTACTGAAATCAACAGGTCTAGGTTAAATAATTAACCTTGACGCTGCTTATGACGAGGTTCAGCGCTGCAAATTACGCGAATCACCCCATTACGACGGATAACTTTACAGCTACCACAAATTTTCTTTACAGAAGCTTGTACTTTCATGATGAAACCTCTAAGTACGCTTATCCCTTCGGATGAGCGGTCGTTTTTCTCATGAGCGTTTGATTGTCATATTGGTGTGAGGTTAAATGTGCCTGTAATTGGGCCATAAAATCCATCACTACGACAACAACAATTAACAATGATGTACCACCAACGTTTACCGTCATATTAAATGAACTTTGTAAGATCATTGGCATTAGGCAGATCAGTGTAATATAAATTGCCCCAATAAACGTCAAACGATTGAGAATATGATCTAAATAACGAGCCGTTTGCTCACCTGGACGAATACCAGGCACATACGCTCCGCTGCGTTTTAAATTCTCAGCTACTTCTTTCGGGCTAAATACAAGCGCGGTATAAAAATAACAGAAAAATATAATTAACGCACCGAAAAGCACCAAATACAAAGTGTGCCCAGGCGACAATACCAGTGCCAATTCTTGTAATGAACGCTTCAAGAATCCTGCATCTTTGTCAGCACCACCAACCCACTGTCCTAAACTTGCTGGAAACAGCAGTAAAGAACTCGCAAAGATTGCTGGAATTACCCCTGCCATATTAATTTTTAATGGCAAATGAGTTTGCTGAGCGGTAAAAATGCGACGACCTTGTTGCTTTTGGGCATAGTTAACAGTAATGCGACGCTGTGCCTTTTCAATATAGACAATTGCCACAAGAACTGCCAATGAGATCAAACCCATTACAGCTAAACCAATTACGCTTGTTTGACTATTTTCAACTGCCGAAACTTGTTGCAACACCATATTTGGTAAATTTGCTACAATCCCTGCAAAAATAATCATCGAGATACCATTACCAATCCCACGTTCGGTAATTTGCTCGCCAAGCCACATCAAGAACATCGTACCTGCAACCAATGAACTCACCGCAGGAATATAGAATGCTAAGCCATTGGTGAGGGTAATCCCTTGACCAATTAAACCTGCACACATACCTGTCGCTTGAACAAGAGCCAAGATTAATGTGCCCTGACGCGTATATTGATTAATTTTACGCTTTCCTTGCTCACCCTCTTTTTTCAAAGCTTCGAGTGATGGAATTACTGTAGACATTAGCTGCACAATAATTGATGCAGAAATATACGGCATAATCCCCAAGGCAAGAATTGACATTCGTTGTAATGCACCACCTGAGAACATGTTAAACAAACCAAGGATTGTACCTTGGTTTGCATTAAACAATTGCTCAAGCGCAGCATTATTAATGCCTGGTACTGGAATATGCGATCCTAGTCGAAAGACCAACAATGCGCCGATGAGAAACATCATACGACGAATAATTTCACGGTATTTCACATGAAACGGTTGACCTTTCATCATGTTCACATGACCTGAAGAACTAGGAGACATAGACACTCGTATTACTCCTCGACTTTACCGCCAGCAGCTTCGATTGCAGCTTTAGCGCCTTTAGTCAATGCAACACCTTGAACAGTGAATGCACGAGTAATTTCACCAGAAAGCACAACACGCGCACGAGTTTGGTCGCGACGTACAACGTTTGCAGCTTTTAAAGTTTCTAGGCTAACAATGTCGCCTTCCACTTTAGTCAACTCAGACAAACGTACTTCAGCAGTTTTCAAAGCGATTTGGCTAGTAAAGCCGAATTTAGGCAAACGACGATAAATCGCTGTTTGACCGCCTTCAAAACCTGGACGCGTACCACCACTTTTACGTGAGTTTTGGCCTTTAACACCACGGCCACCAGTCTTACCAACGCCAGAACCGATACCACGGCCTAGACGACGATTTTCACGTTTAGCACCTTCTGCAGGCGCAAGTTCATTTAAACGCAGAGTCATGGCTTATTCCTCTACACTAACCATATAGTAGACTTTATTGATCATACCACGGTTAGAAGGAGTATCTTGCACTTCTACAGTATGACCGATGCGACGCAGACCTAAACCTTGAAGGCAAAGTTTGTGATTTTTCAAACGATGCGAAGAAGATTTAGTCTGGGTAACTTTAATCGTTTTCATGATTGATTACCCTTGAATTTGTGCTACTGAAAGACCACGTTTCGCAGCGACTTTCTCAGGAGAAGTCATATCACGCAAACCTTTGAAAGTTGCGTTTACTACGTTAGCAGCATTTGTAGAACCGTAACATTTAGCAAGTACGTTATGTACACCAGCAGCTTCAAGAACAGCACGCATTGCGCCACCAGCGATTACGCCAGTACCTTCTGAAGCAGGTTGCATATATACACGGCTTGCACCATGACGAGCATTCACAGGATGCTGTAGAGTTGTACCAGCCAAATCTACAGTGATCATGTTGCGACGAGCAGCTTCAAGTGCTTTAGAAATAGCAGCTGGAACTTCACGTGCTTTACCACGACCAAAACCTACGCGACCATTACCATCACCCACAACAGTTAATGCTGTGAAAGAGAAGATACGACCACCCTTAACAACTTTGGCTACACGATCAACGGCAACCAGCTTTTCAACAAGACCTTCGTTTTGTTCAACTTTAGCCATGATTAGAACTCCAAGCCGTTTTCACGAGCAGCATCAGCCAAGGCTTTGATACGACCATGATATTTAAAACCAGAACGGTCAAATGCAACTTTCGTTACACCAGCAGCTTTCGCGCGTTCTGCGATTAAAGCACCTACTTTAGTAGCTGCATCTACGTTACCTGTAGAACCAGCACGTAAAGAGGCATCTAAAGTAGAAGCTTGCGCTAATACTTTGCCACCATCTGCTGAGATAACTTGCGCATAGATGTGACGCGGCGTGCGGTTTACACACAAACGAGTCGCACCCAATGCACGAATGTGCAAGCGTGTGCTTTTCGCACGACGCAAACGGGTTTGTTTCTTTTCGTTCATAAGAACCTCGCGCCTTATTTCTTCTTAGCTTCTTTACGAAGAACAACTTCATCCGAATAACGAACACCTTTACCTTTATACGGTTCAGGAGCACGGTAAGAACGGATATTTGCAGCTACTTGACCCAACATCTGTTTGTTTGCAGATTTCAAAACAATTTCAGTTGCAGTTGGAGTTTCAGCAGTTACACCTTCAGGCAATGTGTAGTCGATTGGATGCGAGAAACCAAGGTTCAAATGAACAATGTTTCCTTTAACCGCAGCTTTATAACCAACACCGATAAGTTGTAACTTACGTTCAAAGCCTTCGTTAACACCTTTTACAAGGTTGTTTAATACAGCGCGAGCAGTACCTGCCTGCATCCAAGCATCTTTCGACTCTTGAACCGGAGCAAGTTGAAGTTTACCTTCTTCCTGTTTTAGCTCGACCAGCGCATGCAGGTTGAAAGACAAAGTACCTTTGCTGCCTTTCACTTCGACCTGCCGGCCGTTCTGAGTAACTGTAACACCAGCGGGTACAGTTACTGGGGCTTTAGCCACACGAGACATGAGGAATCACCTATTAAGAAACAAAAGCAATAACTTCACCACCAACGCCTGCAGCACGTGCAGCGCGATCAGTCATGATGCCTTTGCTTGTAGAAACAATTGCAATACCTAAACCTTGCTTAACGCTTGGTAGTTTATCTTTACCGCGATATTGGCGTAGACCTGGACGGCTTACACGCTTCACAGTTTCGATAACTGGTTTGCCTTCGAAATATTTTAAAGTTAAAGTCAAAGTTGCTTTGGCTTCTTCTTGAGAAACTTCAACACCAGAGATATAACCTTCTTGCTCTAATACGTTTGCAATAGCAACTTTGAGCTTAGAGTTTGGCATAGAAACAGTTTGTTTTTTTGCCATTTGTGCGTTACGAACACGAGTTAACATGTCGGCAACGGTATCTTGCATACTCATTTATAGTGCTCCTTACCAGCTTGCCTTAACAACGCCAGGTACATCACCTTGCATTACGGTATCACGTAATTTGTTACGGCTTAAGCCGAACTTACGGAAGAAACCATGCGGACGACCAGTTAAACCACAACGGTTACGTAGACGTACAGGAGATGCATTGCGTGGTAACGCTTGTAACTTCATCATCGCATCGAAACGCTCTTCGTCGCTAGCATTTACATTTGCAATAACAGCTTTTAATTCAGCACGTTTTGCAGCAAATTTAGCAACAGTAGCTTCGCGTTTCAATTCGCGATTAATCATACTTTTCTTAGCCATATCGACCTCTTATTTGAACGGGAAGCCGAATGCACGCATAAGCGCACGGCCTTCGTCATCGGTGCGAGCAGTCGTAGTGATGGTAATATCCATACCACGAATACGATCAATCTTATCAAAATCGATTTCAGGGAACATGATTTGTTCCTTAAGACCCACTGAGTAGTTACCACGACCGTCAAATGATTTCGAAGAGAAACCACGGAAGTCACGGATACGAGGGATCGCGATTGAGATCAAACGGTCTAAGAATTCGTACATGCGTTCGCCGCGTAAAGTAACTTTACAACCGATCGGCCAACCATCACGGATTTTGAAACCAGCGATTGATTTACGAGCAAGCGTAAGAACTGGTTTTTGACCAGCAATTGCTTGCATATCAGCTAGAGCACCATCAAGGAGTTTTTTGTCAGCAGCAGCTGCGCCAACACCCATGTTGATCGTGATTTTTGTGATGCGAGGAATATCCATCACATTCTCAAGACCCAATACTTCTTTTAATTGAGCCTTAAGTTCGTCGTTGTAACGTGTTTTAAGTCTGGCCATTGCCTTTTTCAACCTATTACTTCGCTACCGCCACTGATTCACCATTTGATTTGTAAACGCGAGTTTTCACGCCTTCAATCACTTGGTAACCAACACGGTCAGCCTTTTGGGTTGTAGCATTAAAAACTGCCACGTTTGAGATATGAAGCGAAGCTTCTTGAGTAATGATAGCGCCTTCAGCACCCGTTGCACGGTTTGCTTTCTGGTGCTTCTTCACTAAGTTAAGGCCTTCAACCTTAACACGGTCTTCAGAAACAGACAAAACAACACCTTGTTTGCCTTTTTCTTTACCTGCGATCACGATAACCGTATCGCCTTTTTTAATCTTAGCCATGATTGCCTCTTATAGAACTTCAGGAGCCAATGAAATAATCTTCATAAACTGTTCAGTACGAAGTTCACGAGTCACTGGTCCAAAAATACGAGTTGCAATCGGTGCTTTGTTGTTGTTTAACAATACAGCAGCATTGTCATCAAAACGGATTACAGAACCGTCTGGACGACGAATACCAAACTTTGTACGTACTACAACTGCATTCATCACGTCGCCCTTTTTAACACGGCCACGTGGAATTGCTTCTTTTACAGTAACTTTAATAATGTCGCCAACAGAAGCATAACGACGATGTGAACCACCTAGTACTTTGATACATTGTACGCGGCGAGCACCACTATTGTCTGCTACGTCTAGCATACTTTCGGTTTGAATCATTGCCCTACTCCAAAACCGAGCATCACCGGTCGCAATTTCAAAGGCACAAAGAATACCCGAAATTGACCGATGATGCAACAGATACGTCTAATTACTCAGCAGCAGCTTCAACTACTTCCACTAAAGTCCAAGCTTTAGTTTTAGAAATTGGGCGGCTTTCTTTGATGGTTACGATATCGCCAGCTTTAGCGGTATTGTTCTCATCATGAGCGTGTAATTTTGTTGAACGGCGGATTGATTTGCCATACAACGGGTGTTGAACGCGGCGTTCAATAAGCACAACAATAGACTTGTCCATTTTGTCGCTTACGACTTTGCCGGTTAACGTGCGGACTGTTTTTTCACTCATTGCCCGTTCCCCTGTTTTTCGGTTAGGAGTGTCTTGATACGAGCAATTGCCTTACGAGCAACTTGCACTTCGTGCGATTTGCCCAATTGACCAGTTGCTTTTGCCATACGAAGACGGAATTGGTTAAGCTGTTGCTCATCAAGCAAAGCTTTCAACTCTTCTACCGACTTTTCACGTAGATCTTTAGTTTTCATTACATTACCGTCCGAGTCACGATAGTGGTTTTAAACGGAAGTTTAGCAGCAGCAAGCTTGAACGCTTCTGCAGCCAACTCATCGCTAACACCTTCAATTTCGTACAGGATCTTACCTGGTTGGATTTGACAAACCCAGTATTCCACTGAACCCTTACCTTTACCCATACGAACTTCTAATGGTTTTTCAGTAATTGGTTTGTCTGGGAATACGCGGATAAAGATCTTACCACCACGTTTAATACGACGGCTAATGGTACGACGCGCAGCTTCGATCTGACGCGCAGTCATACGACCACGTTCAGTCGCTTTAATTGCGATTGTACCAAATGATACTGTACTACCACGATGTGCTAGACCAGTGTTACGGCCTTTTTGCACTTTACGGAATTTGGTACGTTTAGGTTGCAACATGGATTATTCTCCCTTGTCAGCAGCACGGTCTGAACGACGACCACGACGCTCTTGACCTTCACCACGACCACGACCGCGTTTAGCTGGACGTTCTTCAGCAGGAGCAGGGTTCATGACTTGTTTCATGCCACCTAAGATCTCACCACGGAAAATCCAAACTTTAACACCAATCGTACCGTAAGTAGTTTCTGCACGCATAGTCGCGTAGTCGATGTCTGCACGAAGTGTATGCAAAGGTACACGACCTTCACGATACCACTCAGTACGCGCAATCTCTGCACCACCAAGACGACCTGAAACTTCAACTTTAATACCTTTCGCGCCAGCACGCATGGTGTTTTGAACCGCACGCTTCATAGCACGACGGAACATTACACGCTTTTCTAATTGAGAAGCGATTGCTTCAGCAACTAAACGCGCATCTAAGTCTGGACGATCGATTTCGTTGATGCTTACTTGCGCAGGAACACCCATAATAGTGGTAAGTTCACGCTGTAATTTCTCAATGTCTTCGCCTTTTTTACCGATAACGATACCAGGACGAGCAGTGCTAATTGTTACTTTAGCAGCGCCGGTAGGACGTTCGATAAGAATATTGCTGATCATCGCGTTTTTAAGTTTTTTAGTTAAAAACTCACGAACTTGAAGATCTTTAAGCAAGTATTCAGCGTATTGTTTCGGACTCGCATACCAGTTAGCGTTATGACGTTTCACAACACCTAGGCGGATACCGATTGGATGAACCTTCTGACCCATATCAAACCCCTACCTTAACGGTGATGTGACAAGTACGCTTAGTAATACGATCTGCACGGCCTTTAGCACGTGGCATAATACGTTTAAGGCTTACACCTTCATCAACGTAAATCGTAGAAACTTTAAGATCATCTACATCTAAACTGTTGTTATGTTCAGCGTTTGCAATCGCAGATTCTAAAGCTTTTTTAACAATCGCCGCAGCTTTTTTATTGCTGAAGTTCAAGATATTAAGCGCGTGAGCAACAGATTTGCCACGGATAAGATCTGCAACCAAACGTACCTTTTGTGCCGAGATAGCGGCACCGCGTAATTTAGCAGTTACTTCCATCAGGACACCTATTAACGTTTAGATTTCTTGTCAACACCGTGACCACGATAGGTACGAGTTGGCGCGAATTCACCGAGTTTATGACCAACCATATGCTCAGAAATAATTACTGGAACATGGTTACGACCATTGTGAACAGAAATTGTTAAACCAACAAAATCTGGAAGGATCATCGAGCGACGAGACCACGTTTTGATCGGCTTACGGTTGTTAGCAGCAATAGCAGCTTCAACTTTAGCGAACAAATGCGCGTCGACGAACGGACCTTTTTTTAATGAACGAGGCATTATTTAGATTCCTTACTTGACGCGACGATCGCGGATAATCATCTTAGTCGTACGCTTATTGGTACGAGTCTTGTACCCTTTCGCTTTTTGACCCCATGGGCTTACAGGTTGAATACCTTTGCTACGCCCTTCACCACCACCGTGTGGATGGTCTACTGGGTTCATCGCCATACCACGAACGGTAGGACGAACACCACGCCAGCGCGCAGCACCAGCTTTACCCAATGAACGAAGGTTGTTTTCTTGGTTAGAAACTTCACCAATTACAGCACGGCATTCAACATGGACTTTACGCATTTCGCCTGAACGTAGACGAACAATCGCGTAAGAACCATCACGACCCAACAACTGAACCGAAGTACCAGCAGAACGAGCTAATTGCGCGCCTTTACCGATTTTAAGTTCAAGGTTGTGAAGTGTAGAACCGATTGGCATGTTGCGAAGTGGCAAGCAGTTACCTGGACGAATTGGAGCATCGTTACCAGATTGTACTTTATCGCCAGCACGCAAGCCTTTAGGTGCGATGATATAACGACGCTCACCATCAGCATACAATACAAGTGCAATGTGTGCAGTACGGTTAGGATCGTATTCGATACGCTCTACAGTTGCAGGAATACCATCTTTGTTACGTTTAAAGTCAACAATACGGTAGTTCTGCTTATGACCGCCACCAACGTGACGAGTCGTAATATGACCGTTGTTATTACGGCCACCAGTACGTTTTTTAGCTTCTACCAACGCTGCAAAAGGCTTACCTTTGTGAAGGTGGCTATGAACCACTTTTTCAACAAAGCGACGTCCTGGAGACGTTGGCTTACATTTTTGAATAGGCATTAACTTCGTCCTTATTCCGCTGCGCTTTCAGCGGTATCGCCCAAGTCAGCCATTTCAACATCTTGGCCAGCTTTCAGGGTGACGTATGCTTTTTTAACATCAGAACGACGTCCTAATGTTTTACCAAAGCGCTTAGATTTACCTTTTGTAATAGTTGTGTTTACTTTTAACACATCTACACCAAAAAGCTGCTCAACTGCTTTTTTGATTTCAAGTTTAGTTGCATTGATGTCAACTTTGAAAACTTGAACGTTTGCAGTTTCGCCTAAAACTTGTGCTTTTTCTGAGAATACTGGTCCGCGTAGGACTTGATAGATACGTTCGTTGTTCATCCGAGTTCTACCTCAATTTTCTTAGCAGCAGCTACAGACATAACAACTTTATCAAACGCGATCAAGCTAACTGGATCAATTGCAGTAGCATCAACCACATCTACATGTGGAATGTTACGCGCTGCAAGATATAAGTTCTCATCTACAGCATCAGTTACGATCAATGCACGAGCAGCATTTAAGCCGTTAAGCTTAGCAAGCAATTCTTTAGTTTTAGGAGCTGCAACAGCAAACTCTTCAACTAATACAAGACGATCTTGGCGAACAAGTTCAGCTAAGATACATTGCATTGCACCACGGTACATTTTACGGTTTACTTTTTGAGACCAGTCTTGTGGACGTGCAGCAAAAGTTTTACCACCGCCAACCCAGATTGGGCTACGAATAGAACCAGCACGCGCACGGCCAGTACCTTTTTGACGGAATGGCTTACGACCACCACCAGATACTTCGCCACGTGATTTTTGTGCTTTAGAACCTTGACGACCGCCAGCTAAGTAAGCTGTAACTACTTGGTGTACAAGAGCTTCGTTGAATTCACGACCGAAAGCAACTTCAGACAATTCAACAGCAGAGCCAGAAACAGTATTTAAATTCATGCTATTTCCCCTCAAGCCTTGATAGTAGGACGAACGATAACGTCGCCACCTGTTGCACCAGGAATCGCACCTTTAACAACAAGAACTGAACGCTCTGTGTCGATAGAAACGATTTCAAGACCCTGTACAGTTACGCGTTCAGCACCTAAATGGCCAGCCATTTTTTTGCCCTTGAACACGCGACCAGGAGTCTGGTTTTGACCAGTAGAACCTAGAACACGGTGAGATACAGAGTTACCGTGAGTTGCATCTTGCGTACGGAAGTTCCAACGCTTAACACCACCTTGGAAACCTTTACCTTTAGATTGACCAGTTACGTCAACAACTTGACCCACTGTGAACAATTCAACGGTAAGCGTACCACCAACTTCACGACCTTCAAGATCAGCTTCTGTAGCACGGAATTCTTGAACTAAACGACCAGCAGCAACACCCGCTTTCGCGAAGTGACCTTTCTGAGCGTTAGTCACGCGAGATTCGCGACGTTCACCAGTAGTGATTTGAATCGCTTGATAACCATCAGTTTCAAGCGTTTTGATTTGAGTGATGCGGTTTGGATCAACCTCAATCACTGTTACAGGTACAGAAACACCAGCATCTGTAAAGATACGGGTCATACCGCACTTGCGACCGACTAAACCAATAGCCATGTGCATAAACCTCTAAAAAAGCGGCCGAATTAACGTGAGTGCGTTAATTAACCGAAAGCCTTAACCCAATGCGATCTGAACATCAACACCAGCTGCAAGATCTAACTTCATCAATGCATCAACAGTTTTATCTGTAGGTTGAACGATGTCGATCAAACGTTTGTAAGTACGGATCTCGTATTGGTCACGAGCATCTTTATTTACGTGTGGTGATGTTAAAACGTTAAAACGTTCGATGCGAGTAGGCATCGGGATTGGACCACACACTTGTGCGCCAGTACGTTTTGCAGTTTCTACGATTTCTTGAGCAGATTGATCAATTAAACGGTGATCAAAAGACTTCAAACGGATACGAATTCTCTGGTTAGACATACCAGTAAACTCCAAGCCAAATATATAAAGAATCACCCATGACGCATCTCACCATTTAAAAAGCAAGTGTCAAGGGCAGTGAAAATCACCAAGGTCGTGATCGATGCCACGACTGTAACGATTAATTACTCACGTGTTTCAGGAGTAATTGCTCTCTTATTGAGAGGTCGCTCATTATAAACATTGTTTAATGATTATGCAAACATCTTTTCCTATTTTATAGCATTTCAATCGATTTAATCACACTATAATTGAGTAATATTTGTTCTCACCCCTATACCCTACTATGACTTAAATCAAGTTAACCTACTCAGTCCCAAATGAAGTTATGCCTTTAATACAAATTGAATCGCACGATTTAAAAGGTCATTCCCCTGCATAAATTTCTGCAATCCTGAGGTTTTTAAGCTTTCAATACTATGAACACGCTCACCATCAAACAACGCCAATTCATCATCATTTTCTAGAAATAATTGTAAAACTTCAGGTGTCATTTCAGGGTGAAACTGAAAACCTAAAACGTTATCGCCCATTTGATAAATTTGATTACGACACACCTGCGTTTGCGCTAAATGCACTGCGCCTTTAGGTAAATCAAACGATTCCCGATGCCATTCTAAAACACTAAAGTGATCAGGCAATTCAAAGCATGATGCTGGTACATCATTCGTGCGATACACCGTTGTCCAACCAAGCTCTTGCTGCTGATTACAACTGACGGTCGCACCTAAAGCATTGGCAATCAACTGCCCACCCAAACACAGCCCAATGACAGGCTTTCCTGTTGCCAAATATCGACGCAACCACCGCTTTTCAATTTTCAACCAAGGATAATTGGCTTCATCATTAACACTCATGGTTCCACCCATAATAATTAATAAATCCACATCTTCCACCTGAGGTAGCGCCTCTATTTCAAGCGCAGTTTCGGCAGGTAATGCAAAAAATTCAGTTGCGGTAATTTTTGCCTGATGCTGTTTTAAAAATGTATAACAACTGCCAAATCCTTCGCCGGCAATGTGCTGAAAATAATGAACACGTAAATGGGGCTTCATATTTTTTATCCTATTCTCGCCTGCATATCACTTTGTATTTAGCAAGAATGAAGCCAATATTTTTACTTACTCTAATGCTTTAACATTTTTTTATAATCAGTTACTGTCCAAACACCATTCACACTCTTCTTTGTCCTATTTGAGTGCTTCATAATGAAAAAATCCTCTCAAACAGCACGTATCCACGCACCAAGACGTGCACCACAATATATTGAAACCATACAACCTCCTCTTTATCGCGCATCAAGTATCTTTTTTAAAAATACACAACAGCTTTATGAGCGAAAATGGAGCGACCCCTATGATTATAGTTATGGCACACACGGTACGCCCACAACCTACACGCTAGCCGACCAAATTGCTCAACTTGAACATGGTAAATTTTGCCTACTTGCACCCAGTGGCTTATCTGCCATTCAATTGGTCAATGCCACCTTTTTAACCAGCCATGACGAAGTTTGGATCCCCGATAATCTTTATGGCCCCAATGTAGAATATTTAAATTATTTACACAGCGCATTTACCATTGATGTTCGAATTTATAATCCGACTGATCTTCACAGCTTTCAGCCCTCTAAAAAAGCCAAGTTGCTTTGGATGGAAGCCGCAGGTTCAGTCACACTTGAATTCCCCGATCTTATTGGCTTAGTCAAAAAAGCGCAGCAACATCAAGTTTTAACGGTGTTAGATAACACTTGGGGCGCGGGACTGGCGTTTAATCCATTTGATTTTTCCGAGCAGCATCTTGCTGTTGATGTTTCGGTACACGCGCTGACAAAATACCCAAGCGGCGGCGGTGATATTTTAATGGGCAGTGTAGTTACGCAAGATCACGCATTGCATCTAAAATTGTTAAGAATGCATGCTTTACAAGGCATTTCTATTTCAGGCGATGATGCCGCGCAAATTATGCGAAGTTTGCCCCACATGCAATTACGCTACGAGCAGCAATCTCGTTCGGCGATACAAATCTTAGCATGGTTAAAACAACAACCTCATTTTACTCAAATATTACATCCTAGCGATGCTGAATCACCCGGACATCAACACTGGCAGCAAGTGTGCACGACACAACAAAGTGCAGGTTTGATCAGCATGATTTTTAACAAAAAGTATAGCTTTTCAGAAATCTGTCGCTTTTGTGATCAACTCAAGTTGTTTAAACTAGGCTTTAGCTGGGGAGGCCCAATCAGCCTAGTGATGCTTTACGATATTAAGAATATACGCCAACTGCCCACACCACACCTAAGCGAAGGTTATTTAGTTCGCTTGTGTATTGGCCTTGAAAGCACAGATGATCTGATACACGACATTCAACAGGCATTACAATCACTCGAATAATTGATATAAAGGACAAAAAATGGGAACAACAATTACAATTGCCAAAAATACAGCCAACATTCAAGAAGACATTGTATTGTATTCACAATTTGTCAATCGACATGGTTTAATTGCGGGTGCAACCGGTACCGGAAAAACGGTTACCCTAAAAGTATTGGCGGAACAATTCTCTAATATTGGCGTACCAGTGTTGTTGGCGGATGCCAAAGGTGACGTATCTAGCATTGCTAAAGCTGGCAGCACATCGGAAAAATTTGAGGCGCGCATACATACACTGGGTATAGACCATGTTGATTTTCAGGCATTTCCTGTCATCTTTTGGGATGTATTTGGTCAGCAAGGCCACCCTATTCGAGCCACCATTTCAGAAATTGGCCCACTTTTGCTCGCACAGATGCTGAACTTAAATGAAACCCAAGAAGGTGTGCTATCTGCTGTATTTCGTATTGCAGACGATCAAGGTTTGCTTTTAATTGATTTCAAAGATTTAAAAGCCATGCTCACCTACGTGACAGAAAATACTGCCGACTTTAAAGCCGAATATGGCAACCTTTCGCCGGCAAGTCTAGGCGCAATTCAACGTAATCTTTTAGCACTTGGCGATCAAGGCGCAGAACAATTCTTTGGAGAACCCAGTTTAAACATTCTCGATTTTATTCAAACTGACAGCGCAGGCAAAGGATATATCAACCTACTTGCAGCAGATCAACTCATGAATACCCCCAAGCTCTATGCAACCTTTTTGCTGTGGATGTTATCGGAACTATTTGAAAAACTGCCTGAAGTTGGCGATTTAGATAAACCCAAACTCGTGTTTTTCTTCGATGAAGCACATTTACTGTTTGACAACGCCAGCGATGCCTTACAAGAAAAAATTCAGCAAGTCATCCGCCTTATTCGATCCAAAGGAGTTGGCATTTATTTTATTAGCCAAAGCCCATTAGACATTCCTGAAAAAGTTTTAGGCCAACTAGGAAACCGCATTCAACATGCATTACGCGCATTCACGCCAAAAGATCAAAAAGCTGTTAAAACAGCAGCAGATACATTTCGTGCCAATCCTAATCTTCAGGTGAGTGATGTCATCACACAGCTTGGCGTAGGCGAAGCATTAATTAGCTGCCTAGACGAACAAGGCACGCCGCAAGTGGTCGCTCGCGGTTGGATCATGCCACCGCAATCCTCTTTTAGCCCACTCAGCCCTGAAGAACGCAAAACTTTAATAAGCCAAAGTATTGTTGCGGGTGCCTACGAAAATGCAGCCGATCGCGACAGTGCCTATGAAATGTTACAACGCAAAGTTAACGAAAGTGCGCAGCAACAGCAAATGCAAGTGGAGTCGGAACAACAAAGCAAAGAACAAGAGCGTTTAGCGCGTGAGCAGCAAAAAGCCCAAGAAAAAGCTCAGCGCGAGCGAGAAAAACTCACTCAAGATGTGATTGGTACTTTTGCAAAAAGCGCGGCACGCACCTTAGGTGGGCCAACAGGTCAAAAACTAGTTCGGGGATTACTGGGTTCATTATTCGGCAAAAAATAGCAACATAATTGATTGTAAATTAAGGGATAAACCACTATCCCTTAATTTTTTTATGGTTTTTCTAAATATATATTGCAAATACACCTTATAAAATGTATTTTAAATATATCTTATAAGTAATAGCCAAGAGAGATCAACCATGACTCCACAGCAAATTGACCTAGTAAAAGCAACTGTTCCTGTATTACGTGAAAATGGCGTTGCACTGACTGGTTATTTTTATAATCGTATGTTAGGCAATCATCCTGAATTAAAAGAAACCTTCAACTTAGGTCATCAACGTAGCGGAGCACAGGCCCAAGCATTAGCAGGTGCGGTTTTGGCTTATGCAGAAAATATCGAAGATCCTTCTGTGCTGTTGCCTGTGGTAGAAATGATTGCGCATAAGCATGTGAGCTTAAATATTCAATCGCCCGACTACGGCATCGTTGGTGAAAACCTGCTACATTCGATTAGTGAAGTCCTAAATATTTCAATGGAAGATCCATTGATTGGTGCATGGGCTGCTGCTTATGGTCAATTGGCCAATCTCTTTATTAGCACTGAAAAAGCCATTTATGATCAACATGAACAGACAAAAGGCAGCTGGTTAGGCTGGAGAAATTTCAAAATTGCCAAAAAAGTTGTTGAAAGTAATGAAATTACTTCATTCTATTTAACTCCTGTAGATGGCGGTGAATTACCAAAATATGAAGCGGGTCAATATATTTCCGTCCGCGTATTTGTACCCGAACTGAATTTAAGACAACCTCGCCAATACACACTTTCAACTAGCCCCCAAGCAGATTACCTACGCATCTCAGTCAAACGTGAAGATGAAAAAGCTGATTTGGCTAGTGGCTGGGTATCTAGTACGTTGCATAGTTTGGCCGAAGGTTCAGAAATTGAAGTGTCTGCACCAACAGGTAACTTCTATTTAATTGACAGCAGCAAACGTAATGTATTTATTAGTGGTGGTGTAGGTTTAACACCAATGATTGCGATGCTCAATCAATTAGTGACTCTAGATATGCCACAACCCGTCAACTTTATTCATGCCTGCCGTAGTAGCCAAGTGCATGCCATGAAAAAACATATACAAGAAACCAAAACCAAATATCCACGTTTAAGCACATTCACTGCTTATGAATTCCCACATCAAGATGACGTGTTAGGTCAAGATTATGATGCGATTGGCCGCTTAGATTTAGCATCAATAGATGCTGCATTCTTGCCAAGCAATGCCGACTATTATCTATGTGGACCAATGCCATTCATGGCAGCACAACATCAGGCTCTTGTTGCACGAGGTATTCCTGCGGCTAACATTCACAGCGAGGCCTTTGGTACAGGTGGTGTAAAACTCAGCTAATCAGTGCTGCGTTTTGCATAGGGCTAGTCTATGTTAGACTAGCTCTTTCTATTTACAGCATTAGATTGAGTGAAACTCATGCAACTCAATAAGTTTACAGATTATGCACTCAGAATTCTGATGTATGTTGCTCGCCCGAACGATGTACCTTATACGATTGCAGATATCGCTCAAGACTTGCATGTATCCCAAAATCACTTAGTCAAAATAGTTCATTTTATGGCTAAACAAGAATGGATTATCACCACACGTGGTAAAGGCGGTGGCTTAAAACTCAATCCCAAAACCCTAGATTTTAAATTAGGCACCATTGTTCGTATCTTACAAGGCGACCATCAGATTGTAGAATGTCATACTCCACCGTGCGTCTTACGTGCACATTGCGGTCTAAAAGGTATTTTAGATCAAGCACTTCAACAATTTTATCAATCTCTAGATCAATACCGACTTAAAGATGTTTTAAATACCCCTGCATCCCATTCAGCAATTGCCTTTCTCACACTGTAAATAAATCTAAAATATCCGATTCGCTTGATGTGACGACTTCCTTTATAATGCTCTGTGTATTTATTGATTAAAAAGTTAAGCTCTATGCATCGCTATGCGAAATCAAAAGACACCAAAGCCAAATTAGCGCCTAAAACCAAGATTAGCTATGAAAGAAAGGTGAATCCTGCGTTAACTGACTATGCGGTGCAAAGTCTAAACTGGCTGCGTCGAGCTGAGTTTTTAATGAGTGCGCCAAAACTTTCATTGTGCGTAGAAGACACAGGCTATGAAATTGCTTTTGCTGGTCGTTCTAATGCAGGTAAATCCAGTGCCATCAATGCCTTAACCAATCAAAAACAATTGGCACGTGCGTCTAAAAAACCGGGCCGCACCCAAATGATTAACTTCTTCAGCTTGGGCAACCCCGACCAACGCTTGGTTGACTTACCGGGTTATGGCTATGCTGCTGTACCTGAAGCAATGAAAATTGTTTGGCAAAAAGAGTTAGAGAATTATTTAATTCACCGTAAAAGCTTACAAGGCTTGGTGTTATTGATGGACATTCGCCATCCTTTACAACACTTCGACTTGATGATGCTAGAGTGGGCGCATTCACGTAATCTATTTGTGCACGTCTTACTCACCAAAGCTGACAAATTAAACCGTGGCCCTGCGAACCAAGTGTTAATTGAAGTTAAACAAGCTTTGAAAAAAATGAAGTTACAATTTTCAATGCAACTGTTTTCATCATTAAATAAACAAGGTTTGGAAGAACTCGCCTCGGTGATGGCAGGACGCTTACACTACACTTTAGATGACAACAACCAAGTTATCCCCCTACAAAACGATGCCATGGGAAATGATTTACTTGCAGGCATTGATCTTGATGCTATCCCAATCATCAGTGAAGAAGATGATCATATGCCCGAAGGAATCAATATGGATGATATTCCTGAAGCCAGCGCATTAGATGATGATTCATCAACCGACGAAAATCATTAAAGACAAAAAAGGCATGTTTTAAAACATGCCTTTTTATTATTCAATTCAAATGGCTTAGAACACGACAGTTTTATTGCCTTCTACAATAATACGGTCTTCTAAATGCCATTTTACCGCACGTGCCAACACATTACGCTCGACATCTTCACCCAACTCACGTAATTGCTCAACGCTGTAGTCATGGCTTACACGCTCTACATCTTGCTCAATGATTGGACCTTGGTCTAGCTCAGCAGTCACATAATGTGCCGTTGCACCAATCAATTTCACGCCTTTTTCATAAGCTTGTTTGTACGGATTAGCCCCCACAAACGCAGGCAAGAATGAATGATGAATGTTGATAATTTTCATTGGCCAATTTGCCACGAAATCTTCACTCAAAATTTGCATATAACGTGCAAGTACCAATAAGTCGTTGTCTTTCATCAATTCATGGATTTGTGCATAAGCTTCGGCTTTATTGTCTTTGCTGACTTTAATCACGGTAAATGGAATACCGAAGTTTTCAACCGACTCACGTAAATCTTCATGGTTAGAAATAACATGGGTAATTTCACATGCTAAACCACCACGCGCATGACGCCATAAAAGTTCAAGTAAAGCATGGTCAACTTTAGAGACCAAAATACCGACTTTTTTCACATCGCCCACAAAAGCCAAACGCCATTGCATTTCATAACGCGCAGCAACATTTTGCTCGAAGGTTTGAATTAAAGTATCTTTACGTGATTGCAAATGCTCAAGTTCAAATTCAACGCGCATGAAATAGCGTCCACCTTGCGCCTCTGTAGCGTATTGATCAAGTGCAGTAATATTTGCCCCTTGATGATACAAAAAACTCGATACAGCTTGCACAATACCCGGCTTGTCTTCACAAGTAATAAGTAAACGTGCAGTATTGGCAGTGGTCATATTCATGTCGCTATCAATCACTCGTCATTGAAAAATTTAGCAGAGCATTCTACCGCCTTTTTTCAAGAAGCACACTTATTTTTCATTCACATGCCATCCAAGTCCTATGCAAGTGGAAAAGCCACCCCTTGCTCAACATTTGCCAACAAGTTTTCGTAAACCACTCGACTTTCACCCATGAGGTAAGGTCCTTCCAAACACACCAATTGCCTTAATGCCTGTAAGCGCCATTTTTCATCTAAATGGTTTTGATCATCCAAATGCCCCGACATAAATAAGAAGTTAGTCCAATTAGTTAATACAATCCAAATATTAATAATCAAAGCTTCCGCTTCACTTGCATTCAAATGCATTAATCCAACTTCAACAAAGGCATGATAGATTTTTTTGACTTGTTGCATAACTTGCTGTGAATAGTCGGCATATAAACTTTTAAAGCTTTGATCATTTTCAACCAAATGAAAAATATCACGATGAATAAAGCGATAACGCCAAAGTTGACTACTCATGACATGAAAATAATGAATTTTATCATTCGGACTCACTGCTCGCCCTTCGGGTAATGCAAGCATTTGTAGCGTTTCTTGCTGATATTGCATAGTAATAGCTTTAATAATTTCTTGCTTATTTGAAAAATGATAATACAAATTCCCCGGACTCATATTTAACGCCGCAGCAATGTGATTGGTTGTCACCGCCCGCTCACCTTTTTCATTAAATAAGTTTAAGCTTAGCTCCAAAATACGTTGCTTGGTTTTACTTGCTTTTGGCTGTATCATTTTCCCTTACCACCCCATTATTTAGAGCAAAAACTCTAATTTATTTTAAATCATTTATTACCTTGCGGTAAAGTCCATTTCATTATCTAAACATGCAATTTATAACAAGCCTAAAAATATGCTAAAATCTGTGCTGCGTTCAAATATGCAAGTATGATTTAAGCTATCAATTCAGCGCTCAAACACAGGTAAAATACCGCCCTTTGAGCGATGAAAAAGCGTATTTTCACGACTAAAACAAGGTGCTTTTAGTCCAAAGTTAGATTTAAGCGAAATGTTTTCTCAAAGCGAAGCTTTAAAACGATCAAGGCATGAGCTATCACACAATTTAGCATGCGCTTTTGTGTAAATTCGCTTGTCTTTTAATCGTATTTTTGGTATAAAACGCCCCTTGAATAAATTCAATCTGTTTGTATTATGACTGGCCACAGGTTTGCTGTTGGCTAAATCAATGGAGTTCCACCATGTCTAAGGTTTGCCAAGTTACCGGCAAGCGTCCAGTCGTTGGTAACAACGTCTCACACGCAAACAACAAAACTAAACGCCGGTTCGAGCCGAACCTGCATCATCACCGTTTTTGGTTAGAAAGCGAAAAGCGTTTTGTACGTCTTCGTTTAACCACTAAAGGTATGCGTATTATCGACAAATTGGGCATTGAAAAGGTTGTTACTGATCTTCGTGCTCAAGGCCAAAAGATCTAAGGAGACCTTGCAATGCGTGACAAGATTCGCTTAGTTTCTTCAGCTGGTACTGGTTATTTCTACACTACCACTAAGAACAAACGTACTATGCCGGAAAAAATGGAAATCAAAAAATTTGATCCAAAAATCCGTCAACACGTGATTTTCAAAGAAGCTAAAATCAAATAATTTTAGCTTTTGGAAAGAACGACTCCTTTTGGGGTCGTTTTTTTTGCCTTTTTTTTATGCTTATTGTTAAGATCACCTATTACAATAAATTTTTCTGACACTGACCAAAACCTCCATTTAAGGAATGTGCCCGTGCCACATAATGTTGACCTGATTGTTCTTTTAGCCGTTGGCTTTGGGATTGCCTTATTCTTTGGTTATATCGCGGCTCGCCTGCGCCTGCCACCTTTGGTGGGCTATTTAATTGCAGGCATTATTATTAGCCCAAATACGCCGGGCGTAGTGGCCGACTTACAATTGGCGAATCAGTTGGCCGAACTCGGGGTGATGTTTTTAATGTTCGGCGTTGGTATGCATTTTTCTTTATCGGACTTATTACAAGTCCGTAGAATTGCAGTACCTGGCGCCATCTTACAAATTACAGCAGCCACCGTATTGGGTTTAGGCGTTGCTATGCTATGGGGATGGTCATTTGGTTCAGCGCTTGTTTTTGGTTTAAGTTTGTCTTGTGCCAGTACCGTTGTTTTACTTAAAGCCTTAGGTGATCGCGGCTTACTGGACTCAGTCAACGGTAAAATTGCCGTGGGTTGGTTGTTGGTTGAAGACCTTGTGATGGTTTTAGGCTTGGTCATTTTACCTGCAACTGCGGTGTTGTTAGGTGGTAAAGCACCTGAACATGGCGCAGCCGTTAGCCAAAATATTTGGCTCACTTTGGGATTAACCTTACTTAAAGTGGGTGGCTTTATTGCCTTCATGCTGATTATTGGCAAACGTCTTGTGCCGTTAATTATGCAATTTGTGGCACGTTTAGGTTCACGTGAACTCTTCACCTTAACTGTCGTTGCCTGCGCTGTGTCGATTGCCTATGGCTCGTATGCGGTTTTTGGTGTATCGATGGCACTCGGAGCCTTTTTTGCCGGGATGGTGGTCAAAGAATCTGACTTTAGCCACCGCGCTGAAGAAGAAACCCTGCCCTTACGCGAAGTTTTTTCGATTTTATTTTTCGTATCGGTGGGTATGCTGTTCGACCCACACATTTTAATTGAACAACCTTGGCATATTTTAGCGGTGGTTGGCATTATTATGCTCGGTAAAACAATTGCCGCAATTGCACTGGTATTGTTCTTCCGTTACCCCATTAATACCGCACTAACCGTTGGTGCAAGTTTAGCCCAAATTGGCGAGTTTTCATTTATTTTAGCCACACTGGGCATTTCTTTAGGATTACTCACCACAGAAGCGCAAAACCTGATTTTAGCAGGCGCTTTATTTTCGATTACCCTCAATTCATTTATCTTTTCTGCGATTGAACCAATACAACGTTGGATTCGTGAGCGCTCACATTTGGCACGCTTACTCGAACGCAGTGGCGATCCATTGGCCATGCTGCCCGATGAAGTCGATCAAAACTACTTGCGCGACCAAGTGGTCATGGTTGGTTATGGTGAAGTTGGGCGTCGAATTACCACATCACTGATGGCACAAAATATTAAAGTGGTGATTGCTGAAGAAAACCGCGAAATTGTTGAAAAACTGCGTGAAAAAGAAATTCCAGCCGTAAGTGGGATTGCAACTGAGCCAAGTGTACTGATCCAAGCGCATATTATGCATGCACGCATGCTGATTTTATCGCCCATGGATATTTTAGATATTCATCGAATTGTCGATATTGCTACGCAGCTTAATCCACATATTCAAGTTTTGATGTGTGCTGAAAGCAAACAAGAAGCTGATGCAATTCGCGATGAAGACATTGGAGAGGTATTTTATGCCAAAGAAGAAATGGCCAAAAACATGAGTACGCATATTTTAACCCATATTGAACAAGCGCATCAAAAAACCACACACTAAAGCAAAATCATCTTCATGCAACATACTGGACGTAAGTTGCATGATGTTTTAATTAACTTAAATATTGTGGTTGCTCATCGACCACTTCGGCATGCCATGCATTGGCTTGTTTTTCGAGTAATCCCAATAATGCCGCTTGTACCATTTGCTGTGCGACCATTGTGGTATTTTCACCCAATAAGTCACGCACTTCTTCATTAAACTGAATAGTCAGCAAAGGGGCTTTTTCCGATGCTGCACTACGCAATGCCACATCACCATTTTCAAGCTGCACAAGTTCTAGTGTTGCTTCTTGATTGCCAAATAACGCTTTGAGCTGTTGTATAGACATAAGACCTCCACAGATTGAAAAGCACGATATGCGCTCAATTCAGATTATCGTATATCGGTATCAGATTGCAAAATTTCAAGCTATTTTTCAGACTTTTGTATCAAAATTCTACCATTTCATTACGAAACCCATCGATCAATTGACTTAAATCTTTATGCCAGTCACGTAAAATTTTTACATCGGGTAACCACGATTGCGGCCCTTGCGTCACTTTAATAATTAAATTTGATGACGTTTCATCTTCAGGCGTAGGCGCAGTAGGCTCAGGCGCATACTGACACATTCTATAGGCATGTTTTAGTTCAGCAATGAAACCATCACGTGCCAATTGCTGCATCACCGCAACTTCAGGCGATACTTGACCTTTTTCTGCCATTTTATCTTCAATGGATTTTAACGTTGGCTGCGTGTCGCTTAAGCGATAATAACGCACCAATTCTTGTAAAAACGCCAAAATTGCACCATGGAGATGAAAAACCGCCGTTTCACGATAGGCTTGGACTTGTTGCACTGCATCTACTTGTTCAGCTTGCTGACAGGCTAAACGAGCAAAGTATAATTTTTGATTGGTTCGATCGGCATGGTAACGTGCAACACGAGTCATATTAATTCCCTAATTTCGCGTTAAGAACAGGTCGTTTTTTGCAGCTTAATACATAAATCATTTTTCAGCACTTCTTTTATATAAAACCTGCTGATTTTTAAAATATTTATATAAAAAGAAGAGAGCCAATGCTCTCTTCTATTCTGGTTATTCTGCGGCTTTAACGCGAATGCCAGCACCTTTCACCTTAAAGGTATTTAAAGCTTTAATGGCTTTAATTGCCTCACGCGGATTTGTCATTTCAACGAAACCAAAACCTTTGGATTTTCCGGTTGCTGCATCGGTTACAATCACACATGACTCAATAGCGCCATATGGTTTAAACAGTGCATTTAACTCTGCTTCGGTCACACTGCGCTCAAGATTACGAACTAAAATTTTCATCTAAAAAACCTGTATATCAAATAAGAAAATCCCAACACTTGATTGTGTTGAGTCTGTTTAATCAAAATCTAAACCAAATGTAATGCGTGTCGTGAGCTTTTTGTGTTGAAAGTTCGACCCAGATGCCATCGGCACGCGTTTATGTACCCTGACATCCACCAGCGTTGTCGGTAAATCATTTAAAAAATAGCTGCTGATTTTACGCCCTTGCTCATCGGTTTGTTCGTATGCCCAGCTATTTAAATCTTGCTTGGTTAAAATTAGCTCGTTTTGTGCCCGTGTAAACGCCACATACAACACACGGCGCTCTTCTTCAACGGCATCAAAGTCACCTTGCGCCCGCGCATGTGGATATTGATTCACCGTCACGTGCGGCACATAACACACCTGTTGCTCTGCACCTTTGGCTGAATGCACAGTAATTAAGGTGACAACATCTTGGTCTTTGGCACGCTCAACTTCAGAAATCGAAATCGGCTCTAAGACATATTCTTCTAAAAACTCGCCCAGACCAACATGTTTTTGTGCCAATTGTTTAACCAACTCAAAATCTTTGACGCGGCGTGACCAATCTTGATTTTTATAATTTTGTGAAAGCTGCTCGGTTAATGCATCTATCGCCAAATGAATACAGGCTTGCACTTCATTTTGCAGTACGGCCAATTGTTTTAAGATTAAAATGGCTTTCGGTGTC
Source organism: Acinetobacter sp. MD2 (assembly GCF_035615575.1). NCBI lineage: Bacteria > Pseudomonadati > Pseudomonadota > Gammaproteobacteria > Moraxellales > Moraxellaceae > Acinetobacter > Acinetobacter sp. MD2. Next base: position 53,119 of record NZ_VTDK01000003.1, read on the forward strand.
ACTTTACCATGTTGTTCTAAACGATTACAGCGGGCATCCACGCTCTCTAAAAGCATCAGTTCGGCGGATAAACGACTTGCACCAACATCACCCACACCATCCCATAAAGTCAAAAAACGCATCCACGCCAAATCATCTTGCGGATTGGATGAAATTCGTAGCAAACTGAGCAAATCTTTGACATGTGCCGACTCAAGCAGTTTCGTGCCACCAATAAAACGATACGGAATATTAGATTTAATGAACGCACCTTCAATATGCCGCGCGGCATAAGATGAGCGTACCAAGACCATGTGCTTGTTCCACGGCGTATCTTGTTGATGGCGTTGCTGTAAATCTTGTGCAATCCAATTGGCTTCTTCAAACTCATTTGGAAAAATATTCAGACTGGGTTTTATTCCTGTTCCACGATATGCCGTGAGCTGTTTATTGTAGTCAATTGGACTGACTCGTAATAACCAGTTGGATAAATCCAAAATTTCTTGGGTAGAACGATAATTTTCTTGTAAGGTCAGCACTTCGGCATCGGGAACACGTTCTTTAAAATGATGTACATTTTCAAAATCTGCGCCGCGAAAACCATAAATCGACTGCGCATCATCACCAACACAAAATAATTCGACTCGACCAAGTAACGGTTCTAGAAGCGACCATTGCAACGGATTGGTGTCTTGCATTTCATCAACCAACATGACTGAACATAAACGAGCCACCCAATCGACCAACTCGGGCGATTGCTGCAAATTCACCGCAACAATCGACAAAATATCATCATAATCTAAATAATTGCGTTCTTGCTTGCGCTGTTCATATTGGCGCATGACTTCACTAATTTCAGTCTTAAACGGCAAAACTTCGGGTAGTACCTGAATAATGGCATCGGATAATTTAACTTGGGTGTTGCGCGCGAAGGAATAAATATCACAGAGCTGTGCTGCTTTGGGCAAATTACTTTCACGACCTTTTCCACGTAACAAGCGGAACATGAGCAACTGATCATCTCGATCAATAATACTAAATTGAGTTAAACCAAATGCTTGCGGATTACGCTTTAACAAATACATGCAAAAAGTATGAAAGGTCGAAGCACGTAAGCCTTTTGCCATGACACCCAAATGTTGCTCGACCCGAGTCACAATTTCGCTGGCAGCACGACGAGTGAAGGTTAAAATCTGAATCTGTTGTGCAGGTATGCCTTGATCAATTAAATAAGCAGCACGTGCCACAATGGTTTTGGTTTTGCCACACCCTGCCCCAGCCAAGATTAAACAATTTTGTGCCGTTGTGGTTGCCGCTTGTTTTTGCTGAGGGTTAAGTTCATCAATTAAGGTGTTTAGACTCATTCAATATCAAAATTCGATCAAATATAAGCACAGTTTAGCAAACTGACTTTGATCTTGCTGAAAAGTTAATTTAAAGCGCGCAATTGAACGTGGATAACTTAAAAGTTATCCACAATTAACGCAGCCACCCAATTTCTAGGGCTGTCGCTTGATTCATTTTAACTTGAGCTAATCCGTCTGCCATTTTGCTTTTTTGTGCAGAAATAGGAATATGCCCTGTCATAATTTCTGCATACTGCTGCGGATAAAGCGGTTGTTGCTGTGGGTTGACATAACCGACGGGGAAAATGGGCTGCCCTGTTGTGAGATCATATTTATCGCTTGCGCCAAAGGCATGTAATAATTCATGCGTAATCACAATTTGGTTTTGCTGCGCTTGTGTGTTCGATGCAAATACATTGACTGAACCAATCCGTCCTTTTTCTAGTGCAGTCGAGTGGATTAAAGTACTGGTATATTTGGGATCGTAATAGTTTAAATATAGCGTAACAGTTGCTGCACCATCTAAAGCCTGATGTTGTCGCCACGCATAAAAACGAAACTTTAAACTCCACCAGATGACCTGAAAAATATTGGCTTGCTCTGGCACAACTGGCGCTAAAGTTTGTAAAGTTCGCCCAAGCTGAAAATAAAAATAGACAGGTTGCTGCCGATAATGCCGTGCCGATTGGTCTAAGAATTGTCGTGCTTCGGCAAAGTCTGAGCTTTTAAGTTGTGCAATATAGCTTGCCGTAGTCGCTCGCCCATCGGCATTCACTGGATGCAATAAAACAAAAATCGGTTGCTTCCAATTTTGGTTTTGGTCACGCCACGCATTGATTGCGACTATCAATAAAATGATGAGTAGAATTAATACGCGAAGCGATTTCCATGAAATTTGTGCAGGATAATTAGGCATCTAAAGTAATTTTCAAAAGTTCAAATGGCTGTCGATCTATAAAGTTTTTCCAAACATGATCATATAATTTTCGCTGGCCTGAAAAACTGACCAAAGTTTTCGCTTCCTCAAGCGTACACCAACGATATTCCGTATGTTCATGATTTAAAGTCACGATTTGATCTTCTTGGCAAAAAACAACAAAGACAGGTACCAATTCAATATTGTTATTATTCGGCTCATAAAATTGCTCTATATAATCTGCACTATACATTTGCGTTACAACAATTGCCGTTTCCTCAAAACACTCTCGCACAATGGTTTGCTGTGCTGTTTCTTGGGCCTCAACTTTACCCGTAATATGCGACCAAAAGCCTTCCTTTGCTCTTTTCATTAGCAGTATTTTTGTTTCATGACCTATTTTTGCCAATGCAACGCCTGATACAGCAATTGAACGTACGGGAATCATGTAAAGCTCCTATTTTTTCATAAAAAATGCTAGCCTGAGCTAGCATTTAAAATTTTGAAATTTATTTCACATCGACCCATTTTCCATCTTGATAGACCAAACTCCACTTAGTTTGTTTACCTTCTGGTGTTTCTGAACCAATATATTGCACCTGATTTTTACGGCTAAACTTAATGAGCGTTGGATTGCCTTCAGGATCAACATCGGGTGCTTGCAATAAATATTGATACTTCGGATCAAGCTGTTCGGCCACACTACGTAACTCTGCCACTTTCGGTGCGCGTGTTTCACGAATTTTAGGGAACTTACTCGCAGCTAAAAATAATCCTGCTGCACCATCACGTAAAACGAAATAATCATCGTGCTTGGTCGAACGTAAATGTTCCATTTTAATTGGGTCTACACGTGGCGGCGCAGGCTGGCCACTTTTTAAAACTTTACGGGTATTGTCACAACTGGTGCAGGCAAAATAAGGCCCGAAACGCCCTGTTTTAAGCTGCATTTCGCCATCACACTTATCGCATGGAATACTCGGCCCGTCATAGCCCTTAATTTTAAATTCGCCTGCTTCGACCTCATAGCCATCACAATCAGGGTTATTACCACACACATGTAACTTACGCTGACCATCAAGTACGTAACTGTCCATTGCAGTGGCACATTTTGGACAACGATGCTTCGACATTAAGTCTGCGGTTTCTGCACCATCATCGTCAGACAGCATCGCCAACGATTCAACAGGTGCTAAATTTAAAGTGCCTTTACAGCGTTCTTTAGGTGGTAAGTTATAGCCTGAACAACCTAAAAACACCCCTGTTGTACCCGTGCGAATTTGCATTGGTCGGCTGCATTCAGGGCAGTGAACATTCGGCACTTCCACAGGCTGATTACGGCGCATGCCCGTTTCACCCTGTGCGGTATTCAAACGTTTTTTGAAATCGCCATAGAAATTATCCAGCAGTTTTTTCCAGTTCTGTTCGCCTGTTGCAACTTGGTCAAGCTGTCCCTCTAAATCTGCGGTAAAGGCATAATTCATCAGGTTATTAAAGCTTTCATCCAAACGGTCAGTGACAATCTCACCCATTTTTTCGGCAAATAAACGACGGTTTTCAAGCTTTACGTAACCACGGTCTTGAATGGTTGAAATAATCGCAGCATAGGTCGATGGACGACCAATCCCGCGTTTTTCAAGCTCTTTAACCAATGATGCTTCGGTAAAACGTGCAGGTGGTTTGGTAAAGTGCTGGCTTGGATCTAGCTTTTCAAGTTTCAGAATTTCCCCAACTTGAATAGCAGGCAATAAAACGTCATCGTCCGATTTATTTGCGCCACGAACACGGGTAAAACCATCAAACACCAAAGTACGGCCTTTGGCTTTTAGCTCTACGTCACCTGCGGTTACAGTTAACGTTGAAGATAAATATTCGGCAGGCATCATCTGACATGCCACAAACTGACGCCAAATCAAATCATACAAACGCTGTGCATCACGCTCTGTACCAACCAATTGGTCGCCTGTTAAAGCAACATTCGATGGACGAATTGCTTCATGCGCTTCTTGTGCACCCGCTTTGTTACCATAACGGTTCGGTTTAGTCGGGATATATTTTTCACCAAACTGCTGCTCAATATGGCTACGAACCATATTTACAGCATCATCACTTAAAAAAGTCGAGTCAGTACGCATATAGGTAATGAAACCACCTTCATACAAACGCTGCGCAAGCATCATGGTTTTTTTCACAGAAAAACCTAAACGCGTACTCGCCGCTTGCTGTAAGGTCGAGGTGATATAGGGCGCACTTGGATTGACCTTCGTCGGCTTATCTTCGCGCTGTGCAACTTTATATTCTGCATGGTTGAGAATATTCAAAACAGCATCAGTTTCAGCTTGGTTTTTTAGCTTTAATGTTTTGCCCGCTTGCTTGACCGCTTCTAAACGAATCTGATCTTTTTGTGCTTGGGTATCTGCAAAAATCTGCCAATATTCTTCAGGAATAAATGCCCGAATATCACGCTCACGTTCACAAACCAATTTCACCGCAACCGATTGCACCCGACCTGCCGATAAACCACGGGCAATTTTTTCCCACAGTAATGGCGAAATCATAAAGCCCACGACACGGTCTAAGAAACGGCGTGCTTGCTGTGCATTGACACGATCGATGTCTAAACGGGTTGGATGTTTAAAGGCTTCCTGAATGGCATTTTTGGTAATTTCGTTAAATACCACACGTTGATAACGGCTCTCATCACCACCAATCACTTCACGCAAATGCCAAGCAATTGCTTCCCCTTCACGGTCCAAATCCGTTGCAAGGTAAATTTCATCGACTTGAGACGCCAGCTTTTTGAGTTCTGCAACCACATGTTCTTTGCCCGGTAGCACTTCATAATGCGCCTTCCAGTCATGTTCAGGGTCAACCCCCATGCGGTTAATCAGTGCATTTTGAGCTTTTAATTCTTTTTCTTCGGCAGTTAATTTCGTACGCGTGGTCGTGGTCTTTTTTTCTGTCGATTTATTGCCACCACCTGTTGGCAAGTCACGTACGTGCCCCACCGATGATTTTACAATGTATTCATTGCCCAAATATTTATTAATGGTTTTGGCTTTAGCAGGTGACTCCACAATCACAAGTGCGCGTTTTTTCGCGCTACTTGGTGCTGTTTCTGTAGTCGTTTTTGCGCTAGACCGAGGAGCATTCGCCATATGGTATACGTTTCCTAATTAAATTTTAAAGCTGTGCTAAAGACGTGAGGTAGCTTTTCATTTCTTCAAGTTGGGTGGCATGAAGATCTGCATGTTCATCCCAATACACACCCACACAGTTTGCCTGCATATCAATAGCATAAATCCCCTTTAATGCAATGGGATAATCTTTAAATTTATCATCCCCATGCACCAATTCAAAACGATTGTCTTGAATTCGCGCACGCATCAGCGCTAATTTCGCCTCAGGGAGTAACACACTATAATAAGCAACCATACTGGCACGTGTTTCGGTGGCTTTTGGAATTTTAGTCCATTCGGGTGCGGCAATTAAACGTGGGTGCAAACCCATCTTACGTGCTTTATCACGCATAATACCCAATGCCTTTTCTCGTGGATTGACTCTCAGTCCTAACACTGACCCAAGTACAAACACCACAATAATTAGGGCAACCCAAAATCCCGTATGTTCCATAACATCACCTTTACTCTCTTTTTATAGATTTGCACAGGCAATGCTTAAAAGGCAAGTTATCGCGTGAAATTAATCAAATAACACAACAATCTTCAATTTCTCAATAATGTGGTGGACGATTGGTTAAAGGATCAAACGCTGCAATTCCTTCCGATAAATCAGCCGCTTCCACCCGTTGATATAAAAATTGCATTTGCTTTTTCAAAGCATCAATTTCTTGCCCTTGCACGACCAGTTGCTCATTTAATTGTTCAACTAAATCATCTAAAAACGCAATTCGGACTTGCAAATCTTCAATGGGTGCGGAAAATGACGCATAATCATCGTTATCTGTTGGTTTAGTCATTTAACTCTCTCATTTGGGATTTTGGAAAACATTATGGCCTATATTACTTTAAGGGATGTCCAACTGGCGTTTGGTGGACCCGCCCTGCTCGACGGCGCGAGCTTTGCACTAGATCGTGGCGAACGAGTGTGTTTAATCGGTCGTAATGGCGAAGGTAAGTCTACTTTACTTAAGCTGATTGAGGGAAGTCTATTGCCCGATCGTGGCGAAGTTTCTATTCAAAATGGTTTAACTGTATCGATGCTGGCTCAAGATGTGCCAATGGATTCGGGCAAAGTCGCCGATATTGTTGCCGATGGCGCAGGTGAAGCTGCAACGGTTCTTAGAGCCTACCATGAAGCCAGCGATGCGTGTGTACTGGGCGATATGGATGCCTGCGACCGCATGGGGAATTTACAGCATAAGCTTGACCAACTTGATGGCTGGGCTTTAGAAACCAAAGTCAACTCTATTTTAAGCAAAATGGGCTTAGACCCTGAAGCCGACTTGGCCGATTTATCGGGTGGTCGTAAACGCCGTGTACTTTTAGCGCGTGCTTTATTAACTCAACCTGATGTGCTTTTGCTTGACGAACCAACCAACCATTTAGATGTCGAAAGCATTGAATGGTTAGAAAAATTCTTGCTTGATCAAAACAATTTAACTTTGTTGTTTATTTCGCATGACCGTTCATTTGTCGATAGCATTGCAACGCGTATTGTCGAACTTGACCGTGGTACTTTGCGTAGTTACGAAGGCAACTATTCACGTTACCTCGAACTCAAAGCCATGCAAATGGAAGCCGAAGAAAAGCAAAATGCGCTGTTCGACAAACGCTTAGCCGAAGAAGAAGTGTGGATTCGCCAAGGCATTAAAGCCCGCCGTACCCGTAACGAAGGTCGTGTGCGTGCCTTAAAAGCCTTACGTGAAGAATCAAAAGCGCGCCGTTCGCAGCAAGGCAAAGTCAATATGTCGACCCAAGAAGCGCAGCGTTCGGGCAAGTTGGTGTTTGAAATTGACAATGTTAGCGTCAGCTACGATGATAAAAAGCTGATCAACAACTTCTCTGCTGTGGTCATGCGTGGCGACCGTATTGGTTTGGTGGGCGATAACGGTGTCGGTAAAACCACCTTAATTAAAGCCATTTTGGGTGAAATTGCCCATCAAGGTTCGGTTAAAACCGGTACACAATTAGAAGTAGCTTATTTTGACCAATTGCGTAATGCACTCGACTTAGAAAAGTCTGTGAAAGATAACGTTTCTGAAGGTTCAGACTTTGTCGATGTCAACGGTGGTCGCCGTCATATCTACAGCTACTTACAAGACTTTTTATTCTCGCCTGAACGTGCACGTACGCCTGTAAAAGCTTTGTCGGGTGGTGAGCGTAATCGCATTTTACTAGCAAAACTTTTGCTAAAACCATCCAACTTAATTGTGATGGACGAACCGACCAACGACTTAGATATGGTGACTTTAGAGTTGCTTGAAGAAATGTTGGGCGGCTATGGCGGCACATTGTTACTGATTAGCCATGACCGTGCCTTTATGGACAACGTGGTGACATCAACGTGGGTGTTCGATGGTAAAGGCGGTATTGCAGAATACATCGGCGGTTATCAAGATTACTTAATGCAACGCCCTGACGATAAAGTTGTTGACCAAAAGTCTGATGTAAAAAAAGCACAAGCCAAAGCGGAAGCACAAAAGCTAGCGGCGCAAGCAGCACCGAAAAAAGTCAAACTGAGCTTTAAAGATCAGCGTGAACTTGAGCAATTGCCTGCCGAAATTGAAACATTAGAAGCAGAACAATCAGAATTATCTGACAAACTTGCCGATGGCTCGTGGTTTGTAAAAGATGCCGATGCAGCAACCCAAGCCAGTCAGCGTTTAGCTGAAATTGAAGAGTTGTTGCTTGAAAAACTTGAGCGTTGGGATGTGCTTGAGAATATGAGCAAAGGTAACTAAACCCCGATTTATTGCCATTATCATTAAAAAACCACGCGCTTGCGTGGTTTTTTATTTCTTGCAGAATTAGCGAAATTTCTTATGCCCTTCGTCACGGATTTTATCGATGTTTGGCACCACTTGCGCCTGTGCTTGGGCTAAATTTCCCGCTTTAACCAAATCCATCGCTTGATTAATTTCACCTAGTAAATGGTCAAATGTTTGCTGATAATCTTGCATTTGCGGGCTATTGTCTGGCTGTCCAATCAGTTTCATAGGCACATTGGTTTTCGCATCAGTGGCCGCTTGCTGCATTTCAGTTAAAGCAGTGAGTGCAACAGGTGCTTCTTTGGCTTTTTTAAATGCACTATAGTTTTTATATAAATGCCACATATCTTGACCCAAACCTGCTGCAAAACTGCTATTCATCCAAAATGAAGCAACGAATGCGCTGGCCAATGCCCATTTAAATTTCATCGAGAGATTCCTTATTTTCGATTGTTCTTTTTGGATTATGTGGATCAAAACTTAAGCTAAGCTTTAAATCTATTTTTATAAAATAAAAAATCAATCTAGATCATTCTTCGCTAAGTCTAGGTTAAAGACACGTTCGGTTGAGGCAGGATATTGTTGCAACTTATTGGCCGGACGAATGGGGCGTTTAACTAACTCGCCCTCACAATTTGGACAAATAAAATTTAATTGTCGTTCAGCACAATTTTGGCAGAACGTACATTCAAATGAACAAATCAACGCATTCGCGGCATTGGGCGCTAAATCACAATTACAGCATTCACAGTTTGGGCGTAAGGCAAGCATGATGATTTCTTGTCCGCAACATAGTTTTATTCACATCATACAACGAATCACAAGCACGACACGCCAGAATTGTAGTAGATCGCAACAGTCTGCGCAGTTCATGTTAAACTGCTCAAAAAATTGATTTAATTATCCCAATGAGTAAACAGCAAGATTATCTTCCCGGAAAATTTGAATGGTCTTTTTTACTGCCTAAATATTGGACAGCTTGGATCAGCATTGTCTTTTTGATGTGTCTTGCCATTTTACCTTGGGCGCTTCAACGCCGTTTGGCTCATCTACTTGGCAATACATCATGGAAATTGCTGAAATCTCGCCGTAAAACCACACTGCGTAATTTAGAAGTTTGCTTTCCAGAATGGTCACAGCAAGAGCTTGAAGTGAATGCCAAACAAGTTTTTGTCGATATGATGCTAGGTGCATTTGAAACACTCAACGCATGGTATTGTCCAAAATGGTTTCAAGGCCGAGTCAGCATTGAAGGACTTGAACATATCACCCAAGCGCAGGCCGAAGGCAAAGGTGTATTGTTGTTGGGTACGCATAGCACATTACTAGATGCAGGCGGTTATCTTTGTGCGCAATATTTCGAACCTGATGTGGTCTATCGCCCACAAAATAATCCACTGCTCGATTTGCTGATTTATCGTGGTCGCGATACCATTTATAAACATCAAATTGACCATGATGATATGCGTGGCTTAATTCGTAAACTCAAAGATGGCGATGCGATTTGGTATAGTCCCGACCAAGACTTTGGCTTAAAACAAGGTGTCATGGCGCCGTTTTTTGGTGTGCCTGCGGCAACCGTTACCGCGCATCGCCGCCTACTTAAAATTTCAAAAGCGGTTGCGGTGCCGTTATATTTTTATCGTTATGGCGATGAAGCCAATCCACGTTATCGTGTCTTAATTGAACCTGCGCTAGACAATTTCCCATCTGAAGATGAAGTTGCAGATGCAACCCGCGTCAACACCGTTATTGAGCAACAGCTGCGCATTGCCCCGACTCAATATATGTGGTTCCATCGCCGGTTTAAAACCCGTCCTGAGGGTTATGAAAATATCTATTAAAATGAAAATTTCGAAAAAGCTTTTTTGGATCTGCCTTTTTTTCATCCTTGTGTTCGGTGGCGCATTCACCTATAAGTACTTTTTTGTGCAAAAAAAAGAGCACATTACGAGCTTAAATACAGCAGATCATCAAATAAAAGCTGCACCGCAAGCCATTAAAACCACAGCACCTACTCAAAAAACAATCACCACCACAGCCCCACCAACAATTGAAATTACGCCAAATTTATCCACTTGGGTATGGCGCGATTGGATTTCTGAAGATGGTTCATTGTTCTTAACCTTGCGCACTGGTGTTTGGAATCCGAACGGTACATTATTTTATTTAGATCGTCGCGGTGGTGTTTCCTTGGAAGGTTTTCAAAAAGGCTTAAATATTCAATTGAAGTCGTTTGATGCTGAAAAAGGCTTAGAAGCCCCGCCAGAATATAAAATTACAGGCACACTGAATCGAGAGCAAAATACTTTCAACGCCAGCATTATTCATTACCCCGATGAAACTGAACGTCAAATGCTGTTCAAACCAGCCATTGCCACAAGCAAAACACAGCCTGTATTTAAATTAAAATATTACGGCTTTGAAGACCCTGAATGGCACAATAAGAAAATTACGCAAGTGACCATCATTAACCCTAAAAATCAGACCATACAACGTTTAACAGGCTTTGAAGCGCAAGCATATTCGGTTGAATATCTCGACTTAAATTATGATGGTTATTTCGATATATTACTTGATGTAAGCAAACAGGTCGGTAATGGAGAACAACGCTATTTAGCTTTTACTTACAATCCTGAAACCGAAAAATTTGAAAAATACGACTTTATTAACAACACATTGGGGGATCTAACCCGCTATCCTCAAAAGAAGCAATTACATTTAGAGCAAGGTTTGTTTGAAATGCAAAATGGACAGTGGAAGGAAATTCCTTGTTGTTATGCAGATTAAGCGATATTTTACCAATAACTCCTTTTAAAACCGCCCTGCTGATCTTCAGCACGTTTTTTGGGTCATTTTTTAGTAGAACATAGGTTGAAAAGTACACATGAAAGTAATGCAATTATTGCCCGAATTAAATAGTGGCGGCGTAGAACGTGGCACACTTGAAATTGCGCGTGCTCTGGTTGCAGCAGGTCATCAATCTGTGGTGGTGTCGAACGGCGGGCGCTTAGTTCCTGAATTAGAAGCCGAAGGAACACAGCATATTCAACTGCCCATTCATAAAAAATCTTTGCTAAGTTTGTTGCAGGTCGGAGCTTTACGTAAAGCCATTTTGGCCGAACAACCCGATATTTTACATGTCCGTTCGCGTGTTCCAGCGTGGTTGACTCATTTTGCGTTAAAAGGTATTCCTCAACATTTACGCCCACATTTAATTAGCACGGTGCATGGCTTTTATTCGGTCAATCGTTATAGCGCGATTATGACCCAAGCCGAAAAAGTCATTGCTGTATCATCTAGCGTTGTAGATTACATCAGACAACATTATCCCGCTTGCCCACCCGAATCGATTGTGAAAATTTACCGCGGCATCGATCCAAAAGCCTTTCCACACGGTTATCAACCGCCGGCGCAGTGGTTTCATCAAGTCTTTTTAGATTATCCTGAACTTGAGAATAAATTTATTTTGTGTCTGCCGGGTCGTATTACTCGGCTAAAAGGACACGAAACTTTAATTGCACTCATGCAACAACTCAAACACTATCCGCAACTACATGCCGTGGTGGTGGGTGGGGCTGACCCAAAAAAACAGGCCTATTTAGATGAACTTGAACAAAATATTCAACAACAGCAATTAGCTGAACGCATCACTTTCGTTGGACATCGTTCAGATATTCGTGAATGGTTGGCTTTTAGCGATGTCGTACTGTCATTATCTAATCAAGCTGAAACTTTTGGCAGAACCGCGCTTGAAGCGTTATCAGTTGGCACACCTGTCATTGGTTGGAATCGTGGTGGGGTTGCCGAAATTTTATCGGCAATTTACCCACAAGGTTTAATTGAAGTCGACCATTCGCAACAACTTATAGAGACTGTTAAGCAACATATCGAACAACCACAGCATGTTAAAGCCGTCACACAATTTAGTTTAGAAAATATGTGTCAACGAACTTTAGCGTTGTATCAGTCAATCATCGATGAACCAAAGCGGACAACGATAGCTTAATGATAGACTTATCACTTTTGTATGTATCGAAAACAAGATATTTGATTCAAGTTTTTTAACGATTTCAGCATTGTAGTGCTTGCAGTTCAGACTACTTTTGCTACACTCGATATCCCTTTATTTTTTATCACAACACCGAGGCACAATGACATGAAAGTAGGTCTGGTCGGTTGGCGTGGGATGGTTGGTTCTGTCCTGATGCAACGTATGGTTGAAGAGAATGATTTTGCTCACTTTGAACCGTTCTATTTCTCTACCAGTAACGCAGGTGGTGAAGCGCCTGCATTTGGTGGAAAGACTGCCCCAGCACTTATGGATGCAACAGACATTAACAGTCTGAAGCAAATGGATGTCATTATTACCTGCCAAGGCGGTGATTATACCTCTGAGGTATTCCCAAAGCTCAAAGCTGAAAATTGGAATGGTTATTGGATTGATGCAGCATCGACTTTACGTATGGACGATGAAGCAATTATTGTACTTGATCCTGTTAACTTAAATGTCATTAAAGATGGTTTAGTCAACGGGACTAAAACCTTCGTTGGCGGCAACTGTACGGTTTCTTTAATGCTTATGGGCTTAGGTTCACTGTTCCAAAATAATTTGGTGGAATGGGCAACTTCTATGACCTACCAAGCCGCATCAGGTGCTGGCGCGCAAAATATGCGTGAATTGATTACTGGTATGGGGTATTTGTATAACAATACCAAAACCTTATTAGATGATCCAAAATCTGCCATTTTAGATATTGACCGTCAAATTGCAGACTTGCAACGCGGTGAAGGTTTCCCTTCTGCCAACTTTGGTGTGCCATTGGCAGGTTCTTTAATTCCATATATCGATAAACAGCTTGAAAGCGGTCAATCGAAAGAAGAATGGAAAGGCCAAGTTGAAACCAACAAAATTTTAGGCAATGCCCAAATTGTCCCAATTGATGGTCACTGTGTGCGCATTGGTGCCATGCGTTGTCACTCACAAGCAATTACGCTAAAGCTGAAAAAAGATGTGCCTTTAGACGAAATTGAAAGCATGATTGCAGCGTCAAGCCAATGGGCGAAAGTTGTGCCAAATACACGTGAAGCATCTATGACCGATTTAACGCCTGTGGCGGTAACAGGGACTTTAACCGTGCCTGTTGGACGCTTACGTAAGCTTAATATGGGCAAAGAGTACCTCGGTGCATTCACCGTAGGTGACCAATTGCTTTGGGGTGCAGCAGAACCGCTACGTCGTATGCTTCGTATTCTTATTGAATACAAAAATGCTTAATTATAACGTTATTACCAACCTGCCTCTCTGCGTTTGTTAATAACAAAATTAAAAAAGCAAGCTGAAAAATGTCAAAATAAAGCCGATCAATAATGATTGGCTTTATTTTTCCTTTTAAATTTTACAATACATGCACATATCGCTACATTATAATAAACACTGTCAGCGGCATGCCTTCATAAATAACATGATCAAATACAATAAGCTTTCTTGCTTTATTCTATTCAGCTTAGCGTCTCAATTTGGACACAGCTTAAGTTTTGATAGTGCTAATATTCAATCAACTCAGGGGCAACTGCTGTATGCAGAAATTCCTTATCGGAATGCCAATGGTAGTCAGCCTGTTCAAGTCAGTTTTGCATCCACTGATGACCTTAGCAATTTAGGTACAACAACAGCACCTGACGATAATTTAAATATTTTTGTGCGTCCAACCAGTGCCAGTACAGGTGTCATTGTCATTACTTCTAATCGCCCAATGACTAATGATCAAATCAATGTTGCCGTAAAAGTACAAGATGCGGATGGTACGTATATCCAACAGGTAAATAAAAACTTTTCATCTCTCAATATTAAAGCGATGCTGCCTACTGCACGCTCCGACCAACCGCTCATTCCACAATTGGTCACAGAAAAAGAAATTGCCCTAAACTTGCCAACCAGTACACGCTATAACCAAGCTGAAAGCGTACAAACCGCCACAAATGCAGATCAAGCTCTTGCGATACAAACAACATCGTTACCAAAGCCACAGGCATCGCAACCAATAAGCACAAATTCAACCAGCGTTTCCCCTCATACGGTTCAGGCTGTAGCAACAACACCGTCAAATCAAGCTCTAGCACAAAAGACTAAAAACGACTCGCCCGACCCAGCAGCTGCGAAAAAAACACAAAAAAAACCAGCAGCTTCAACAGAGAAACACTACACGGTAAAACACCAAGATTCTCTTTGGACAATTGCATCGAGGATTTCTGCTCAAACACATCAACCCATTCCTGTGGTCATGAAACAAATTCAAGCGCTCAATGAACATGCTTTTGTCTCAGGCAATATCAATCGAATCAAGCAAGGAACGCAGCTTAATTTAGATCTGCAACATACACCAGCGCCAACTAAAATTGCTCATCCAACCACACAAGCAGTCAATACCAAATACCGTCTCGATCAAGCACAAATGAGTTTAATCACCAATCAACCTGATCAACTCAGCAATCAATCGGCTGCGCAACAAGCACATCAACGTGCAGCCTTAGAACGTTCAATTGAGCATTTGAGTCTGACCCGACAAAAAACTTTAACCTTACAAAAACAAGTTTCACAACTCGACTTTGCTTTACAGCAAAAAGATCATAAACTCCAATTATTAAATGCACGTTTGGCACAGTTACAGCAACAGCTACAACAACGCCAAATGGCAAAAAAGCTACAACATCACTAAAGAGTCAGTCGCCTGAATGGCGAATACTCGATGCAAGGATAACAAAATGTTGATCTACATTATTCCATTTGTGCTTTTACTTGTGGTCGCAATTGTGCTGAAAAAACGTGAGTCAACTCAGCAACAGAACGAAAGCAAGAAACCACAAACTTTAAAGGGGAAAAAGAAAGCGAAGTCTGCCAAGGGGAGCAGCGCTTCGACTTCAAACGCAGTGAAAACAGCGGCAGCAGAAACACCTGTAACCGCTGAAGCTAGCCCAACCGCACCTGCGGAGATTAGTCCTGAGTTTCGTAGCCAAATTGAAGGCCTCATTCAGACACAAAATTTTGGAACAGCTGAGGCACTGATTAATCAGCAACTTAATCAAAATAAAGATCAATATGAGCTTTATTTCTTACTTGCTAATGTGCATATTGCCCAACAAGATACATTCGCTCTTGATCAATTACGTTCGCATCTACGAGCACTACAATTATCAGATGTTGTTCAATATATTGAAGACACCTTAAAAAAGGACAAAGACACACGAGATACAATTCAATATAAGCCTGCTCAATTATCGAATACTGCTGATTTTGAAAATAAAAGTTCTACTCAAGTAACACCAACAACTCCAGACTTAGTAAGTTTTGATGCTTTAAAACAAGATTCCTCGTCAACTGCACAAAGTTCAGAAGCTTTTGTTACGAATGAAGTAGATACAAATCTAGACCTCACATCTGAGGCTATTAAAGACACGACTACACTACCAACACTTAATTTCAGCCTTGAAACACCAAGTATTGAAACTAAAGGGCCATCATCAACCTCACCCACTAATGTGACAGCAACTGTTTTAGATTTTGATTTTGCAGATTCAAACATTCAAATTGAGCCTACAGCAAAAGAAACCAAAACAGCACAAGTTTCAGAAGATCTTGCTTCAAATCTGATGGAGTTTAACTTTCAATTAGAACCATCAGCCACAGAAACCAAAAGTGATGTACTTGTTTCTACACCAGAGCCTGAGCCTGCGTTATCGACCTTTAAACTTGAGCCATCAAGCAAAGAAATCATCATTGAACAAAGTGTAGAAGATTCCTTGACTGCACCATTTGCAGAGTTCAAATTTGAATTCGAAACGGCAGAAACCATTGCTCAAACGCAAGTTGATGTTGTTACTGAAGAAAAAGAAACAAAAGTTGAAGCACCCGCTTTAGATTTTGCGTTTGAACCTTTAGGTGAGCCAATTGTCACTGCTGTAACAGAAGTGCCTGCTGTGGAATTTGAAGCAACAGTGCCTACAGTTGAAGATGAAGTTGTGACAACAACACCTATTTTGGTGGAAAATATTGCAGCACATATTGATCCAATTTTACAACAGTTCCCTGAACTTGCAGCAATGAAGAGCACTGAACTTGATTTACGTTTGGCCGAGCAATATATCAAATTGGGTGCAACGGATGCTGCACGTGATTTATTAGCTGCCCAACCGCATTTTGATGCAGATGAGGCAGAACAAGCAAAAAATTTGCTAAATCAAATAGCTTCTTAATTCACTTCGTTCTACCATAAGCAGTCAAGTTTTGGCTGCTTTTTTATTTATGAAAACTATTGCTTTAATTTATATGGGTGGGACGTTTGGCTGTGTTGGCGAACCGTTAAGCCCAATGCCTGATCAAACCTTTTTACCACGTCTGCAAGCCACTTTGCCTGCAAATATCCAAACACAATGTTTTGCCGCACCTGTGATTAAAGACAGTAGTGCTTATACAGCAGCAGACTGGTTAGCACTGGTTCAATTTATTCAAAGCTTACAGTCACAATTTGAACATTTTGTGGTGATCCACGGTACCGACACTTTAAGCTATGCCAGCGCAGTTTTAGCACGTTTCTTAGGCACAAGTTGCAAGGTGATTTTAACCGGTAGCCAATTTCCATTGCTTAACACTGAAGCAACTGCTGTACGTTCTGAAACGGATGCCAAAGATAATTTAGACTTTGCACTTGAACAAGTCACTCAAGTGGCTTCGGGGGTCTATTTAGCTTTTCATCAGCAATTATTGCATGGACGTAGCGGATTAAAGGCACATACAACGCATTTAAATGCTTTCCAAGGCATCCCTGCAACAACTGAAATTATCCGTAGCGAAACAGCAACATTGGTTCAAAGCCAACATATTGAAAAAGCAAAAACATTAAATATTCTTAATTTAATGATGCAACCCATTACATTTGATGCACTTCAACAGAATCTGCAACTGATCTTAAAACAACCTCCACACTTTTTAGTGTTACAAGGTTTTGGCACAGGTAACCTAGTCACCAATCCTGAGATTGTGGCATTAATTAAACAATTGACTACACAAGGCTGCGTCCCTGTTTTAACCACTCAAGTGTCATTTGGTGGTATTGACCAACGTTATGCCGTGAGTGCTTGGGTGAAAGATGCCCGAATGATTGTGACCGACACGCTTGGCCATGCCGACCTATATGCCAAAGCCTTACAGCTCTACTTAAATTATGACCATGCTGAGGACTGGTTCAGTCATTGGCACGACTTAACGGTTTAAGGACAATTTATGCAACGATATGCAATTGGAATTGAATTTTGCGGTACTCGTTTTAAAGGTTGGCAAACCCAACAAGCAGGTGTTCGTAGCATTCAAGAAACCTTAGAAACGGTACTGAGTAAAATTGCGGACGAACCGATTATTGTACATGGTGCAGGACGAACCGATGCAGGGGTACATGCCACCAACATGGTTGCGCATTTTGAGACCAATGCTATTCGCCCTGAACGTGGTTGGCTGATGGGTGCAAATAGCCAATTGACTAAAGATATTGCACTGACATGGATTCAACCTGTAGGGCAAGATTTTCATGCTCGCTTTAAAGCCATTGCACGGCGTTATCGCTATGTGATTTACCATGCACCTATGCGCCCTGCTTTGCTATATAAGCAAGTAACACATGCGTATTATCCACTTGATATTGCCAAGATGATGCAAGCCGCGCAAAAGTTTGAAGGCACACATAACTTTGAAAGCTTCCGCGCAGCAGCATGCCAATCAAATCAACCTGTACGACATGTCAAACATTGCCGTTTAACTCAGCATGGCCCATTTTTAATTTTAGACATTCAAGCCGATGGTTTTTTACACCACATGGTACGCAACATTGTCGGCTGTTTGCTTGAGATTGGACAAGGACAATATGAGGTTGATCATATTGATAGCATTTTTGCTGCCCAAAATCGTAAGGCGGCAGGAATCACTGCCCCTGCCGATGGCTTGTATTTTATCCAAGCGTATTATCCTGAAGAGCTGCAAAACCAACTACCAAAAATCACACTAGGGCCGCAATGGCTAAATTGGCCTGAATAAGTACCTAACGTGATTGTTTACGTTTCCGATATTCTACGGGTGTTTGATTGGTCCACCGCTTAAACGCCCGATAGAAGGTACTCGGTTCAGAAAAACCAGTTAAATACACAATACGCTCAATACTTTCATGGGTATTGGATAATAATTTTTTTGCAAGCCGACAACGATAATCCGACAAAATATGTTGAAAGCTAGTGTGAGCATCACTTAGCTGCGAACGCAACCGTCGCGGAGTTAAACCTAATTGTAGAGCAACGGTTTCAAGCGTGGTTTCGCCTTGTTCTAAGGTTGCGCCTATCGCACGGCGTACATCACCAATTAAGTCATAACGCTCTAATTCTTGTAATTTTTCTAATGCCAATTGCTCATGCAATTGCAACAAGTCTGGGTCAGCTTGCCAAAGTGGATGATTTAAGATTTCAGCGTCAAAATATAAACGTGTTTCTTTTTGTCCTAAACTGACAGGACATTCATAGACACGCAAATATTCATCAATAGGTGCACCTTGACTAAAATCAAAATCGATAAAAATGGGTTGAAACGCACCTTCGGTTAAAAATTTAAAAAATCGTAAAATCCCCGAAACTGCACATTCTGAAAATTGGCGATTCACCACGCTATTGGCATTTTTTTGAATACCATTGCTTAAATAACACCGCCCTTCTTCAATCACCAATTTGGCATGAAATGCATCACTAATTAAGCGCTGATACGCCAAGGCACGCTTTAAACCATCACCAAAATTTTCACTACTCAAAAATAAATGTTCAATCACTTGCCCACGGTATAAGGGCAAGTGCTCTCCTAAATGCAAACCAATGTCCGGGTCTTGGCTGACTTCTGCTGCTGCTTGCCAAAAGGCATGCTGTGCGCTTATAGGCGTTCTTTGATTATTTTCAAGTTGATTGAGTGCTACACCTGCTTTGGTTAGAATTTTTTCGGGTGATAAACCCGCACGGCGCATCGCTTGATAGCCGAATCGTAACACCACTGAAGCATCGGTTAGCTGACCCACAAATTATTCATCCTTGTATGTTATTCATTTTGACTTAAAAATCTATTTTTAGATTAACCATGATTGACCAAACTGACAACGCCGATTCAGTAATTTTTGTGATAAAAGTTTAAGCGGCAGTTTTATTTTATGATGTTTAGCACACGACAACACCTCGTACTGACTTGTTTTTTCCAAGCTTTTGTATATAATTTGCACCTTCTCATTTTTATTCATTTAGGTAGGCTATGGCCAATAAAGAGGAACTGATAGAGTTCGAAGGCGTTGTCACCGAGACGCTTCCTAATACTATGTTTCGCGTACGTTTAGAAAACGGACACGAAGTGATTGCGCATATTTCAGGCAAAATGCGTAAACACTATATCCGTATTTTAACGGGCGATAATGTAAAGGTTGAAATGACCCCTTACGATTTAAGCAAAGGTCGTATTACTTACCGTGCACGTTAAGTATTAGAAGCAAAAAAAGCCACATCAGAATGTGGCTTTTTTTATGGCTTTTAATACATCAATTCAGTGCTGATGTTTTGCATCCGATGGTTTTACATTCACGTAAGCGTTCTTGTAGCCAATGGTTACGCTCTTGGGTTCGATGCAGATTACATTCCACATAAACCGTTTTTTCACCTTCATCAGAGCATTGCGAATCACGGGCTTTAATCCAAGCCACTTGCGAACGTTTTAAAATGGTTTTTTGCTGCGTATTGAGTTTACTGCGTAACAATTGATAATTTTTATTTAAATCTGCATCAGCACTCGCATAAATCTTATCGCTGCAATAAACGCTATCATATACATTGCGTGTTTTATCACAATTATCCGCCATTGCCCAAGATGACATCGCCGTAAGACAGCTCGCAATTAGTACTTTTTTCATTATTTTTTCTCTATAAAAAATCACACATCCACGGTAAGCGAATGTGTGATCAATGTCAATTTTTAATCAAATGGTCAAGTTAACTGGCTTGTAATGCACGCACAACAGCCGCACCCATTTCGCTTGTACCAACTTTGTTCATGCCATCCGACATAATATCGGCAGTACGTAATCCTTGGTCTAAAACACGGCCTACGGCATCTTCAATGGCTTTGGCAGCGACTTCTTCACGGAAGGTATAACGTAGCATCATTGCCACCGATAAAATAGTTGCTAATGGATTTGCCACATTCTGCCCTGCAATATCAGGTGCTGAACCATGGCACGGCTCATACATGCCTTTACCGTTTTCATCTAGCGATGCCGATGGCAACATCCCAATCGAACCTGTCAGCATTGCGGCTTCGTCCGATAAAATATCGCCAAACAAATTCCCCGTTACAATCACATCAAACTGTTTTGGCGCACGTACCAATTGCATCGCGGCATTGTCTACATACATATGCGATAAATTGATATTTGGATATTCGGCAGCTTTTAAATCGGTTACTGTTTGCTTCCAAAGCTCAGTCACTTCTAATACATTGGCTTTATCGACAGAACAGACTTTTCCACCACGTAAACTTGCCATTTCAAATGCAACTTTGGCAATACGCTTAATTTCAGACTCTGAGTAAACGTCGGTGTTGTAACCTTGCTTTTCGCCATTTTCAAGTTCGCGAATACCACGCGGTTGACCAAAATAAATGCCACCCGTCAGTTCACGTACAATCAAAATATCTAAGCCTGCAACCACTTCTGCTTTTAAACTTGAGGCATCGGCTAGTTGTGGATATAAAATTGCAGGGCGCAAATTTGCAAACAAACTTAATTCACTACGGATTTTTAATAGACCACGTTCAGGACGAATCGAACGTTCAATCGCATCCCATTTTGGCCCGCCAACCGCGCCTAATAAAATTGCATCGGCTTGTTTGGCTTGATTTGATGTCACTTCAGGATAAGGCGAACCATGCGCATCAATTGCAGCACCACCAAGTAACCCATGTTCCCATGTCAACCCAAGTTGGTACTGATTGTTCACCGCAGTTAAAACAGTTTCGGCTGCGTTGATAATTTCAGGGCCAATTCCATCACCGGCCAAAATTAAAATTTGCTTTGACATTATTTGTTCCATCAACATTTTCAAGTATTAAATTTCAGTGCAACTGCCATTAAATGCGTTGTTCTACAAATTCGCCCAAACCAGTTAAGACATTATATGGTTTACAAAACCGTCGTACCGCACGTTGATCTTCTAACAAGACCACACAAAGTGGATCGGGTACAGACACATTCAATAAGCTGCCCGAAGCGCTTCTATTACGGTTACGATACATGCTAAAGGTATAGTTATGATTCGCTTTAAAGTTATGAATCACAATAATTTTTTCAGCACGATCTTTTGAAATAGGATAAAATCGAATCGCCACTTCATGTTGCTGATCTGGTACTGTTAAGTACAACGCATTGGCATAGCCTATGGTTTTGGTATTTAAACGCACATAACCTTTTTTAATGGCTTCGTGACTCACCAAATGCGTGCTATCGTCCACAATTGGCGTATTTCCAAAACGCTCAAACTCACAGTCATGGGTACCATTACAATAAATTTTAACACTCGCTGCTTTTTGCTCAGGTGAAATATATTTAATTGCAATCGTATCAACGGCTTGCTGTGTATGTTGACATGCGCTTAATAAGACTACGCACATGCCCAATAAAACATTTCGAATGCTTTTGTTCTGCATATCTATCGCCCAACAATGCCCCATCAGATTCAATTGATGATTCAATAAACCGCCATGTTAGCAAGTGTTGAGCGATCACGCCATGTTCTACTGCAATTCTAAAGCATCCACTTAAAGTGCATTAAACACCCATGAACGGCTCTTTTGGCTCTTTTTCTCGTATTCACGAATTAAATCAGCATCTTGCAAAGTTAAGCCAATATCATCTAAACCATTTAACAAGCAATGCTTACGAAATGGATCGACCTCAAACTTAAAAACACTGCCCGCAGGTGTACGCACTTCTTGTGCAGCTAAATCTACCGTTAACTGATAGCCTTCTTCTGCAACACATTCTTTAAATAATTGATCAACTTCAACTTCAGTTAAAATTACAGGCAACATGCCATTTTTAAATGAGTTATTAAAGAAAATATCGGCATAACTTGGTGCAATCACGGTGCGAAAGCCATATTCATTCAATGCCCAAGGCGCATGCTCACGGCTCGAGCCACAACCAAAATTGGCACGCGCCAATAAAATGCTTGAGCCTTGATAACGCGGTTGATTCAATACGAATTCTGGATTTTTTGGGCGTTTAGTAATGTCTTGTCCCAAATAACCTTCATCTAAATAACGTAATTCATCAAATAAGTTATCACCAAAACCTGTGCGTTTAATCGACTTTAAAAATTGTTTTGGAATAATTAAGTCAGTGTCGACATTGGCACGATCTAAAGGTGCAACAATACCGTGTTCAACTGTATATTTTTTCATGCTTTTTATCCCTTAGAATGAACGTACATCAACAAAATGACCAGCAATTGCAGCCGCTGCTGCCATTGCTGGACTGACCAAATGGGTTCGTCCGCCGTTCCCTTGGCGACCTTCAAAGTTACGGTTTGAAGTCGAAGCACAATGCTCGCCCGGTTGTAATTTATCTGCGTTCATAGCCAAACACATCGAACAACCCGGTTCACGCCACTCAAAACCAGCAGCCAAAAATACTTGATCTAAACCTTCTTGTTCAGCTTGTTGTTTCACTAAGCCTGAGCCCGGCACAATCATGGCTTGCTTAATGGTATTGGCAACTTTACGCCCTTTAATCACTTCGGCAGCAGCACGAATATCTTCAATACGTGAGTTGGTACATGAACCAATAAAGACACGGTCAATTTGAATGTCTGCCAAGGCTTGACCGGCGTGTAACCCCATATATTGATAGGCACGTGTCCAATCGTTACGCTGCACTTCATCTTTAGCTTGTTCTAAGGTAGGTACAGCTTGCGATACGGGAATCACCATTTCAGGCGAGGTTCCCCACGACACTTGCGGCTCAATCTCTTCACCCTTTAACACCACAACCGTATCGAAATGTGCATCGACATCTGAATGCAACGTATTCCAATATTCTACCGCAGCATCCCATTGTTCGCCTTTTGGTGCATACGGACGGTTTTTAACATAGTCAATTGTGGTGTTATCTACCGCGACCATGCCAACACGTGCGCCTGCTTCAATGGCCATATTACACACGGTCATACGCCCTTCAATCGACATATCACGGAAGACTTGACCACCAAACTCAATTGCATGTCCCGTACCGCCAGCCGTACCAATTTGACCAATAATCGCTAAAACCACATCTTTAGATGTTACGCCTTGACCCAAAACGCCATCAACCCGCACCAACATATTCTTCATTTTCTTTTGAACCAAGCATTGGGTTGCCAATACATGCTCAACTTCTGATGTACCAATACCATGTGCTAAGCAACCAAATGCGCCATGCGTTGCAGTATGTGAATCACCGCACACCACCGTCATGCCCGGCAAAGTCAAACCTTGTTCAGGCCCAACCACATGTGCAATCCCTTGGCGAATATCATTGATGTCGAACTGCACCACATTAAAGGTTTTACAGTTGTCATCTAAGGTTTGTACTTGAATGCGTGAGGTAGCATCTTCAATGCCTGAAATCCCTTGTTCACGCTCTTGTTTAGAGGTTGGCACATTATGGTCAGGTGTTGCCACATTGGCACTTAAACGCCAAGGTTGACGCCCCGCAAGCTGCAAGCCTTCAAAGGCTTGTGGACTAGTCACTTCATGCAATAAATGGCGGTCGATATAAATCAAACTCGAACCATCATCACGTTGTTTTACCAAGTGATCGTCCCACAATTTGTCATATAAAGTCTTGCCTGCCATGTCGTCGCTCTCCATCGTGCTTGCCATTGGACTGGGTATTTTTGTCATTAAAATGATTATAACGCGCTTTAAACATAAAACTAATTTATCATTTTTATGAATTAAAAAACTTATAGGAATGAATTAAATTCCGTCTTCTCATCATTTTATACTGATGACCTTAACACATTATATGCTTTAAACCGCAAGTGATTGTCGAGCAAAAAATACATAGCTCTCACCCCAAACCCTCTTAGTTGATCAAAGCAATTCACAATCAAATACATCATTCACTTTGATTAATATTTAAAATTTATTAATAATACAAAATCAATAAAATTTGGTTATCGGTGCTGTTCAATGAATCTTGCTGCTTTTGATGCATTTATTAAAGTAATGGAAACAGGTTCAATTTCTTTGGCCGCCGATCAACTATTTATTACCCAACCTGCGGTTACCAAGCGGATTCACAGTTTAGAAGAATACTTTGGTACAACTTTATTTGAGTCGGCAGGACGTGGCATTCAACCCACCCACAGCGCACATTTGTTATTGCCCAAAATTAAAATGTGGATGAATGAACTAGGCGACATGCACCACACCTTAAGTCACCAACAACAAAAAGTACAAGGACGACTTAAAATTGGGACGAGTCACCACTTAGGTTTGCACTATTTACCGCACTATTTAAAACAGTATGTGCAAAATTATCCCGATGTGACCTTAGATGTGCATTTTGTTGATTCAGAACAAGCCCATGAACAAGTACTTGCGGGCGACTTAGAGTTTGCATTTTTGACTTTACCACCGATAGGTGATGAACGACTTCAATATCAGCAAATCTGGATTGATCCTTTAGTGTTTGTGGTTGCGCCCTTTCATCCATTGGCGCAGCAACCACAGTTACAATTGCAAGATTTAATGGCCTATCCTAGTCTATTGCCTGCTGCTAAAACCTATACCAGTCAAATCACCCTTGCGGCTTTTGAAAAACAGGGGCTTAAACCCAAAATCACCATGAGTAATAATCCTTTAGAATCCATTCGGATGTTGGTATCTATTGGCTTAGGTTGGTCGGTTTTACCTAAAACTTTGGTCAATCAAGACTTAGTGGTGTTGAACTTAGATTTACAATTACAACGCGAATTAGGCATGGTGTGGCATCCTGCACGCACGCAATCCCGTGCTATGCAAGCTTTAATTGATTTAATGATGCCATCAACTTGATGGCATTAGCAGTTTAAATTGACCAATCTTGAATTGCCCAATCCTGTTGTTTGGCTAATTCAGCTAAGCGCTCATCAGGATTCACAGCAATGGCATGGTCGGCATATTCCAATAAAAAGCGATCATTAATCGAATCTGAATAAGCCCAAGATTCAGCAACCGCACGACCCGCTAACCATTCATTTAAACGGACTAATTTACCTTGTTGATAACACGGTAAACCTGCTACTTTACCTGTGTAATGCCCATCCTTCATTTCAGCACGAGTCGCAATCACGTCATCAATACCAAAAGCTTTAAAAATTGGGGCAGTGATAAAATCGCTGGTTGCGGTAATTCCCACCAATTGATGACCTAACGCTTTGTGCTGTTCAATCGCTTTGAATCCTTCGGGGCGCATTTGCGGACGAATCACTTTTTGCATAAATAAATCATGCAATTGTTGTAAACGCTCATTTGAATTTTGAGTTAAGAATTCAAAAACAAATTCATTATATGCAATTGGATTTAATTGCCCTGCTTTATAATCTTCATAAAATTGATCATTGATTTGGCGATGACGTAACGCATCAACCAAGCCTTCATTGACTAAAAATTCACCCCAAGAATGGTCTGAGTCGGTATTTAACAAGGTGTGATCAAGATCAAATAAAGCCAATTTCATGAAAATTCTCGTTCAAACTGAAAATAAAGAAAAAAAATGTAAATCTATTCCCGCTAACGGCAAGAAATTCGTTAAGATCATAGCAATTTTTACCAATATTCTTCGCGCTTTTTTTGTGTTGGACGAACAAAATTTATAAGTCCCCAAAATCAAAGCCAGTAAGAGCAACAATTTAGGTAGCCAAATGATCGACTCTGAAGGTTTCCGACCCAATGTCGGGATCATTTTGGCAAACGATAACGGACAGGTTCTATGGGCAAAACGCATTGGTCACAATGCTTGGCAGTTTCCGCAAGGAGGAATCCAATACGGCGAAACCCCAGAGCAGGCGCTCTTCCGCGAACTCAAAGAAGAGATCGGTTTATCGCCTGAACATGTCCAAATTGTTGCGCAAACCACAGGTTGGTTGCGCTATCGTTTGCCAAACCGATACATTCGTTCAGGAAGTGAACCAGTATGTATTGGCCAAAAGCAAAAATGGTTTTTATTACGCTTGATTGTGCCTGCTCGGCATATTCAACTAGACCTGTCCGACCCTGCCGAATTCGACCAATGGCAGTGGGTCAGCTATTGGTATCCACTTGGGCAAGTGGTGAGTTTCAAACGCGATGTTTATCGCCGAGCAATGGCAGAATTATGTCCATATTTGCCCGCTTAACAACTTTCTTAAAAAAGACATTTTTAGTGAATGCTTTTCAGCTTTGGGACTGTTATAACTAAAGCTCCAAAATCTAAAATATAATGCTTGGGAGTATGCATTTATGTCGAACATGCAATTAGACACCCTCAGACGGATTGTTCAGGAAATCAATGCGTCTGCGAGTTTGCATGAATCTCTAGACATCATGGTCAATCAGGTTTCTGAGGCGATGGATGTCGATGTATGTTCGATTTATTTACTTGATGAACGTAATCAACGTTATATTTTAATGGCGACCAAAGGCTTAAATGCCGAAGCAGTCGGCACTGTGTCGTTACAAGTTGGCGAAGGCTTAGTGGGTTTGGTTGGACAACGTGAAGAAATTGTCAACTTAGACAACGCCGCGCAACATGAACGCTATGCGTATTTCCCCGAAACAGGCGAAGAACTTTATAATTCCTTTATGGGCGTTCCCGTCATGTATCGCCGTAAAGTAATGGGTGTTTTAGTCGTACAAAACCGTGAACCACAAGACTTTAGCGAAGCCGCCGAATCCTTTTTAGTGACGCTATGCGCACAATTATCGGGCGTGATTGCCCATGCCCATGCAGTCGGCAATATTGAAGTCTTTCGCAAACCCAACAGTTTATCGAACTACAAAACCTATCAAGGAGTTGCAGGTTCAGGCGGCATTGCTTTAGGTCGTGCAGTGGTACTCTATCCACCTGCCGACTTAGCTGCTGTTCCCGACCGTGATGCTGAAGACATTAGCGAAGAGCTCGAATTACTCGACCATGCCATTCACAGCGTACGTGAAGAAATTCAATCGCTTGACCACAAAATGCAAGACTCATTAATGTCGGAAGAACGCGCCCTGTTTAGCGTATTTTTGCGTATGTTAGATGAAAATGCATTACCTGCCGAAATTAAAGAAATTATTCGTGAGGGGCATTGGGCACAAGGTGCGGTGCGCCGTGTACTCGACAAACATATTGCTGTGTTTGCACAAATGGAAGATGACTATTTACGCGAACGCGTGTCTGACCTTAAAGATTTAGGTCGGCGTATTTTAGCATCTTTACAAGAAGCAGATTCAGGGCATCGCGAGCTTAGTTCAGACAGTATTTTAATTGGCGAAGAAATTAGTACAGCCGCATTGGTTGAATTACCTGTCGATAAAATTGCAGCGATTGTTACGACTGAAGGTGCAGCAAATTCACACATGGTGATTGTTGCCCGTGCACTCGGCATTCCAACAGTGGTGGGCGTCACTGAATTACCCATCACCACACTTGATGATGTCGAAATGATTGTCGATGCCTATCAAGGTCGGGTGTTTATTCATCCACCACGGCGTTTGCGTCAGCGTTATAAAGAGATTCAAAAAGAAGAAGAACAAATCGCCAAAGATTTAAAACAGTACGAAACCAAAGATGCTATTACCCCCGATGGTGTTGAAGTCAAACTTTTGGTCAATACAGGCTTGATGATTGACGTGGTTCGTGGTGTGCAACGTGGTGCGAAAGGCGTTGGTTTATATCGCAGTGAAATTCCATTTATGCTGCGTGACCGCTTCCCTGGCGAAGAAGAACAGCGTGCCATTTATCGTCAACAACTCAGTCATTTTGCCAATAAACCTGTCACAATGCGCACGCTGGATATTGGTGCGGACAAAGACTTGCCATATTTTAGTATTGAAGAAGAAAACTCGGCACTCGGTTGGCGTGGTTTACGCTTTACGCTTGATCATCCTGAAATTTTTTCGTCTCAAATCCGTGCCATGCTCAAAGCCAGCATTGGCTTAAATAATTTACATATTTTACTGCCGATGGTCACAAGCGTCAGTGAAGTTGAGGAAGTCTTATACCTCCTTGAACGCGACTGGGTTGCGGTACAAGAAGAAGAACAAGTCAAAATTAATAAGCCTAAAATTGGGATTATGGTCGAAGTGCCAAGTGTGTTGCTGCAAATTGATGAATTTGCACCCTTGGTCGACTTTTTCTCGGTGGGCTCAAACGACTTAATTCAATATTTATTGGCAGTCGATCGAAACAATCCACGGGTTTCAAGTGTCTATTCACACTTTCATCCTTCGGTTTTGCGTTCATTACAAAAACTTGTGAAAGATTGTCACCGTAATGACCGTCCTGTTAGTATTTGTGGTGAAATGGCAGGAGATCCATTGTCGGCAATTTTACTTATGGCGATGGGTTTTAATACCTTATCAATGAGTTCAAGTAATATTTTACGGGTGCGTAAAGCCATTTGTTTAACGCCAATGAGCGATGCCGAGGCCCTGCTTGAACATGTTGTTCATTTAAATAATCCGTTATTAATCAAAAGTTGGTTAGAGCATTATTTTAAAAATCATGGCTTAGCCGATATGGTCAAAAGTAACCGCATGGTGACAGCTTAAGGCAGTTAAGCCCATCCAATAGGTATAAAAAAAGAGCGATCTTCGCAAGAATATCGCTCTTTTTTGTGCTTGGTTTTACCTCGCTTTGAGTCTTTCTTTCGATCTACAAAAACATGACTCCGTTGAAACTCATACATATTTTTCGCCACCAAATTACGCATAATTTGCGTTTGCGGCGACTGTTTGTGATTCTTCATCAAACACCTCAAGCCAATTACAATCAATCTCTATTTTCAAGTTCAATTTGAAGTTAGAGTAAAAATTATACGCCTTTTATTTAGGGATGCAAATAACGCCAGTTCCATTTGACATAAAATGATGGTTATTGCCAAAAACAATCACAAATAGAGAATTAATCAATTTGATTAATAATAATCCACATTTTATGCTTAACCATATTGATGATGAAACATCCAGCGCCAGTACCTTATTTTTTCAATATAAATACCAGCTGTTAGGAGAACAAGATGTCTGAACAAGCAAAATGCCCTTTTTCGGGTAAACACACTCAACATGCAGCAGGTGAAGGCACAACCAATCAAGATTGGTGGCCCAATCACTTAAGAGTTGATTTACTTAGCCAACATTCCAATAAAACCAATCCGCTTCATTCAAATTTCAACTATAGCGAAGCGTTTAACAGCCTTGACTTAAATGCACTTAAACAAGATTTACACGCGCTCATGACCGATTCGCAAGATTGGTGGCCAGCAGATTTTGGCCACTATGGGCCACTCTTTATTCGTATGGCATGGCATAGTGCAGGGACATACAGAATTGAAGACGGTCGTGGTGGTGCGGGGCGTGGACAACAACGCTTTGCTCCTCTAAACAGTTGGCCCGATAATGTCAGCTTAGACAAAGCACGTCGTCTTTTGTGGCCAATTAAACAAAAATATGGTCAGCAAATTTCTTGGGCCGATTTAATGATTCTGACAGGAAATGTAGCCTTAGAATCTATGGGTTTTAAAACCTTTGGCTTTGCAGGTGGCCGTGAAGATGTTTGGGCACCTGATGAAGACGTGTATTGGGGTTCAGAAACGACATGGCTTGGTAGCGACAAACGCTTTTCAAGCAATCGCGACTTAGAAAAACCATTAGCTGCAACTCATATGGGCTTAATTTATGTGAATCCAGAAGGCCCCGAAGGTATTCCTGACCCTGTTGCAGCAGCACATGATATTCGTGAAACTTTTGCACGTATGGCAATGGATGATGAAGAAACTGTGGCATTGATTGTTGGCGGTCACACCTTCGGCAAAACACATGGTGCAGCACCTGATAGCCATGTTGCTACCAATCCAGAAGCGGCAGAGCTAGAAGCACAAGGTTTAGGCTGGCACAATAATTTTGGTACAGGCAAAGGTGCAGATACCATTACCAGTGGGCTTGAAGTCACTTGGACTTCTACGCCAACCCAATGGAGTCATGGTTTTTTAAATAATTTATTTGGTTACGAATGGGAACTCACCAAAAGCCCTGCGGGTGCACACCAATGGCAACCTAAAGACAATGCAGGTGCAGGTACTGTTCCCCATGCACACGACCCCAATAAGCGCATTGCCCCTGCCATGTTGACCACTGATTTATCACTACGTTTCGACCCTGCATATGAAAAAATTGCACGGCGTTTTCTTGAACAGCCCGAACAGTTAAAAGATGCATTTGCACGGGCATGGTTTAAATTGACCCATCGGGACATGGGGCCAAAATCACGCTATTTAGGCCCAGAAATACCAAGTGAAGATCTGATTTGGCAAGACCCATTGCCTAAAGCTAACCATCCTTTAATTGATGCAACCGATATTCACGCATTGAAACAACAAATTATCGACTCAGGACTTTCAATTTCAGAACGTGTTGCTACGGCTTGGGCATCAGCTTCGACCTTCAGAGGTTCAGACAAACGTGGTGGTGCAAATGGCGCACGTATTCGTCTTGCACCGCAAAAAGATTGGGAAGTGAATCAACCTGAACAGCTCAGCCGTGTTCTTGCAACTTTAGAACACATTCAACAGCAATTTAATGCCGCACATACAGATAAACAAGTCTCAATCGCCGATTTGATTATTTTGGCAGGCAATAGTGCTGTTGAACAAGCTGCACAGAATGCAGGTGTATCGATTGAGGTAAAATTCCATGCTGGCCGTACGGATGCAACCCAAGAACAAACTGATGTTGCATCTTTTGCACCGCTTGAACCAAGTGTCGACGGTTTCCGCAACTATGAAAAAACGGTATATCCAATTCCTGCTGAAGCTCTATTGATTGACCGTGCGCAATTACTCACGCTTACTGCACCAGAACTTACGGTATTGATTGGTGGATTGCGTGTTTTAAATATCAGCCATGAACAGCATGGCGTCTTTACCAAGCAAAAAGACATGTTAAGCAATGACTTCTTCGTAAATTTGCTTGATATGGATACCACATGGCAAGCGACGAGTCCGAAACGCCAAATTTTCAATGGCTATAATCGCAATACAGGCGAGCTCAAATGGACTGCAACACGTAGCGACTTGGTTTTTGGCTCAAATTCAATCTTACGTTCACTTGCAGAAGTGTATGCCAGTGACGATGCCAAAGAAAAATTCGTACATGATTTTGTTGATGCTTGGGGCAAAGTCACTGAACTTGACCGCTTTGATCTAAATAACTAAACAGCAACATAAGAAATGGGCGAATATTTTCGCCCATTTTTTTAAACCTTAAGCTTATGCCCTTCTTTAATACAATAAAAAGGGTTCATTAATTTTGAGGAATGTTTCATTGCATCATCTAACGCCCGTTCAGGTGCATCTTGTGCCTCATCGGTCAGTTGGAATGTTCGATAATGAATCGCAATTGAACGCTGTGCATGCAAATCTTGATGTGCCCGAAAAGCCTCTTGTGGATTCATATGCACATAACGCATTAATTCACGCGGTTCATAAGCTCCTATTGGAAGCAGTGCAAAGCGTGGTGCACCAAACCGTGAGTGAATCTCTTTAAAATGATTGGCATAAGCAGTATCACCCGCAAAGAATCCGTATTGCGAACCCAGTTTTATACAAAAACCGCCCCACAACGCTAAGTTTTGGTCACGCAGCCCACGCCCTGAACCATGCTGTGCAGGTGTGTAAACAATTTCGAAACCATGACACTCTGCTACTTGCCACCAATCCAGTTCAATCACATTCCAAGACTTCGGCAAATAAGCCCGATTACCCAGCCCTGTATAAATGGGCATGGCAAATTTTTTCTGCAACCATGTTAATGTTGCCAAATCCATATGGTCATAATGATTATGACTGAGTAATACCGCATGAATTTGCGGTAACTGCTCAAGTGCAAGACCCGCAGGGCACATGCGTCGTGGTCCAAATCCTTGTTTTGGCCCCGCATATTCAGCCCAAACGGGGTCTGTTAAAAAGTTAAATGGCCCAATTTGAATTAAAACTGTAGCGTGACCAATAAACCAAACCTTCCAATCATTTAAATCGGCATTTGGACGCGCTTGTGGAATTTCATGTACTAAAGCTTGCTGACGGGCAAAAATCTGTTCGCGATCAACAGCCCAGCTTGCATGCTTACGTGACAAAATCCACTTTAGCAGGCTCCATGTAAACCCTTGTGGCTTATTTGAAAATCCATTATGAAAACGTCCCGCATTAAATTGTGCTGAATAGACAAAATTGGTTTTTGGCTGTGTCACAACATGCGTCCAACAATTTTTGCTGGGTAATTGGTAATGTAATGTGGTTTTTTTCGGATCCATATTCAAATAATATCGTCTGTTTTATCACTAAAAGTTTTGCTAGCAAATGGTGCAGCCAATTTTGGCTAGAAACATGCAGCAACAATGCCAACTTGCAGCATTGTGCAAATTATCTGTGTCAATATGACGAAAAATAAAAACAAAAACATTAATGCTTTGGTAATTTTTTAATTCTTGTTCTTTTCAAGCTGAATTTCGTGTTTGGGACTATGCGTAGGTATGGTTTCGATTATACTTATGCTTCGATAAATCTTAAGTTTGTGTTGGATCGGTTTAATGGAACTACGCCACCTTCGATATTTTATAACAGTTGCAGAAGAACTTAATTTTAGTCGTGCTGCACTAAAGCTTTACACAGCTCAGCCCTCCTTAAGCCAACAAATTAAAGATTTAGAAGATGAAATTGGAGTTCGTCTTTTAAATCGAACTAAACGTAAAGTCGAACTCACAGAAGAAGGTGCAGTTTTTCTTGAACAAGCGCGCCTGACGTTAATGCAAGCAGAAAAAGCGGTACAAATGGCACGCCAAATTCATCTAAGAAAGCAAAAAACGTTACGAATTGGGTTTATTGCCACAGCAGAAGTGCGAGTGTTTCCAAAAGTTTTGCCACAACTTCGCTTACAAATACCAGATATTCATGTGGAGCTAGAACTCTTACAAGAACAGCGACAAGAACAGGAGCAACTTAAAGCACTCAAACGTGGTGATTTTGATATTATTTTTTCACGAGACAAACTCAGTGGCGATGACGATTTAATGAGTCATGTTGTCTTTAATGATACGCTTGCCATTATGTTAGCAGAGAATCATCCCCTTTCAGAATTAGATACGATTTCATTAGCACAATTGCAACAGCAAGACTTAATCATCGTCAATGCACCTTCGTATGTTGTGTTAAATCAAACCATTCTTCAATTTTTAGCGCGTAATAAACTAACCCCCAAAATAAATAAGAAGTATGAAACACTGAATGAAATCATTAGTGCGATCAAACGAGGGGAAGGCAGCTCAATTTTACCTGAATATCTTGACCCACTGATTAAGCTTGACCATATTGCCGTGCGTCAACTCGACTGCGAGCTACCAACGATAGACCTTTATGTCAATTATCGTAAACACAATAATAATATTGCAGTAGATAAGTTTTTATCGGTTTTAGCACAACAATTTGAACTTAAACTCGCAAAAGAAATGGGCTAAATTCGCCCATTTCCATCATCATTCAACGGTTATCTGACCGTTTAAAAACTGATGTAACGCTGCAATATCATCCACAATAGTCAGAGGTTGATATTGTTCTAGCGTTAAAGACGGATGTACACCATAACTCACCCCTACGCGCGGCATTGCAATATGCTGCGCCATTTGTAAGTCATAACTGGTGTCACCAACCATAATCGCATTCTGAGCCAGCACGCCCGTATGCGCTAAAATTTCTTGCAACATTTGTGGATGAGGCTTGGACTGTGTCTCACTTGCGGCCCGCGTAATCTCGAATAAATCGTGACTTTGAGTTTTCGTCAACACGCGATCTAAACCACGACGACTTTTTCCCGTAGCCACTGCTAACTTTACACCTTGCTGTTTTAAGTCGTGTAGCATTTCAGCTACACCATCAAACCAATGGTCATTCTTGGAATGCTCAACATAATGGCTCGCATAGGCATCCAAAATAGATTGATGCAACTCAGGCACATTCGGAAATAAACTTTGCATAACCTCAGGCAAGCCCAAACCGATAATATTTTTTGCAGCATCTTTCGTTAAAGGCTGAGAAAACTTAGCCGCAGCATGCATCAGGCTATGGACGATTTGCCCGACCGAATCAAATAAAGTGCCATCCCAATCAAAAATCAGCAGTTGTACAGGTGCAATTTTCATTTTTTAAGCTCAGCCAATACCTGTTGCATATCTTCAGGTAACGGCGCTTCAATTATTGGATAATCAGGAATTTCTAAACGCATTGCATGCAAACATAAGCGGCGCGCTGCGGGGCCTGCATAAGGGGTAGTATGCCCATATTTATCATCACCAATTAAGGGGTGACCAATACTTAAACCATGCACACGAATTTGATGTGTCCGCCCCGACAAAGGCGATGCATATACCAAAGTTGCTTGTTTAAAGCGTTTTGCAACTTTCCATTCAGTTTGGCTCGGCTTACCTTCTTTAGAAACACGAACACGACGCTCGCCATTGGCAAGTTCGTAGCGGTGTAGTGGTGCATCAATTAACTGTTGATCTAAACTGACCTGCCCTTTCACAATGGCCGCATAGGTTTTACGAATTTTATGCTCACGCAATAAATCTTGTAGATGTTTCAGCGTGCTACGTTTTTTACTGATCATCACCAAACCTGAGGTGTCACGGTCAATTCGATGAATCAGCTCTAAATATTTTTTACCTGTTGCCGCACGTAAGGCCTCAATCAGACCATAAGCCACACCGCTACCACCATGCACGGCAATTCCAGAAGGTTTATTGATCACTAACAAACCTTCATCTTCATAAACCACACGGCTGAGCAAGCTTTTGGCGACGCTGTCACTTACAGGTGCGGCTGTTTCATCTTTTTGCTCGTAACGGATGGGCGCTACGCGAATTTGGTCGCCAATATTTAAACGTGTTTCTGCTTTAATTCTTTTTTTATTGACCCGCACTTGGCTTTCACGGATCAGGCGATAAATTCGACTTTTTGGCACGCCTTTTAAACGTGTAAATAAAAAATTATCGATTCGCTGTCCGGCTTGATGCTCATCAACCTCAAACCATGTCACACTTTGCCACTGCTGGTCGCTATTCATACAACTTATTCAACCTTAAATTTGAATGATTTGGGCAAAATTTAATCACTTAGCCCTATTTTTTCACAATAATCTTCTGTTTAGCCCATAGGCAGATGCCATAAGGTTTGATATAGTCAGCGCACGGATACCGCCGTATGTGGATAAATTATCAGCCAATTCAAAATCATGAATGGTTAAGATCAAGATTATCCACCTTAAAGCTCGGAAAGGTCCCAAAAGAATATGCCGACGCCGAAGGCTTATTATATCGGCAAATTTGTAAGCTGTTGCGTAAATTTGCACTTTTGCATGCAAAACAGCTTACCCCAAACACATGTTGCTAGTTTAGGCTAGCTTTTTAATTGTAAACTGAAAACACATCGAACAAGTCTTTCCTGACCCCAACTACAGGCAAAAGCACAAGATGTATTGCCCCTGTTGCCATTAGATTTCGATACGATGAACATTCCGTATCGAACCTTTAAAAAATCTGTGGCACAGCATACACCGCGTTCGCCTCTAGGTCATCAGGACATTGTCGGGTAAGGATTAAAGCGCTGTTTTAAATCGAATCAAGTACCACGAACCAACGGTTACGTTGGAAAGTAAATCATATATGCCACCAAATGCATAAGAGTTACCCCGTCTTACTTGAGATTTACAGCGTAATAATAGACTTGTCGTTGTGCTTCAACGATTAGGTATATACCCATGAAACGTATGCTGATTAATGCAACACATGCCGAAGAAGTTCGTGTTGCACTTATCACAGGTCACCGCCTTTATGACTTTGACCTTGAAAACCGTACCCGTGAACAAAAAAAATCAAATATCTATAAAGGTCATGTCACCCGCGTAGAACCTTCTTTAGAAGCTGTCTTTGTTGAATATGGTGCACAGCGTCAAGGCTTTTTGTCGATGCGCGAAATTGCCCGCAACTACTTTAGCGCCGACCCACGCGAAACCACCAATATTCGTGAACTCATCACAGAAGGCACTGAGCTTTTAGTCCAAGTTGAAAAAGAAGAGCGTGGCAACAAAGGTGCTGCACTTTCAACGTATATTTCGCTTGCAGGCCGCTACTTGGTGCTCATGCCAAATAATCCGAAAGGCGGTGGCATTAGCCGTCAAATTTCAGGTTCGGTGCGTGAAGAACTCAAAGAAATGTTGGCGTCACTTAATGTTCCTCGTGGCATGAGCGTAATTGTGCGTACCGCAGGCATTGGTCGTAGCCAAGAAGAATTGCAACTCGACTTACAACACTTGTTGGATCTTTGGGCACAAATTCAAAACAGTGCCAATACAGGTCCATCGCCAATGTTGGTACATCAAGAAGCCGGTGTCGTAACACGCGCGATTCGTGACTATTTACGTGACGATGTTGCTGAAATTTTAATTGATAGCGAGCAAGCGTTTAACGAAGCCTATAACTTTGTTAAAGCAGTCATGCCAAATCAATTAGATAAACTTAAAACCTATACACTCAACGAACCGTTGTTTGCACACTTTGGTATTGAAAGCCAAATTCAAACTGCTTACGAACGTGAAGTAAAACTGCCTTCTGGTGGTTCAATTGTAATTGACCAAACCGAAGCTTTGGTTTCAATTGATATTAACTCGGCAAAATCGACCCGTGGTCATGATGTTGAAGAAACAGCATTAAATACCAACTTAGAAGCAGCCGAAGAAATTGCACGCCAATTACGTTTACGTGATATTGGCGGCTTGGTCGTGATCGACTTTATCGACATGAGCAAAGAACGCAACCAACGTATGGTTGAAGCCAAATTACGCGAAGCAACCCAAAGTGACCGCGCACGTATTCAGTTTGGTCAATTGTCACGTTTTGGTTTAATGGAAATGAGCCGCCAACGCTTACGCCCTTCTTTAGAAGAAGCAACAGGCTATGTTTGCCCACGTTGCCATGGCACAGGTATGGTACGTGATGTACGTTCATTGTCGTTATCGATTATGCGTAAAGTCGAAGAAATTGCACTACGTGAACGTCATGGCGAAGTGCAAGTTGAAGTTCCTGTTGAAATTGCAGCCTTCTTACTCAATGAAAAACGCCATAGTTTGGTGTATTTAGAACAAACGTCGAATGTACGTGTGACTGTACTGCCACATCCACATTTAGAAACACCACATTACGAAATTCAATATAACCCTGAAGGTTTTGCACCAACAAGTTATGAACGCACAGAAGCAACCCGTTCAAGCGAAAAAGAATTGGGTTATGAAGCCTCTGAATGGCATATTGAAGAACACGAAGCGCCTGCTGTAAATACACAGCAAAACCGTAACGTGAAAAAATCAGCACCAACTGCCGAAAAAGAAACGGTTGCGACAAATGCTCCTGTGGTCGCGAAACAAGCTGCTGCCACTCAGCCAAATAGCCCATGTGCATGGCTTGAAAACTTGTTTGTACAAAAACAAGCTCAAACCATCGATCAATCTCGCAGTGCAAACAATGCCGCAGCAGCCATTGAACAAATGGTGAATAACGGTGCAGTAAGCCGTGGACAATTTGGACAAGTCCCTACAACAACGGCTGTGGCACAACCACAACAGATTGAAGCACCACGTGCAGCACAGCAAAATGCCAACAACGCTTATCTTTCAGCGTCTTCTGTTGCGGTAAAAACAGAAAAACGTGATGAGAAAGACGATAAAAACCAACGTCAAAACAAAAAGCGTAACAACAAGCAACACCACCGTGAAAACCGTGAAGTTCAAACAGAACAAACCCACCAAGTTCACGAAGAAGTTGTGCAATTGTCACGCCATGAAATGCGTGAGTTAAAGCGTCAACAAAAACGTCAACAACCAGAAGTACCACAGTCTGAACAAAATCAAAACCATCAGACACAAACCGAAGCTGTTGCTGTACCACGTCGTGACCGTAATCAACAACGTCCACAACGTCCAAATCGCCACCGTGACCCAAGCGTGTTGCAAAACAATAATGAAGCAGCAACTGTTACTGCTCCAACGATTGAAGCACCTGTAACAGCTATCGCTGCGCCAGCGCCTGCCGCTATTAAAGTGGAATTGGTTGATGTGCCGCGTAATAGCGAAATGGCAACAGCATTAATTGTCAATGCTGACCAAGCAACACGTGAAATTGTTGCCTTAGCACCATCTGCACCGACACAACGTGAACGTCCTGCCAAAAAAGAGCAGCCAAAAGTGAACGCTGTAGCAGAAGAAACAGTGGTGGAAGCAAAACCTGAGCAAGTGAAACCAACTGCACCTGTGGAACAAGCACAAGTTGCGCAAGCGCCAAAACGTGCTGCAAATGATCCGCGTAGTCGCCGCCGTAACAAGCAGGCAGCACAACAAGCACCTGCTGTTGCCAACATTCGCCCAAGCCAAATTCCAGCTTTGGCAAATTACACAGTCGGCAGCCTGATCCGTCATGCCTATGGCGAAGATTGTTCGGTACTGATTGAGCAATTTGGCTTAATTCCAACCTTCAACCGCGCATTGGCAAAATTTAGTGCCAACTATGCAGCTGAAGCGGCAACATCACCTATCGCTCAAGCGGAAAAAGCACCTGTAACACGCGATTCTGTTGTACCAACCAAAGTTACAATTGAAGCAGAACCTGCACCTGTACTTGCTTTAACACCACCGCAAGAACCACAGGTACGTGTTGCGAACG
Source organism: Acinetobacter sp. MD2 (assembly GCF_035615575.1). Taxonomy (NCBI): domain Bacteria; kingdom Pseudomonadati; phylum Pseudomonadota; class Gammaproteobacteria; order Moraxellales; family Moraxellaceae; genus Acinetobacter; species Acinetobacter sp. MD2. Next base: position 92,395 of record NZ_VTDK01000003.1, read on the forward strand.
ACCCTCGTGAACGCCGCCGTTTAGCTAAACTTGCTGCCGAACAAGCGCATGAACAAGCCAAAGCACAGCATTTAAAAGATGAAGCGGCTCAAGCTCAGGCAACAACTGTTGAACCAAGCACAGCAGCAGTTTCTGTAGAAACAACACCTGCTGCCATCGTTGAAACGCCAACAACGCCTGTTGAGGTCGCAGCCGAACAGACTGTGGTGAATACAGATGCTGAATCAGAACAAGAAGTAAAAGTGGCTGACACCGCAGACAAACCTGCTCGTCCACGTCGTCCGCGTGGTCGCCCACCAAAAAAAGCAACTGCAACACCAACTGAATAATTTTCGGTTGCTGTAAAAAAACCGTCTTAGTCAAACTAAGACGGTTTTTTATTGGCTCACACCCTTCTCCTACACCCACCTGCTTCTCTAAAAAATCTCTAATCTTGCCGATATTTTAGACTAAAAGAACTATTTTGCATCTTTTATATACAGTTATTGCATTGTGATTGATTTTTTACTTGTCATTTTTTAATATCTTGCTACAATACGCACCATCAAGACGATATGGGTCGTTAGCTCAGCTGGTAGAGCAGCGGACTTTTAATCCGTTGGTCCCGCGTTCGAATCGCGGACGACCCACCATTTATTGTTTTGACCTGCTAAGGAAATTAAGGTTAATTAAAAATCTTAAATCAAGTAAAACATGGTTTTACTCTTCCTGACTCAGGGTCGTTAGCTCAGCTGGTAGAGCAGCGGACTTTTAATCCGTTGGTCCCGCGTTCGAATCGCGGACGACCCACCATATTTTAAAAACCCTCTTATTAGAGGGTTTTTTTATGGCTAAAATTCTTAATTTCTCCATATTATTACATCACTTAACATTTTTTCGAAAAATTCCCCTTTAAATCTATCCCTTCTTGCCCCAAATTAAATTAGAGAAAATTAAAATTAATGCTAATCTTTTAATTTAAGGAGAAGTTTATGTCCCAAGCAGGTTTATATCGCTCACGCCGTCAGCATGTCATTGCAGGGGTAATGGGTGGGATTGCCGAGCGTTTTGGGTGGAATGCCAATATCCTACGCATTTTGTTTGTACTCGTTTCAGTGATGAGTGCTGCATTTCCAGGAATTTTGGTCTATTTAATTTTATGGATGCTGATGCCAAAACAAAATATCAAAGTAGCAGCCGAACAGGTACAAGGCTACACACATCCTATTCGTACAGTCTATGAACGCCAATAAAACAGTAAAGTTTTAAAAATACGTTTTTTATAAAGGTTTTATATATGGTGTAGCATGGTCAATGCTCACCATATTGCTTGCGTTTATTTCTTACTCTCCATCACAGAACCTTTGCCACACCTCGCCAAAATCCTTATACTTAATACCAATTTTTTCGCATAAATTATGGATGCACCATGAGTCGCGCCATCTCTCATATTGATACATTTCAAGGCTTAATTCTTGCCTTACAAAACTACTGGGCTGAACAAGGTTGCGTCATTTTACAACCTTACGACATGGAAATGGGTGCAGGTACATTCCACACTGCAACCTTCCTCCGTGCACTTGGCCCTGAAACATGGAATGCTGCCTATGTGCAACCCTCACGCCGTCCTAAAGATGGGCGTTATGGTGAAAACCCAAACCGTTTACAGCACTATTATCAATTCCAAGTGGTGTTAAAACCAAATCCAGATAACATCCAACAGTTGTATTTGGATTCTTTAAAAGCGATTGGTATTGATACCTTAACTCACGATATTCGCTTTGTGGAAGACAACTGGGAATCACCAACATTAGGCGCATGGGGCTTAGGTTGGGAAGTTTGGTTAAATGGTATGGAAGTGACGCAGTTTACTTACTTCCAACAAGTCGGTGGTGTTGAGTGTTACCCTGTCACAGGTGAAATCACTTACGGTTTAGAACGTCTTGCGATGTATTTGCAAGGGGTTGATTCGGTATATGATTTGGTTTGGACGAAAGGTCAGTTTGGTACCGTGACCTATGGCGATGTGTTCCATCAAAATGAAGTGGAACAATCGACCTATAACTTTGAATATGCCAATGTCGAAAAACTATTTGAATTATTCGACTTTTATGAAGCTGAAGCAACCCGCTTAATTGAGGCGAAACTACCACTGCCTGCGTATGAGCAAGTGGTGAAAGCATCACATAGCTTTAACTTGTTAGATGCACGTGGTGCAATTTCAGTCACAGAACGTCAGCGTTATATTTTACGTGTGCGTACCCTTGCGCGTGCTATTGCACAAAGCTATGTACAAGCGCGTGCGGAACTCGGTTTCCCAATGGCTGAACCTGCGTTACGTGATGAAGTTTTGGCACAGCTCAAAGCACAAGTTGAAAGCGATGCAAAAGCGGAGAAAAACTAATGACCCAACATACCGTATTATTTGAATTGGGCTGTGAAGAACTTCCGCCTAAAAGCTTAAAAACCTTACGTGATGCCCTACAAGCAGAAACAGTAAAAGGTTTAAAAGATGCAGGCTTAAACTTTGCATCAATCGAAGCTTATGCTGCACCACGCCGTTTAGCGCTTAAAATTATTGATGTAGATGGCGCACAAGCCGATACACAAAAACGTTTTGACGGTCCTGCTGTGCAAACCGCTTACGATGCCGAAGGCAAGCCAACCAAAGCGCTTGAAGGCTTTATGCGTGGTCAAGGCATTACAGCCGATCAAGTATCGACGTTTCAAGCGGGTAAAGTTGAAAAAGTTTGCTATTTAAAAGATGTACAAGGTCAAAGCCTTGATGCGTTATTGCCACAAATTTTACAAACAGCTTTAGACAATTTACCGATTGCAAAACGTATGCGTTCTGCGGCAAGCCGTACCGAATTTGTACGTCCTGTAAAATGGGTGTTGTTACTGAAAGATGATCAAGTTGTCAATGCAACGATTCAAGATCATCAAGCATCTAACTTGAGCTATGGTCATCGTTTCCATGCCCCTAAAGCTATTCAAATCAGCCATCCTGATCAATATTTAGATGCGCTACGCAATGCTAAAGTTGTGGCGAATTTTGAAGAACGTCAAACCATCATCGACCAACAAGTCAAAGCGTTGGCAGATGAAGTGAATGCTATTGCGATTGTACCAAGCGACTTACGTGATGAAGTGACTGCATTGGTGGAATGGCCTGTTGCACTGCGTGCCAGTTTTGAAGAACGCTTCCTTGCTGTTCCGCAAGAAGCGTTAATTACCACCATGCAAGACAACCAAAAATATTTCTGCTTGGTGAACAGCGAGAATAAATTACAGCCGTATTTTATTACCGTGTCGAATATTGAATCGAAAGACCCTGCACAAATTATTGAAGGCAACGAAAAAGTGGTGCGTCCACGTTTGTCGGATGCTGAATTCTTCTTCTTGCAAGACCAAAAGCAACCACTGGCATCACGCTCAGAGAAGCTTGCCAATATGGTCTTCCAAGCGCAATTGGGTACACTTTGGGATAAATCACAGCGTATTGCCAAACTTGCGATTGCGTTGTCTTCAATCACTGGTGCAAATCCTGCTGATGCTGAAAAAGCAGCTTTACTAGCAAAATGCGATTTAACCTCTGAATTGGTCGGTGAATTTCCAGAACTTCAAGGCATTGCAGGAACTTACTATGCACGTCTTGAAGGTGAAAATGCTGAAGTCAGCGAAGCTTTAGGCGAGCAATATTTACCTAAATTTGCAGGCGATTTTTTGCCAAAAAGCAAAACAGGTACCACGCTTGCCCTTGCCGACCGTTTAGATACATTGGTCGGTATTTTTGGGATTGGACAAGCGCCTACAGGTTCAAAAGACCCGTTTGCTCTGCGCCGTTCTGCGATTGGTATTTTACGTTTGATCATTGAAAATGAATTGGACGTGACCATCGAAGCACTGGTGAATCTTGCACTTCAAGGTTATGGCGAGATCGTGAAAGATCACGACAAAACCCGTGCTGATGCGGTGACATTCCTAGAAGGTCGTTACCGTGCCAAGTATGAAGATCAAGGCGTTGCGGTAGATGTTTTACAAGCTGTGCAAGCACTTGCACCAAAATCGCCACTTGATTTTGACAAGCGTGTCAATGCTGTTAACCACTTCCGTACATTACCTGAAGCGGCTGCGCTTGCTGCTGCAAATAAACGTGTTGCGAATATTTTGGCAAAAGAAACATTGCCAGAAGGTGCTGTAGTTGAAGCCAATTTAGTTGAAGATGCTGAAAAAGCATTATTTGCTGAATTGTCTGCGGTCACACCTGTGGTAGAACCATTATTGGCAGCCAAAGATTATACGGCTGCGCTGTCTAAACTTGCTACATTGCGTGCGCCAATTGATGCCTTCTTTGAAGGTGTAATGGTGATGGCAGATGATGCAGAGTTGAAAGCCAATCGTTTACGCTTGTTGGCTCAGTTGCGTGCGTTGTTTATTGCTGTTGCTGATGTGAGTGTGTTGCAGGGTTAAACTTTGTAATTCATTGAATGAATTTAGAAACCCTGCTAATAATAGTGGGGTTTTCTTTATCTTAATTACCGTGAAAAAATGTCAAGATTATCACTACCACAACGAATGATTGAAATTTTAAAATCACAACCTAATAAGAAATTTATAGCTAGAGACTTAACATTAGAACTAATCCAGAAATTTCCTAATATTTATGCCGAAAAAAGAAACAACCCACGATTTAACAATGATCAGGATTTTATCCAGCAAGTTATTGCCGAATTAGGAAATGATCGTTTTGCTATGCTGAAATACTGTGAATACGTCCATTGGCAAGATCAACCTCGTCCACGGTTATTTTGGTACGATTCTTCAAAAATGAATGAGAATTTATCAACAACTCAAACAATAGATGAAACTGAAAAACTCGCAGAATTAACAAGCACTTGTTTAACATCAAACACTTATTCTGAACACAGTTTATATCCTCTGCTTGTCGAGTTTCTAAAATCAGAACTCAATTTATATTGTCTTAGAATTGATGAAAAACGCTCTAAAAATTCTCGAGGACAAAATGGTAATCAATGGTTACATCCTGATATTGTTGCCATGCAACCTTTAGACAAGCACTGGAATGATCTAGTTAAAAGTTGTGTTAAGCATAGTTCAGGACAAAATGTCCGCTTATGGTCATTTGAAGTCAAAAAAGAACTTAATAGTTCCAATATTCGTAGTAGCTTTTTCCAAGCGGTAAGTAATTCAAGCTGGGCAAACGAGGGATATTTAGTTGCTACCTCAATTTCTACGAGCGAAGTTGAAGATGAACTCCGCATGTTATCTGCATTACATGGTATTGGCGTCATATTATTAACCCCAGATAACCCAACTGAAAGTGAAATTCTATTACCAGCACGCAGACGCACCGAAGTTGATTGGCAATCCATTAATCGTATTGTGAATGAAAATGCGGACTTCAAAAACTTTATTGAGCTTGTATCGATATATTATCAAACGGGTCGTATTCGTACACAGGATTGGAATCATTAAGAATAGGGGATCTTTTATAGATCCCTTTATTTTTAACTTAAACCAACGCTTTAATTTCTTCTAAACTTTTCAATGCATCAAACCAAGCTTGTGCATTTATACTCTTTCGCTTTCAGCATCTTCTGAGGGAAAACTAGCCAAGCTACAATACTGCCAATAACGGCAAATAACATATCCTTATGTGCATCCCACATGTCGCCTTGTTGCCCATTATATTTCTCGGCTTCTTCGGCAGACATGCCAATTGCAATCCACCATTCTAGTAATTCATATAACATACTGCTTGCCATCACCCACATCATGCACACCAAAACTGTTTTTTTGTAGTGCTGTAGTGGCTTTAACCAAGCTTCAAAGACCTGATAAAAAAATGGAAAAAGCAACAAACCATAAGAAAAATGCACCAAGCGATCAAACATATTGCGTTGCCAACCAAAAACTTCATCAATATTGACCTTAAATAAAGTCTCCGTCCAAAGTTGGTAAGGCACATAGGAATACAAATAATGAGCCGCTAAAACATGCACAGCCAAGAACGCACAATACAGATTAAAAGCAAGCGTACTGATTTTAATCTTAGCATTCGCATAAAATAAACCGATCAGCATGACAAATGTTCCAAGCTGATGCAGTAAATAGGAGTGCATCTCGAGTGGATTAACAGATGCAATGCCAATCAGCAATAACAGCACACATATCGCAATCCATTTATTTTTATTCATATCATTCGGCTCTAGATTGTTAAAATTAAAATAATGCTTTTAGCTCATCCAACGCCTTTGATGGCTCAAACCGCATAAAATCATAATCAGCGAGATCATGCACATAAAATGGATCATTTTTCATGATTGCTTCAGCTTCTTGAATCGAGTTGCTCAATACTAAAATGACACCACCAACACGGTTTTCTCTACGTCCCGATGCTAAAAATTTCTTTTGGGCATAATAGGCATCTAAAAATGCAAGATGTGCGTTCAGTTGTGCATCTATTTCGGTCAATGGTTTTTTATAAGTGAGGGTGACAATAATCATTTTGGGTTCCTAATTTATTAGTTATGTTTTAAAAACTAGAGTATATAATTGTTTATCCTAAATTTTTATCCTATACAGCAAATATGCAATCTGCAATAAAAACACCCTCGAAAGGGTGTATTCATCAATACAGCTTTTATGCTAAAGGTGCGGTCATTTGCGCAAGCCATGCTTTGGCATCATCCACCACATGTGGCGACAATTTCTCCCAAACCAATGCATGATAGTCATTTAGCCATGCCAATTCAGATGCGCTCAACATCGTTAAATCAATACAACGATAATCGAATGGGCATAAGGTTAAGTTTTCAAAATACAAGAAATTACCATAGCCTGTGTTGGCATTTGGCATCGGCTGATTCACCACCAAGTTTTCGAGGCGAATGCCCCATTGCCCTTCACGGTACAATCCTGGTTCATTCGAAGTAATCATGCCTACTTTCATGCCTGAATGTGCAGTAATTGGGGCATAGTAAGACAATACCTGTGGCCCTTCATGTACGTTCAAAGCAAAACCAACTCCATGCCCTGTCCCGTGTCGATAATCTAATTGTGCCTGCCACAATTCTTTGCGGCAAATACTGTCTAGCAAGGGCGCAGCAATGCCTTCGGGGAATACCGTTTGTGCCAAAGCAATATGAGCTTTTAACACCAAGGTATAATCGCTGCGCTGTGCAGCCGTTGGCTCGCCAATGGGTATCACACGAGTAATGTCAGTCGTGCCTGTTTGATACTGCCCGCCTGAATCAATCAGCAATAACCCTTGCTCTTCAATCTGTGCAAAGGCATCGTTTGTGGCACGATAATGTGGCAATGCACCATTTTCATTAAAACCGGCAATGGTTGCAAAACTTAAACCTAAAAAGCCGTTTTGCTGCGCCCGATATGCCGTTAAGCGCTCATCAATGGTGAGTTCATTTATCCTTTCTTTAGCCGCCAAAGCCTGTTCTAACCATGCGAAAAACTGTGCCAACGCAATACCATCTTGCAACATGGTTTGGCGCATATTTTCAATTTCAAGTTCGCTCTTTTGCGACTTAAATAGCGTGGTTGGATTCACTTCACGCATGATATTGACTGTACTTGGGCAGGCTTGTAAATGTGCAATTGAAACCTTCGCCGCATCAATCCACAAGCTTGTAATATCTAATGTTTTTAAGATGTCTTTGCTTACATCATACGGCAAAATTTGAATACCATCTGCGGCTAAAGCTGCTTGAAGCTGTGCATCGAGTTTATCCACATCGACAAATAAAATTGCGGTTTGTGCCGTATCTAAATAAAAATGCGCCAAAAATACAGGATTAAATTCGACATCTGCCCCACGTAAATTGAGTAACCATGCAATGTCATCAAGCGCCGAAATAAAATGCCCCTGCATATTTTTTTGCTTTAAAGCATGGCGTAATTGGGCGAGCTTTTCATGGCGTGGGGTCGCAATTGCTTGTGAAGCCAAACTGTAAATAGTGGCTTTGGGCAATGCAGGACGATCTGACCAAATTAGATGAATTAAATCGAGGTCACAACGGAGTTGATAATTTGCAGAGAATTGTGCTGTTAGCTGCGTATAGAGCTGTGCCGAAATAACATCACCATCCATCGCAATCGTTGAATGTTGCGGTAAATTTTGGCTTAACCATGCCAAATAGGTGCTATTTGGGTCATGGGTTTGCTTTTGTAATTCAATGCCTGTCCCTGCAAGTTGTTTCGCGGCTTGTACCCAGTAGCGTCCATCTACCCAAAGTCCCGCTTCGGTTTGTGTGACCACTAAAGTACCGACAGAACCAGTAAAACCCGACAGCCAGCAGCGGCTTTGCCAGTATTCAGGTAAATATTCTGACATGTGTGGGTCGGCACTTGGAATAATGTAGGCATCAATGCCATTTTTTTGCATTTGTTCGCGTAGTTGTGCCAAGCGATCGACTGCATTAGCTTGTAAATTATGCATTGAATTAGCCTTGTTCATCTTGTGGATGTTGCATTAAACGTAACATAGGTTTGCGTAACAGTGCCAATATCACCGCACTAATCAGTAAGATGATGACGCATTTAAGAAATAAGGGTGGCAATTGGTTTAGTTGGCTACCCGAAACATGGCCGCCAATCCAACCTGCAACCAAGTTGCCTACCGCAGATGCGGTACACCAAATTCCCATCATCTGCCCGCTTAAACCTTTTGGTGCTAGTTTAGTCATGGCAGATAATCCAACAGGACTTAAACATAATTCACCAAAGGTCATTAACAATAAACAGCCCACCAACCATAAAGGTGAAACTAATCCACCATGAGTTAGAATTTGTTGCGCTGCTAAAATCATCACCAAAAAGCCGAGCGCACCAAAAACCAATGCAATACTAAATTTTGCTAAATAGCTTGGCTCACGGTTACGGCGTGCAAGGTACATCCATAGCCCCGCAATAATTGGCGAAAAACCAATAATAAAAATGGCATTAATCGACTGAAACCAAACGGTTGGAATTTCAAAACCACCGATATGTCGATTGGTATAATCTTGCGCAAATAGGTTTAATGAGGTTGGCTGTTGTTCAAATACCGCCCAAAACAAACTTGCCGCCGCAAATAAAATAAAGCACAGCAAAATTTGGTTTTTTTCGGTACGATTTAAACCTTTCAAGAAAAATAAATAGCCAAAATAAAGGGCGACAATACTAATAATCACCATCGCAAAATATTCAACAATGACAACAGGATTTAAGATGAACCAACCTTGATATACGGCTGTAATCAACACAGCTAAACCAAGCAATCCAACCATAACCCCACGTTTGATGTTTTGAGCTTGCTTCGGTGTGGCACGCTCATGCAACTGTTCATGGAACTGATGTGCTTTTAGGTATTCCACTTGCGGCATGGCAATGCTACGAAAAATGACAAGGGCAATTAACATGCCTATACCACCAATGCCAAAGCCCACATGCCAACCATATACTGGCAATAATGCACCTGTAATTAAGGGCGCAAAAAAAGCACCTGTATTGACCCCCATATAAAAAATAGAGAAGCCTGCATCACGGCGTTGGTCTTGTGCGTGGTACAAACTGCCCACCATCACAGAAATACAGGTTTTAAAAAGCCCCGAGCCAAGGACCAATAAAACTAAGCCAAAATAGAAGAAAGCATTACTAAAGACAGCAGAAAGTGCAATAGATAAATGCCCCAATGCCATAATAATCGAACCATACCAAACTGCACGTTCTTGACCCAGCCAACGGTCAGACAACCAGCCGCCAACTAACGTGAATAAATAAATACACCCTGCAAATAAACCTAAAATTGCCGATGCATTGGCACGGTCTAAGCCTAGACCACCTTGACTGACCATTGCAGTCATATATAAAACCAATAAAGGACGAATGCCGTAATAGGAAAAACGTTCCCATAATTCCGTGAGAAATAAACCTTGTAACGGTTTCGGATGCCCAAAAAAGCCTTGGTCTAATGATTTAATATCCTTATGCATTTTCTGCACCCTCAAATTCTGTATGCTTTAGCAGAAAAAGAGATTAGCATATCGAATTAAACGCTAAGCTTAATTTTGACTATTCAGTCTATCTATTTAATTGAATTTTAGTATAAAAAATAAACATTCAATTTTTTTAAAGTGCAATAATTCACCTTTAGGTTAAAATTTGGTTTTAAAAAATAAGAAGAACCCACCCAATCAGTCATTAAAACCAAGGTTGAATTGACGATTTTCGTTCATAAATCGTATTGTTTTGCATCTATAGCGACTTGAGTGTTCAAGAAGCTTTAAAATAGCTTTTTCAATCAAAATTCAGATGCTTCCAACATGAATAAAAAATATTTCGCGACCTTTTTAGCTACAGGCTTAATGTACTTAGCAACGCCTGCTTTTGCCGAAACAGCACATGTACCGCAAGTTGAAGCTAAAAATCAACTTCCCGACAATCCAAGCTTAGGACGTGTATTACTTTATAAAACAGGCAAAACCATTACCCGTATTGGCGATGCCACACAGCGCGGTGCTGAGAAAACTTCAAATGCGATTCAACGAAAATGGGATGATTCAAAAGTCTTAGGTAATGAGGCAGGACAAGCCATTGAGCAAAAAAGCCAACAAGTGCAAGATGCAACTGCACAGAAATGGCAACAAACCAAAGAAGTGGTCACGAGTACGCGCCCTGCAGGGACAAACGTACCCATTGAGCAAGGCAGCTTAAGTCAATAATGATTGTTTTAGTTCACTTGGCGTAAGCGTTCACCAGCTAAAAAAGCCGCTGCATTTTCAGCAAGCTGCTGCACAATTTTTTGTCGTGCCTGCACACTGCCCCATGCCGAATGTGGGGTAATGATTAAATTTGGCAAATGTTGTAGCAGCACATTGCCATTCTTAGGTGGCTCAATCGTTAACACATCGGTGGCAGCAGCAGCAATCGTGCCTTGCGTCAAAGCTTCATACAGCGCGGTTTCATTCACAACACCACCCCGTGCTACATTAATTAAAAACGCATTCGGTTTCATTTTTTTAAACTCGGCTGTATCAATTAAATTACGCGTTGCCTCGGTTAATGGGCAATGTAAACTCAGCACATCCGCTTGTGCCAACAATTCATCTAAAGCTAAACGATTTGGCTGCTCAGGACGATTCGGTAAGTTACCCACCACCACCTTCATGCCTAATGCTGTGGCAAGTCGCGCTACTTCCTGCCCCAATTCGCCATATCCCAAAATCCCCAAGGTTTTCCCCGACAACTCTATAATTGGATAATCTAAAAAGCAGAATTGTTCCGATTGCTGCCAACGCCCTTGCTGCACTGCATTGTGATAACGAACTACATTGGTAGCCAACGCCAACATTAATGCAATGGTATGCTGTGCCACCGAATTTGTACCGTAGCCCTGACAATTACACACCACAATACCCTGCTGCTTGGCCGTAGCTAAGTCAACATTATTGGTCCCCGTTGCAGAAATTAAAATCAATTTTAATTGTGGCAATTGTGCCAAAATGCTTTGGCTTAAATTTACTTTGTTCACAATCGCAATGGTGGCATCGCGTAAACGTTCCACCACCTGCTCGGCAGAAGTTACTGAATAAACTGTGATGTTCGGCAAAATTGTCTGTAATGGACTAAAATCTAAATCATGCTGATCTAAACTGGCATAATCTAAAAAAACAGCTTGATCGGTCATTATTGAGCATCCTTTATTGTTTCAGTATTTTTATTTACCATACAAGATTTTCAAATTTTTAAGTAAAAAAAAATAGAAGCATATTGCTTCTATTTTTATGTCTATTTCTACTGTGTGAGCGAAAGAGAAATTTAGACAATTTTAAATTTTTCTTGGTCTTGCAGTGGTGAGTCAACAAAATAACATAAGCCTAAGTCATCGCTGCTCAAGTTTTGCTGTTTATAACTAATCACATAATCATCGCTATATTTTTTTAAGATAATCGGGCTTAAATCTGAAGATAACGCATCGTCTTCTTTGATTAGTTTCATAACATTACGATCATTCATCGCCACCATATAACGCTCACCATTTAACTCAACTTTCAAAATACACGTGGCTTTGGTGAGTAATGGAATCAGATACTTATGGTTCAGTTGAATTGCATCTTGCGGATAACTTTCGATTTTATGACTAATTAAATTGAACACCAAAAAATTACCGTAATGATCTTGCAGCTGTGCACGCGCCGTATCAACGGGTAAATTCACTTTAATCCCAAGCTTTTGTAAATCCTGCTCAGTCACTTGACGTTTGCTTAGCATAATCCGCGTGATCATTTGCTTTAAGTTGGCATCAAAGTATTGATCGTCTAATTGCAAATTATTACTGCGTAAAATCCGCCCCAATGCGGCACTATGTCTGCCCAATAAGTTACGCACCACAGTGCGATAATAAAACTTACTGTTCTTTTTAACTCGGCGCATTTCTTGGTAGAAATAATTTTTATCCCAAGGATGACGAATAAAATCATTAAGTAAACTTGAACTTGCCAATACCGATAATGCATCGTGCCCTGTAAATGGCAAGTGTAAGGTATGTACACAGCCAAGCTGTGCTTTAATTTTTAAATAATGTTCACGGTCTTCGGCATAATACGGATCGTACACCATGATATATTCACTGTCTGGCAAAATATCATCGGCGGTAATTTGCATATCACGATGCAAAGCGACATCAAAAAACTCAGCATAACGACGGTCTTCGACTTGTTGCGGGTCAATGCTATATTGCGGCACAAAAGCAATAATGCGGTTCATTTTTAGCAATTTAGAATATTTAATTGCCGCATAGCCCCCCATAGAGCCGCCATAACCAATCACCTGCTCAAATTGGGCTAAAATGGGCTGTACCGCATCCATCATGTTATGCATGCTACTACTTGGAAACCAAGATTTTTGCTTTGGCATAATCCCAATGACGTTATATTCATATTTGACTAATGATTTTTCAGCATTAATGCTTAACCCTTTAGCGCGGGTAATCAGATCGCCAAACGAAAAAATCAATTCTTTGGAATTACCTTGCAAGAAAATAACTCTGATTTGTTCGTCTTCAAAAATAATTTGTTTATCCATTACCGTACCGAAAAATCAAAATGGGCGGTGCTGCAAGCCAAACTTGCACGAAACCGAAAATATGCCAAACGCTCTATTTTATAAAGCCTGTTCAGATTAAACAGGGCAAAAGATGACAGATTTGTCTAATTCAATCGGGCTATTGTTCATCAAAGCATAAAATAAGTCTATGCTTTATCGGTATGATTTGCGCTTGATGCCTGATTTTTCAAGACCATAAATCATACCTTTTCCAAGCCTTAAGTTAAAATTTACCTGTGGCTTACATGCGCTGTTCATAAAAATGTCATATTGCTTGGTTTGAATAATGCCATTCATTTTGTCCGCATTAGGATTTGGGAAATGGCTTATATTAAAACAACACTTGGAAGCACGGCCTTAGCACAGCGCGATCCACGACTTTCTTCCAAACAACGCCAATTGCTGTTTCTAATTGGCACCGAAGATTTTGGCAAATTAGCCCAACACTCTCAACAACGCCTTTTTAATGCCGAACTCATCCAAAGCTTAGAAGCATTAGGCTTTATTCAAAGCAACAACGCCGCATCTAATACCGTCATAAATCGCATTACGGAATCGTCTAATACTGAAATCCAAATCAGTCAAGTTGAAACCGAAGATTTAACGGACGTCAAAGAAGAAACTAAAACCGTATCGGTTCACTTTGCAACGCAACTTGAATTAAACGATGTACAAAATATGATGATCACCACCTTACAACAATATAGTGGTTTACTCGCACATAGTTTGATTCAACAAATTCAGCAGTGTCAAAACAAAGCTGAATTAAAAAGGTATCAAATGCCTTGGCTAACCTTATTACAAGAAACCCGCTTGCCTGCACAAGAATTACATCTGCAAATGAAACAACTACAATTTTTCTTTCAGCTACAGCCCAGTTGAGTCAACTTAAAAACTGATCTACAGTAACAAACCAATCTTTTGATTATGGGTGGTCAGATGTCAACTTTATGGCTCAAGCTCACAATTCTCATTGGCTGCACATTTACGCTTTGCAGTTGTATTGTCGTGCCTGAAAGTACCCAACAAAGTCAGTCCACAACACGTATTTATGTAAATGAGCGCGCAACTCAAACTCAGGTGGAAATTAACCGCCCACAAGTGATTGTGATACAACCGACATATTATCCACCACAGCCTTATCCACCTGCGCCCAAACCACGCTGTCATATGCAAAGCAATGGCTTATCCATGCCACCATTCCCTGTGGTGTGTGACTAAAACTTACGTTTAGATGTTAGTTTCTAATCATGCTTTAATTGCTCGAATAAATTTCACGACCCTATAAAGAAGATTTTAATATGCGTTATTTGCTTATTTCATGCAGCTTCGTTGTCAGTGTTGCCCTATTATCAGGCTGTCATAAAACCCCTGAATCACACGGCTCAGCAAATCCCACTGACACAACTGCATCAGCCCCCCAAACCAGTCATTTAGCAAGTTTTGCCATTACTCAAAATGATCCTTGGGATATTGCACAATTTGAGCAGTTTAATCAAACCTTTAACAGCATGTCACAAGACATGAAAACTGAACTTGAACAACTGAAACAACAAAATAAACTCAGCCCTGAGTTTTTGGCACAGCGCAAACGTGATCGGGTTTTATCGGCGTTAAATATGCTCAAAGATTTAGAACTAAAAACGGAACAAGGACGTTATATACAAGGCTTAATGGCAAGCTTTTGGGAACAAAAACGCCAAGCACTCGAGTCGAATACAACTGCCCCCAACACCGATTTAATGCTTCAAGCCGAACAACAGCTTGACGCATGGAAAGCCAAACAACCCAATCAGCCTTAAATACAGCAAATAAGACGACCTGTGCCAAAGGAAGCCCCTTTCGGCACAGATGAATCACACTGTAAATGATAAAAATTTGCCTTAGAAATCTTGAATAAATTCATCACTCGTGACACATCATCTAACTATAATGCGGCAAGACTCAAAGAAATAAAGAGACCTGAGACTAAAATAAAACATCCTATCGGTAAAATTAAAAACCAGAATATAGCCGCTCGATTTAAGCTAAAAAGTGTAGTAACACCTCGATAACTCACCCAACACGATAAAAATAAAGAAATTAAAAATATCCCTGAAATTGTGATCGACGCTGCATTATAAGCAGCTAAATATGTTGGGTAAAAAAGTGTTTGTACCATCGTTGTCACAATCACAGGAATTGCATACACCAAGTTTTGCAACACCATTACTTTTCGTGCGAGCACTTTATCTACATTCTTTGCACCAGACCATCGCAGGCGAATGCTGTACCACCAACCATATACCATCCATGCAATTGCACCGCAAATTACCCCTATTAATAGGACACTCAGCCAATACGCAGACCAAGACTCGGCAATCCTGCTCATCAGTTCATTATTTTTTCCCGATATTTCTAAATTCATCAACTTCTGATCGATACGGTCCATCGCCGTAAAAACACCCAATAAATACCCCGAAAAAACAATGCTCCATTGCGGATAATTCACTGATAAAGCAAAGAATTTTTTCGGCTGAAAAAACAAAGCGAAAAGATTTTTGGGCAAAAATGGATTAGTAACGTCTTGCTGATTGGGTTCGATACGCATGAAAACTCTTTATCAATATAAATTAAACAATTAAATTATGTTGTCACCCTCATCCTAGCGTTATCTCACCAACAATAAGGGATAAATGACTTTTATTTGTTTAAAAATTAGCATTATAAGACACTATGATCAACCCACTGAATCGAATCGACACGGAATAATTTGCATGCACCATCGCCAATATTGTAGTCATTGAGTGCTGAACGCCATACTAAATTATGGTCTTTAACTTCAACTAAATCACCTTTGAGTCGGACTAAATCACCACGTTTCACCTGTTGAATTTGCAATGCAATATCAGGATTGGCAGGAATAATGTGCATATTCGACACCATTGCCACCGCTTGCTGTGCAGGAACAGGTAATGTTTTCATCTTCCAATTTAAAAAACGGTCATATTGTCGAACATCAATTTGTCGGGCAATGTTTGGATCCGTAAACAGTCCTTTGGTTACGGCATAATCTATAGGGGAAAATTTGGCTTGTGCATCGTATTGATAGGTTTTTGCCGCCAAAATGCGAAACTCACCCTGATAGGGTTTGAGTACCTCAATAGATTGCCCTTGTGCTTTTGGCGCAAGTCCATTGGCAATATTGTATTCAACAGCATACTGATTCGAAGCAAAACTGCTAACGGCACTCAAGCTGAGTACAGCACCCAACAACATGCGATGTATTTTGGTCATCGGCATGTACTCCATTTAAATTCATGTTTTATTTTAAATGGATTCGTATTCAAACAATGCCAAAACACGTAACAGCAAAGCGTATCGTTGTTATATTTTTGTACTTAACTTAATCCTCATCCCAATCAATGCGGATGGTTTCAAAACGGACGCGTCCTTGTTGAATGGCTTGCGCAATTGCTTGCTGACCTTTACTTAAACGTGCTTGTCCACTTTTAATGTCAATTAAAACCAGCTCTAAATCTTGTGCTTTGGCATTGCCTTCTCGAAATTCACTATATCCATTAAACACCACGTAATCGACAGGATCACCCAAAAACTTGGCATCGCTTGGTAAATAGTTAAATCCGGGCAATACTGGCGCAAATTGTTCTGCCATTTTTCCTTTTAAAACTGCACGACTGGTATTGACACTTTTTTTCTGCGCCTCTTTTAGTGCATGTTGATGTGCCAATTGTAATTCAGCAATTTTCTGCTCATATTCCGCTTTGGTTTTGCCACTTCTTAAATTCGACAATAAAAAGGTCATCAGCAGCGCCCCCAAAATACCGCCAATCAACATTGCCACCCAAATCGACATGACATCTTCCATATTTTGGTTTATGCATGCATTTAAACAAGCTTCACCATTTTTGTCATGTTCGAGGTTGATGAAAAGTGCTACATTAAATCAAATGCCTACTCAAAGATTCTAAAAAACTGCTCATGAAAACGATTTTAATTGCAAACCAAAAAGGTGGATGTGGCAAAACCAATACCGCAATTAGTTTAGCAAGTGCTCTTGCTAGCAAAGGCTATAAGGTCGCCCTTGCCGATGCTGACAATCAAAAATCTGCCCTACAATGGTTAAAACAACGTCCAACGACCGCAGCACCAATTCAAAGTTTAGATTGGCGCAATGAAAAATCAATTGGGGATGTCCCTAAAAACATCGAATATTTAATTATTGATGCTCCGGGTGCATTATCTGGTGAGCATGCCGAACATTTAATTAGTGAAAGCCATGCCATTATTACCCCACTGCAACCCTCTTTTTTTGATATTGACAGTACTCGACGTTTCTTAAAGCATTTACAAGACATTAAACGCATTCGTAAAGGCAAAGTTGAAATTTTCTTATTGGCAAA
Source organism: Acinetobacter sp. MD2 (assembly GCF_035615575.1). NCBI lineage: Bacteria > Pseudomonadati > Pseudomonadota > Gammaproteobacteria > Moraxellales > Moraxellaceae > Acinetobacter > Acinetobacter sp. MD2. Next base: position 109,902 of record NZ_VTDK01000003.1, read on the forward strand.
TCGGGTCAAAGCTAGTGCCGCAAGTCAAAAAGAATTACACGACTTCTTTAGCAAAATTGAACAACAACCTTTAGCGTGGATTTCTGAACGTAGCGCCTATGGTCAAATGGCTGTACAAGGTTTAAGTGTGTTTGATAAGAATCAAAAAGCCTATTTAAACATTCAACAACAATGGCAACCTTTGCTCAATGCTGTGATTGATGACCCAAGCGATTGGTTTTAAGTTAAAGGTTAGACAATGAAGTGTGCTTTACTGATTATTGATATGCAAATGTTTATTCAAGAACGAATAGACAGTGGACAAATTTTTTTATCCAACAAATACCATCGCAAATATGATTACTCCTGTAGAACATTTTAGGAAAAAATAATCATGCAGTGATTCATATTATGCATCAAACAGAAGCTTTAGAAAGTACACTGCATCCACATGCAAAATCCTATTCCATGCTGGATGCAACAAAAAATTTGCCAAGTCACACTCAAACTTTTAAAAACCGATTTTGCAGAGATAATATGTTGTGAAGTATTATAACGTTGCTGCTTGAAACAGGCATATCTCTCTAGAAATACAGATTTACTTGTATCCTTCAATTTTTCAATTAAGATGAAAAGAATAAAATTGAATCGATTTGAGGACGGACGTGCCAAGATCTGCCCCGCTTGAACTGCATCGTGTTTTACTTTTTATCCTATTTTTCATTTTATTGTATTTAAGTTTTAGTGTACTTAAATACTTTATGATTCCTGTGGTTTGGGCCATGATTATTACTTATATGACATGGCCCATCTATCAATGGATTTTACGTCAATGTGGTAGCACACGGCATAACCTTGCAGCCATGCTCATGCTGTGTCTGATTACCTTTATGATTGGTATGCCACTCGTTTTTGCCATTATGGTCTTGCAAGATGAAGGACGACATCTATATCTCCAATTACAACAACAGCTCTTTTCGGGTAATTTTACCCTACCTGAACTCATCACCGAGTTACCGCTTGTAGGACAAAACTTACAGCAAATGGTCAATGAAGTTAACAATCATCCTCAAGTTTTCACCCAGAATATTAGCGCGTGGATTCAGTCACATTTAAGTTATGGGCGTTTCGTATTAAGTGAAATTAGTCGTAATTTAATCAAACTCTCTTTGGTTTTATTTTCACTATTTTTCTTTTACCGCGATGGACGCAGTATTTTAGAACAAGTCCGTACAGCACTTGAAAAAGTGATTGGCCCACGCGTACATCACTATTTAAACACCATTTCAGAAACTACCCGTGCTGTGGTTTATGGTTTTGGTCTAACTGCCGTGGCACAAGCACTGCTTGCAGGTTTAAGTTATTTCGTTGCTGATGTTCCAAATCCAATGTTACTCACCCTCATCACTTTTTTATTGGCGCTCATTCCATTTGGTACCCCTATTTCTTACTGTGCTGTCGCACTTTGGCTATTTTCTCAGGGCAATATTATGGCTGCGGTTGGGGTACTGGCTTGGGGGGTATGTATTGTTAGCACATCTGACAATGTCATTCGGCCAATGGTAATTTCAGGGGCAACCCAAATTCCATTTTTAATTATTATGTTTGGGGTATTGGGGGGAATTGCCAGTTTTGGCTTGGTTGGTTTATTTATGGGGCCAGTCATTCTCGCTATTTTACTGGCAATTTGGCGTGAGTGGATTCATTCGGTTGGCAACAAAACCCAAGCAGCACCGAACGATTAAAAAATCGCGTGCCAAATGCATGATCCTATGCTCGCACAGGATCATGCACCAACATCACAAAACCGATCAATTTTTAATATGCTCTTATGGACAACTAAAATGTTATCCACAATACAGCCTAAAAAACCATTCCTCATGGTGTATATGGATTCCTCACAGAACAATTGACAGCACAGCAAAAAAAAGTCAGTCTTTTCACATCATTTGCCTGCATAAAAATAATATCGTGAGTAGCATTCTAACTACCTTTAAAAAATACCAATCCAATGCATTAATTATTTATTGCGTGCAAATGTTTATTGTCTTGTCCGGCACGACGCTCGGACTTTTTTATGCAGGCTTAGTGCATTTTATTGTTCCCATTACACTGGGCGCGATTGCTGCATCTCTAACAGACTTCGATGATCGTTTAAGCATTCGTTTAAGAAATTTTTTATATGTTGCCATTCTATTTTTCGCAACAAGTAGCATTTTAGAATATCTCGCACCACATAAACTTCTGTTTATTCTTTATTTATCAGTTTCAAGCATGCTATTGGTATTATTGGGCGGCTTAGGACAACGCTACGCCACAATCTCTTTTGGCACAATTTTACTCTCAATTTACAGTATGTTTGGCTTAGGAGAATATTCACCTTGGTATTTCCAACCGCTGTGCTTTGTTGCAGGTGCGCTGTGGTATAGCTTAAGTTCAATTATTTTTTATTTACTCAAACCAACGCTTGCGGTACAAGACACCTTAGCTAAAACTTTTGACCAACTTGCACAGCTACTTCAACAAAAAACCCAATTGTTTGACCCCGACAATAGCCCACAAACAGAAAAACTCCTGTTTGAATTATCGATTAAAAGTGGTGTGGTGGTACAACATCTCAATATGAGCAAGGCGTCATTACTGACACGTTTAAAGGCTTCACGTGCCAACAAGCACACTATTTATTGGCTACACCTATACTTTTTAGCCCAAGATATTCACGAAAAAGCCCTTTCAACTTATTTACACTACGAACACTTACAACAAAATTTTAGCCGCAGTGATTTAATTTTTCGGATTCAAAAAAATGTAAAATTTTTAGCTCGTGCATGCCAAGATTTATCACTGTGTATTTTACAACGTCAGCCGTATCAACCACGTGCAGAAGACCAACTTGCATTAGCTCAACTTGAAATCTCAGTACACGACTGGATTTCCCAACATCCCAACAACTTAGAAGTACGCAATTTACAACTTATTTTAAAAAATTTGCATAATTTTCACGAACAACTTAATGGACTGAATCAGCTACAACAGCAAAATACGTCCCTGACTCACAACAGCAATGATAACTTCAACTTACTTGACGATGATGTCCAAGATTGGCATGACTTGGTACTCAAATTTAGGGCACATTTAAGCCCTCAATCCGCATTATTCCGCCATGCGGTTCGCATTGCTTTTATTTTTATTGTCGGTTATGCCGTGTCGCTGCTGCCTTTTTCACAAAATGGCTATTGGATTTTACTGACAGGTTTATTTGTCTGCCAAAGTAGTTATTTTGCCACCAAAAGTCGTTTAAAAATGCGAACTTTGGGGACACTCCTTGGGGTACTCATTGGCATTCCATTGCTGTATTTTATTCCAAGTGTGGAAGGTCAGCTGATGCTCACCGTTATTTGTGGGGTCTATTTTTATTATTTAAGAGTCAAAAAATATTCAATTGCCACATTAATGGCAACCTTAATGGTCTTGCTCATTTTTAATATGAAAGGTGCAGGTTATGCGATCATTTTACCTAGAATCATCGACACACTGTTGGGCTGTGGCATTGCATGGTTAGCGGTCAGCTTTATTTGGCCCGACTGGAATTTTCGCAATATCTCGAAAAATATTGAAAATAATACCCAAGCAACCATTCACTATTTCAATGAAGTGGTACAGCAATACCAACATGGTAAAAATAACAGTGTGAATTATCGGATTGCACGGCGCAAAGCACACAATAAACAAACTGAATTGGCCAGTATGATTTCGAGTTTAAGTACTGAGCCACACCCCAACCCAGACCTAATTCATACTGCTTTTCGTTATTTGGTTTATAGCCATAGCCAACTCAGTTATATTTCTGCGCTTGGGGTACATCGTGACTATCTGCAAGACCCTGATATTTTAGCAGTGATGCAATGGTGTCAAACCACACTCAATGTCGTATTAATTCAGCAACAACCATTATCTGTATTTCAAATTCAACAAAAATGTGCAGACATTCAAATACTCAGCCAAGCTGCTAATCTATCTGACCAAGGCTTACTCATTTTAAAACAGATTAGTTTATTGCTTGAAACCTTGCCCGAACTGCTCAGCTTACGCAAGCAACTACTCGCCCAAGAAATTAGATAAAGGATCTGCTTTATGTTCAAAAATTACTTACAAGTCATCGTCATGGGTAGCATGATGGGGGCATTCACCAGTCAGGTACATGCCTTGAATCAAACCGAATTGAATCAAATGATTGAATGCAAAGCCAGTCATCAGCAATTTTCTAATTTAGGCGTTGACTATGAAAAACAATTGAAAAAATTGGGCTGGATGAGAATCACACTTCCCGATCAGCCATTCATTTATGTTTATAAAAATGCCAAACCCGTTACGCTATTTCATCGTCCAACCCATGAAATTGCACTCTCAGGCAATGCCATTTTGGCACTTTATCGGGATGAAAACGTTCAACAATTGGCTCAAGAGTTTAAGATTCCTGAATACACCGAATATGGAAAATTGCCTTTTTTCCGTGGCGTTAAAAAGTTACGTACCGAAGCGGGTGGAGATGGTGATATCAGTTATCACATCAATTTGAATCTTTCAGAAATGCAAGGGAAGAGCTCGTTTATCTTGCTTGGTTGTAGCTATGAACCCGACCGTGAAGAAATGGAGCGATTGCTCAATTCAAAATAACACCACCACCTAATGCAAAAAAAAACCGAGCAACATGGCTCGGTTTTTTACATCAAGAAAATTTAGAAGGTTCCCGCTTCACGGCGCTCTTTCATGACCTGCATTAAAAAAACGCGTGGATACAACAACCAAATCGCCAAAAATGCCAAACAACTGCATGCAAATGCCATTAAATGCCACTGCATATATAACCAACGTCCAACTTCAATAAACACAAAGAAGCTGAACATAATAAGCATTGAAAGTGAGGCCGCGACAGTACCTTTCGATACGTCCGATGACATTAATGCAAAACGATACAGCACAGAGAAGCACAAACCTTCACCGAAGCTAATAATGGTCATGCCAATTAAAATTAAAGCTAAAGCATGTGCAGGAACAAAAACCGCCGCCAGTAAAAATAATGCGCCAAAACACATCATTGGCACACCCACCAAAACAGTACGCCCCAATTCAAAACGATCCATAATTTTAATCAGGACGATATTACCGGCAATCAAACCAATAAATACGGGAAATTGTGACAAGCCATAGGCAAAGCTACTGAGCTTGAGTTCATCCACAAGCATGACAGGTGAAAGTGCAATCCAAAGCATCAGTGGCATATTTCCTAACGGCAATGCCAAACCTAAAGCTAAGAATTTTTTATTCGAAAATACCTGTTTAAAATCTTGGAATAACGTATTAAATGGTTTTTTAGTCACACTTTGTTGCTGCTTTGGCATGCTCTTATTTAAGCCAAACCAAGCAATTAACGTTACCACTGCAATACCAATAAAGCCCCAATGCCACGACACATAGTCAATTAAAAATGCGCCAACAACGGGCCCAAGCAAAGGTGCAAGTAAAGAAATGTTCGACATTAACGCCATCACTTTAATGGCATCGCGTTCGGCAAAGCTTTCCTGAATGGCTGCATACCCCACCGCAGAAACTACCGTTAGTCCAATGCCTTGTACAAGGCGCATGGTTAAAAACTGTTGCATATTTTGGGTGAATAAAATCAGAATACAGCACAGCGCAAAGAACAATGCGCCTGTTAGCAAGACACGGCGGCGACCAATTCGGTCAGACAATGGCCCAAGTAGCCATGCAACACATGCACCGCCAAATAAATAAAACGACATGGCAGATGGTGCCAAATTCGCGCCCACCCCAAAATCACGGGTAATTGCCAGCATGGCGGGCTGAATTAGGTCATTGCCCATATAAACGGCAAATTCAAATAAAACTAAAGCAAGAGGGAACATTAAAGTCGAACGACTTAATGTTTGTGGAGCTGGTGACATGAGGTCTTCTTCAATAGCAATAGCTACCGCGCTGTGTAAAACAGCCGATAACATAAAAGATAAAATTAAATCAATAAGATGGGCGATTTAAAAATCGTAAAGGATTTTAAATGGCAAAATGAATCTATCAGATGCCTGTAGCATAGCATTTTTTTAATCAGGGGTCGAATTCATGATCATTCTTCAATTAAGGGCAAAGTGCAGTCTGAAACTTCCCTGCTGTATTGCCACGTACGCATTGATAGGTTTGTTGCTTACTGTCTAGTTTCCACTGTGCTTCTTTGCGCTTAAATACATAATCGGTGCGAATTGCGCTCACCGAATCATCCATTAAACCCGTTTCTAAAACCTGAACATTGGCTATTGTTGGCGCTTCAGCAGCATTAAAACTTTGCTGAATCGAAACAGGATATAATTCATCTCCTTTGAATAAGTCAGGTTGCAATTTCAGTAGCTGTTGTAATGGTGCATCGGTTCTTGTTTGTTGATCTACAGAATAAAGTGTGCTGCAACCTGTGAGCAATACAACAGCAAATCCGCCCATAACATATAAAAATCGCATACTGACACCTAATAAAATAAAAAAGGTATCGCTTATAATGCGATACCTTTTAGATTTAAACCATAGTAATCATGTAGTCACATGCAATCATTAATCAAATAATTTACCCGGATTCATAATACCATTTGGGTCAAAAACCTGTTTCAACGCCTTCATATATTCAATTTCTTCTGGTGAACGAGAATAATCTAAATATGGCTTTTTGGTCATGCCTACGCCATGTTCTGCCGAAATTGAACCATCGTATTTTTTGACTGTTTCAAACACGTATTTGTTGACGACCTGACATTTGGCAAAGAATTCATCTTTACTTAAGTTTTCAGGTTTTAAGATATTTAAGTGCAAGTTACCGTCACCAATATGTCCAAACCAGCAAATTTCAAAGTCAGGATAATTTTGGGTCACAATCGCATCAATTTCGGCAATAAATGCAGGAACGTGGGTAATTAACACTGAAATGTCATTTTTGTATGGCGTGAATGGTGCGATTGACTCAGAAATATCTTCACGTAACCGCCATAAATTTTGTACTTGCTCTAGGCTTTGGCTTAACACCCCATCATAGACCCAACCTTGTTCCATGCAATGCTCAAAAATTTCCATTGCCTTGTCCATAATTGGCTCGTACGGCGCTTCAAATTCGAGTAATACATAAAATGGGCATTCGGTTTCAAACGGACGTTGTACATGACCATGATCCAACACTTTTTGCATGGCCAAGTCGCCAAAAAACTCAAATGCAGTCAAATCAATTTTGCTTTGGAAGGCATGTAAAATCGGCATAATTGCGTCAAAATCAGGTACACCCAACACCATGACTTGTAAGTCTTGTGGTTGACGCTCTAGCTTAATTTCAGCTTCAGTGACTAAACCTAATGTACCTTCGCCACCAATAAATAAATGCTGCATAGCATAACCAGTGGCATTTTTAATCATGCCTTTATTTAATCGAATCACATCGCCTTTACCTGTCACAACGGTGAGGCCTAAAATCCAATTACGAGTCATGCCGTATTTAATTACTTTAATACCGCCGGCATTGGTGGCAATATTACCCCCCATTTGGCTTGAACCTGCCGATGCAAAATCGACAGGATAGTACATCCCCTGTTGTTCGGCATAGTTTTGCAGTTGTTCAGTCACCACACCTGCTTGCACACGCACCATACGGTCTGCTGGGAAAAATTCCAAAATTTGGTTCATTTTATCCATGCTAACCACAATTTCACCATTGCTCGCTACGGCCCCTGCCGAAAGCCCTGTACGTCCACCGCTTGGTGTAATTGCAATATTAAATTGGTTGGCTAATTTCACAATCGCCTGAACTTGTTCGGTACTTGATGGGAAAAGAACCACCGACGGATTTGGATCAAAATGCTTAGTATGATCACGTCCCCAATTTTGGAGGCTATCTGCATCGGTTTTTATACGGTTTTCACCAACAATAGCAGTGAATTGGTTCAGTAACTCAGGTGTTAAAGCGATTGGAGCATTCATCGTTTACAGGCCTAGCAGAAATAAACAAGTTGGAGATATTGGCGCACGCCATTAAAGACATTACAGCATCAATATCGTGCAGCATTTTAGGAATACGCTGCAATTTAAACATTTTACATTGAACTCTGTGCAGGATAAAGCTTAACACTGCGCTAAAATGACGCTCATTTTTAAATCACCCCTAGATTAACCCATAAATAATTTGCCAATTCCCATACAATTCGTCTATGTTTAGGCACGATCAATTCTGATCGCCTCAGGTGCTAAGAAAATAAACAGCTTAGCTGACCTGTGCTATTCTATTGTGACTAAATTTGACCCTTGTAGCGGAGTCGTAATGAGCCAACATCTTTCACTACCTAAAGATAAAATTCGTTTCTTATTGTTAGAAGGCGTCCACCAAAATGCCATAGACACGCTAAACGCTGCGGGTTATACCAATATTGATGCACATAAAACTGCTTTAGAAGGCGAAGCCCTCAAAGAAGCAGTAAAAGATGCACATTTTATTGGCATTCGTTCGCGTACCCAACTGACCGAAGAAATCTTTGCATCGGCACAAAAACTGATTGCTGTGGGTTGCTTCTGTATTGGAACCAACCAAGTCGATTTAAATGCAGCAATGCTACGTGGTATTCCTGTATTTAACGCGCCATATTCAAACACCCGTTCAGTTGCAGAGTTAGTGCTTGCCGAAACTATTTTATTATTACGCGGCGTACCTGAAAAATCGGCAAGCTGTCATCGTGGTGGTTGGAACAAATCAGCAGTCGGTTCATTTGAAACTCGCGGCAAAACTTTAGGTATTGTAGGTTACGGCTCAATTGGTTCACAACTTTCTGTACTTGCAGAAAGCTTAGGTATGCACGTTATCTATTATGATGCAGTTACAAAATTACCGATGGGGAATGCGCGTCAAGTCGGTTCATTAGACGAATTATTAGCAACCGCAGATGTGGTATCTTTACACGTACCTGATGTTCCATCTACACGTAATTTCTTTAAGAAAGAACAGTTTGCCAAAATGAAAGCAGGTTCAATTTTCTTAAATGCAGCACGTGGAACTTGCGTGGTAATTGAAGATTTAGCCGATGCGATTAAATCAGGTCATATTGCAGGTGCAGCAGTTGACGTTTTCCCGAAAGAGCCAAAAGCCAATGGTGAAGAATTTGTGTCTGCGCTACGTGGTTTAGATAACGTCATCTTAACCCCTCACGTGGGTGGTTCAACCATGGAAGCGCAAGCCAACATTGGTTTAGAAGTTGCAGAGAAATTTGTTGCCTATTCAGATAAAGGTATGACTTTATCTGCGGTGAACTTCCCTGAAATTGCCTTGCCATTGACTGAAGGTAAGCATCGTTTACTGCATATTCACAAAAACATTCCAGGTGTGTTATCTAAAATTAATAACCTGTTTGCAGAACAAAATATTAATATTTCAGGTCAAAGCTTAATGACTAAAGGTGATGTAGGTTACTTGGTCATGGATGTAGATGCGTCAGCTTCTCAAGAAGCACTAGATATGATTGGTAATGTAGACGGAACCATTCGCGTTCGCGTCTTGTTCTAAGTCTATGCCACAAAAAGCCACACCTTCGGGTTGTGGCTTTTTTATTTTTCTGCCACGCTAAAACAACAAAGCCAAGATTCAATTAAAATGCTTAAAAACAATACCACTTTACAATCGTTATGCTTGCTGCTACTGGCGATGATTTGCGTACAAAGTAGTGCTTCTCTTGCTAAAAGTTTATTTAGCGTTTTTCCTGTACTGACCGTTTCGGCGCTACGCTTATTTTTAGGTTTTAGCTTATTGGCTATTTTCTTTCGCATTTGGACTGTTAATTTCCGTGCAATTCGCTGGAAAACCATTATTAGCTATGGTACTGCACTTGCAGGAATGAATGCAATTTTTTACTTATCATTGCAACGTCTACCATTAGGGATTGCCGTATCCTTTGAATTTATTGGCCCTTTAAGCGTAGCACTGTTTCATGCCAAAACGCGTTTCGACTTTGTTTGGGTGATTCTTGCCATTTTAGGCATTATCTTGATGTTTCCATTTAACCAAGTCGATGCTTCGCTTGACCTATTTGGCGTTGCTTTAGCAGTTTTGGCAGGCGCATGTTGGGCTTTTTATATTTTATCGGGGCAGAAAAGTTCAGGGATTTCAGGGCAACATACCGTTTGCCTTGGTATGTTTGTTGGCTCATGTATATTAATGCCTATTGCATTAGGACTTGGCATGCCAAGTCAGGTCTTAGACCTCCCTTATGCCTTATATTTTATTTTGTTAGCACTCTTGGCAAGCGCCTTACCCTTTTCTTTTGAAATGGTCGCACTTAAACATTTATCGCCGCTTTCTTTTGGCACACTCATGAGCCTTGAACCCGTCATGGCAGCACTTTCAGGCATTTTATTTTTATCCGAACATTTACTTTGGACACAATGGTTGGCCTTAGCCATGATTATTTTGGCATCATTAGGATGTACCTATACCACCCATCAAGCCAAACAGCGCCTTGAAAAAAAATTAGCAGAAAAAAAGCATCCTTAAATTTCAGGATGCTTTTTTAAAGCAAGAATCATCAAATTAAAAAAACATTTGATAACCAATACGGCAAATTAAAATACTCACCAACACCAAGAAAATTTTACGAATAAAACCACTACCGTATTTTAAAGCTGTGCGTACGCCAACCACTGAGCCAATTACATTGGCAACCGCCATCATTAAACCAACGCCTAACCACACATGCCCAGTTGGAATTAAAAAACTTAACGCGGCAAAATTGGTCATGAAGTTGCCAATTTTAGACAGCGCGGACGCATGTAAAAAATCGACCCCTAAAAAGCGAATAAAAAAGAAAATGAAGAAACTGCCAGTACCCGGGCCAAAAATTCCGTCATAAAAACCAATCGCTAAACTGCCGATTGCCGCTAAAATTAAAACTTTAGGTGTAATTCGTAATTCAGTATGCACTTGCCCAAAATCTTTTTTCATTAAAGTATAAATGGCAATTACAATCAGCATGAAAAAAACAAAAGGACGCAGTACCGATTGTGGAATCATCGACAAACATGCCGCCCCTGCAAAAGAGCTGATTAAGGCACAAATGGCAATCACGATCAGTAATTTCCATTGTAATTTGACTTTACGAGCAAAAGTATACGCTGCCGATGCCGTCCCACAAATCGACGACATTTTGTTGGTTCCAATCACCGTTGCGGTTTGCATATGTGGGAAAGTACTCATCAAACCAGGGATTTGAATTAATCCACCACCACCGACTGCGGCATCAATCGCCCCTGCTGTAAAAGCAAACCCAATTAAACTAAGGGCGGTCAGAATACTTATATCCATATTAATATCACTTATTTAAATGAAGAACCCGTTTCGGAACTAAACGTTTTTTATCGGTAATTTCAGCCAAACCTAAACAAGTTTCGGCATCAAACACCAGTACTTGTGCTGCCGCAGCATGCTCAATATTGCTTTCCATGCCATTACAAAAATAGTCACGGCGACCTTCAGGAATTTGTACTTTGGGGAAATGATCAACAGGTGCATAAGCCGGCAATAACAATGCTTCTCGCTCGGCTTCGGTTAATGTTTCTAAATAGTCGATGGTATATTCAGGAATTAAATCAAACGCGCCTGTACCAATACGGTGTAACTGTGTTAAATGTCCGCCACAGCCCAAAGCCTGTCCAATATCTTCACCCAAAACCCGAATATAAGTGCCTTTTGAACAAGTCACATCTAAAGTGATGCTGTCTGAACTAAATTCAAGTAAATCAAGTTGATAAATCGTAATTGGGCGTGCTTCACGTTCCACTTCAATACCTTGACGTGCCAACTCATATAGCGGTTTCCCTTGACGTTTAAGTGCCGAATACATGGGTGGAATTTGCTGAATATCGCCACGAAATTTCGCCAAAACTTGCTCAATTTTTTCAGCAGTCAAAACAGGCACTTGTTTTTGTTCTAAGATATCGCCTTCGACATCGCCTGTTGCCGTGGTTATGCCCAAGCGCACGGTGGTTTGGTAGCGCTTGACTGAATCTAATAAATAATGTGAAAACTTGGTTGCTTCACCCAAACAAATGGGTAATAAACCTGTTGCCAGTGGATCGAGTGCACCTGTATGTCCTGCTTTTTCAGCCCGAAATAACCAACGTACTTTTTGTAATGCAGCATTTGAGCTAATCTCTAACGGTTTATTTAGTAGAAAAACACCACTAATGGGACGGCGAACAATTTTTTGTTTAGCGGCAGACATACTTCAACTTTACATTCTCACGGCATTGCATTCTAACAATACCCAAACAAAATGACAACTTATAAACATTTTGTTAAGTTTAAAACAAAATGCACATATCTTATGTCCTTCAATAAAAACTGTATTTATTTTTTCCCTTAATAATTCATTCATTTAGATTAAAAATAGTGCATTTGCACTAATTAGTTCAGTTTAAAAATCGTCCATCAATTAAAACATCAATATAATTAGAAAATTGAAGTAAATGAAAAAGGACTTTTGAATGCCAAAAAAGCAGAGTAGCAAAACTTGGCTAATGCTATTTATCCTAATTATCTTATTGATTGGAATATTGTTTTGGGTTTTATCTAACAGAACCAGTACAACTGCTACGAACAGTCCATCAGCACAAGGTGGTCTGTTACAACAAAATTCCTCTATGCAAAATAATGGCATTACGCCAAGTTCATCAGCATTGGCGGCAAGCAAAAGTATCAGTCAAGCAGATACCCAAGTGAACTGCCAGCTTAAGCTAAATTTTAGAAATAAATTAATTGTGAATGAACAAACTCGTGATTGTTATGAGTATTTTCTAACTCAATATGGCGAGAAAAAATTACCCCAAATCGATCAAGACTTCAAAAATTATATTCAAAGTAGTTTTCCAGCCCCCGCCATTGGCGAAATCATTGATTTATGGTCGCGCTATTTAAAATATCGCGAAGCATTGGGGCAGTTGTCTGTGCCAAGCGCGAATCCTAACGACAGTAGCTATTATCAAAATGTCTTAACGGCAACCCAGACTTTACAACAAAAGTTTTTTTCAAGCAGCGAGATTACCGGCTTATTTGGCAATGAAGATTTATATAATGGCTATACAATAAAGCGTATGGAAATTTTGCAAAACGCCCAACTATCGAGTGCAGAAAAAGCCGCACGCCTCAAAAGCTTACTGGAAGATTTACCAAAAAGTTGGCGCGAGCAAATTAAACAACAAACCGTAGTACAAGATTTACATCAACTCACCGCAGAACTTAAAGCTCAACATGCCACGCCTGAACAAATTCAGGACATGCGCATTAATTTGGTTGGTCGCGAAGCAGCACAACGTCTTGAAACCCTCGATCAGAACCGACAAGCATGGAATAGCCGTGTCAACCAGTACTTAACTGAGCGGGACAGCATTCTAAAAAGTAATGATAGCGATCAAAGTAAGCAACAACAAATTCAACAATTACAACAGCAGCAATTTCAAACTCAACAAGAGCATATTCGCTTAAAAGCCTTTGAAACAACACATGATCAAGGCAGTAATTCACTCCTGAATTAAATTCACCCATACCATAGATTGGATCTATGATTATCATCTAAAAGGACAGACCTATGAAAAAAATCGCGTTACTTGTTAGTCTTGGTTTATGTTTTGGCATCAGTATGTCAAGCTCGGCAAACTTGCAATATCCGAGTGTCACCGCAAATAACCATTACGCCACCACGCGTTATCCCATTGTTTTTGTGCATGGTATGTTCGGCTTTACTCGCCTAGGTACCAGTAGCTTTGGCATGGATTACTTCTACCAAGTACTTCCCGATTTAGCACGTAATGGTGCAAATGTATTTGCAACTCAGCTTTCTCCACTTGAGTCAACCGAAGTGCGGGGCGAACAGCTCTTGCAACAAATTGAAGAAGTTAGAGCCATTACGGGGCAAGATAAAGTCAACTTAATTGGGCATAGTCACGGTGGGCCGACCATTCGTTATATCGAAATTGTTAAACCTGAATATGTCGCTTCGCTGACAGGTGTGGGTGGCACATTCCGTGGCTCTAAAGTTGCCGATACGGTTTTATCGAGCAATCCACTGCATTCGGTGATGAATTTGGTGGGCAACCATATTTTAAGCCCGACCATTCAGTGGGCAGAAGGTAATTCCAATTTACCCATCAGCACCACACGCTCTTTACAGTCAATTAGCCAAGCGGGTTCGGCTGAGTTTAACCGCAAATATCCAAGTGCTGCGCTCGCGGCATCGTGCGCTCAAAATGGAGCCAGCTATAACAATGGCATTTATTACTACTCTTGGACCGGTACAGGGCAAATTACCAATCTGCTTGATGTCACCGACAGTGCAATTGCCAGTATTGGCCCATTGGTTTATTTAAATCGGGATAATGATGGATTGGTCGATCGTTGTAGTACGCATTTTGGAAAAGTGATTCGAGATAATTATAATTACAGCCATTTAGATGAAATTAACCAAATCCTTGGTATGCGCAGTATTTTCTCGCCAGATCCTGTTGCACTCTATCGACAACATGCCAACCGATTAAAACTACAAGGTTTATAAAGCTGTAATCATCACCCATAAAAAATGCGCCAAAATTGGCGCATTTTCTGTATCGTATAAAACTTAAAATTAAGCTTTAACTTTACGCGCTGGTAATTTCTCACGGATACGTGCAGCTTTACCAGACAATTCACGAAGGTAGTACAATTTAGCACGACGAACGTCACCACGACGTTTCACTTCGATACCGGCAACGATTGGAGAGTGAGTTTGGAATACACGCTCAACACCAACACCGCTAGAAATTTTACGTACTGTGAACGCAGAGTTCAAACCACGGTTTTTCTTCGCAATTACAACACCTTCAAATGCTTGAAGACGCTCACGATCACCCTCTTTAACTTTAACTTGAACGACAACAGTGTCACCCGGAGCAAAAGCTGGGATATCAGATTTTAATTGTGAATTTTCAATTGCTTGAACTAAAGGATGCTTACCACTCATGTGGGATACTCCGTAATTGCGGGTTCAGAGAGGTCTGAATAACCGCTGGGGATAGAGGCTTAATCGCATATCGACCCGTTTGCTTTCCCCCTACGCTTTTTTATCTAGATAAAAAAGCAATAAGAGGCCTGAATAATCTTAAATTGATGAATCATCGATTTAAGATTTTAAAAACTTGTAGAAGCAAAGCTTCTTGTTTTACGGTTCAATCTACATACGCAATGCAGATTTATTTTTGCTCTTTTAACCATTTTTTTTGCTGCTTGCTCAATTCGACTTTTTCAACCAACTCAGGTCGACGTGCTAAAGTTCGTTGATAACGCTGCAAAAAACGCCATTTTTCAATATTGGCATGATGTCCCGATTTAAGTACCTCAGGCACATCTAGCCCTTCAAAATGGTCAGGCTTGGTATATTGTGGACAATCAAGCAGACCATCTACAAAAGAATCTTGGATATGCGATTGTTCATCTGACATCGCTTCGGGTAAGCGCCGAATTATGCTGTCTAGCAGCACCATTGCAGGCAGTTCTCCACCCGATAAAACGTAATCACCAATCGACCATTCTTGATCGACATATTTTTGGATTAAACGTTCATCTACCCCTTCATAACGCCCACACAGTACAATTAAACCGTCATATTCGACAAATTGTTGTACGGCAGGTTCACTGAGGGTTTTACCTTGCGGCGACATATAAATCACAGGACTGTTTTGGCAGCCTACTTGCAGCGCAAGTTGTTTGGCATGGATAATTGCTTTTGCCAATGGCTCAGCCATCATCACCATACCTGGGCCACCACCACAGGGACGTTCATCCACCCGTTTGTAGTTGCCCTCAGCAAAATCTCGCGGATTAATACAATGCACTTGTACCAATTCACGTTTTGCTGCACGTCCGCTAATCCCATGCGCGGTTATCGCATCAAACATTTCAGGAAACAGTGTAATGACTGCAAAAAACATCGCAGGCTCCTATTTTCCTACTGCGTTTGGCTAATCGAAAAGATTAGTAATCTACGCCCCAATTGACGTAAATACGATTCGCTTCAAGATCAACACGTTGTACCACATCTTTATGCCATGGAATCATGCGTTCTTCAGCGTCAATACTGTCTAGCGTAGCATGTACAACCATGACATCATTAGCACCGGTTTCGAACATTTCATGAATTTTCCCAAGGTTCACTTCTTGCTCATCATCATTTAGCCCTAACACCGTTAAGCCTTTTAAATCTGACCAGTAATACTCATCCATTTCAGGCTGAGGAAGCTGACTTTTAGAAATCCAAAGCGTTGCGCCAACCAAAGCATCTGCTGCGGTGCGATCATCTACACCTTTTATTGCAGCGACCAAGCCTTTGCCATGTGGTTTCCAACGCTTAACGCTGGCAGTTTGCCATCCGTCCTTGGTTTGGATATACCAAGGCAGATAGTCAAACACATTGCTCATGGGTTCTGTATTGGAATACACCCAGAGCCACCCATTCAAGCCATACGCTGAACGTAGCTGTCCAATCTGAATCCGATCTTCAGGAACATTCTGTGCTGGAGTCATGGGCGTTCTCTACTTATGCAGCAGAAGCAGCTTTTTTAGCTTGAGCAGCTAAAGAAGCAACACGTTCAGAAGGTTGAGCACCTTGAGAAACCCAGTGAGCAAAACGATCTGCGTCTAAACGAAGTTTTTCAGCTTGACCTTGAGCAGTTGGGTTAAAGAAGCCAATACGTTCGATGAAACGACCATCACGTGCATTGCGGCTATCAGTCACAACGATTTGATAGAATGGACGTTTTTTTGCACCACCGCGCGCTAAACGAATAACAACCATGATAAAAACCTTATAATTCTTACGGATTATCCCTGTTATCGACCACCGATAACGCTTCAAACCCCTTTCATAGAGGGCAATATTTTACGTGAAAACTGCGCTGAAGGAAAGATGCTTTTTTGACTAATCTGTAAACTTAGTTGCCATCCCAAGTGGAACTATTCGATAACACACACGCTGTTGCGCCTTTTGTCCAAAATTTTTGCCCATCTTGGTTTAAACAGACAATACCATTCCCCGCTTGTGTTGTTGTTTCGACAGGTGTTGCAGTGAGTGTATAGCCTTGATGGTCTGCATCAACAACCAAAGCGACCGTATAATAAGCTGTACCTGTAGCCGGATAATTAGCTGTACCACCCACGCCTGTAAGCGCTGCTCCATTGTAGCTATTATTTGCCAATTTATAACTTTGCAAGCTTCCTGTAACACGCATGAGTTCACTTTGCACATCAGCACGATTGGTTCGCACTTTATAACTGCTATATGAAGGATAAGCAATGGCAGCTAAAACGCCAATGATCGCAACAACGATCATAAGCTCAACCAACGTAAAACCCACTTGTCGTTTATTCATTACCAATTCTCCGAACCACTTGAACCACACTGATTAAACTCGGTGAATGTGGTTTTATTTTTACAACGGACACCTGTACTTGTAAGCAATAAGGTATAGTTTTTAGGATCATCGGTTGTAGCTTTGATTGACCAACTTTGCCCCGTTCCACTGGCTAGCGCTACTGCTGTTGTCGTTGAACCTCCATCCACAACCGAAATTGTGTACGGATACTTTGTCTTATCAGCAACAGTCGTTTGAATTGTAGCAAAGCCCTTATAGCTAAAATTACGCGCCTTAAAACGGTCAAGCAGCACTGCTAAGCGCTGCATTTCCTCCTCAGCCTGTGCTGTACGAGAATGCCGTGCATATTCTTGATAACTTGGTATAGCAATTGCAGCGAGAATCGCCACAATTACCACAACCACCATGAGTTCAATTAAAGTGAAACCTCTAATAGAAGATATATTTTTCATGTAATCTCCTATTTATTCATCTCGTACCAGCGCAGAGTTTTAATCGACCCATTACTAGAGAAAGTTTGACATTCGATATTGTTCTTCATTTCAGGATCTTTACAATTTGTGCTAGATGTCACACTACTTTTAATCTCATTTCCTTTCTCATTTGCAGCACCTAAAGTAGAACCGAGCAAACCTGCACCAAGTTTAATACGATCAGCCCCACCAGCTGCTGTGTTTAATGATGACTGGAAACGGTCACACTTACCTGTAGGTAAACAGAAACGGTATAAGAACGAATCACCTTTAACGCCTGCACCACATGAACTGCCAATCCCCTGTCCATCACGATAATATACATTGGCATATAAAATACTATCTACAGCATAAAGGCCATTCATACCTTTATAAACACCAGCGCCTGAACCAAAACGATATATCCAACCATCATTTCCTGTAACAGGAACACCATTGATATGGTTTTCATTGAGTGACTTCAACTGCACGTTTTGGGTTCTCAATCCTTTAGTCGGGTCAGTGTTCATGGCGTACAAATCACTACGACCGACATCTTTATCATAAATGACAAATACACCATCTTCAGCACTTGCGGTTAATTGGCTATTATTAACACTCACACCAGCAAGTGGATTACTACGATTGCCAGAGGTTAAAGCCACAGCAACAAATAAATGGCCTTGTTCATCTTTTTGCACAGATATACTTGGTATTTCATAAAAACGAGGACTAATTCCATTATCAGCATGTTGACTATTTAATAAAACGACACGCGCATCAATTGCATGGTCACTTTTTGATAATGCATTATTCAAGTCAATACGAAATACTTGCCCGCCCAAATCACCAAAATATAAGTTATCAACAAAACCATCACCATCACGATCAAGCGCATTAATTTGACTGACAACACTGTATTTCAAATTATTGTTTTGGGTAAAAGCTTGCGCCCCCATGGCAGCTGTAGCATTTGCACTTGTCCACCATAAGAGGTCGCCATTTTCGGCATCAAACATATAAATGCCCGCACCTTTTTGATTGGTTTGATTATAATTATCGGCTTCATATCCTACATCATACCCGCCACCAACAATCATGACTAACTTAGATACACCGCCAAACTTCACGCGGGCAATTGTAGGTTTAGACCAACTTTGCCCCATATAATTAAGTGCATCAACATTATTCGATTTAGTCGAATTCACAATATTTGAAGCAGTATCTTTTGGATTAATATGAAATTTCAAAACTGGCTTCTCAATATCAGCCAAGTCTAAAGCATAATAGCTTTGCCCACCCATGCGTAAACCACCATACACATATTGCGTACCATGAATATCTTGGCTGCGGTCAGACGTTCCAACAGTCAAAGATCCATCTTGATTTGCAACATATTTTGTATATGCCACCCAAGGTGCATCTATTCCATAGAACAACTGATTACGTCCACCTGTACTCATCGCTGGGTTCATAAAGGCTTTACGTTGTTGACTACTTTCCATCATTTCGTTTGGTACAAACGCAAAAACCTCTTTGCCATCTTTATCTATAACGTGCAATAGACCTTGGGTTGTACCAAAAAGCAAATAATCTTCACGGTTCTTCGTGCTTAAGTCAGACTCGATTTTCCCGCCTTGGGTTAATAAAATTGGAGTTGAATGCATATCCGCACCTAACTGGCGTAAGGTTGCCGTTTTGGTCGCAAAAAGATCTAATGAATCTGTATTATCTTCAGCAATATCATACCCGAGCAAACTCAACCAATAATTTCGCTGAGGATCATTTTTTAAAGCTCCACCATCTAAAGTCACCGCATTTAGCGTCGAAACTTCAGCTGGATTACTACCAATGCTACGATTAGTATACAGTGTACGATTGAGCAAGGATGTACTACTCATACCCAAATTCAACTGCCCTTTAACACCACCCAACCAAAGACCCGCAGCGCCTGTATTTAGCGTACCATCTGAAAATAGTTTACTCGTGCCATCTGCCCCATATAACTGCCCCTCAATCAATTTATATTTATTTAAATTCCCCAACCAAAGCTGAGTACTATCCTGAGGTGTTGGGGTAAATGATGCGTAATAACCATAAGGTAAAGCACGTATTGGATTTAATGCATCTTGAGGAAGTGTTGGAACACCTGTAGAGATTGGGTCAAATGTAGGCTTCACATCATCTACAAATTTAACGATACTTGTGATTACATCATCTGTAGATTGTGCCGAGTAAAAACCACCTTCGCCATATCCACCAACTCCAGGCAAATTAGGATGCGATTTTGCACCCCAATTACACGCATTTTTCGCATCTACTTGTGCAGCTGGAATTTTTGAACAGTCGTAGTAATCTCGCATTTCTCCCGTTGTAACACCACTATTATTAATATAAGGCAAACGTTTAATTACCGCACTGCGGTCAATATTAAATTCTGAACCAAAACCAACTACAGCGGTTTTAATAGGAATTCCTAATGGGTTACGTTTGGAATCATTTAAAGCTTTTGCAAACTCGCCAATTGCAGTGATGCTGTTTCCTGCTTCAGCGCCGTTAGGTAACCCCCCCTGACTTGGCACACTAAATAGTGAACCTTTATTCCCCAAAGCAGCTTGCATTAAAGGAACAGGATAAGGAGCACTATTTGGGCGACCATCTGTTAAAAAGTATATACCCTGTCCATTACATTGTGCATTGGTTGTATCTAATGGACTCTGATACTCATTTTGATTATTTTGTTTTTTAGATTCGCGAACAGAGTTTAAAAAACCACTATAGCCAATCTCTGCAGCACTACCTGATGCCGGTTCAAGCAGACAAGTCGTACCCTTTGAGTAAAACGCACAAGGTTGTGTAGGTGCACCTTGAGTACCATATAACAAACCACTATTTGCCTGCCAATACGTACAATACAAACCCGACCATTGGGTACATTTGCCAAATTCAGGATACCCCCTCCAATAACCCCCTGTACTCACATAAGCTTCTCGCATGCCTTGAATATTGGCAGTTGTATTTGTCCCCAACATATATGCTGCTACTTCAGCATAGGCATTGGCTGTGGGTGTACCATTTGCTCCATCTAATCGAGCAATTGCATTTTTAATCGCTAAACGCTGAGCATCATTTAAAGGACCTGCAGGCACCAATATTCTACCACTAGAGCCATCAGCAGAAATCTGATTTCCCTTCCTCGTTTGTGTTGAAAACTGACCTAATCCAATCGAAACAGTGTTTGAGTCTAATTGCTGATTATCCATTAAGGTAAACACAGCATCTTTCAAGCGTGTGATACGATTATAATATTTTTTTTGTGGCTTATCGTAGTAATAACAATAATAGCGAGTATAGCGAGGGTTCGTATCTGAATCTTCCTTATCATAACCTACAAGTTTTTCATCATAACTACTAGAAATATCACAAGCTCTACCCGCCATACTTCCTGAAGTATCTAGCATTAAGGTAATTGTAGTTTTTCCACCTGTGGCATTACTATAAATAGAGATGTCACTTGCTTTAACCGTAGTTTGGCAAAGCATTGCCACCATCAAAGCCGACACCGTAAAAGAAAGTATTTTTCCTTGAAACTCTTTTTTCATCACGAATCCCCAATCCATTACGATGTTTTTAAAGTTGGTGCGGCACTTACTGTGTAATCTGCACGCTGAATGTTATATGGAACATTAAGTTGTTTAAAACATGCTCCCACATCATCTTGATTCTTCTTAAAACAGCCTTCTAAATTTGCGTTTGTAACAGCAGTAAGACCTGGTAATACAGAAATCACAGTTACTGTGATTTGTCTTGCAGCAGCAGTAGCATTCGCATTATTGGTTTGCCCTGTACTGGTTCCTACAGTCAAATTAATTAAAGGCTGTGTTGCACCACTCACAAGGCTTAAATAGACTTGTGATACAATTGCAGACCGGCCTGTTGTATAAGATGTCGCTTTACAGAATCCTGCATCACTACCTTGAATTTTAGTATTATCTGAAGAAATTACACTCGCATTTTGCAAGTTAAAGAAATTGGCATTAGCATCTTGATAACAAAAGACTAGTTGATTTTGTGCGTGATCCGCAGAATCAAAATAAGCAAACATGCCATTCGCTGCTAATTGTTTTTCTACTTGAGTCGGATCTTCCACACGAAATAATGCCGTATCAGAGTTTTCAAACATCAGCTGCTGGGCTTGCCCCGCAGTGGCAATATTTAACGACACCAGACTTTGTCGAACCGCTAACGTACCAATAATAATGATCAATAATAAAATCATCAAAACAACAATCAAAGTTGCTCCTTGCTCAGAACGCCGATAAATAATCATGAACGACCTCCTAAAGCATTTCGCATAGCAACAGACTGTATAAGGACTTGGCGTAGGTTTTTCACGCTTGAATTTTGTATTGTAGTATTTAAATTCACAGCCTGATCTAGAACATTAAATGCTTTTTTATTCTTGGCATCTATATTTGAGTCTGCACCAACCGACTGACTTGAACGAGCAAGTATTCCAAACTTTACTCCTAAAATACGTAAAGAGTCTGATTGTTTTTGGAAGTTTTCAATCGTCATATCTTGCAACTGACCCGCTGCATTTTGAACTACGAGCAACACATGAAAATAATCCACGCGTTTCATTATAATTTGACCATTTGCTTTATTAAAAATCGCAACATTATTTGAACGCCCCGCAGCACAAGCCAAACCCAAAGCATTCTCCGCTGTTTCATTCGCTGCTCGATTATTGTCAGCACGAACAAAATATCGTTCTATGACATAAGTTGAAGTATCTTCAACTTTGGTCCCTTCACAATCATATAACCCATTAGTAATTTGTCGTTGGGTTGGCTGATACTGAATAACAAGCTGATCACTACCAACATTTACATTAGATGTATTAGCCACTGCACTCAAACTAATATGATCTTTATCAATACCATGTAAATTGCTATCAGTCAGAACAATACCACCATTGGGTAAAGTATTCGTCATCATTGCAGAGGGATTATTCAAGTTTGCCATTCGAATATTTTTAGTCATATAGTTTAAAGCAAAATTGGCATTATCCTGAATATCAGCTGAGCCTTGTTGTAAAGCTAAACTTTTTTGCCCTGAAAGAAATAACATGGTTGCTGCAGCAATAATAATGAGTCCTAAAACCAAAGACACCATTAGCTCAATAAGCGTAAATCCCAGTTGTGACTTCTGCATGTTAATAAGCCTCCATCACAATACAAGTTGAATTATCCTCATAAGAAAAACTAGAACCAGTACTTCTTGTGCAGGCACTAGTGCTGTCACTCACCGTTGTATCGGTAGGCTGTGTTTTTCCCCACGCCACATAAATACACTGTCGTCCACTCTTAGTTGCAGGACAGTCAATCATATTTAAAGTCATTCCGGCCTGATTCGCCTGTTGAAAAGATTCTCGTACATCAGATCGCGCCTTCTCAGCAGGAGCACAACTTGATGTGTAGCATGTACCACCCGTACTGTTTGCCTGACTCGTTGCTGTATTATTTCTTAATATATCTTGATAAGCCGAGAGAGCATCTGCGTTATTATTCATTCTAATTTTTTCAGCCAAATCACGTGCAACATTCATCGCCTGAATTCGATTAAATCCTTCTGAGGTTGCTTCTACAGCACGCAATTGCAGTGCCACAAAGCCAAGTACAGCAATTGAAAGTAACATAAGCGCAACAAGAACTTCTAATAAGCCAACACCTTGCTGAGTTTTAATTTGCATGACACCCCCCCTCAACTAAAACACCTTGTTGGATTGTTCCTAAGCGTGAAAGTGTAATCGCTTGTGAATACATCGCCTTTGATTGTTCTTGATCGCACAAGACTAGGATCTCATCCTGTGGTAAGACTTGATTAGTATTATTTGGGTCTTGTATCAAACCATCTTGTCCAAATGTAATATTATTTACCTTTGATATTAAAACTGTTTTCCCTACTGGCAACCAGTTCTTACTTGTAGAGCCAAGATCAACCTCTACAGAATTACGATGTAGAATTGCATCTACGCGTGCATCACTCAAGGCAATCGCCAACTCACGGGTACTTTTATTTAAGTTTTGACGTAAAATCATACGAGAGAATGACGGAGCAGCCATCGCAGCAATAATTGCCAGCACCACAATCGTGACCATTAGCTCAATTAATGTAAAACCCCGCAATAGGCGCATTCCCTTTTCCCCAACTTTATATTTTAAAAATTATACTACGTAGCCTAACAATAACGATACAAGACAGATAAAAGGTACAAAAAAGCGGATAATAATAAATCCGCTTTTCTAATCATCTTAAATATTAAGCTTGGGTGACTTGAATTCTCAGCTCTTTAGGTAAACTGAATGTAATATTTTCTTCGCGTCCATCTAATTCTTTCGGCAATTGCGCACCCCAATCTTGTAAGCGCTGAATCACTTGTTTAATTAAAATTTCAGGGGCAGATGCGCCAGCGGTTACCCCAATGCGACTGTCTTTTTTAAACCATTCGAATTGAAGTTGGTCGGCATTATCAACCAAATAAGCATGCTTACCCATACGTTCAGCCAGTTCACGTAATCGATTTGAATTTGACGAATTCGGTGAACCGACCACCAATACCACATCACATTGTGCAGCCAAATCACGCACTGCATCTTGACGGTTTTGCGTTGCATAACAAATATCGTCTTTGCGTGGGCCTTGAATATTGGGATATTTAGCACGCAAGGCATCAATCACTTTGGCTGTATCATCAATCGACAAAGTTGTTTGAGTGACAAAGGCAACTTTTTCAGGGTGCTTTACACTTAATGCAGCTACATCAGCTTCATCTTCTACCAAATAAATTGCACCGCCATTAGACAAATCATATTGCCCCATTGTGCCTTCTACTTCAGGATGACCATGATGCCCAATTAAAATTGCCTCAACGCCTTCTCGTGCATAACGCGTCACTTCAATGTGCACTTTGGTCACTAAAGGACAGGTTGCATCAAAGACTTTTAAACCACGCCGAGTCGCTTCTTGCTGGACTGCTTTAGAAACCCCATGCGCGCTAAAAATCACAATGTTATCGTCAGGCACTTCATCTAATTCTTCAACAAAAACTGCACCACGTTGACGTAAGTCATCGACCACAAATTTATTGTGCACGACTTCATGGCGAACATAAATTGGGGGATTAAAACATTCAAGCGCACGATTGACAATTGCAATTGCTCGGTCTACGCCTGCACAAAAACCACGGGGATTAGCCAATACAATGTCCATAAGGTCCTCAATTTTACACTTGAAAGCAATTTATCTGAAATTCTTGTATCTTCGTGACACAAAGTATTCAGTTTAGACGCACTCTACTTTAAAATAGAGCCGATATTTTATCATATCAGGAAAAATATCATGTCGGGTCTATTGTTTGTCGTTTCTGCTGCGTCAGGAACAGGCAAAACATCACTGGTAAAAGCCCTTCTTGAGCGTGTGAGCAATTTACATGTTTCAGTTTCTCATACCACACGGGGTCAGCGTCCAGGCGAACTCGACGGGGTACATTATCATTTTACCAGTAAAGAAAGCTTTCTTGAGCAAGTCAATCAAGGCGGTTTTATTGAATATGCCGAAGTGTTTGGCAATTATTACGGCACATCTCAAGCCACAGTAAAACAACAATTAGCCAAAGGTCACGACGTCTTATTAGAAATTGATTGGCAAGGCGCAGAACAGGTTCGTAAATTATTTCCTGAATCTATTCAAATTTTCATTCTACCACCAAGCCAATTTGACTTACGTCAGCGTTTGTCTAATCGTGGTACAGATGCAGTTGAAGTCATTGAGCATCGTTTAAGCTGTGCTGTTGCAGATATGCAGCAATACTCAAACTTCGACTATGTGATTATTAATGATGATTTTAATAAGGCGCTTCACGATTTAGATTCTGTCGTGAATGCTAATCGTTTAAGTACCTCACAACAAGCCAATCGTCATCAAAGCTTAATTGCACAATTGTTAAAGCCTGAAAGTTGATTAAAACTTGAGTCTACCTGCAAAGCATTCTATACTTTGCAGTCTAGTTAAATTTAACTGATAAGAGATTTGTTATGGCACGCGTAACTGTTGAAGATTGTTTAGACCACGTAGACAACCGTTTTGAATTGGTTCTTGTGGCAAGTAAACGTGCGCGCCAATTAGCCCGTCAGGGTATTGAGCCAACTGTAGAGTGGGACAATGACAAGCCTACAGTTGTTGCGTTACGTGAAATTGCAATTGGGCACGTCAGTAAAGATATCTTGAAACAACGTGATCAAGACTATCAAACTTCAAGCCTTGACCTTGCACTTTCTGCAAATAGCTTAAACTTAGAAGGCTTTACTTTCTAATTTTTATTGCTACACCAAAAAGCCTAGTTCGTCCAACTAGGCTTTTTTCTTTGCCCGATTGTGATATGCAATAGGCAAAAACAATCTACTTTATTGAAAAATTCTGCGCTTTTGATCATAGAAAATTTGACAATGTAGACAGAATGCTTTTCATTAGAGGATAAGTTCATTTGTTCTTTTATATTTAAAGGTGGTCTATGTCAGGCGAAGACGTCAGCCAAGCCAAGCAACAGCTTAAACTTATTATCGATGAATACTTAAGCCCAAGTGTCGTCGAGCAGGTGCTTGCAGCTTGTGATTTTGCTGACCTCGCCCACAGCGGCGTCACGCGCAAAAGTGGTGAACCCTATATTATTCATCCAATTGCCGTGAGCTGTATTTTGGCACGCATGCGCTTAGACCATGAAACACTCATGGCTGCATTATTGCATGATGTCATTGAAGATACTGAGTTTACCAAAGACGAAATCACCCAAACTTTTAATAAAACCATTGCAGAACTGGTTGATGGTGTTACCAAACTCACCCACTCTAGCGATAAACAAGTGAATAAAGCCGCTTCTTTTCGTAAAATTCTGCAAGCCACTTTACAAGACCCACGTGTCATTATTATTAAACTGGCCGACCGTTACCATAATATGACCACGCTTGATGCACTACGCCCCGACAAACGCGCCCGTATTGCTCAAGAGACTTTTGATATTTTTGTGCCTATGGCGCGCATTGTCGGCATGAACGAGATGGCAGACAACTTAGAATATCTGTGTTATCAAAATCTAGATTTGGACATGTTCAACCAAATTCAGAGCGCGCTTTTAGAAACACGCCCAGCACGCTGCGAGTATCAACAAATCTGGGAACAGAATCTCGCACATTTATTACAGCAATATTTAATTACAGGTCGAATTAAAAAGAAAAACAATAATATCGAACTAATTCGCCGCTTTATTAAAAATCGTATCGACTTACATGACTTAACCCGCAGCCATTCTTTTGACATTATCTTAAATAGTATTGCCGATTGTGATCGTTTAATTGATATCCTCAAAGAAAGTTTTAGCGTTTTACTCTATGAAGACCATATTCGCCGTCCACTACCCGGTGGCAATCAATCACTCAAAATGATTTTAAAAGGTGAAGAAACTTTTCTATCCTTAACTATTCAAACTGAACTTATGCGTAAAGCCGCACGTTTTGGTGTGGTATTAGGGGAAAATGCACCTCAGGCTTGCCGTTCCGCTATTCAAGCATCTATGAAGAATTTAGATACGTTAATGGATGGTGAATGTGCAAAAACCACATTTAATGATCTGCTTGATTACTTGCACCAAGAAAAAATTTGGGTTTACACCCCACATGGGCAATTACACGAATTGCCACAAGGTGCAACGGTAATTGACTTTGCTTACGCAGCAAGCCTGTTCTTAGGCAACCATGCTATTGGGGCAAAAATTGATGGTGAAACTAAACCACTTTCAACCCCACTTAATAACGGGCAAGTGGTTGAAGTCATCACCGATGTATTGGCAACTCCAAATCCTGACTGGCTCAGTTTTATTAATACACAAAAAGCCCGCCGCGCCATCCAAAATATTTTGCGAGAACAAGATATTGATGAACAGCGCATGGTGGGTGAACAAGCGCTCAACCGTGCTTTAAAATTGTTCCATATCTCATCACGTGAACTTTCTAATGAAGACTGGCAAAATATTCTAACGTGGCGTCATGTGCCAAATAAAAATGATCTGTTTGAGCAAATAGCGATAGGTGATTTACTTCCACAATTGGTCGCCAATCATTTATTTGCGCTTGAAACGCATAGCAGCAAAGATAGCCATGCATCACATCGCCTCATTCAAGGCACAGATGGTATAGATGTCAAATATGCACGTTGCTGTAACCCCGTGCTTGGCGACCCAATTCAAGGGCATTTATCGCGCCGTGGTTTAATTGTACATCGGGCGCGCTGCCATAATTTGTTGCATGAACAACATTTGCATCCTGAAAATATCATGCTGCTACAATGGAATACCGAAGACACAGAAGATGTCAGTTTTACTGCATATTTATCGATTGATATGGATCTTAATGATGAGCAAATCTCTGAGTTGATTTACCAATGCCGTAAAGCCAAAACAGGTGTGGAAATGGTGCATGCACAAGACAACAAAACCTATGTCAATATTGTGGTCAATAACCGTCTGCAAATTGCCGAAATCATTCGTGAGCTACGCATGCTATTCGGTTTCCCTCGTATTTTACGCCTTGATACTGCTGTTCAAATGAATCAGACCAGCCCTGTCATCTAATGTGAATAATTTACTCTGCTTGCATAAATTTATGTTATATATAGACAAAGCCTCTAATATTTAAACCCAAAAAGCGATCAAAATTCTGATTGCCCCTTTACGTTGTTTAAGTATTTTGGACCCTCTATTTATAAGGAGTTTGATTATGTCACGCCAAGTGATTCATACTGAAAATGCACCTGCTGCAATTGGAACCTACTCTCAAGCTATTCTTGCAGGCAATACACTCTATTTGTCTGGGCAAATTGGCTTAGATCCATATAGTATGGAATTGGTTGATGGCATTGAAGCCCAAATTCGCCGCGTTTTTGATAACGTCAAAGCCGTTTGTGAAGCTGCGAATGGATCACTTGCAGATATTGTCAAACTGAATATCTTTTTAACTGATCTTTCACATTTTCAATTGGTCAACCAAATTATGGGTGAATATTTCGCTCAGCCTTACCCTGCGCGAGCTGCTCTTGGCGTTGCAAGCTTACCTAAAGGTGCTTTGGTTGAAATGGATGGCATTGTTGTTATCTGATTTAATTGATGTTTTTAAAACCACCGATTAGGTGGTTTTTTTTCATTCAAAAACTCAATCAACAATCCTTGTTTTTGAAAATGATTTTAATTGACAAACGATAACAATTATCACTAATATCAATCATCGTATTTATTTTATCCAAAGGTACATCTATGTACGTTTGCTTATGTCGTGGCATTACCGACCAAGATATTAAAGATGCTATTGCCAATGGTGCAGAAAGTTTTCGTGACGTCCGTGAATTGCTTGACTTGGGCACTTGTTGCGGCCGCTGTGCACCGGAAGCACGCGACATTATTCATGAAGAACTTGCACAAATTGCAGCACGAATTTCTTTTGCAGCCTAAATTTTAATTTAAGCTTATTGCGGTCGCAGTGATTTGCTCAGTTCTTTTCAATCTTCCACCCATAACAACTTCTCTTGTTTTACGATCAAAATCAAATATATAAAATAGTGTATGTGATTGTGATTTTCATTTGCCGTTCTATAAACTTCTCGCAGATTTGAACCGAATTCGTTAAGATAACCGCTTAATTGGTCAGTAGATTTATTTTGGCGGAGATATCGGCAATGAAAGGCAATCGTGAAGTTATTCAACAGCTCAATCAAGTGCTGTATCACCACCTCACCGCAATTAACCAATATTTTTTACATTCACGTATGTTCAATGATTGGGGCATTGAAAAATTAGGCTCGGCTGAATACAAAGAGTCGATTCGCCAAATGAAACATGCCGATAAAATTATCGAACGTATTTTATTTTTAGAAGGTTTACCAAATTTACAACATTTGGGTAAGCTTTATATTGGGCAACATACCCTTGAAGTGTTGAATTGTGATGTGCGTAAAGTCAATGAAAATATTGAAGCACTCCAAGCAGCAGTAACACTTGCAGAACAACAGCAAGATTATGTCAGCCGTGATTTAGTTCAAGAAATTTTAGAGTCTGAAGAAGAATATTTAGACTGGGCAAGTACCCAAATTGACTTGGCTGCAACCGTTGGCACTGAAAACTTTATTCAAAGCAATATTGAAAAATAATTCTGTTTAGCAACAAAAAAAGCAGTTCATTAGAGCTGCTTTTTTTATTGCCCAATTAATTTTAATGTACCAGCGCTGCCCCGCTTACAGCCACCAAAGGTAAGGCTTTACCATTATGATCTTTATTTTCTAATAAATCGCTTGCGCTATGCTCGACATGATATAAACCACGAATCAGTTGCAGTTGATGCATCGCTTCTGACATTTTTCCATTAAAAGCCAAGAGCTGTGCATATTTATACAAATCATAATACGTTGGGGTAATTACCACCGCACGATGATAATCGGCAATTTGTGCATCAGATAAATGACTAAAACGATTTAAGGTATACCACTCGGCGCGGTGGGTAAACTGATCGAGTATATAAACAGACTGTGCTTGTTGAAGAACTAAACCTTGATCTGAATGTTTATGTGCGACATTTAATACATCAATTGCTTTTAAGTAATCGCGCCAAATCAGACCATACAGTAAAATTCCAATAACCAGAACAGTTGTGGTCAACCCCGATTTAATTTCAATGCTTGCCAATTTATAATTCGGTGCTTGTGCTAGTCCAAGTAAAAAACCAACAGGCAATAAGAAATAGGCATAATTTTGTGGAAATTCAAACATGGCATGAATGAGCACACAACCTACAGTTGCAAGCGCAACAACTGACTCTAAACTGCGTTGTTTAGCAAGCTGATACAACCACCAAACTGCATAAGCAACAATGGCCGCCCCAATAACAACACCATTCCATACCAACATTTCAAGCACCCAATTATGTGCGCTATTGGTACGTTCGTTATGCGTTAAAAAATCTGCACCTGCAAGTTGCGCCACACTGGTTTGATTCCAACCATAACCAACCCATGGATGCTGCTTAATCGCATAGATCATTTGCATCCAAATATTAAAGCGTGAGTGACTTGAACTTGCACGCTCAATCACATCACCCATTGTTGAATGCGATAGTCCCCACTGTACCAAAACCCCATTTAAAATAGGAACAAGTAGTAAACAGGCAATGTATCCAATGACCCAAGCAAACAAGTGCGTTAGCTTAAAGCGCTTTAAACTATGCCGCTTCCAAATAAAATAGGCACTAAGTACGACACATGCGACCCATGGTGTACGTGATTGACTTAAGGCAATGGTAAAAATGAGTAATGCTGCACCCAATCCAAGCAACCACGTGGGTAAACGGCGCTGTTCAAATAAATATAAACAACCCATCAAGCTCATCATTAAAAAAGTCGCCATGTTGTTTGGCTGGGCAAAGTTAGCATACGGACGGTTGCCACGTAATTGCATCATCCACTGCGAAAAAGCAGCATCTAAATGTAGCCACTGTAAAAAAGCGATCCCAACTGAAATTAAGCCCACTAAAAAAGTGAGTAAGCAAAAGCCCGACATGATTTTCTGACGTTGCTGAGGCGACTGACTCAAGTTGTAACCTAAAATTACCATACTCATAAACGCAAAGAGATATACGCAAGATAACAGAGCTTTATTCCAATATAATTCGATGCCAAAACCCCATTGCAATAATGGAATGAAGCTCATCAACAATAACGGCAATTGCTGTTTAGGAAACCTTAACGGTTGCTCTATATAAGCTCCCAATAAGCATAAAGCTGCGGCATAAGCCAACAATTCACTTGAAAAAGTTAGCCACGGCGTATAGTGAAATGGGGAAAGCCAAGACAAGCCCAATAAAAATGCGGCAATCAGCAATAGATATCGTTGCATGGAAAATGCACAAACAGAAAAATAAAGCGCATAGTATAAAGGATCAAAATTAAATCAGCACCGAGTTTTATTGCGATATCGTGACCTTTGACAAAGCTTGTAAAACTGGTTACAAAATAATAAGCCGTATAGCAGACTAAATAAAAATGAGGAGAGCAGAATGATCAATATATCGACCGCCCCCACTACACCCTTACAAGAAATTCCATTACGTGTTGCAGAAATTGGACGTGGCACAACCATTAAACGTGCCTTACCATCACGCCAAAAAAGAATGATCGGTGCATGGTGCTTTTTAGATCATGCTGGCCCTGCTCAGTTCGAACCAGGACAAGGCTTAGATGTTGGGCCACACCCTCATATTGGGCTGCAAACCTTCACTTGGATGATTGAAGGTACGCTCATGCACCATGACAGTATTGGTTCAGAACAACTGATTCGCCCCAAACAAGTCAATTTAATGACTGCAGGACACGGTATTTCACATACCGAAGTTGCACCTAGCGATGAAACAAAATTACATGCTGCACAGCTTTGGATTGCTCTGCCTGCACATTTAAGAAATATGCCACCTCAATTTCAACATTATCCGAAATTGCCAACCCAATTACATGACCAACTCTTATTTAGTATTTTGGTCGGAGAATTTTTAGGAGAAACATCACCTGTAGAAGTGCATAGCCCACTGCTTGCCGTCGATATTCATTCAACCCAAAATGCTATAACCACCTTAACGCTAAAACCCGATTTTGAATATGCACTACTATTGCTTGAAGGCTCTGCAAAAGTGAATGGACAAGTGCTCCATATGGAAAATATGTTTGTACGTCCAATCGGCGACCAAGCTTTACAGCTTGAACTTGCAGACAACAGCCGTGTACTTTTGATTGGCGGCGAACCTTTTGAAAAACCTGTATTACTTTGGTGGAATTTAGTCGGTATAACCGAAGATGAACTCAAACAAGCCAATCAAGACTGGATCGATCAACACCCACGTTTTGGCAGTATTCCAAGTTATTCTGGGGCGCGTTTAACAGCACCACCTTTTCCTGCACATATTAAGGAGTCTACGTAATGAAAATTGGTCGTAGCATCATTGAATCAACAACACAGCAATGGACAGGCTTAATTCATGCGGGAAAATCAAAACATCAACTGATCATTGACGAACCACTGCATCTTGACGGTCAAGACCAAGGTCCCGCACCTTATGATTTACTGTGTTCCGCTTTAGCCTCTTGCACCATGATTACCTTACGCATGTACGCTAAACACAAAGCAATTGACCTTGGAAAATTTTGGGTTGAAGCCAGTTTTCAAATCGATCAGCAACAACACGAATCTATTCAGCGTTTATTACAATTTGAAAATGAACCAAACGATGAACTGAAACAAAAACTACTGGCCATTTGTGAAAAAACACCTGTAACCAAAACGTTATTACGCAGTGTCGATATTCATACCGAATTTAAGTTGGCATAAACAGGAATAACAATGAAATTACAGATTATTGTCGGCAGTGTTCGCGAAGGTAGAACCACCATTAAAGTTGCCACATGGGCGAAAAACTATTTAGATCAGCTAAATTATGCACAACTTGAAACCCAAGTTGTTGATTTAGGCAAAGAATGGCAAGGTAAGGCAGTTGGTTTTATCAGTTATGGTTCAAGCCAAGGTTCAAATTCTTTAGCCAAATTCGACAAGTCTGCCTGTCCTTAAACATGATCGATAGCAATGCGGTGGTGGCGATCCGAGATATTTTTAGCCGCAACAAAACTGAACATTTCAAAGCTAATCAATATGATGAAAAAGCATTAAAATCATGTATCGAGAAACTCTTACGCTATACAGAACCAACTTAAAGACATGCCTATTATGATGAAAAAAAAGTTCATATTCGTCCTTGCAAGCACCGCTTGTATGCTTTCAGCCTGTCAGCTTAACCCGACACAGCACCATGAAAACTTAAGCTTAGAAAAAGATCAACTCAGTTCATATTTATGGCAATACCAGCCAAATCAAAAAATTGCAGCCTTACAGCTCAATTTTGATAAAGCTGGTGGTTTGTTTATTCAAACCCCATGCAATAACCAATCAGGTACATGGCAACAACAAGATGCTACACATTTTAGCACCTCAAATTTAGCGTCTACCATGAAAATGTGTGCACCTGAACAAATGCAATTAGAACGCTGGTCGGCACAATTATTGAGTAACCAAAAACTCAAATATGCTGTTGCAGGTTCAAAAGATGCAGCAACACTGACTTTAACTGACAGTAAAGGCCAACAGTATCAATTCAAAGGGCAACTAAAGCCTGAAATTCAATATCAAAGCCAAGCTCAAACGGTATTCTTTGAAATCTCACCTAAAGCTGTGCAAAATTCAAATGATCTACAGGTGCGAGAGATTCGCTATGATGCAAATGGTTTAAAACAGCCCATCACAGATACATGGCATGTACTTAAACAGCCAATTCAAGGATATCAGCACGACCCTAAATTGGCGCAAATTATTCGAGTAAAAAAATATACTTCGGCTCAAGGTGATGTTTTTATTTATGACATGACCGTTGAACAGTCAATGACAACGCCTTAAATCAAAATAAAATGCCTCTATTCAATAGAGGCATTTTGCTTTGGTCAAAAGGAATAGAATTTAAATCTATCTCTAATCAAGATTAATTCATCTCACCAAACTGACCATTATTAAAGTCTTGGAACGCTTGCATAATTTCTTGCTGAGTGTTCATCACAAATGGGCCATAACCTTGTATCGGCTCATTTAATGGTTCACCCGTTAAAATCACAAATTTAGCTTCAGCGTTAGCATGCATGACAAAAGCTTGCTCATCGTGACGGTCAAATAAAATGATTGAGTTTGCTTGAACGGTTTGCATACCATTCACTTCAACTTCTCCCGATAATACAACCAACAAGGTAGTATGTCCTTGCGGTGCTTGAAACGCATGTTGTTGATGCGGAGTTAACACGCCATCCCACATATTGACTGGACTAAATGTACGTGCTGGTCCTACATTTCCAATATATTCACCTGCCACTACACGCAAATAACTACCCGCATCATCCAGTTTAATCACTGGAATATCAGCAGCACGAATCGCTTGATATTTTCCTTCTGTCATTTTGTCTTTGGCAGGCAAGTTCACCCAAAACTGTACCATTTCAAGCTCACCACCTTGAACCGAAAATGCTTCTGAATGAAATTCTTCATGCAAAAGCCCTGCACCTGCGGTCATCCACTGCACATCACCCGTTTGAATGGTTCCACCGCCACCACGTGAGTCTTTATGTGCAACTTCCCCTTTATAGGCCAAAGTTACGGTTTCAAAACCACGATGCGGATGCGAGCCTACACCACGGGGTGTTTTAGTCGGACTAAAATATTCAGGAGCAGCATAATCTAGCAACAAAAATGGACTTAAACTTTGCCCAAGTTGAGAATAAGAAAATAATGTTCTTACATGAAAGCCATCGCCTACCCAATGTTGTTGTTGGGTATGATACATCCCAATGATTTTTTTCATGTTTCAAACTCCTACTTGATACAGCTATAGCTCATATTTTATCGTTCTAAATACTTTAAATGAAGTCAGCTATCGCAACAGTCTATCTTAAAAATAGAACAGTTTTTTGTATGGTATACACAACCACCCCAAAAAAAAATGACAGCATTTATACCAAAAATATCCCCTTTTCTACGATGGCTGTTTTAAACTAATCTTTTCTTATATTCTTTTTATAATCAATGTCTAAACTTGCCGCACTTGACTATTTATTACAACGCTATAAAACCTTAACGTATCATCAAGATAGTGTCTTATTTCAACGTTTACAAGACGTACAACAGTGGCAAAAAGCCCGTTTAAAGGCATCACATCAGGCATTATTTGCAGAAAAAAACAACCAACTGATGGCGGCTTATTTTGTTGATCGTTTATATGGCGGGCCTGATTTTGACGTACTAGCACAACAAATTGAGCGTTTAGTCAAATATGCCCACAAAGCTGAACCACTCATTCCTGAACACGCGATTAAAACAGGGACACACGGCATTGAATTATCTATTTTAGCAGTTGAATTAGACGAGCAAGTCGCCAAACAAATTTTAAAAGACTATCCCGTTGATCAGCCCTTAAATGATGAGATCATGCGCCAAGCCTATTTACAACTTGATCAAGCGGCTGCCCGTCTGAATCAACTTTCTATGGCAGACGAATTTGGACGCTATTTAGACCAACATTTACGGTCTTTCATTGTGCAAACGGCATTTAAAATGTGTAAATCGGTGGCGTATAAACATCAATTTCAACCGATGTATGATTTTATGCAACAGGGTTTTGCCGCGCTTAAACCGTTAAAATCGGCAGAAAATTTTGTGAAAAGTTTTAGTCAGCAAGAACGCCAAGTAATTGAAAAAGTGCATACAGGTCACCCACATCCTTTTCAAAACAATTAAGCAACGCGGATAAACATCCACAAGATTCGGTTTTTTCTGTATATTATGCTCACGATGCCAAATGTTAAACGCCCTCATTTGGCTATTTTAAATTCATTGTAACGGGTGATGAGGAGAGACTCATGTCAAATGAACAACAAACACCAAATACCGTGAATGAGTCGACACAAGCATCCACAAAAGTCAGCCCATTCTTAACTACGCCATTGCCTGAAGGTACAGCACAAGGACAACAACAAACGCTGAATCAACTGCACAATCGCCCAAGTAATACCAATGTTCCAAAATATAATTTGCCACGTGGCGCGGGCAATACGGGTAATGTTGGCGAAACCACGCATTTTGGTTATGCAACAGTTAAATCTGAAGATAAAGCGCAAAAAGTCGCTGAAGTCTTTCATTCGGTTGCAAGCAAATACGACATTATGAATGATGTGATGTCTTTCGGTATTCACCGTTTATGGAAGCGTTTTGCAATTAATATGTCGGGCGTACGTCGTGGACAGCATGTACTCGACATTGCAGGTGGTACAGGCGACCTTGCTAAAGTCTTTAGCCGTGAAGTCGGCCCACAAGGTCATGTGGTGTTGTCGGACATTAACGAGTCGATGTTAAACGTAGGTCGTGACCGTCTGCTTGATGCAGGCTGCACCAATGTTGACTTTGTGCTTGCGAATGCTGAAACCTTAGAGCCTTTTGCCGACAATAGCTTTGATTTAGTCACCATTAGCTTTGGTTTACGCAACGTAACTGACAAAGATGCCGCACTTGAAGCGATGTACCGTGTCCTTAAGCCAGGTGGTCGTTTACTGATTCTTGAATTTTCAAAACCGGTGTTTGAACCACTCTCAAAACTTTATGATTTGTATTCATTCACTGCCTTACCGTTGATGGGTAAAGTCATCGCCAACGATTCAGAAAGCTATAAATACCTTGCTGAATCAATTCGTATGCACCCCGACCAACGTACACTAAAAGGTATGATGGAAAACGCAGGCTTCCAAAATTGTGACTATCACAATTTAACTGCGGGTATCGTTGCTGTTCACCGTGGTTTTAAACTTTAATAAGGCACGCCAATGTGGTCGATTCTTGCTTTAGGCGCAGCCGAGCGCCTGATTAATCAAACGATTGATTTAGATGCTATTACCCGTCAGCAATTGAACCAATTACAGGGGAAATTGCTGCGCGTGTGTATTGACACGCCTCAATTATCGGTCGATGTATTTTTTGATGTCGATCGGATTCGCCTAGAGCCGACGGCCACAGGTCAAGCTGAGCAAGCCTCTATTTTTGAACAACGCCCATTTGATGCACAGCAACAAGTCGAGGAAGCAACTGCGACTTTACGGGTTAAAAATATGGTGGAATTGGCGAAATTAATGTCTGCCAAACAGGTGGGCAATATTTCGCTTTCGGGCGATTATCGCCTGTTGCAAAACATTCAGCAGCTAATACAGCAGTTAGAACCTGACATTGCTGCACATCTTACACCGTGGATTGGCAGTACCGCTGCCCATGAAGTCGGCAAAATTCAACAACTGCCACAGCTAATTAAACGCAGCTTACAAAGCAAATTATTTTTTGCTGAAGATGCGTTAAAAGAAGACAGCCAACTGCTCGCTCCACGTTGGCAGATGGATCACATCCAACAACAAACCCGACAATTTCAGCAAAACCTTGACCGCCTCAATGCGCGGATTCAAGCCCTACAAAAACACATTTCTCCCAATCAAACTTAGGTGACTGCTTTAATGATTCCGCACATTTCCCGTTTACTCGAACTTTGGCGCATTGCTGCGCACTATAGACTCGACACGTTGGTCGCTGCGGAAGATGTGCCAATTAAAGCTCGCCCCTTACTTAAACTCATTCACCTGCATCCTGCGGCGTGGTCGAGTCGTGAACGTAAAAATCCTTTAAAGCTCAAGCAAGCTTTAGAAGATATGGGACCTTTGGCAATTAAGTTGGGACAATTGCTGTCTACCCGTCGTGATTTAATTGCACCTGAAATTTTAGAACAACTGACACTGTTACAAGATCGGGTCAAACCGTTTGACAGCGATGTTGCAAAAATGCGAATTCAACAATCGCTAAAAGCCGACATAAACAGTTTGTTCTCACGTTTTGATGAACAACCGCTTGCGGCTGCATCAATTGCACAAGTGCATACCGCCGCCCTGCATGATGGGAAAGAGGTGGTGGTGAAAGTCACCCGCCCCAATATTCGTGCGCAAATTATTCAAGACTTTGAAATTCTCACGTGGCTTGGACATTTTCTTGAAAATCGCCTAGAAGCTGCTCGTGCGCTACATTTGTCGGAAATTATTCAGAATTATCGCCAAACCATTTTAAACGAGCTTGATTTAACCCTAGAAGCCGATAACACCCGCCGTATGCGACATCATTTTACTGGCTCAAGCATGATGTATGTGCCTGATGTGTATATGGACAGTACCGATGTTATGGTGGCAGAACGCATTACAGGCGTCCCTATTTCTGACACCGCAACGTTTGATCGCTTAGATATGGATCGGGCAGATTTGGCTGAAAAAGGCTTGACCATTTTCTTTACCCAAGTGTTCCGCGACAACTTTTTCCATGCCGATATGCATCCTGGCAATGTCTTTGTCGAAACTTTAAATCCAAGTCAGCCGCGCTATATTGCACTTGACTGCGCCATTATGGGCGAGTTATCTAAAAGTGACCAAATGACGGTAGCGCGGATGCTACTTGCAGTCATGAACAATAACTTCCTGCAATTGATTCAAATTGTGCATCAAGCAGGATGGATTCCACCGGGGACAGATCAAGATAGTCTTGCACGAGAAATGCGCCGAACCGTAGGGCCAATGGTGTCAAAACCGATGGACCAACTCGATTTTGCAGGTATTTTATTGCAAGTGATGGACATTGCACGACGTTTCCATTTAGAAATTCCACCACAGCTCATGCTGCTGCTGAAAACTTTGGTGCATGTTGAAGGCTTAGGTACAGACCTCTATCCACAACTGGATATTTGGAAACTGGCAAAACCAATTTTGACCGAGTGGGTCAAAACCAACATGAATCCTGTAAAAAATATCAAAGAATTAGGTCAACAGATTCCAGATTTGTTGCTAGGCGCACAGGACATTCCAAGCTTAATTGTCGACAGTTTAAATGGGTTAAAAAACCAATCGGCTTGGCAAGACAAACAACTCAAAGAAATTCAACATTTGCGCTTGCAAATGCAGCAGCAACAACGCCGCAGTTGGATTTTTGGCAGTCTCTTAGCCATTTTGCTCAGCATTGCAGTCATTTCACCGTGGTATGTCGCAGCACCTTTAATTATATGTGCAAGCTTAATCGCACTATTGCGTGTGATGAAATAAAGGATAGCGGCGTAGTGAGCTACGCCGCATCTTCAGTATATTTTTCTAAAAATAAGTTCTGACCACTATGACCTATATCTTAAAAAAGCATCCTCCTGCACTCAATTTTCGTGCTGGTCATTTAGCCAAACAACATCTGCAACAACACGGTTTAAATGCATCTGATGTAGATATCATTCCCGGTGCGGCAGGCGGCCCGAAAGGGATTGGCTTGATGGGCTTAGACCAAGCCATTTTTGCCGATTTTTTACCACAAGCACCCAAACGACGCTTCTTAGTTGGTTCATCCGTCGGTGCTTGGCGTTTTGCAGGCATGATTGCCCAAGGTGCAAAACGTGGCTCGGAAGTTTTAGCTGAACAATATATTCATTTACCTTTTCATAACAAAATGACCATCCAAGACATCGAACTGATTTCTCGTGAGATGTTGGCCAACATTTTAGGACAAGGCACGCAAAATTTAATCGACCACCCCGATTATCACCTCACCATTATTGCGGCCAAAGCAGAAAAAATATTCCAAAGTGATCATAAATTGGCATTGTACGGCGCGCTTGTTGGCATTGTCGCAGCCAATACCCTGTCACGCGATCACCTCAGTCATTTTATGCAACGCGTGATTGTACAACCTGCTAATTTCACACAATTTAATATTGCAACAGATGCTTTTAAAACCCATTATCTGAACTTTAACCAAAACAATGTGCGGGACTGGTTAATGGCTTCTGGGTCAATTCCAAGCGTCACCCCTGCGGTGAAAAATATCAGCAATGCACCGCAAGGTGCGTATCGTGATGGCGGATTAATTGATTATCACATTGACCTGCCCTTTCAAAGTCAAGGCATTGTTTTATATCCTCATTTTAGCGACAGCATTACTCCAGGCTGGTTCGATAAAATGTTTAAGTCACGCAAAGCCAATCCAAATCATCAAGCGCGTACTTTACTGATCTCACCTTCAAGCAGTTATTTACAATCGTTACCGTTAGGACGTTTACCCGACCGTAAAGACTTTGTGCTCAAAGGTTTAGATGATAAAACCCGCATCCAAATGTGGACACAATCGGTGGCTGAAAGTCAGCGCTTGGGGGATGAGTTTTTAGAAATGGTTGAAAAACAGAATTTTGCCGAATATCTGCAAGATTTTTAATCGATATAATATTGTGTATGGAAAATGGCGACAATGCCGTACACTAAAGCGTGCTTAAAAGCACGCCTGTATTTTTAGACTTAACCCATTTGGTGAAATGATATGAACAATCTGCAATGGCTCGATGAAGTAAAATTTAACGAACAAGGCTTAGTGCCTGCGATTGCTCAGCATCATCACACTGGGCGTATTTTAATGGTCGCGTGGATGAACCGCGAAGCCTTGCAACTGACCACAGAAAAAAACCAAGCGGTGTATTATTCACGTTCACGCCAAAAATTGTGGCACAAAGGCGAAGAATCTGGGCATTTTCAAACTGTGCATGAAATCCGTTTAGATTGCGATGCCGACGTGATTACCCTACACATTGAACAACACGGTGGTATTGCTTGTCATACAGGACGTGAGTCATGTTTTTATCGCAAATTGACGGCAAATGGTTGGGAAATTGTCGATGCACAGCTTAAAGATCCAAACCAAATTTATGGACATGCAACCTCGACCAATCCACATACTTTAGCCATGAATGCTTCAAATGCACAGGCTGAACAAGTCGATGTACTGACCTACTTAGGCAAAATGATGGCAGAGCGCAAACAAGCCGACCCTGAAAGCTCGTATGTGGCAAAACTTTATGCCAAAGGCTTAAATAAAATTGCAGAAAAAGTCGGGGAAGAAAGCCTAGAAACTATTTTGGCAGCCAAAGATTTTGCGCACGATGCATCTGAAGACAACAAAAATGATTTCATTTATGAAGTGGCAGATTTATGGTTCCATAGTATTATGCTGCTCGGCTTTTTCGACCTCGACCCACAATTGGTGCTGAATGAATTGGCACGCCGTCAAGGTTTATCTGGATTGGTTGAAAAAGCCAATCGCCAACATTAAGTTTATTTATGCAAAAACCACTGCTACACGCCACCTACGAACAATCCGTTGCCATCGATAATGCCCGTTTAGGGCAATCGTTTAAAGTGGTGGCATATGCAGGCACAGGTAAAACCACAACTTTACAAATGATTAGCGATGCCATGCCCGAACGGCGTGGCATGTATTTGGCATTTAACAAAGCCATTGCCAGTGAAGCACAGCAAAAATTTCATCGCAATATCGACAGCCGTACCTTTCACTCACTGGCTTACCGCAGTGTTCCACGTGAAATCACCGACAAACTACGACTACCGCGTTTAAGCCCAAGTTTTGTGGCCAAAGAATATCGACTAGAGCCGATCACCCTGCGTCGTTTAATGGGCGGACGTTATGAAAAATACACGCTGTTGCCAAGCCGACTCGCCAGTATTGTGGTGAATGCCGTCGGCTATTATTGCTCGACCAATTCGCAGTACCCTGCACCACGGCATATTCAAGCGCCAAGTTGGTTGCATAATGATGATATTACTGCACTACAACAGCATTTGTACCCAGCCCTAGAACGGCGTTGGCTCGACTCTATCAATCCTCAGCATCAAGCAGGGATTGGACACGATATTTACTTAAAACTCTGGGCACTGTCAGAACCTTATATTCCCGCCGATTATGTGTTATTTGATGAAGCACAAGATGCCGACCCACTCATGCTTGGTATTTTACTCAAACAACAACAAACCCAAGTCATTTATGTGGGCGATGCACATCAACAAATTTACGCATGGCGTGGGGCAGTCAATGCCATGCAAAAACTCCCCTTACCCGAATCACGTTTAACCACGTCTTTTCGTTTTGGCGATGAAATTGCAGAGGTTGCCAATGCTTTACTTGGTGGGCTAAATGAGACCGTGCCACTGCATGGCAATCCTGCACAAAAATCGAGTGTGTATAACAAACCACACACTAAAAAACGCGATGCCATTTTGTGCAGAACCAACGCCCGTGCGATGGAATTATTACTTTCTGGTTTAGTAAATGGCGATAAGGTCAGCCTACAAGCCGACCATGCCCGTATTAGCAAATTTATTGATGCTGCAAGCATGTTAAAACAAGGCAAGCGTGTCACCGATGTACCTGAATTGGCATGGTTTAATTCGTGGCACGACGTGCATGAATATTGCGAAACCCACGAAGGTAGCGACATTAAACCGTTGGTTAAATTAGTCGATGATCATGGCACAAGTCCGCTTAAAAAGGCCTTAGACAAAATTACGCCCATTGCCGAAGCCGACTATGTCATTTCTACCGCACATAAAGCCAAAGGCTTAGAATGGGAACGGGTGCATTTAGAAGATGATTACCAGTTTAAGGTTAATCCACATGAA
The DNA here is from genome assembly GCF_035615575.1 of Acinetobacter sp. MD2. Classification (NCBI taxonomy): domain Bacteria; kingdom Pseudomonadati; phylum Pseudomonadota; class Gammaproteobacteria; order Moraxellales; family Moraxellaceae; genus Acinetobacter; species Acinetobacter sp. MD2. Next base: position 153,062 of record NZ_VTDK01000003.1, read on the forward strand.
CATAAAATTAGTGACGAAGAACTCCGTTTACTGTATGTCGCGGCAACCCGTGCCAAAAGCAGTTTAAATATCCATCATATTTATGATTTAGTGCAACAACTTAAAATTAAAATGCCTGCATCATTACGTGCAGACCCAAGTTCTCATAAAGTGGAATAATCACGCCCGTTATTCACACAGATCACCCATTATTTTCTATTAAAATGTGAATAAAAATAGACCATGTTCGCGTCTTGCTACACAATGTAAAAAGCCTAGCAGGATTGAAGACTTATTGTATAATCAAAATACGGCTACAGCATTCTGCCGATCTATACATCTTTGATTTTCCTTTCTACTCAACGTCGGCTTTTAAAATTTGAATTTTTGGATTGCTCTTTGACATCCTGTAAATTTTAAAAGAAATATAACATTTAGGGATCATCCCTAACCTAACTCAGGATATATGTGTGCTAGCAATTATCATACTGTTACCTCTGCTTTTAGGTACTGGCTTAATTTCATGCTTATGGCATGCGCCGCGCAAACTTAGCCTTGGGGTTGCGGTCAGTATTAGTCTTACTTGCTTTGGTTTATTGCTGAGTCAGTCAGCACCCATTTTAGCAGGTCAAACCCCCATCCAAACGTGGTCATGGATCCCTCAAATTGGGATAGACCTAAGCTTCCGACTTGATGCCTTAGCTTGGTTATTTGGATTGCTGATTAGCGGTATCGGCACGCTGATTTTTATATATGCCTATTTTTATTTAAGTCAAAAAAACTCGCTCAGTAAGCTCTACCTGCTGCTGTTATTATTTATGTCTGCCATGTTAGGTATCTCCCTATCTAACAACCTGATTATTTTACTCAGCTTTTGGGAGCTGACCAGTATTTCATCTTTTTTATTGGTGGGCTATTGGAGTCATTACGATGCAGCCCAACGCGGTTCACGCATGGCACTCACCATTACAGGCATGGGCGGTTTAAGCATGCTCGGTGGTTTTTTATTGCTCGGGCATATTGCAGGAAGTTATCAAATTGACCAACTGTTAACTCTTGGCAGCCATTTACAACAACAGCCCTTATTTATTCCTGCCATGCTGATGATATTGGTGGGTGCTTTTACCAAAAGTGCGCAGTTTCCATTCCATTTTTGGCTACCCAATGCCATGGCGGCACCTACCCCTGTTTCGGCCTATTTACATTCGGCGACCATGGTTAAAGCTGGGATTTTTTTAGTCGCACGCTTACTGCCTATTTTTGCAGGGGTTGTACTGTTTCATCAACTGGTGACCACAATTGGTTTAATCACCCTATGTCTTGGGGCATTTTTTGCTATTTTTAAAGAAGACTTAAAAGGTTTACTTGCCTACTCTACCATTAGCCATTTAGGCTTGATTATGGCATTGCTTGGCTTAGGTTCTCCACTTGCCGTTGCTGCGGCAATTTTCCATATTATCAACCATGCTACTTTTAAAGCTGCATTGTTTATGATTGCAGGCATTATTGACCATGAGACAGAAACCCGTAGCCTAAAAAAACTCAAAGGCATTTGGCAATTGTTGCCGTTTACAGGTACCTTAACCATGATCACCGCTGCTGCAATGGCAGGTGTGCCACTCACCAATGGCTTTATTTCTAAAGAAATGTTTTTTACCCAACTGTTACATCAGCTTTCGGGTTATCCACTTATTTTTGCAATTTTAGTGGCCACCGCATCAGGCGTATTTGCTGTCGCTTATTCCGTGCGTTTGGTGCATGGCGTGTTTTTTGATGGTGCTTTAGGGCAAGAAATTCCCAACCCAAATGCACATGAGCCAGCGCTTGGCATGCGCTTGCCTGCAACGTTACTTGCGGTGTTCTGTATTCTAGTTGGTATTTTTCCTGCTTTTTTTGCAGAGAAGATTGTCAATGCGACAACCATTGCTAGCACTCAAAATTTCGACTTTGTAGGCGAACACTTGGCCTTTTGGCATGGCTTTAATTTACCACTAATGATGAGCATTGCAGCACTTGTAGGTGGATTAAGTCTTTATTTTGTCTTGGCACGCGATGGCTTAATTCGCCATATTCATTTAGAACAAGTTTTTGGAAAGTTTCAAGGCAAAGTCATTTTTGAAATCGCCCTTACCAAACTTACGCTCTATAGTCGAAATCTCAAACTTGTTACAGAAACAGGAAAATTACAACACTACTTACTGTGGATTATCAGTTTTAGTATTATTTTAAGCACCATTCCTTTTATTTCCGCGCCATTTATCGGTGCAGGTAGTCGCATCCCAACCCATGCGCCATGGATTGCTATTATACTGTGGTTACTGCTGTTTAGTGCCTGTTGGATGATGCTCTGGTTTCATCACGAACGGATTAAAGCCGTACTCATTAGTGGTGCGATTGGCTTGGTCATATCACTAATTTTTGTAAGCTTGTCTGCACCCGATTTAGCCTTAACCCAGATTACCGTCGATGTGGTCACCACCGTTCTCTTGCTCATGAGCTTGTCGTTGCTGCCACAGCTCACCCCTTACGAATCGACCATCAGTCAACGTTGGCGCGATGCATGTATTGCAATTGTTGCAGGCGGTGGAATGGGTTGGATCAGCTGGCTCATGCTCACCCGCGAGCATCAATCTATTTCATGGTTCTTTGCTCAACAATCGCTGCCTTTAGGTGGTGGTTCCAATATCGTCAACGTTATCTTAGTCGACTTCCGTGGCTTCGATACCTTTGGTGAAATTACTGTGCTTGGCATCGCCGCAATTGGCACTTTATGTTTGATGGATGGCATGCGGATTCATGGCACATCCATTACCCAAGGACTGACCTATCGCTTCAACCCTTCTCCACTTTTGGTACGCACCACTGCATCGTGGGTATTGCCAATTGCTCTTGTGGTCAGCCTATATATTTTTATGCGTGGACACAATTATCCAGGCGGAGGCTTTATTGCAGGTTTAATCACAGCAATGGCATTGATTATGCAATATATCGCGCTTGGGCAAGACTATACCGAACAATTGCTCAAAGCAAAGTCAGGACGGTTATATGAAATTTGGATTGGTTCAGGCCTAAGTATTGCAGGCATCACAGGTATTTTGGCGTGGATATGGTCACGCCCATTTCTTACTAGTGCACATATTTATGTTTATTTACCTGTACTTGGAAAACTACATTGGGCATCGGCAGCACTTTTCGACTTAGGCGTCTATCTGACCGTTGTTGGTGCCACCATGTTGATGATCTCAGTTTTAGGCGATGCACGCCACTCGACCATGTCTGGTCCTGTACCCAAGGAGTAACCCATGATTAGTTTAGAATTACTCATTGCTTCAGGCATTGGTCTTTTGGTTGCAAGTGGGGTGTATTTATTACTGCGTGCACGGACATTTCCTGTGGTGTTGGGATTAATGATGATTGGCTATGCCGTCAATTTATTTTTATTTTCAACTGGCAGTATTAAAGTCAATGCACCTGCCATTTTAACCGAAGCCACCCACATTACCGACCCATTGCCACAAGCATTGGTACTGACCGCAATTGTGATTGGTTTTGCTACCACAGCTTTTATGGTGCAACTGGCACTGCGTAGCCGTTATGAATCGGGCAGTGACCATGTCGACTCAAAAGAAATTACCGAACTTGCCAATGACCCAAGCGAGGATAAAGTCCAATGAGCCTTGTATTTGATTTTTGGCAACAACATAGCCCTATTTTTAGTATTTTAATTCCTGCATTTACGGGCTTTTTTTTGTTATTACTGGGCAATCCTGGTGGTGACATTTTAGCTCAAGATTGGCGACAACCTTGGCGACGTGCCATTAGCTTAACTGCAACCGTATTGGGTTTTGCCACAGCCATTAGCTATCTTCACCTTGCAAGCCAAGGCCAAATCAGCATTTATCAACTTAGTGAATGGACAGCACCTTTTGGCATTGTGTTGGTATTAGATCGACTATCCGCTTTTATGTTGGTTTTGACCTATGTTTTAGCACTGCCCTTACTGTGGTATGCCAGCAAAGACTGGGATTTACGCGGTCGTTATTTCCATGCATTGTTTCAATTTTTATTGATGGGACTATGCGGTGCATTTTTAACAGGTGACTTATTTAACTTATTTGTATTTTTCGAAATTTTGTTAATGTCATCCTATGTACTGCTCATTTACGGGCAAGGTAAAGCACGCTTTCAAATTGGAGTGCATTATGTCAGCATCAATTTACTTGCCAGTGCATTTTTCTTACTTGGATTAGGTTTAATTTACAGCAGTGTTGGCAGCTTAAATATGACCGATGTTGCACGCCTACTGCCAACATTAAGCCCCGACCAACGTCAACTTGCCATACTGGGCAGTTATTTACTCTTTCTTGTTTTTGCAATTAAAGCTGCACTGTTACCACTGGGTTTTTGGCTTCCAAAAACCTATGCAATTGCCAGCACTCCCATTGCTGCACTTTTTACCATTATGACTAAAGTTGGCTTATATGCCATTTTAAGGGTCAACTCGTTACTATTTTTTCCCAACCAAGATCCATTTTTATTTAATTTACTGCTCATTCTTGGCTGTGCATCATCTCTTTATGGTGTGATTGGTGCTTTAGGTGCCATTCGTTTCCGCCGTTTTGTTGGCTTTATGATTTTATCCTCGCTCGGTACCATCTGTATTGGGCTTGGCTTACATCAACCTCAAGCATGGACAGGTGCACTGTATTATCTGTTTCATAGTACTTTAATTGGCGCTGCATGTTACCTCCTTTGTGGTTGGATTACAGCACAACGTGGCGAATTTAAAGACCACTTAAAAATTTCGCCACGCATGAAACAACATACCTTACTAAGCTTATGTTTTTTCATGGTTGCACTGATTATGGCGGGTTTACCGCCTTTTAGTGGTTTTATTGGCAAAGTCTTAATTTTACAAGCCAGCCTCAATCATCCACATGCGCTCTGGATTATCATCCTTGTTCTTTTGGTGAGTTTGCTTAGTATTTTGGCATTTGTTCGTGCAGGATTTATTTTATTCTGGCAAGCAAGTAATCCACCGGAACAATGCGATAACATTGAATATCAAAATTATTTAGCCCTACCCAACCGCGCGCCTGCACGTAACAATGTGGTGATTTACACCTTTTTAACCAGTTTAATCTTATTGGTAATTTTTGCAGCCCCTATTCACAGCTACCTCACGGCAACCGCCACACAACTTGCCGACCAAACTCACTATCAACAACGTATTCTAAAAACCGACCGTCATGGCAACTATATTAGCGTCGAACCTTTCGACAACAGTTATGTACCCGAAACCAAATATAGTGGTGAAAATCTTGACCCAAATGCACATTTTATTCCAAGCTTAATTGCCCCAAAAACATTAAATGGGCCTCATATCTCTGAATATAAATGGCAACAAATTCACGAACAGCAACAAGCATTACCTCAGTCAACACCAAACCAAACAGCGTCACAACTTAAACTCAGTACGGTGGAGGGGCATTAAATGTCAAAACGAAATTGGATGAAAATCGTTTTTCCACACCCTTTTGTTTCCATAATTACTGGAATGAGTTGGCTCATGCTGTCGCACAGCACTGCCGCAAGCGATGTCTTCATTGCAGTTGTATTGGCTTTCACCATTCCCAAGCTGCTGCGCCGCTTTATCACACGAACGCCTAATATTGATTGGTTAAGTGCAATACGGCTGTTTTTTGTTGTGCTGTGGGATATTTTTATCTCTAATTTTGTGGTTGCAAAATTAGTCCTTGGACCACAAAAAAACTTAAATCCACAATGGTTTCGTGTTCCCTTAGAAACGCAACATGAACAAGTCAATTCACTGTTAGCGATGATTATTACCACGACGCCCGGAACAGTCAGTGCAGGAATCGACCAAGATCGACGTGATATTTTGGTTCATGCTCTCAGCACGCATGATACCGATGCCGACATTCAATTGATCAAACAACGCTATGAAACTGCACTCATGCAAATTTTCCACGTCACTGCGGAGGACCCACAATGATCATCTTGCCGTATGTACTTGGAATCTGTTTATTTAGCATGAGCATTTCAATGTTTTTATGTTTAATACGTTTGGTGTTCGGCCCCTCTATTGTCGATCGCTTGTTAGCACTCGACACCCTTTTTCTAAATAGCACCTGTTTTTTGATTGTACTTGGCATTTACTGGACTTCAACGCATTTATTTGAAGCAGCATTGCTGATTATTATGCTTGGATTTATTTCCACCATGGCATTGGCACGTTACTTTACCACGGGGCATGTAATTGATTAGGAGATTCTCATGCAGCAACAATTGATTATGGAACTATTGGTCTCTTTTTTTCTGTTGATTGGTAGCTTTTTCGTGTTGGTTGGTGGAATTGGCATGGTACGCCTACCCGACTTATTTACCCGACTACATGCCCCTACAAAAGCCAGCACACTTGGCTTAGGTAGTTTTCTGATTGCCGCTATGATTTTTTGGGCTTTTCATAGCCGCTATGGTTTTGCTGAACTGCTTTTGACTATTCTTGCATTTGTGACAGCACCTGTTTCGGCAAATTTAATGGCACAAGCCGCCTTACATTTAAAATTACGCTCGTTAAGTGGTGAAGTACCAGAAAGTATTGAGCGTCCTTTACCGTGGAACCGTTATCGTTTTAGAGAAGACTTTAACCACAGAAAAGAAAAATAAGACCCATAAAAAAGCCACCCGAAGGTGGCTTTTTTATTATTCGTCTTTTGACTCTGGCAAATCTTTAACTGCTTCGGCAATTAAGCCAAACATATAGTTGCCATAAGCATTGGTTTTGTCGTAGTGGAAACGTAAACGTGGTGTAATACGCGTCTTAATCCGACGGCTCAGTTCATGGCGTAAAAAACCAGATGCTTTATTTAACACATCTAAGGTTTCTTTATTTGCCGCTTCACTTTGCTCATCGCCAAGTTCACGTCCCATCACGGTCACATACACTTCGGCATAGCCTAAATCTGGGCTAACTTTCACTGCAGAGATGGTCACAAGACCACCTAAGCGTGGATCTTTCAGCTCTTGACGAATCAGTTCAGACAACTCGCGCTGAACTGTATCTGCCATACGCTTTAGACGTTGACTACCCGCCATTAAAGACTCCGTTTCACAATTTGTACATCGTACACTTCGATCTTATCAAGCGCTTTGATGTCTTTATAGCCTTTCACCGCAAGACCACATTCCATACCCGCACGTACTTCTTCAACCACTTCTTTATAACGACGTAAAGATTCAAGTTCACCTTGGAAAATTACCACGTCATCACGTAATACACGAATTGGTTTGTTACGATGTAAAACACCTTCAAGAACCATACAGCCTGCAGCTGCACCAAACTTACTTGAATGGAACACTTCACGCACTTGTGCAACACCTAGAATTGTCTCACGATGTTCTGGTGCAAGTTTACCGCTCATTGCTGCTTTTACGTCATCAATTAATTGATAAATCACAGAGTAGTAACGAATGTCGATACCATCTTGATCGGCTTTTTGACGTGCCGTGTTATCGGCACGAACGTTAAAGCCAAGTAAAACTGCTTCTGAAGATTCAGCAAGTGTTACATCAGACTCAGTGATTGCACCCACGCCTGAACCAATAATACGAACTTTTACTTCGTCAGTTGCAAGGTCAGCTAATGCCACGTGCAAGGCTTCTAAAGTACCACGTACGTCAGTTTTCAAGACCACATTAACAATCGGCACATCTTTTTTGCCCATTGATGCCATCAAGTTTTCAAGACGCATTGCAGATTGACGCTCAAGACGTTTTTGACGCTCGCGATCAGTACGTGCATCAGCAACTTCACGGGCTTTTTTCTCATCGTTTACAACAAGAACTTCGTCACCCGCCATTGGCGCTTCAGGTAAACCTAAAATTTCAACCGGAATAGAAGGACCTGCCGACTGAATACGTTTACCATTTTCATCTGTCATCGCACGAACACGACCGTAAGATGAACCTGCAAGAACCAAGTCACCTACGTTTAATGTACCGTTTTGTACCAGAATTGACGTTACCGCACCACGGCTGTTGTCTACACGTGCTTCAATTACAACACCTTGTGCAGCACCTTCTTCAGACGCTTTCAATTCTAACAATTCTGCTTGAATCGAAATTAAGTCAAGAAGATCATCAATACCCGCACCAGAATGTGCAGACACCATTGCTACAGGAACGTCACCGCCCCATTGCTCAGGTACGATTTCTTTGGTGGTTAATTCATTCAGTACGCGATCTGGATCAGCAGATTCTTTATCCATTTTGTTAATAGCAACAATAATTGGCGTACCCGCTGCACGTGCATGGTCAATTGCTTCGGCAGTTTGTGGCATTACACCATCATCTGCTGCAACAACCAATACCACGATATCCGTCGCTTTTGCACCACGTGAACGCATTGCTGTAAATGCTGCGTGTCCCGGTGTGTCAAGGAAGGTAATAATGCCTTTGTCAGTTTCGACATGATATGCACCAATGTGCTGCGTAATACCGCCTGCTTCGCCTTGTGCCACTTTTGCACGACGAATACGGTCAAGTAACGAAGTTTTACCATGGTCAACGTGACCCATAATAGTAACGACTGGCGCACGTGTAGTTTGCGCACCACGTGCTTCTTCAGCAGCTTCAAGTAAGTTATCTTCAGCTTGCGTATCCGATACTAGAACTGGATTATGGCCCATTTCTTCAACTACAAGTACCGCAGTATCTTGGTCAATGGCTTGGTTTTGTGTAACCAATTCACCCATTTTCATGAGCGATTTAATTACTTCGCGTACTTTAATCGCCATTTTCGCGGCTAAATCGGCAACAATAATTTTCTCGCCAATTTCAACATCATAAATTTGTTTTTTAACAGGTTTTTCAAAACCATGTTTGTTAGCTTGGCTAGTTTTCAAACCACGTTTATGATGGTTCTTACTGAAGTTTTGCTCAGATTGATCGCCACCACGACCGCCTTTTTTGCCCGCACGTGGGTTCGCTGTAGCGCCACCACGTTTGATTTCACGGTCTTCTTTGTTGAAAGAATCTTCATAAGCTTGACCTACAAGGCCTGCCGCTAAAGGTGAATCATCAATCACGCGAATTGTTGTGGTTGCATCATCATTTGAATATTTTGATGCCATTTTACGCATTTGTTCAAGCGTACGTTGCTGCGCTTCTTCAGCCGCTTTACGACGTGCAGTTTCTTCCACAGCTTTAAGTTTTGCAGATTCAGCTTCACGTGCTTTACGTTGTTCAGCCGTTTCAACCTGTTTTACATTTACAGGCTTAATTGGCTTATTGGTTGACTTACGTTTAACAACAACACCTGTTGTAGATGTTGTAGTTTTTGCAGTCTCTTTTTGCTGCGCTGCACGCATTGCATCTAACGCTGCTTGTGCTTTATTTTCAACTTCTACACGTGGTTGCTCAGCTGCTGGTTTTGCCGCAGTTTGAGGACGTGTTTTTTGCTCAGCTTCTTGACGCGCTTTTGCTTCAGCGGCAATCTGCTCTGGATTTGGCTTGGTAAAAGTATGCTTCTTACGTACTTCTACATTAATCGTTTTTGCTTTACCTGAGGTACTTGCAACTTTTGCGGTACTGGTTGTTTTACGTTTCAACGTGATTTTTCCTGCATTGCTGCTTTCTTGACCATGAATTTTCTTCAAATGGTTCACTAAAGCATCTTGCTGTTCTGTAGTAAGCATATCATCGGCGTGATGTTGAGGAAGCCCTGCATCACGAATTTGCTCTAGGAGCTTCTCGACGGGACGCCCAACCGTTTCTGCCAGTTCTTTAATCGACTTATCCGTCATTGTTTACCTCCTAGTTAAACCATGATTCGCGTGCTTTCATAATGAGTTGACCCGCAGCTTCGGCAGTCACACCGTCAATCTCTAAAAGATCGTCAGTCGCTTGGTCTGCTAAATCGTCAATTGTCACCACACCGCGGCTAGCAAGTGCATACGCAAGTTCATGCGTCATACCTGCCATATTTAATAATTCTGCGCTTGGCTCTTGTACATTTTCTTGCTGTATTAACGCATCTGCAAGTGCTGCTTCTTTGGCACGGCCTTGCAACATTACAACAACGTCATCATCCAATTCAATTTCATTGAATGTTTCAGCAGGAACGTAAGCAATTTCTTCTAAAGAAGTAAAGCCCATTTCTACAAGCGCCATCGCTAAATCTTCTTCAATATCAAGACGTGTTACAAACATGTCTAAATATTGCTGCGCTTCATTTTGTTGACGCGCACGATATTCATCTTCAAGCATCATATTCAATTTAAAGCCTGTTAATTCAGACGCTAAACGAACGTTTTGCCCTTGTGAACCAATCGCACGTGCCAATTGATCGCTAGTTGCGAAAATAATATCTGCCGTGTTGGCATCTTCATCAATCACAATACCTGACACATCTGCAGGCTCAAGCGCACTTGCGATGTACTGTGCAGGATCGTCAGACCACACCACAACATCAATACGCTCACCATTTAACTCTTGCTGTACTGCTTGGATACGTGTACCACGCATACCAATACATGCACCCACAGGGTCAATACGATGATCGTTGGTTTTCACAGCAATTTTAGCACGAACGCCAGGTTGACGTGCGGCTGCTTTAATTTCGATGATTTCTTCAGAAATTTCTGGAATTTCTTTTTTCATCAACGCAATCAGCATGTCAGGTTTTGCACGAGACAACAATAATTGTGCGCCACGACCTTCACGGTTTACTTCAAACAAAATCGCATTCATGCGTTGTTTTGGACGCAACATTTCTTTTGGAATGGTTTCATCACGCGACAAATACGCTTCAGCATTATCACCTAAGTCAATAATAAAGCCGTCTTTGGTTTGCTTTTTCACTTCACCGTAAACTAACTCACCTACTTTAGAGGCATAAGCATCGGCAATTAATGCACGTTCAGCTTCACGGATTTTTTGAACAATCACTTGTTTGGCAATTTGTGCAGCAATACGACCAAACTCAATCGACTCAACTTCAAGCTCACGAATATCGCCAATCGACCACTTTGCAGGATCAACATCAGAAATCGCATCTTGACATGCTGGCATTTCATGGTCTTCATCTGCAACCACTTCCCATTGACGGAAAGTACGGTAATCACCTGTTTTACGGTCAATTTCAACGCGTAACGCTGCTTCTTCAGCATGCGTACCTTCGTAATATTTTTTGCGCGTTGCGGCAACAAGTGCTTGCTCAAGTGCTTGGAAGATGGCTTCGCGGCTCACACCCTTTTCATTACTAACCGTTTCTGCAACGGTAAGAATCTCACGACCCATAAGTCACCTATATTTCAGATTTTATTAATGATTTAGTCTTGATAAACCAGATTTGCCTTGTCGATATTATGACTATCGATTTCAAGTACTTGTTGCTTTTCTACTTCGACCTGAATGGTTTCTGCTTCTAAATCTACCGCAACCAATTTCGCCTGAAACTTACGACGATTATCAACCGCACTAATTAAACGCAGCGCCACTTGATGCCCAATATAATCAGGCATTTGTGACAATTCAAAGAAAGGACGATCCCAACCTGGCGAAGACACTTCTAATGCATACTCACCCGAAATTGGGTCATGTACATCGAGCATTGCGCCCACTTGTTGCGTTACACGTACACAGTCTTGTACGCCAACACCACGACCAAGCTCTTCTTCGCCATCTTCATTCACAACAGGTGCGGCATTGGCATCTACTGCTTTGTCGATATAAATACGCAATAAAGAACGTTTGCCTTGTGGTAAAAATTCGATACCCCAAAGATTAACCTCGCATGCTGCTACAGCAGGGGCGATTAAGTCTTGTAAGGCTTGGGTTTTATTTGATAGTTTCATGTACTCTCGTCATTTTTGTGCAATACAACAATCGGTCTAAACCGATAACCTTTGTAGTGAAGCACGTCTATTTGACCAATTGATGTCTACACTACACGAACAGCCAATAAAAAAGGGCGTAATCGCCCCAATTCTGCACAGTATTTCAAAGCCCACTGTGCAAAAAGGCCCACCTGTTTGTGAGCCTTTTAACGAATTTTGGTAGCTGAATTAGAAAACTCTAAAACGTTTAATATGAATAATTGTTGTTTCATATTTGCCACACTAAATCTTGGTAGCGGGAGCTGGATTTGAACCAACGACCTTCGGGTTATGAGCCCGACGAGCTACCAGACTGCTCCATCCCGCATTAACGATGCAATATTTTAACTAAAAATTATACGAAATTCAATTTTTAGTTCAATAAAGTTGCATACTTTATTGAATTGGTAGCGGGAGCTGGATTTGAACCAACGACCTTCGGGTTATGAGCCCGACGAGCTACCAGACTGCTCCATCCCGCAACAACAACTTAACTTTCTGGTGTAAAGTAAGTTTTACTATCGACCTTAACCGATGGGCGCATTGTATAGAAAGGTGAATCTATACGCAAGATGTTTTATTACTTTTGTTGCATTTATAGATCAATCACTCAATTTTCGCACAATTTTACTTATTTTCAGTATCAATTTGTTCAATTTGCACATATTTAGACCTGTGATGTACGCTATTTCTTACATTATATATTGCTTTTAACGACTACTTCCTTTGCTTGTTCAGTTTTAATATAGCTTCATCAGCAAATGGAGATGAACAAAGGATTTGTTCTACATGGATGAAGCTGATGGTGTCACGGATTTGACCCAACATGGATAAAATGGATGTACCCTTCAAGATATTAAACCCGAACCTTGGTTCGGGTTTTATCTTTTTAAATACTGTATCATTTCTACCTAATATGACTCCAATTAAAATACCAAAAAGACAAATTTAGATGTGTTATTTAGCTTTTTCCAAAAAAAAGCGCATCAGAAGATGCGCTTTTTTTTAATTTTATCAGCTTGCAGCTGTTACTGTCGCTTTATAAACACACGATTTGCCAACAAACTTCTCATCAACATCCGACTCACAAGTCCATGTACCGTTAGCATCGCGATGCCATTGAACATGTTTATCTTTAATACCTGGATTACCCGTAGTAAAAGTTAAAACAATATTACCAGCACCATTAGTACCTTTTTGTAAAGCAATTGTACCGAATGTTGGCGTTACAATACCCAAAGCGGCAGGAGTTTGCCCAGTAACAGCTGCAACATAACCTTCTTGTCCTGCCGTACCTTTTGCTTCTGCTGCTGCTGTAGTACCATCAGGAAATGCACCATTCTCCATAACAAAAGATTCAACACCTGTTTTGTTTGCTGCAACCGTTTGTACTGCTGCTGCAACATTAGAGCGACCTACATAGTTTTGATATTGCGGAATTGCAATCGCTGCCAAAATACCGATAATCGCAACCACGATCATCAATTCAATTCATTCCATAAATAGATTCATATGGACAAACACCAAACCCTTATAGAATCAAGCTTTCCTTAAAGAGCCACTTTGTCCATATGGACATAACTTTAAATGGACAAATATTTTAATTATGTCCATATTTCAATAAATGCTAAAATATAGAGCTTAAATTAGAAGCTTTCTATTAAATGCTTTTCTATAATTCAGGTAAGACTCACTAAATTCGATTCAAGCAATAAAAAAAAGTGACAAAATTTGTCAATTTGTGACACTTAAGGTACTCATAAAAATTCAAATTTATGAAAAACAAATTTAAATATATGATTTTATTTTGTTTATTAAAACTGGCATAATTCCTGCTTCTATCAATATGAAATAAATGTATAATCAAGATTATACATAAAATTACATTTTTTAAAATTTGGAGAAATTCTATGAAAAAAGTTCAACAGGGCTTTACGCTCATCGAGCTTATGATAGTTGTGGCAATTATTGGTATTTTAGCTGCGATTGCGATTCCTGCTTATCAGAACTATACAGTACGTGCAAAAGTTACAGAATTATTAAGTGCTGGCGCCACAGCTAAAACAGCTGTAGCAGAAGGTTATCAAAGCAATGGTATGACGGGAGTGACAGCCGCTGCAACTCAGTTATCAGGAGAGAGTGTGTCTTCTAAATATGTAAGTTCTGTAAGTATTGCAAGTACAACAGGTATTATTACGATCACATCTGCAACGGTTGCAAACAAAAGCACATCTGGCTTACCAGAAGATGCTTCAAATCAGACACTAGTCCTTACACCTTTCATTGGTTCGACTGCCCTAGCATCTGCGACAGTTGGTGGTACTATTGATTGGGTTTGTTCTTCTGCAAGTAATGCAACAGCTAAAGGACGATTTGCTACTGCAGGAACTGGTTCTATGCCAGCTAAATATGTTCCTGCTGAATGTAAATAAAGTTTAGTTATAATAGAAAACGTCCACTTATGCTGGGCGTTTTTTTCTAATTAACATGGTAAAACTGATAATATCACTAACTCTACCAAAAAAAGCGCATTGTGTGAAAATACGAATATATGAAGGATATAGTATATGAAGGCATATAGTAGGATGAATATATTCCTTAAATATTTACTTATATCAACTTTCATGTTTTTCATTACTATGATTACTGTTAATTTTATTTGGTATCCATATCCACTTAATAAAATACTCGAATTAAATCATATATTATTAATAATGTTTCTAGTAAATATTATTTTAGGCCCTATTTTAATTTTAGTAATATACAAAAAAGATAGAAAGAAACTTTTAATAGACTTAATTATAATTTTCAGCCTTCAAATGATGGGATTAATATATGGCGTATATACTATTGCCAAGGTTAGACCCGTATGGATTGTATTTAGTGTAGATCGCTTTGAATTAGTTCGGGCAAATGAAGTTATTGAAAATAAAAATATTGAAATAAAACCAGAGTATAAAGAAAAAAATTGGCTAGGACCCAAATATGTTGCAATTCAACTTTCAAAAAATAAACAGCAGAGATTAAGTGATATTTTTAATGCAATAAATGGCATGACGGTAGCAAAACAACCCCATAGATATATTAATATAGAGAACATTAAAAAAGATATTCAACATGCAGCTTTGCCAATAAAATGTTTAGAGAACTATAACCCAAAAAATAAAATAAAAGAGATAATTTCTACCTATCCAAAGGCTGATTCATGGTTACCTTTAGAGTCATCAATTAATGATGGTGTTGTGTTAATAAACAAAGATTCATTAACTATTATTTCTATTGTAAACTTAAAGCCTTGGAAGTAATTTTATTAGGTAAACACTGTATGATATCCAGTTTTAAAATGTCGAAAAAAACCAAGTGTGGTATGTTGCTTTTTTTATTAATATTAACAATATTTACTTACATGCAAGTTCTAAATAACGGCTATGTATGGGATGATAATATTTTTTTTCAGGAAAGAGAAAATATTAAAAATGCAGTTCTAAGTTGGAAAACCATTTCTCATACAGTCTTACCAAATGCATCATACTTTAGACCTTTAGTTTTTCTAACATATATTTTAGAAATAAAAATCTTTGGACTTAATCCAGTATATATGCATCTAGATAATTTAATTATACATTTGATTAATATTCTTCTTGCTTATAGACTTTCTGAGATCCTAACTCAGGATAATGATAAAAACTTAGTTGCAATACCTTTTATAACAGCCTCTGTTTTTGCATTACATCCAATACAAATAGAAACAATTACGTGGATTGCAGGACGATTTGATTTATTAGCAACAACTTTTAGCTTCTTAACTTTAATTACTCTATTAGGGGAAAATAAAAATAAAATAATTCTAGGTGGTATTTCTTTCTTTATGGCTTTATTATCAAAGGAATCAGCAGTACTCTTAATCCCTATTTACCTAACAGCAATCTCATTCAACAAGAAAAACATCTCGATTAAGGAGATATTTGAAAATATAAAAAACCATTCCAAAGAGATAGCATTCTTATTAACTATATTTTTTGTTTATTTTTTGATAAGATCATTATCACTGGATCATACTATAATTCAATCCGATGAATTCAAATACATTAACAATGGTTTTTTTAATAAAATTTGGTATGGTTTTTACATTACAACTGAATATATATTTATTTTATTAAACCCATTCTCAAATATTGGACCAGTACATCCACAAATGAAGGATTTAACACATAGTCTTACTTGGTATCTCTATCCTATTATCTCATTAACACTAACTTTTTATTATCTCTACAATCTAATTAAAAATAATGACAGTACAAGTAAATTATTTATTTTATTTATAATTTCAATCTCATTATTCACGCAAATTTTTGTAACATTGTTTTTAGCTCAAAATACAATTGCTGATCGTTACATGTATTTTCCATTATTTTTTTTCATTTCATTTATTTTAATTAAATTTTTTAAGCTATTAAAACCATCACTTATTTTATTAATTATATCTATATATATTTCAATTAGCATCTTTACAATTAAGACAACGCTTCCCATGTGGAAAGATGACTTAACCTTATGGTTTTGGCAATACAACAAATATCCAAATTCTTTTGCTAAGGAGCTGTATTTTCATGAATTAATTAGACTGAATAGACTAGATATTTTAGATAAAGAGTTTAAAAATATAAAAAATGAGCCAACAGAGAACTTGAATAATAATGGCGATATTGACCTAATGATAAATCAACTATATGCAGAGTATTTAATTAGAAAAAATGATCCAAACTCAGTAATTTTTTTAGAAAAACTTATTAATATTTTTCCAAGTAATATCAGTAAAGAAAATAATGTTAAAAAAATCACACTTAAAAGAGCCTATATTTCATGTCTTATACAATTATCTCAAGCTTTTTATTACATAAATCATGACTACAAGAATGCTAGTAAAGCTCTTAACCTAGCAAAGGAATATGGGCATGATCAATATGATGTAATTGAGTGGAGTCAAGTGCTAGATAAAAAAAGATAAAATTAGCTACACCTTGTTTATGCAAGTAAAAAATATAAACAAGGTGTAGCTTCATTATAAAAACTTACTAAATAAGGATGTACTCACTTAATAGAAAACCAATTCCGACTCCCAGAAAAATTCCCACTAATATTTCTGCCCGGCTATGTCCTATACGCTCTCTCAATTTCATATTATGATAGTTTTTAAGTTGATTAATTGCTTGAGCATGCTTACCAATTTGTTTACGTAAACTGCTTGCGTCTAGTATCACTATAAATGCAAATGTTAAGGCAGAACCAAAAACGGGAGTATCTATACCTTCTTTGAAAGCAATCAAACTAGCCATACTGCTAACAATAGTACTATGGTTACTCGGCATTCCCCCATAACCAATTAAATCAAAAGCTAATCGTCTTTCCTTTAAACAATTTACTACAAACTTTGTTATTCCACAGATCAACCATGCGACAAATGGAGTGATTAAATAAATATAATAATTCATACGAAACCCTAAACATTAGGTTGGAAGTAAAACCCAAATACAACATCCCACCCAGAGTAATATAGTCAGTAATACTTGTTTATCTTGAATAATCACGTCTGTTGGAGATTCACCACCTTTTAAAGTTTCAACTATATACCAATATCGGAACAAGCCAAAAATGACTAAGGGGACAGTAATAACCAACTTTGGCTGAACCTCCATAACATAAAGACTATAAAAGACCACGGCTGTAACGGCTGACATTTCAGCAAAGCGATCGATTAAAGTTACTGAATAATAGGCAAGAACTCCTCGACTTTGTGACCCACCTTGTAATAATTCTTGACGCCTTTTTATTGAAGCTAAATACAATGAAATACTGAGAGTTGTAATAAACATCCAATCAGAAACATAGACAGTAAGCGCCATTGCACCCGCATAAACTCGTAGTACAAAACCAAAAGCCACAATAAAAATTTCGATGACAGGTTCATGTTTTAATTTGAATGTATAAGCCCAATTTAAAGCTAAATAAATGAAAATTACATAAATGACGTTTGGGATTATGCCCCAAAAACTGATAAGCACAATATAGAGTAATATCAATAAAATAATTGCACTTTGAGAGCTAACTTGGCCAGAAGCTAAGGGTCTCTTCTTAGACTTTTCTGAATGTAGACGATCTTTTTCTATATCTTTAAGATCGTTTACTATATAGACAGCAGATGCAGCCAAGCAAAATAAAAATGCTGCTAACAATGTAGAGTAAATGGAGTCAAGGTATAAAAACTTACTCGCAAAAATCAAAGGCGCAAAAACAAAACCATTTTTGACCCATTGCTTTGGCCTGACCAACCTAATCAGCCCTTTGACTTCCCCTAGAAATGTTCTTTTTTGTGCTATATCATACATTTAATTTACAACACTATTACAATTTAAAATGATTGATTCGTTTAGACTGGCAATGCTCTACATGGCCTTTGCTATCGTTGCTACGCTATGTAACATCTTAACACAATATGTTTGTAGTTATTTGTACTCTGGTGATTTTTCAATCTTAATTTCAATCATCATTGGTACAGGCTTTGGGCTTGTCGTCAAATATATTTTAGATAAAAAATATATTTTTCAATATAAAACAAAAAATGTTGGACATAATCGACATATCTTTTTCCTGTATACTGTTATGGGAATTCTTACCACTTTTATTTTTTGGGGTTTCGAATTTGGATTTCATTATATTTTTGAAACAAAAGAAATGCGCTATTTAGGTGGTATCTTAGGTCTAATGATTGGCTACATTTTTAAATATTATTTAGATAAACGCTATGTATTCAAAGTGGTATAAATCAATATATGATGAAAGTACAGGCTTGGGGACGACTCTCTAATACAGAACACAACTTAATTAACTTTCATACTCCTGCTCAGGCGATTCAGCAATTAAAAAACTCTTCCTCTGGTTTAGCACATGGTATGGGACGCAGTTATGGTGATGTCGCCTTAAATACCTCAGGCAGTCTGTGGCATACAATTGCATTAAATCACCTAATATCATTTAATATTGAAACGGGGGTATTACATTGTGAGGCTGGTGTAACTTTACAAGACATTCATCGTACACTTGTTCCACAGGGATGGATGTTGCCCGTGACGCCTGGTACACAAATGATCACTGTCGGTGGTGCAATCAGTAATGATGTTCATGGAAAGAATCATCATGCTTTTGGTTCTTTCGGTGATCACGTTTTATCTATAACACTGTTACGGACTGGTGGTGAAATTATAGAATGCTCACATTATGAAAAGTCTGAATGGTTCTATGCTACCTTGGGCGGTATTGGATTAACGGGCTTGATCTTAGAAGTAAAATTACAATTGCGATCAGTCAATGGGCCTTGGATACAATCAGAAACTATCCCTTATTATAGCCTGCAAGAATTTTTTCACTTAGCTGATTCATCTGAAGCTAACTGGGAACATACCGTATCTTGGATTGATTGCATCAATAGCTCATCAACAAAAGGGCTTTTTATTCGTGGTAATTTGGCACAAGAACAAAATCAATCTGTGTTAAAATCCAAGGATAAAACTTTCCCTTTTACACCACCAATTTCTTTAGTCAATAAAATTAGCCTTCCTCTATTTAACTTTGCTTATTTTCATAAAACTGCTTTAAAAAAGCGTAATCAATTAGTGCATTACGAACATTTTTCTTATCCATTAGATTCATTTCATGAATGGAACAAAATATATGGTCCTCACGGGTTCTATCAGTATCAAAGTGTTCTACCACATGAGGTGGGGCTGGAAGCAACTCAAGAAATGCTAAAAATGATTAAAAAATTTGGTGAAGGATCTTTCCTAGCTGTATTAAAAACATTTGGAAATCATGTGTCGGGGGGGCTATTAAGCTTTCCTCAACCAGGAGTCACCCTCGCTTTAGATTTTCCTAATCGTGGTGAAAGAACATTAAAGTTATTCAATGAATTAGATCATATTATCTATGAAGCACGAGGGCGACTTTATTTAGCTAAAGATGCTCGTATGCCTAAAACTTTGTTTGAAGCGGGATACCCACGTATTCAAGAATTCATAAAATATCGAGATCCAGGTATCAGCTCAAATATGTCTCGTCGTCTGTTAGGTATATAATAAATGTCAAATAAATTAAGAATTCTGATTGTAGGTGGAACCTCTACTATTGCTGAATCTTGTGCAAAATTTTGGTTAAAATACCAATCATGTGACCTGATTCTTTTAGGCCGTGATTCTGAAAAATTACAGCGTGTCATCAACGACCTTAAAGTTCGTCATCCAGATGCAAATATTGAAATGCAACTTGTAAATTTTTTAGATGCTCAAGCAATTCAAGCCTGTATCCAAAAATTGAATCAACAAGCAGCCATAGATATCGCACTTATTGCACATGGAAATCTACCTAATCAAGACCAATGTCAAATTGATCTTGTACAATGTAAACAGGCGATAGAAGTAAATGCGATATCACCTGTTTTATTTACTGAAGCAATTGTTCAATACATGATTGAGCGTAATCATGGGAAACTTGCCGTTATTGGGTCAGTTGCAGGTGATCGTGGGCGAAAATCCAATTATATATATGGCGCATCAAAAGCATTTATAGATACGTATGTAGAAGGTTTACAACATCGTTTGGCTTTAACTAAATCTAAGGTAAACACAACCTTGATTAAACCTGGGCCGACGGCAACACCTATGACAGCGGGAATAATAGGAAAAGGAAAACTCGCATCTCCAGAACAGGTAGCTCAAGACATCATCCATGCTATTGAAAAGGGGAAAAAAACTGTTTATACACCTAAAAAATGGGCAATTATTATGATGATTATCAGAAATTTACCATTTTTTCTTTTCAAGAAGATGGATATATAAGGTTTGAGTATCAATGTCTGAAGCATTAATTGAACAATTTAAAAAAGATTTTCCTCATTTCTCACCACTATGGATAAACGTTAATCAAGAAACTATTATTAAGGCTCTAGAACAAAAATATTGCTCTTTTAATGAGAATATAATTCAAAATGGGCTTATTGTATATAAAATATGTTTTGAGTTACTGTGGGAAATCATTGATTTTCCTGAATGCTACGATATCGAATGCTTTTGGGAGACTAATGATAATATTGAGCGCGCCGGTTTAGGGCATGATGATTATAAAATTGCCAGGGTCATTGATGCATGGTCAAATAAAAAATCTCTATCGCCAATTTGCATGATATATGACCGAAATGCTGATCAAAAAAATCAGTTAAAACTATCTATTGTTGATGGCAATCATCGTTTCTCAGTATTACGTTACTTACATTATCAAACACAAAAGCCTATTGAGGTCCTGATAATGGTTGATACAGAAACCGCACGCCTTATTGATCAAAAGTTTCAGAACAATCAAGACGTATATAAAATGTTTGATTTTAAGGCATCTAATAAATAGAATCTTTAATGTCCTATATATGTATAGGACATTTTCAATATATGAGGCTGTAAATAAAACTGCATTTACACAGAATTATTTACACCTTCCAAGATAACTTAACTTTAATTTCTTAACTCAAAATTCTCCAATAATAAAGAATTAAATTTCTCCAATAACCTTTCGTAGTCCTCTTTTAATTGCTCATAATCACTTCTAACAGCCTTAGTTTTATTCTTGGCTTGTTCAATTTTCTGAGCGGACGAAGGCATATTTTGTCCTGCATTATTTGCTGCTTGCTCAATTGCTTCAACAAGCGCTGCATGGCGGCTCTTTTTAATTGACCCTCGCTTGCGTCCTGCTTCAAGGGCTACGGTGTCATTATTAATTGCCGAACCTTTTGGTAACACACTTGGTTTGTTGGCTTTTAAGCGTTCTAACGCAGCATAATAATCATTTAATGCACTCATATTCTAACCCTCAAGATTAATGGTTTGAATTTTTCGAATCATCGTACTTAATGCCATAATTTCGTTATCCATTTGCTTATAAATCAAACTATCCTGTGGTTCAGCATCTCGTAATTGTCTTAGACTTGGCAGTTCGTTTTGCATTTTACTTGCACTTTCAGCATCAAAAATCGCATGAGCACAACTTAAACAGCTAGTGATTGCAGTAAAAGAAATTTTATCGCAAGAATCTGGATTAGTGCATGCTCCGAAAAGACTCGGTTTATATGCAATTTCGCCTTTTTTCATACGTTTAATTGTTTCCTCACGGTTTGGAAAGATCTTTAGTAATTTGCCACGCTCTTTTTGTAGCTGTAAATAAGTTCCAGCCCCGCCATGTAAATGACTGGAACTATTAATTACACCTTCTTCGAATTGAGTATAGGAATGTACCAAACGTTGATACTCTAGCTCTTGAATAAACTCTTTTTGACTATCACCGATTAAAATATTTGGTGCAAAAACTGAGTTATTTCGATAATACAATGTCATAGCCTCTGTTAAATGCTTATATTGAACAGACAATGCACCTAGTCCAATGATGCCTGAACGCGCTCCATAAACTGCTAGTGAGCGTCTAAACTGATGGGTACAAATATTCCAATATTCACCAAGTTGACAGTCTTTTTCTTCTCGCCAGTTACGAAAACCATCAAATGCTTCTAGCTCTACTAAATCGCTTTCTGTGATCCGTAATTCATCACCTAAAGTCTCTAATATATTGTTTCTATAAATATTAAAGTTAGACTGAGTCCGAGTCGGAGCACCTGTGAAGTTAGATATAAACGTAGTTTTACTTTTAATGTTCTGATATCTAATTTTTTGTGAGTATAAAGTTGGAAATAATGGATATTCAGCAGGATTTGACATGTCATAATGAGGGTTGAGCAGGGCGTAAATTTGACCGATACGTTGTGCTGCATACACCCCAAGCTGAATATCTTCAAACGTAATCCAATAGGTAGATTTATTTCCACCACCGTGTAATTTTGAAGTAAAGCCAATTATCAAATGTACAAGATGCTCATTACTCTGAACTGTTTGATAGCAGTCAGAAGACAGTTGATTGACTTCGTTATCCCGCATACCCGTGAATAGATGAATCAATAATTTTGCCATGCCTTGAATTAACGTCATATACTTTGTGAGATTGGCATGTTTATGAATATTATTATTTTCAAACAGTTCCGTTAAACCAAGCGAATCTCTCGCATCAATAAAGCTGACAGCCTTCTTGTAATTACGAAACTTACGTGGCATACATGCAAAAGTTTTATCTTTTTGAATAAGCTGAAACCATTTACCCAAAGCAGGCGCATTTTTATTAAACTCACTTAACTTTTTAATTAAAGAATTAATAAGAGCAATATAAATTCTAGAAGGTATCAATTTAGTTTGCGGGCCGACTTTTCTCGACTGCAATTTGAATTGAGCAATCAATTGTGTTAAATGCTCAATCGGTTTATATGTACTAAATGCAGGAATAAGCAAAAGGTGCTGCTGTTGAATAGAGAAACAATCCTTTAGAAATGCTTTTATATGTATTATTTTTTCATAGCTTACATTTATATAAGCATTATTCACTTTTGAAATATAAGCAACATCGCCAAAAAGCTGTTGCAATGTACAGCCACTGCGATAAGCAATAGCAGCAAACTGGCGCAAAATACTATGCTTCTGCTCTATACTTTTAATAATCGATTTTCCTGATTTTATGTAAAGCAGTGCAAAAATGATTTTTTTCATTTCTGCTCGAATTTGGCAGAAAAGGAAATCATCTTCATTATTATTTTTAAGCCAACTATCAAAATTCAGGCGACAATGACACTTTGGTAAATATAGAGAAAAATCCCAAGTGTTGTCTGAATAAACTGACAATATCTCACCAGTCTTCATTCGAGACAATACAAAAGTATTTGGAACATTTAACTGATTATTTTGTAAATTGTAATCGTCAGGTAAAAACTGCTCAGCCACGCCAGTGGCATATAAATACGAACTAAATGAACTCATACTATCCACCCCAATTTGATTAATCTTTCAAAATGCTTCAACCAATAAGCATCTAAGTCACCGTTTTCTACTTCTTCTTGAATTAAAAAAATACGGTCACGAAGATTTGCATAAGTACTTGATAAATCATTAATAACTTCGTCAATTCGGTGTAGTACAACACCGAACTGCTGTTCCCATTTGATCAAATCCGTGGCTTTTTGTTTGATATGACCTAATAGAAATTTTAATGATAAAAGTTTACGCACATCCGTATCGTCAGCATGAATTGCATAATGCTGGCAAAAAAGACAGTGTTCAAATTGCTGACAGTTAGGCGAAGGAGCTTGTGAGGTAAAACCAAGTGCTTTTTCAGGCTGTGGCGTTGCTGTCACACATGCACCAACAGGTGATATCTGGGCATCGGCAGCCTCATCCAAAATCTGTATATTAATGTGTTCAACAGTTCGCGTTTTTTCTACAGCAACGTCCCGCAACTCATGAAAAAATTTTGAAATTTGTTTTCCTGCATCTTTAAATGAAGTACGACTGTAGTTTTTGCGGGCTGTATCGAGAGAGTGCCCCATTTTTTCAGCTTCAAGTAGAAGATCTCCATCGCTCAATTGCACATATTGACTACTGACGTGCTTACGCCATTGTTGCGGTGTAATCCAAATCATTTTTGGAAAAATACGCTGTAAAAATCGTTTAATGTTTTGCAATTTGCTACACCCAATAGGGACAAGTTGAGAGAGTTCATTTCGCTGTAAAAAAATGAAATCACAGCTGTCATCTTGGATATACCACTTCCGAAGTTGCAAAATTTTCCGAAAAATAGGTTCAAATTGAACACCAAATTCAGGATATACCATCTTTCCGCCAGCTCTGCTTTTTGTGCCCGAAAACCTACGTCCTTGGGTACTCTGTAGAATTTCCATTGTATCGAGTTGTAATTGTTGAGCAGTGTCTAAGTTTGCCCCTGTTTGAGCAATAAACAGTAACATGCCAATACACAAACCATGTGATGCAAGCCGTTTTCGCTCTATGTGCCATTTCTCTTTATTACGCTCTTCAAATTTCCGAATTACTTGATTACGATTTTCACGTAAGCGTTTTCGATACTCACTATCCTCTGCAAGCCCAAAATCCACCAACATTTTCGAAAAAGCAGGAATAGCCGAATATTTAGATAAATAGCTTTGTACATCAAACTGAATATGTTTTTTTTCAGTCTGATGATGGAAACCTGAATAAAAATAAAAATTCTCGTCATCAATAGACTGGAAGTGTGCAGGAAAATCTGCCTCATTCACTACGATCCGATGAATTTCGAGAAAGACATTCAATAAAGTTGCATACGTCTTTTGATGATCTTGTTCTAGCATAGGCAAGACTGGAATGTCATAACGTTGAGACTGTACTTTGACCGCCTGAGTTGAAATATCAATTTCATGGCAGTCAAATGCGTATGCTATTAATTTAGCGACATTTCGCTGATATTGTTTTGCTGTATGCGCAGCCAAATGAGCGTCATCAGTGTCAGCAAGTAAAGTGCGATCAACTAAATATTTACTGTAGCGACGATATGCGTCGATCACGCTGTCTTTATTTGATAAATCAAAAATTTTCTTTTGCTGATCTACCCAGTCTAAAAATAATTTAATAGTGTAATAAAACAATGACTTTGACAGCTCTGATCCACTCATTTGCAATAGATAATCAGCAAAGCATTTTAAAAAATAACGTCTTTTTTCATCAAAAGATGCAGATAACTGCTGTTCTGACAAAATCTCACTAGACAGTCTTTTTCGATAAAACAGTGTCCCAATATCTAATGTTTTAAAACTAAAAGAAGAAGTTTTATCGTTGCAGACGAAAATAAGACGTTCATGCTCAGTAATCTGTTTGTCAATATTAGACAGATGAACCAATAATGGGACACGTACAAAACTCATGATAAGTCACCTGCTGAATCCATAGAAGATTTGACATATTTCATCAAACTAGACTCATATTCATGCTTAATCTTACTGCGCCATTGCAGTCGTGATTTATAGTTTAAGTACTGTAAAGTCGTACTGATATTGCCATGCCCCATCCGCGCTTGTACATATTCAACCGCTATCATAGCTGAATGCCCTTCAGGCAGGTGTTGCAACTGGCTTTCAAGCAAATTCATCCCAAAACTGGCACGTAAATCATGGAATTTAAAGCTTGAAAATTGCGGATCAATCAAGCGAATTTCGGGTAATAGCACGACTTTTAAGTAACTACGCACCGCTTCACCTTCATATAGTTTAAGCCTAGTTCCAAATGAGTCAGAAGCTTTGATCTTCTCGATTAGCTCTTGCTGCTCAGCTTTGCTGGTGTAGAAAGGTGTACCCAATTTGGTGAGAAATACATAATTTTCATCCAAGTCGCCATAGCTAGACTTCCGTCTACGCTGTTGCGCTTGTGCGCTATTAATATAAATTTTAAGGTCTTGTGCTAACCAATTCGGGATTAGTAGTGTCATGGGCTTTTGAAATTTCGTATCAATGCCTGTACCCGCCCCAACTGGCAGACGGATAAAACCCTGACTATCAGGTTCACGACCAATTAAGTTTTTGATTCGTAGAGTGCAAATCGTTTGTAAACGCGCACCTGTAAACAATGCAAGATAAAACATCAGCTGATATTCTCTTGATGATTTTTGCAGTGCTTTTAATATGACCGTTTGTGATTCAACACTGAGTGGGCTTAATTCACCACCATCCACAATCGCTTCAGAATTCGGTGCTTTGGCTGGAACATGAATCGCAAGATCATGCGACTTAATAGCCATTTTTCTACGTGCGCCAAATTCATTATCTACTGCAACATATTTATATACATCTTGAAAGGGTAAACCGTAGCGTTGATGATCAACCAAATCTTCTGTGACAAGAAAGCGATAAAAATTCACCACCGCATTAATTCGATGACTTGCCGAACTCACTGAAATTAGACCTGCATTTACATGTTCAATCAGACGAGTACGATATTTAAAAATCGCATTGAACTGTTTGAGTTTATGAAATTTTAAGCAATCAAGCTTTTCATCTTCTAAAAAACGCTGAAAATCAACAAGCTGATTAGAAATAGATGCGAAGGTTTTAAAATCATACTGTATTGTTCGCTGTAATTTTTTTAGCAAATACAGATTAAGGATTTCTGATGGATGACCATCCCCTTGAATAATAATGGGAAAATTCAGGTAAACATCGCCATTTTTTTCAAACTCTGTAGATTTCAAACAAAGAGTTATATTTACAACCTTTAACAACTGGAATTTTGAAAGGGTCACTACCTTGGCTTCAGACTGATAGCGTGACTGACCACTTTTAAGCTTAGTACTCATTAGAGTCTCCTGTTTCTAAAAAAACAGGCAAAAAGCCACTTTGAGATAGGATTGACAAAAATGCCCCTATTCATCAAAATGTAATTGTCTGGACACCAATCAAGACAATCTATAAGAGCTCATGTTACAGCATGGGCTTTTATACTTTTCGCCGAATAAAAAGTTAATTCAATTTTTTAGTTGACTCTCTGCGTTTTGCTTAAATTGAGTTAGAATAAAATTCACTTGTGAATTTAATGATCTATTTTGCAGCAAAGCTTCTTCTTTCAACCAATTTTTTAATA
Source organism: Acinetobacter sp. MD2 (assembly GCF_035615575.1). Lineage (NCBI taxonomy): Bacteria > Pseudomonadati > Pseudomonadota > Gammaproteobacteria > Moraxellales > Moraxellaceae > Acinetobacter > Acinetobacter sp. MD2. The sequence continues at coordinate 180,534 of NZ_VTDK01000003.1, forward strand.
CTGGTGAAATACGTAACTTGAGTTGTGACGAAGATATTGATAATTTCATATGAACCAACTTGGTTTAAAAAATTAATATTAAAAAAACCGCAATTCAATTAGATTTCATCACTGTAATTTAGTCAATAATGGAATGTATTAGTTATGTTAATATCTCAAGATGCTCAACTTAAAATCCGCCTCCCAAGTGACCTAAAACAAAAAATTGAAGAAGTTGCAAGTCAAGAAAAACGCTCAATGAATGCAGAGATAGTTGATCGCTTGGAAAAAAGTTTTCACTTTTTTACTCCCGATGAAGCAAATCCAAAAAATTTAAAACTCGCACACTATCAAATAATTGATCGAAAAGTAGAAGTTGCTGAAAGACTTGCTCATAGCCTAAATTTAATTAATAGCTTCAAAATGAATGTAGTAAGATACTCACACATTGCGAGAATGTGTGGGTATGAAAATGCTGAAGTTTTTCTAAATTGGCTACAAGCTAAACAAGAACCTTCTTTTACTGAGTTAGAGAAAATAGCAGCATATTTATATGTTAATCCTGATTGGTTAATACATGGAGATGGGCATCCCATTCCATCCTCTAAGTGGCAGATCGAAAATAATGTAGATTCAAACATTAATTTTCTATTCTCTTATATTGACCTTATTTCCAAACAGGAGACTGAGGCTCAGAGAATCATTTTTGTTCGAAATATCTCTGAAAAAGGTGATCTCCTCATCATTAAAGTATTAGAGGAGTGGCGTGTCGAAGTACTAACTACTAATATTCATGTTTCTACACGCAATGGAGTGGGTGGACAAAATATGCTCGAAAGCTTTGCTCGTGTATGTGAGCAACTATACAAATCCACCAAATACCTAACAAAAACAGAATCATACTTAATTAATAATGAATTATTTGAAAAAATTTTAATGCGGGAAGAGCACCCATTAGCCCTATTAAAAGAAGAGCACATAAGTATTTGGTGGGAAGCTTTTTGGGATGCAACTGACTCTAATAATGTTCGACATGACTTTTTGGACGTTTGGCGTGACTGGAATCAAACATCCTCTATAGCTATTAATGCTCTTTCTAAAAAATTATAGGTGAAGGGCTAATTTATCAAATTAACACATCACCCTATGTGGTGATGTGTTAGCCATTAGTATATTCAAACAAGTCTTGCATGGTGCAATTAAAATATTTACACAAGGTATCTGCAACCGAAAGTTCTATCCGAATCGCACGGTCATAATACAGACTTGTCAGGGTATTACGGTTAATACCAGTGGCATGCGCTACATCACTTAACTTCAAAATTTTGCGTTCGCCCATCAAAGCTGACAACCTACATTTAATCATAAAAACCTACGAAATAACATATAAACCCATAGCAGGTTATTTTAACTTGATAAAGCACTATAATCATGCTAGATTCAACCTACAGCAGGTCACTTTACATATTAAAGAAGCAAATTAACCTTCTTAAATATCATTATATATTATTTCTAAGGAGTCTTAGTGATGAATAACTACTTTTCCCCTAAATTCTCTGTTTCAGAGGAAGTCCGTTCGACTGCCGTTGCACTCATCAAAGAGTTTAATATTGGTCGTACATTTGATTTAGCTTTGTTTCTAAATGTAAATCCCAATTTAAATGATCAAGATGCCGTTTTAGCTTGGGTGAATCATTTTTCCAAAATTCAAAATAATTTTAATGATTTCAACCAAGTTCGTCGCCATTTCATGAAGAATTTTCCTAAAATCATGTTTTCAAACTTTAGTGAATAAAACAAAGGGAGATATAAAATGTCTCCCTTAATTTTTTATAGCAATTCGCTCATGGTAATCTCAATTAAAAATGAAAGTAATTTAATTGGTTATAAAAATATGGAATCATCAGCAAAAGCAGGTCATATTGAGTCATTAGTCATTGCTTTTGACGTATTTGGTACACTTATAAAAATAGGGGCCAGACGTTCCCCATATAGAAAATTAATGAAATGGCTAAAAGAAAATGGGCGACAACCTAAGCCTGATGATGCCAAATTTATTATGTCCCACAATTTAAATTTAGTAGAGCTTGCAAAGCGATTAGCAGTAAATATTCCAGACCAATTTTTGCAAGAACTTGAGCATGATTTAGATGAAGAATTACGTTCTATTACACTGTATGAAGATACCTTATCTACTTTGGAAGAGTTAAAGAAATTGGGGGTTAAATTGGCACTATGCTCAAATTTAGCTATGCCATATGGAAAAATTGTTTCTTCATTATTACCGCCCCTTGATGCTTATGCTTGGAGTTATGAAGTTGCTGCAATTAAACCTGAGTCGAAAATCTATCAATCACTCATTGACCAACTAGGTTGCCAAGCTTCAGAAGTCCTATTCATTGGAGATACAGCACTTGCAGATTTTACAGGGCCGACAGCATTTGGTATGTCTGCTAGATTGATCAATCGTAACAATGGTCAAACACTGGCAGAAGTTTTAAATGACATACTTTAACAACTCGTGGACATTCCCCTGATAGTGAACACTCACAGCTCCTCATCCTTCCATTTTTTAAATTCTATAATTCGTTCATCAAGCTCCAGAACCCATGCTGGTTTTATATGTGGTACATCTAGACGTTCAACACCTTGATGATCAAAAAACTTATACACCATTGCTGCTAACTCAATAAACGCTTGTTCAAACGTATCTGCCCAAACATCTAAACGATAGTCATGATAATGCTCTTTGTATAAATTTCCGCCATCTTCTGCTTTATTGAGATGTGAGCCAGTCTCTAAATAAATCACTAATTTCCCATCATCTTCATCGCTATATGCACCGTGATTCACATTTTGGCAATGCCCCCATGTATTCCAGTGCCATGATGGTAAGTCTCCAGTTACCGTCCAAAAAGCTGGGTGTGTATCAATAAAATGATAAGCAGTTAAAAAGTCCGTTGGATTTGCGAGATATGCTTGCTCATTTTCAAAGGCAGTCTGTAAAGCAGATTGTAAATGCTCAAATTTATTTTGATCGGTATAGGAAAACAAACTACTTGAAAGATGCTCAGAGGATTTAAAAAATAGGCAACCATTCTCTTTATCTTCACCAAAATATTGATAAACCTCTGGTAAAATCTGTAAATCTGTCAGTTTGACATGATGGATCTGGTGTTGTACGTCTTTTAGGCTCTCGTGAATTGCTTCCGCACCATCAGGGTAAGTGACGACAAGTTTCGTATCTCGAAGTGATAAAATTGCTGGTTCAGTCATTTGGGGTAACTGCTGTAATAACCAGTCGGGTAACTTTTTGAATTCGTTCGGTTTCATTCTTGATATCCCATTTTTAATAATCTCAAGTTATTTATAGCATTGGAAATATAACACCCGTACCATCTACTGAATAAAAATGAATATCTAGAATATTGTAAAGCATCACCATAAATATTTTAAAAAATAGAAAAAAGTGTTTTAAAACTATTAAGGTCGAGATGGTTCATTGAGCCAATATGAATTTTTCCACTTTCGCTGTCACATAGTCAATATTTTTAATTCACGCTGCTGAGCAAAAATTTGAACGTCAGGGTTTAACAGCTTTTGAAGTTATGTTTGAATTTTTTGATTTGAAACAGTTTGAGTAAGTGATCAAATATCTGTGTATTGAACTAATGCTAACGATTGTGCATAAATCAATGTAGGGGAAAATGAACACTAAAGAGATATTTCTGATTAATAGCAGGAGTGGAACTGCCTAATGTCCATATAGACTTACTTATGGATTTTTAATTTTATATGGACACTTATGGAGTATCAATTAAAGTAAAACCTTTTTGCTGGTTCATGTAGTTTCTCCAAATTACAAACTGTAGTTTTATGTATAAATTGTATTATACATTTTATTTCATAAAGATATTAGCATAAAGCATGCCAAGATATAATTTTATTTAAAATCAAAATCTTATTGTTTTCTTGTCAAAACTTAAAAGTACACAAAATTACAATTATCGTCACTGAGTGACAATTTTTGTCATAAACTTCAAAATTATTCCTATTTTTTCAAATCCACACTACAACATCACAGGTAAATCGCTCAACTCGTTATTATCATCGTTTTGTTGCAAATAAAATTTCTGCAACAACACACCAATTTGCTGAACCCCACACAACACCGCTTGACGATGCTGCTGTTGTTTCAGTAAAACCAACATACTGTCACAAATATGTTGCCATACGGCTTGCTCAACCAAAGCGTCAATGCCACGGTCTACCACAATCTCAACTTGGCGTTCGCATAAGTTTAAGTACAACAAAACACCACTATTGGCAGCCGTATCCCATACCCCTAAACTTGCAAATAAATTCTGTGCACGTTGTTGCGTGTTTTGTTGGTAAGCAACTGCACAAGGAATATGCCCTTCTATCACCACCTGAATTTCACCTGCATGGCCTTGTTCCGCTTGCTGTACAGCAAGACCGATTACCTGTTGGTCAGTTTTATTAAAATACTGACGACTTGATGATAAATAGCAAAAATGTTTGAGCCAACGCTTTAAACTGGGTTGACCATGCTTTACACGGCAAGCTGTTGTGACAACAGTTTGATCAATAATATTTACCATGAGCCAGATGCACCTCCACCGCCAAAGCCACCTCCACCGCCGCCATAACCACTACTACCACCGCCAGAGCCACCACCACCCGAACTCGACAAAATAAGTTGTAAAATGAGCTGTGCCAATGAGGTAATCAAGAGAAAAAATACAATAACGCCAAGCAACAGACTCGTTAAAATTCCCGCACCACTTACAACACCCGCAGTTATAGCAGCCACACCTGCGGTTGCAGCACTGACTCTATTACCCACCAAAAAAGACGCAAAAATACCAACGACTAAAATAATTAAAGTGTAGATCCACATTTGCTCACGTGCTTGCTTCTCAGCTAAGGCTTGTTCATGTTGCTGCTTTAAGTCTTGTGCGGCATTTTTAGCAATTTCAGGGTCTTGATTTAAAATCTCAGCTAATGCAGCAAGCCCAGAATCTAGACCTTGTGCAAATTGGTTTTGCTTAAAATACGGGGTGATGTTATTACGAATAATTCGGCTACTCACTACATCAGGCAAAACACCTTCAAGCCCATAGCCTGTTAAAATTTGAATATGCCGATCATTCACAGCAATCGCAATCAGTAAACCATTATCACGCTTGCTCGAACCTAATTTCCACTGCTCCGCCACCCGCATTGCATAATCAAAAATGTCTTCTTGCCCCGTAGTTGGCACAATAATAATGCCTATTTGTGCTTTTCCCTGCCGATACAAAGTCTGAATTTTCTGACTTAAGGCTTGTTTTTGGGCATTTGACAAAACATTGGCTTGATCTACTATCGGCTGATTCAGATTTGGCAAGATACGCAATGCTTGCCCTTGCATATCATCTGCAACAGTTAGTGCTTCGCTTGTTGTGACAGCCGAGGCTACTTTTTGCCCTGTCTTTTGCTGCTGTTGGATAATTTTGGTTGCAACAACCGTATCAGCATCGTTCGCTTGTACCGTTGCTGTCTCAGCCCATCCTAAATGTGCTGTAATAAGGCAACATACTGCCACAAATGCAATCCAATACTGTCGGCACATTTTATTAAAATCCAATGGCAAGCGCATATTGGTCTGCCCAGTTTATTCAAATGAGACTTTAGGTGCTTTTTCCGCCCCTGCTTCGGCACTAAAATTGGCTTTTGGTTTCATGCCAATGACTTTTGCAGTAATGGTTTGCGGGAACTGGCGTACATAAGTATTATAGTCTTGCACGGTAGAAATATAACGATTACGCGACACTGCGATTCGGTTTTCAGTGCCTTCAAGTTGGGCTTGCAAGTCTAAAAATTGCTGATTGGCTTTTAAGTCGGGATAATTTTCAGAGACCGCAATTAAACGCGACAATGCACCTGTGAGCTGACTTTGTGCTTGCTGATACTTCTGTAATAAGGCTGGGTCTTCTAGCACTTGTTTGTCAATTTTCAAGCCTGCAACATTCGAGCGAGCTTCGGTGACTTGGGTTAAAACAGTTTGCTCATGTTTGGCATAGCCTTTCACCACATTCACCAAATTAGGCACTAAGTCTGCGCGGCGTTGGTATTGGTTTTCGACATCTGACCATGCAGCGGTGACCGCTTCATCTTTTGCTTGCAATGCATTATAACCACAGCCTGTAAACAATAAGCTGCTACTCAATACCGCAATCGCAACACTTTTTTTAATGAAACCCATATTATCCTCATTTTTTATAATCTGTTTTACCTAGTTTAGTTTAATTTTAACCGCGTATTGTTATTTTATTTAACAAAAAAGCGCCGAGTTTGCACCAAGCGCTTTTTTGAATTTAAAAAGATTCTTAAATTTCTAAATAGTCCAAGATGCCCTCTGCTGCTTGGCGACCTTCCCAAATTGCCGTTACAACAAGGTCAGAGCCACGTACCATATCGCCACCTGCAAAAATTTTCGGGTTCGATGTTTGGAACTTATATTGTTGCTGTTCTGCGGCAACCACACGCCCCGAACCATCTAAGCCAATATTGGCGCTGCCAAACCAATCGGCAGGGCTTGGGCGGAAACCAAACGCAAGTAACACAGCATCGGCAGGTAAAATTTCTTCTGAGTTTGGCACAGGTTCAGGGCTACGGCGGCCACGGCTATCAGGTTCACCCAATTGCGTAGTCACAACTTTTACACCTGTCACTTTGCCATTTTCACCCACAACTTCAATCGGTTGGCGGTTAAAAAGGAAATTTACACCTTCTTCACGTGCATTGGTCACTTCACGGCGTGAACCCGGCATATTTTCTTCATCACGACGATAAGCACATGTGACTTCGGCAGCACCCTGACGAATAGCAGTACGGTTACAGTCCATCGCAGTATCACCACCGCCAAGAACAATCACCTTTTTGCCTTCCATGCTAATAAATTCGTTTGCGTCTTTTTCCCAACCTTGGCAACGGTTGACGTTCGCAATTAAATAGTCAAGTGCATCATGTACACCATCTAATTCCTCGCCTGCAAACCCACCCTTCATATAAGTATAGGTTCCCATGCCCATAAACACGGCATCGTAATCGGCAAGTAATTGTTCAATAGTAATATCTGTACCAATTTCAACATTTAAACGGAATTCCACACCCATGCCCGTGAAAATTTCACGGCGGCGTTTCATTACATCTTTTTCCATTTTAAATTCTGGAATACCAAAGGTGAGCAAACCACCAATTTCAGGGCGTTTGTCAAAGACCACAGGCTTTACACCGCTACGCACTAAAATATCGGCACATCCCAAACCTGCTGGGCCTGCACCAATAATCGCCACTTTTTTATCTGTCCATTGCACAGACGACATATCAGGACGCCAGCCCAAGGCAAATGCTGTATCGTTAATGTATTTTTCAGCATTACCAATGGTCACTGCACCAAAACCATCGTTTAAGGTACAAGCGCCTTCACACAAACGGTCTTGCGGACAAACGCGACCACACACTTCAGGTAAAGTGTTGGTTTGATGGCACAATTCTGCCGCTTGGAAAATACGACCTTCCGCAATTAACTTTAACCAGTTTGGAATGTAGTTATGTACTGGACATTTCCATTCGCAATACGGGTTACCACAACCTAAACAGCGATGCGTCTGATTTTTTGCGACATCGGCGGTAAAAGGCTTATAAATTTCAACAAACTCTGCTTTACGAACCTGAACTTCTTTTTTTTCTGGATCTTGGCGAGCTACATCTAGAAACTGAAAGTCATTATTAAGGCGTTCTGCCATGTTTCTCTCCGTGGGTAAGTATGGAAGGGTTTCACCTCCATTCCATACCTGCCTATCAATTTTTTTGAGTCTTCAATTACTGTGGGTCGGCTTGGGTTGCTTTAAGCAAGGTCAATAAATTCGCAGCTTTCGGTTTGACTAGCCAGAATTTACGGCTATAAAAGTCAAATTCGTTACGAATTTTATATGCCCAAGCACTTCCTGTTTCTTTGATGTGTTCATCTAGAATACGTAATAAGAACTCTTGATGATCTTCCATGGACTCGGTCGAAATACGGGTTAAGTCAATTAACTCATGGTTGTAATAATCCACAAAGTTATTTTCTAAATCTAGCACATAAGCAAAACCACCGGTCATGCCTGCACCGAAGTTATGCCCCACTTTACCAAGTACAGTGACAATACCACCCGTCATATATTCACAGCAATGGTCGCCTGCACCTTCAATGACTGCAAATGCGCCAGAGTTACGTACTGCAAAACGCTCACCTGCTGTGCCCGCAGCAAAGACTTTACCGCCTGTTGCACCATATAAACAGGTGTTACCAATAATGGCAGTTTCTTGTGTTTGGAACGGTGAACCTTTTGGTGGGAAAATTGAAATTCGACCACCCGCCATGCCTTTACCAACATAGTCGTTGGCATCGCCTTCAAGTTTAATGTGCAGACCACCGGCGTTCCACACACCCAAAGACTGACCTGCTGTACCATTTAAATTCACAACTAATGGATTGGCTTCCATATTTAAGTCGCCATGACGACGTGCAATTTCACCCGAAATACGTGCACCAATTGAGCGGTTACAGTTGCCAATTTTATAACTAAATTCACCACCTGTTTGCGCTTCAATGCTTGGTAACATATCGCTAATCATTTGCTCGGCAAGTTCACCTTTATCGAACGGTGCATTGCCTTGCACTTGGCAATATTGTGCCTTGCCTTCGGCAGATGGATGCGATTGTAGCAATGGTGTTAAGTCTAAATGTGCATGTTTGGCTGTTTCACCCGGTAATACTTCAAGTAAATCAACCCGACCAATCAAGTCTCTTAAACTTGCCACGCCAAGCGCTGCCAACCATTCACGAGTTTCTTCTGCAATAAAGCGGAAGAAGTTAATCAGCATTTCAGGCTCGCCAATGTAATGGTCTTGGCGCAGTTTGTCTTGCTGAGTCGCCACACCTGTTGCACAGTTGTTTAAATGGCAAATACGCAAATATTTACAACCCAATGCAATCATTGGCGTTGAACCAAAACCGAAGCTTTCTGCACCTAAAATAGCTGCTTTTACTACATCTAAACCTGTTTTCAAACCACCATCGGTTTGTACCCGCACTTTGCCACGCAAGTCATTTACACGTAAGGCCTGATGTGCTTCGCTTAAACCTAATTCCCACGGTGAACCGGCATGGTGAATCGACGACAATGGTGAAGCTGCTGTACCACCGTCATAACCCGAAATGGTAATGAAGTCGGCATAGGCTTTAGCAACACCGGCAGCAATGGTACCCACGCCCGGTTCAGACACCAATTTGACTGACACCATGGCTTGTGGATTGACTTGTTTTAAGTCAAAAATCAATTGCGATAAATCTTCAATCGAATAAATATCGTGGTGTGGTGGTGGTGAAATTAAAGTTACCCCCGGTACAGCATAACGTAAACGTGCAATTAAGCTGTTGACTTTACCGCCCGGTAACTGACCGCCTTCGCCCGGTTTTGCCCCTTGTGCCACTTTAATTTGCAATACTTCTGCCGAGGTTAAATAAGCAGGTGTAACACCAAAACGACCAGAGGCAATTTGCTTAATTTTCGAGTTACGAATCGTGCCGTAACGTGCAGGGTCTTCACCACCCTCGCCCGAGTTTGAACGTCCACCCATGGTGTTCATGGCTGTTGCAATCGCTTCGTGGGCTTCTGGCGACAATGCTCCGATTGACATGCCTGCCGAGTCAAAACGTGGCAGAATCGTTTCAATCGCTTCAACATCTGCCAACGGAATTGAATTGTCAGTTTTTAGTTTAAATAAGTCACGGATGGTGGCGATCGGACGCTTATTGACGAGCTCTGCATATTCTTTAAAGTCGGCATAATCACCTGAGCGTACCGATTTATGCAACGCGTTAATTACGTCTGGGTTAAAGGCATGATATTCCTTACCAAACACAAATTTAAGCATTCCACCTTGATCAATCGGCTTGCGATTTTTCCACGCCAAATCAGCCAATTGAATTTGGTCTTGCTCTAAATCGTCAAAGGTTGCGCCTTGAATACGACTTGGTACACCCAAGAAGCATTTATCAACGACTTCGCTCGACAAACCAACTGCTTCAAATAACTGACCACCACGGTACGATGCAACCGTTGAAATCCCCATTTTAGATAAGACTTTGAGTAAGCCTTTTTCAATGCCTTTACGGAAATTGGCTTGCGCATGAATTGGATCACCCAATAATTCGCCTTTTGCAACCAAATCATTAATCACGTCATAAGCAAGATATGGGTAAATTGCAGTTGCACCAAAACCTAAAATTACCGCAAATTGATGTGGGTCACGTGCAAGTGCAGTTTCTACAATAATATTGGCATCGGCACGCAAGCCAGTTTGAATTAAATGATGATGAATTGCACCGGTTGCCAAAATTGCACTGGCAGGTAAATAACCTTCACGGATTTTTTTATCCGAAATGACCAATAGCGTTTTGCCATCACGAATCGCTTGTGCAGATTCTTCGCAAATACGGGTAATCGCAGCTTGCAAACCTTCTGCTGCGACATAATTTAAGTCGATGTCGGCAATTTCATAGCCTTTACGCCCCAAAGTACGAATTTGGTGCATTTTGGAATTTGATAAAACAGGGCTTGAAATAATCAACCGGTCGGCATGTTCTGGGCTTTGATCAAAAACGTTTTGCTCACGTCCCATACAGGTTTCAAGCGACATCACAATCGACTCACGTAATGGGTCGATTGGTGGATTAGTCACTTGTGCAAATTGCTGACGGAAATAGTCAGACACGTTACGCACCTGACGTGACAACACTGCCATTGGGGTATCATCCCCCATCGAACCGACTGCTTCTTGTCCACTTTCTGCAATTGGACGCAAAATTTGGTCACGTTCTTCAAAGGTTACGTTAAACATTTTTTGAGCAGATTTAAGCTGATCGCCTTTTAAACCTTGATCAATTAAATGTTCTTCTAATTCAGGGCTACCTTGTAGACGCACTGAATTTTCACGTAACCATTGACGATATGGACGCATTTTTTTCAGATGGTTGTTTACATCTTGGGTATCAAGCACTTTACCCGTAAAGGTATCGACCACGAGCATTTGCCCCGGCCCAACACGCCCCTTAGAAATCACATCTTCAGGTTTGTAGTCCCAAACCCCAATTTCAGAAGCAAGGGTAATATAATCATTTTTAGTAATCACCCAACGTGCAGGACGCAAACCGTTACGGTCAAGCATACAAATGGCATGACGACCATCTTGAATCACGAGACCCGCAGGGCCATCCCATGCTTCCATGTGCTTCGAGTTAAACTCATAAAAAGCACGTAAGTCGGCATCTAAGGTTTCTACGTTTTGCCAAGCTGGTGGCACAAGCATACGCAGTGCACGGAAGAAATCCATGCCACCACCGACTAAAATTTCAAGCATATTGTCCAAGCTTGAAGAGTCTGAACCTGTACGGTTCACCAATGGTGTTAACTCAGTTAAACCCGGTAATAATGGATTTTCAAACTTAGAAGTACGCGACATTGCCCAGTTACGGTTTGCCGTGATGGTGTTAATTTCACCATTGTGTGCGAGGTAACGGAATGGCTGCGCCAAAGGCCAACGCGGTAAAGTGTTGGTCGAGAAACGCTGATGGAACACCACAATATGCGATGCTAAACGCTCATCGGCAAGGTCGGTATAAAAGTCGGCAATTGCCGCAGGCATCATTAAACCTTTATAGCTAATGACGGTTGAACATAATGTAGTGACGTAAAACTCAGGATCATTTTTGAGTTGTTGTTCCGCACGGCGGCGTGCTAAAAACAATTTACGGTTAAACTCAACTTCCGTCACACCCATTGGACAGTTGACAAAAACTTGCTCAAAGGCAGGCAGTGACTGTAATGCAATTTCACCTAAAGCATCGTTATTGGTTGGGACAACGCGCCATGCAATAACACGTAAGCCTTCGGCTTCAAGTTCTTTAGTCAGAATATTTTTTGAATGCTGAGCAATGGCAGGATCAAGACTTAAAAAGATGGTTCCCACAGCAAAGATTTCGCTTAAGGTAATATCACTGAGTCGTTTGGCTTCTTCACGAAAAAAAGCCTTTGGCATAGCCAATAATAAACCACAACCGTCTCCGGTTTTACCATCGGCGGCAATTCCGCCACGGTGTGTCATGCAACTTAAGCTGTGCATGGCGGTTTGCACAAGATGATGGCTCGCATCCCCTTGCATGTGGGCAATTAACCCAAAACCACAGTTATCTTTAAACTCATCAGGCTGATATAAACCTTGAGCGGGAGCTACAGTATTTGGCGATGGCATGTGCATAGCGTACCCTTCTTTTACATTGCTCGTTCGAGCATCACACTTTCATAACATCCTTTGGCAATTGACAGTTGTTTTGTACAAAGCCGTGCTTTTCGACCAAGCATAGACCAAAAAATCTTCACTTGTATAGACTTAAAATCAATCAAGGAGAAATAATGCACTTTTTTGTAGCAAAGACAGCTGCTGCCTTGCATCCGCATTGAATCATTTGGCAGCAAAATAGCCACACAAACTCAACTCATGCACTAATAAAGCAAAAAATATGCCATATAACAAAAAATATACAAAACATACGGTAATTAAAGCGTTTTAAATCGTAAATGAGCGCGAAGGGATATGAGAATACAACTAAGAATGAACCAAAATAGTGCAAAATTAAAATAAAATCCCAACTTGCGCCTTATTTTGGTTCTATTTTCAGCAAAGTAATGCAGTGTTTATTTTTGAATTTGCAACATATTAAGGCACTTTTACCATTGGGGTAGAACTATCAGAAGGTGTAATATTCGTTGTTGCATGATCTTGCGGCGTTATAGCAACAGCTTCTGGAACTCTGCGGATAATTGGAGCAGGCACAGCAGCAGGTTTTAATTTGACCGCATATAAGGTTTGACTCACATTTAATTCTTCCATGCCCATATCATTCACGAAGGGTACATAATCCTTAAGCTCGACCACTTTAGGGCGTACTGATCGCGGTAATTTTAAATTGAGCCGTACCAATTGATCTTCTGCTACTTGCCGACTGCTATATATTCCATAATTCAGCGTATAATGTTCCGGCTGATGTGCCGCAACCAAACGAAAATACATAAAATCACGACGGCTTTTTTGTTGTGCTAAAAAATTGCGTACAATATCTTCTTTACTCACCCGCATCAGCTCAATGCTATATTGGTCTTGATTGGCTAATAAAAATTTCGTACCACGAAATTCAAGCCCATGATCTCCCGATGCAACAACTCGAGTGGTTTGTTGCAGTGGGCGTACCTCATCTGTCAGTACACCCAAATTGGCTGTTGCTGCCACTTGTTCAGCCTGAAACTGCGGTTGTACATCTTCTACAGGTGCAGATTTCGGGGCTTCGTCTAGTGGCTTCATCCCTGTTATGAGCCAAAATACCCATGCGAAAAACAAACTGACAATTCCAACGCCAAGCAATAGAATTTGTTGAAATGTTTTTTTAGTTTGATTTCGCATACGCGTTATGCACCTTGTTGATTGGCTAAAATTGCCTGTTTCATTTTTTCCACATCAAACTCACGGGTAATACAGGCTTGACCCAATTGTTTTAATAGCACTAAACGGAATTGCCCATTTAATACTTTTTTGTCATGCGCCATAAAACCTAAAAACTCATCCAGTGGAATTTGTGGACATACAATCGGCAGCCCTGCCCGTTGTAGAATCTGTTTAGTGCGGGTTAAATCATCTAAACTTATCCATCCCATACGCCATGATAAATCTGCGGCCATTACCATACCAGTTGCAACGGCTTCGCCATGCAACCACACACCATAACCTAAATACGATTCAATGGCATGACCAAAGGTATGACCCAAATTAAGTAAGGCGCGATCACCTTGCTCTTTTTCATCACTCGCTACAATACGTGCTTTATGTGCACACGAACGGTAAACTGCTTCTGCCAATAACTGTTCATCGCCAGTCAACAATTGTTCAATATGCTGCTCTAACCATAGCAAAAAGTTTAGATCGCCAAGCAGCGCATATTTAATGACTTCGGCAAGTCCTGCCGAAAGTTCACGTGGTGGTAAAGTTTTAAGCTGTGCCATATCGGCAAGTACAACTTCTGGTTGCTTGAATGCACCAATCATATTTTTGCCTAAAGGATGATTAATCCCAGTCTTGCCACCGACACTCGAGTCAACTTGAGACAACAATGTCGTTGGCACTTGCACAAAATATACGCCACGTTGAAAACTTGCCGCTGCAAAGCCTGCCATATCGCCAATAACACCACCACCTAAAGCCAAAACCGTGCAATCACGATTAAAACCTGCGCCAAGCAACGCATCAAAAATTAAATTCAAATGTTCAATGTTTTTATACTTTTCACCATCAGGCAAAATACATACTGCAACATCTTTACCTAAATTTTCAAGCGCCTGACGGTAGTGCTGCAAATATAAAGGTGCTACCGTGTCATTGGTCACAACCATTACTTGTTTACCCTGCACATATGGTGCAAGTAACTGTTCAGGGTTTAATTGACTGCCAATAAAAATAGGGTAACGGCGATCGCCTAATTCAACAAATAACGTTTGCATGTTCAAACCAATGACAATGGATTAATGGGACAAATCAGCAGAGATTTCCTTCAAGATTTTTTGTGCCAATTCACGTGCAGCACCTTGATGAGTATCAATAATATAATGGGCAATTTCTCGATAAAGCGGATCACGCATGGCAAGTAAATCTTGCAAACGCTTTTCAGGATTTTCAACTTGAAGAAGGGGGCGATTTTTATCGCGATAAGTACGCTGTAGCTGAACGTCAACAGGTGCATATAAATAAATGACAATACCACGCTGCTTTAAAGCATGGCGATTTGCCAATTGCATGACCACGCCACCACCTGTCGCAAGCACCAGATTTTCACGTTGCGTCAGTTCATCAATGACCATACACTCTCGCTGACGAAAGCCAATTTCACCTTCTTTTTCAAAGATCCATGGAATTGAAGCACCTGTTTTACGTTCAATTTCATGGTCACTATCCACAAATTCTCGTTCTAAAAGGTCAGCAAGATGTCGACCTACCGTCGTTTTCCCAGCCCCCATAGGCCCTACCAAATAAATATTCGGTAGGGGGGTGAATGCTTTATTTGGCAAGAGCCACCTATTCTATTCGCGCAACCGTTTTATCTTAATGATTTCTCGAAACTGTGTCATCAACTATTCGAGGGGTAATAAAGATTAATAGTTCACGTTTCGAATCAGATCTTTGCGAATTTTTAAATAAGTTACCAATTACAGGAATGTCTCCAAGTAATGGAACCTTTTTCACTGAATTTGTGACTTCATCTTCATACAAACCACCTAAAACAATGGTTTCGCCATCGGCAACAAGAACATTGGTTTGTAGTTTGTTTACGTTAATTGCATAGCCTGCATCAGTGAGTTGTGAACCTAAAGTATCTTTAGAAATATCGAGTTTCATCTGTACTTTATTGTCAGGGGTAATACTCGGCACGACTTTCAACTCAAGTACGGCTTCTTGGAATGTTGTGGTTGTTCCAGAATTTGCACTCGTAGTTGAATATGGAATTTTCATTCCTGAACGAATTAGAGCTTCTTGCTTATCGCCCGTCATTACTTTTGGTGTCGATAATACTTCACTCTTGCCATCACTTTGCGATGCTGCAAGTTGTAAGTCTAAAATGCTAGAACCTAATCTTAATAAACCTAAAGATAATGTTCCATACGCAGTAGACGCACCTAAATCAACATTTAAACCACCAGAACTATTATATTTACCTTGATCCCAACTCGAAGCGCTCGTCGGCTTAACTAAGCCCCATTTCACCCCTAATTCATGCGCTAAATCAAGTTGCGTCCGAACAATTCGTGCCTCAATCATGACTTGTTTCACGGGTAAATCAATTTGCTTAATAATATTTCTAAGCTGTTCAATTTTCGCCGCAGTATCATTCATAATGACCGTATTGGTTCGTGTATCAATCACAATTGAACCACGACTACTCATCAACGAACGCATACCTTCTTCTGAAGAATTTGTACCGCCACCCACTTTAGTTGCAGCATCATCAATCATCTTTTTAACATCAGCAGCCTTCACATAATTAAGCACCATGGTTTCAGTCTGCAATGGCGAAAGCTTAATGCTTTGTGCATACGCTTTGGCTTCATCTTCTTCCGATTTCAATAATTCAGCGGTTGGTGCAACCCAAATCACATTACCACTATTCCGCTTCCCTAAACTCTTGGTTTTCATGATGATATCAAGTGCTTGATCCCACGGCACATCTTTTAAGCGTAAGGTGATATTCCCTTGCACCGTATCTGAAGCAACAATATTGGTTCCTGTGAAATCAGCCAACAATTGCAATACTCGGCGCACTTCAATGTCTTGAAAATCTAGAGAAATCTTTTTACCTGAATAGGCTTTATTTGTATGCGTGCGATTTGCAGCACTTACTGCTTCTTCTTTCTTAGCAACACTAATAGTCAACGCTTTTTCAGCCTGATAGGCCATATAGTCAAAGCCACCATTAGCATTAATGCTAATCACACCGTTATGTCCATCATTATAAGCTTCAACAGTAGACACGGGTGTTGCAAAATCATTTACATTCAATCGCTTAATTAAGTACGCAGGCAATTTATTCCCTAAAAAGCGTACTAAAATTTTACTGCCTTGCTGTTTTACATCTACAGGGGTACTTGGATCATTTAAATTAATAACAACCTGACCTTCACCTTTGTTGCCACGTTGAAAGTCAATTTTATTCACACCCTGCTGGCTTGATACCACTGCTTTTTGGGGAGTTGTTGGTATTGCTGTTGCTGAATTAATTTTTAAAATAAACGTATTGCCTTCAACACGGGTGGTAAATGCACCTGCATTGGCTAAGTTGACAGTTAGGCGTGAACGGGTTGCATCTGAACTTAAATCTACCGAACGTGCTTCTGACGTTGCCACAGGAATACTACTTTGCTTTAAATTCTGTGTTGCTTGATTAAAATCCAACACTAGACGAGAAGGTTGCTCAAGCTGATATGCCTGAGGCTGTGGTGGTAAACCACTAAAAAGCACTCGAATCTCTGTTCCCTGACCAGGAACCTGTAATGGAACAATATTAGTAATTGCAACTTCAGCATGAACCGCTTGAAAAACAGCTAAAGTGATGCTTGCCAATGCAAATTGGCGAATGAATGGATTCATAAGGCGACTTTCCCCAAAACCGAATTTCTTGACCGCGTTTGTCATTATTATTCCCCTAATTTATGATGCTGGACCAATCAACACTAGACTTCTAGGTCGCTCAACATAACCATCATGTCCATCTGAAATGATTTCAACCAATTCAATTGCAGTCGGTGTAATTTTGGTAATACGGCCTTGATTGAGCCCCATATAGTTCCCCACTTGCACTCGGCTAATATCCCCATCAGGCGTTTGAATCAGTGCAATAACCTGACCATGAATATCCTTCATACTGCCCTTCATGTTTAAAGTTTCTAAGGCATAACTTTCAAGTGGCTGTGCCTGTCGAGAAAGGTCAGGATACACGCGTTTACCCGCCATAACTTTTAATTCTGTATACAAAGAACTTGGCAGGAATGGGCTTCTTAAATTTTGTGCACTATAATTAAATAAAGGAACTGCCTCAAATGTTGGTGGCGGTTCTATCGGTAATGGCGGCTGATTGCGAATATCAGCCATTTGCTTGGTCACATCATCTACTCTCGCATTACAGCCCGAAAGTAAAATTACAACTAAAGCGAGCGCATTAAAAATCTTATAATTCATTTATTTACGCCCTCTTTTCACTCTCGCATTTCCATGATTATTTCCATCAGGCGTATCAGCTTCATTCTGACTAGTAATATTTTCTGTAGGCGTGCTCACAGCATCACCGACATAACGATACGTTTTTGCTTTAATGGTATAAGTAATAACAGGAATTTCTGATTTCTTATCAGTCGGTTGATTGGCTGTGATTGTAAAATCATGCAAAGTGACAATACGTGGCAATCCTGCAATTACACTGCTAAATTGACCAAAAGCATGATAATCACCCGTTGCCTCAATTAAAATTGGCTGCTCAATAAAGAAGTCATGGGTAACTTCACGATCCAAACTAATATTTTTAAATTTCAATCCTGATTTCACACCAGTAATGTTGATATCCTCAACTAAACCTGGAATTTCAGACTCTTTTGGCAATTGCTGTAATTGCTGGTTAAAATCTTGCTGCATTTGCACCAATTGTTTTTTATATTGCTCTAAATTACGTAATTTCGACTCTTTATCACGATAATCATTTAACAAATTAGCTTCTTGTGCCTTAGCTGTAGAAATTGCATCCATTTGCCCGCTAATCAATGCAAAATATCCAACAAAACATACCAGTAAGACAATAAATAGCCAACATGTCAACTTAACCGCAACAGGCCATCCACCATAATTACTCGGATCTAGCGCATTAAATTGCTGAATAAAACCATCTAAAGAAAGTTTTTTCTTTGCTGGCTGACCCTTTTCATCATTCAAATCTTCAAGCTGCTGCTGACTCATGGTTTAGCCCCTTGCTGTTGATTTGCTGGCGGTGGAGTAGGTTGATCCGATACGTTCTGTTCTGAGCTTTGTGCGATTTGCCCTAAATCGGCGGTAACTACAAAACTTCCATAGTTCGTTTCAACTCGAGGTACAACCGAACTTGGCTGAGCATTGCCTTTATCATCGGCAGCAACAAATGAACTCATAAATACATTGCGATACCAAGCAGAAGCACCCAATTTACGCATAAATTCGGCCACAGCATTTGGACTTTCAGCTTTTCCTTCAATGCTAAATTGATCGCCTTGGCGTACTACTTTGGTTAAATACAAGTTATCTGGAATCACACGGGTAAGTTCATCAACTAAACGTACGGTAATCGGTCTTTGTGCTTGTAAACCTTGAATGAGCTTCATACGATCGATAATCGCATTACGTTGATCTTGTAAGCCTTTTAATGCTTCTAGTTTCTGATCCAACTGCTGATTATTATCGGTAATCATTTGATTCGCATGTTGTTGATCATTTAGTTGTTGTTCAAAGAAACTCCAGACTGCAAATACAATTAAGAACCCCACTACTGCAGAAACGATAGAAAATACAATAAATTTTTTCTTACGCTGTTCTTTTCGCTCTTCACGCCAAGGAAGTAAATTAATCTTCGCCATTAATCAAAACTCCTTAATGCTAGACCGCATGCCACCATCAAAGAGGAAGCATCATCTTCTATTTTTTTAATATTGACTTGAGGAGAAAAACCCATTTGTAAGAATGGATTGGCAACAGTTACACGATACCCCAATGCCTGCTGCAATACTTTTGCAAGTCCAGGTAAATTCGCCGTCCCACCTGCCAATAAAATATGATCAATATCATTAAATTGAGAAGAAGAAAAAAATAACTGCAATGAACGCTGTGCTTGCTGTGCAACACTGTCCATAAAAGGTAATAACACTTCAGCATCATAATCATCAGGCAAGCTACGGTCTTTTTTAGAGCGCCCTGCGTCAGCAAAAGACATACCATAACGCTGTTGGATATCTTGGGTGAGTTGACGCCCACCAAACACATGCTCACGGGTATAAATAATTTTACCGTCATGCATAACCGATAATGTTGTCATCGAATGGCCAATATCGAGTAATGCAATAACCCGTGCACCCATCGGTAAAGTATTCGAAAACACGGTTAAAGCACGCTCCATAGCATAGCTTTCAACATCCGCAATTTTCGGTACTAGACCTGCATAGGTCAATGTATCCATACGACTTTCTACGTTTTCAGTCCGTGTAGCGACAAGCAATACATTCACGCGACCTGTACGCCCAGTAGATTCAGGAAGAACTTCAAAATCAAGGCTAACATCATCTAAAGCGAAAGGAATATATTGCTCTGCATCCATCCTAATCTGGACTTCACGCTCATCATCATTCATATCCTGATCCATCTCGATGATTTTATGAATCACCGTCGACGTTGGAACAGCAAATGCAACATTGACATTTGATGGATTGCCAATTTCTAAGGCTTTTTCTATTGCTTCTGCAACCGCCTCAGGATTAACAATATTTTTTTCCACCACCGCACCTTCTGCGACGGGAACCAATGCATAACTTTCGACCCAATATCGGTCATTCTTAACAGAGAGCTCAAGTACTTTAACCGAAGTTGAACTAATATCTACCCCAATCAACCCTTTTCTGGCTTTACGATTTGCCCCAAACACCATATGTTTTCCTGTTATTATTTATGTAAAACAGCGATATGTGCCGTATATTCCGAGAGTTTATCAAACTACGTTCACACAATAGTTGCATATAATACGCCTGAATAAAGTTTTTCTAGGCTATACTCAATCTCGGTCACCCCACTGTATATTAAATATCACTTGTTATGAAAAAGCTATCTTGTTCGGGTCGAATTCATCCAATTTTTTTATTTTTCCTGATGATTATTGCACTCATTCCAATGGGTTTTTATGGCATGTACCTTTATATTGCGCCATCATTACCAGAGATGAGCAGCTTAAAAAAAGCACCGCTATTAAAACCGATTCAAATCTACACCTCAGATCATCAACTGATTGGTGAATACGGCGGGAAACTGTCCGTTCCTGTTGAATATAAGCAAATTCCCACCCATTTTATTCAAGCTTTTTTAGCGGCAGAAGATTCTTCTTTTTTTGAACATAGTGGCATTAGCTTTAAAGGCTTAGGGCGTGCGTTAAGTGAAAGTGTTACGGGTTCAGATGTACAAACAGGTGGTTCAACCATCACCATGCAAGTGGCTAAAAACTATTATTTAAGCCCAGAACGTACCCTAAAAAGAAAACTGACTGAAATCTTTTTAGCACGCAAAATTGAAGAAAATCTGACTAAACAAGATATTTTAAGCTTATATGTAAATAAAATTTTTCTGGGCAAAAATGCCTATGGAATTGCTGCGGCTGCCAAAATTTATTACAACAAAAACTTAAATGATTTAAGCATTGCCCAAATGGCAATGATTGCCGGATTACCTAAAGCACCTTCTAAATACAACCCGGTTGCTAATCCAGAACGCGCACTCGAACGCCGTAATTGGATTTTAGGACGTATGTTACAACTCGGCTATATTCAGCAAAATGAATATAAAGCTGCTGTCGCTGAGCCACTTAACTTAAATATGCCAGACCGTGGTGTTTCCAATCGTTTTCCGTATATCACAGAAATGGTTCGAGCCGAGATTGTCGATAAATTCGGCCCTCAAGCTGTCGATTCAGGAATGAAGATTTACACCACCATCGACAGTAAACGTCAAGCTTATGCCGAAGAATCGGTTCAAGCGGGTCTGGAAGATTATGACCGCCGCCATGGTTGGCGCGGTGCCGAAGCACACGATAAACCCTTAAGTCAATTTGCGGCCTATGCCAATACTTTCCCCGCAAAAGTAATTAAGGTTGAAGTAAATACATTTGAAGCTGTCTTTGCCGATGGTAAAACGGTTACTGTAAATTGGGCAGGCATGGCTTGGGCACATCCCTACTTAAACGCCAACAGTGTTGGCCCTGCTCCATCACGTGCCTCACAAATTGTGAAAGTCGATGATATTATTCGCCTGCGTCCAAATGAAAATAAAACAGCATGGTCATTGGTTCAAATTCCAAAAGCCCAAGGACAATTGATTGCACTTAATCCAAATAACGGTGCAATAGAAGCCGTAGTTGGTGGCTATAGCTATTATCAATCAACGTTTAACCGTGCTGTGCAAGGCTGGCGACAACCGGGTTCTACCATTAAGCCCTTTATTTATGCGCTTGCACTTGAACGTGGCATGACTCCTTATACCATTGTCGATGACAGTCCAATTACCATTGGCAAATGGTCACCGAAGAACTCCGATGGGCGCTATTTAGGAGAAATTCCTTTACGACGTGCATTGTATTTATCACGTAACACAGTATCTGTGCGTCTATTACAAAGTGTTGGCGTAGAACGTGCACGACAGTTGCTCATGGATTTTGGTTTACAAGAAAATCATATCCCAAATAACTTCACTATTGCCTTAGGTACGCCTCAAGTACTTCCTGTACAAATGGCAACAGGCTATGCCACATTTGCCAATGGTGGTTATCGGGTTGAACCTTATTTTATTGACCATATTGAAGATGCCTACGGCAAACAGATTTATAAGGCCAATCCCGAATATGCTTGTATCTCATGTATTCAAAATGAGAATAGCAATGATAAAAATACGCAGCCTGCGGCAACACCTGATGATGAAGCATTCCACTCATCTCCTAACCTTTCTTCTAAACCAACATCAACCAACAAAAGTGATTATCGCCAAGCACAGCGAATTATTAAATCAAGCTCTGCCTATGATATGGCCAACATTTTGCACGATGTGATTGAAGTCGGTACAGGACGTGCTGCCTTAAAAATTGGCCGTGATGATTTAGGTGGTAAAACAGGAACCACCAATGATGCCAAAGATGCTTGGTTTGCAGGCTTTAATGGTAAACTAGTAACGGTTACATGGGTCGGGTTTGACCAGCCTGCAACGCTAGGCCGACGTGAATATGGTGGCGTTGCAGCTTTACCGCTGTGGACGAACTTTATGGGCAAAGCATTAGCAGGTACACCATCGGCATGGGTTAGTTTTGATAAAGATGCCAAAGCGCCAACGCTTCATGCTCCAACTACAACAGAAGTCAATGTGCAAGAAAATCGGGTAACACCGCCATTGGCACATCCTGCATTCCGTCCTGCACCTGTTGCGCCAGTACGGAAACATGAACAAGACTTCGATGATTTACCTGGTGAAGAAATATTATTACCATCCAATCAGTCCCCACCAAAAATAGGAACCGAAAGCGTAGATCAAAAGAATACTAAGCCCACCACACATAAAGCAGATGCGATGGAACAACTCATTCATCAAGTTGATTAATATCAAGAACCAGCAGCGATGCTGGTTTTTTTATCATTAAAATTTAAAGCTGTAATAACTGCCAAGTTGAACGTGACCGATCTGCATTTTTAGCTTGGTACATCACTTGATCTGCTTTCTCAAGCATCGCTTCGGCAGCTAACGTGATTGGATATGTTTCAATACAAACAACGCCAATACTGACGCTCACTGTGGTCGACTTCCATTGTGCAATACGTACAGCAACTTGAGATGCTCTAACGGAGTTCATATTTGAAATTAACCAAACAAATTCATCGCCACCCATCCGTGCAATCACATCATCATGACGACAAATACTCATTAAATGCTGAGCAAAATCTTTTAGCAGTAAGTCACCTTGATGATGCCCCTGAACATCATTAATCGCCTTAAAACCATTTAAATCCATATAAAATAAACTTAATGGCATAGATTCGGCTTGGGCATTTTCAATTTCTAAACGCAAGCGCTGCACAAAATAACGGCGATTCCATAAATTGGTTAAAGCATCTTTATTGGAAAGTTCATAAAGCTGTTTGGTACGCTCTTCAACTAAAGTTTTGAGTCTTTTTTCATTCGATCTTGCTTGATCATGCGCAATTCTGACATCTAACAGCATATTATAAAAATAAGTATCAAAAACCAGCTGTTCATCAAAACAGAGTAGCTTATCTAAGGCATATTTGACCCGTTTAAACTGCTGGGCATCTTGAAGATGTTGTTCTAATAAATCAAAAATATAGTGTTTCAACAGAATAAGGGCAGATAAATACATATTTGGGGAAACATTGACCCGCTTATGCACCAAGCCAATTCTGAGACGGCTATTCACATAATCAAGGTCATACGTGCCTTGAAAGAGCTGTTGAATATAGCCACGCAAACTCAGTTTAAGTTTATTTAGCGTGCCAATATCTCCAACAATAATCGATAGGCTCGGTGTTTGTAGTAAGTTTTGATAAAAAAATTCAGTGATAGGTTCTAAATTTTCATCAATATAATCAGCAACAGTCATCAAGATCTGTTCATTTTCAGGGGTAAATTGCAGTAATTCTTTACGATGCAAAATCTCAAATTCACCAATTTCTAACTGTTCGGCTAAGGTTTGATGTGCCATTCGTCTTAACATAACCACATCCTCATCATGCTTATACAGCATCAATTCGATTATTAATAATCATATCATGCTGTACGTGATCACTTAAAATGAGCATAAAGTGCAAATCAGATGTATCACGCAATCGCTGCATCATTTTGCCTTATTTACAGCCCTATAAAAGTACAACACAGCATATATTTATTTTATTTTGATAACTCAATCAAACTTTTAATTAAAATAATATGGCGCTGAATAGTTATTTACGTATCTTTTCCCACAAAAAAACGGACATAACGTCCGTTTAAAGAAAAAATGTAAGCTTACTTAAGGTTGTTTTAAATAAGGCCATGCTGCACGCAAATAAATAAACATCGACCATAATGTCAGAATAACCGCAGTATATAACAACAGATAAGCCAACAAGTTTAATGGCGGCCAATTCAATAAGAATACGCTAATCGCCACCATCTGAAAGGCCGTTTTATATTTACCTACGGTGGAAACGGCCACATTGGTTCTTGCCCCAAGCTCAGCCATCCATTCTCGTAAGGCTGAAACCGTAATTTCACGTGAAATAATTACAATTGCAGCAAAAGCCATGGTAATTGTGGGTTTCCACTGCACCAAAACAACCAATGCAGCAGCCACCATGAGTTTATCGGCAACAGGATCTAAAAAACGCCCAAATGCAGAAGTTTGATTCAGTGCTCGTGCCAAATAACCATCTAACCAATCGGTTACCGCAGCTAAAATAAAAATTGAGGTCAGTAAAACATGCCGAAAGACGCTGCCCTCATGACCTGCAACACCAATTGCAGGAGGCCAATAAGCAATCAGCAAAAATACTGGAATCAGTACAATGCGTGAGATGGTTAAAAGATTTGGAATATTCAGGATTCGCCCTGTTGTCATAGACACCGCCAGTTTAGCCCCTGCATCCACAAACTGCGTGTGGATTTCACTGTATTTTAAAAAATCTCTGCCAACTTTATACGAAATGGCGTGCAGTGTCGACTACAGAACCCGACATCTTCTGCATTAAAAGCGTGCAATATACTATGAGAATGACGCGTAGTAGATTGAATAGCTATTCATGTAAAACTTTATAAATGGTTTTTGCCATCACTTCACCAAAACCCGGCACTCGCGTTAATTCCTTTTCGGACGCATTGAGTACGCCTTGAATTCCACCAAAATGGCTCAGTAAGTCACGGCGGCGTTTAGGGCCCAAGCCAGGAATCACTTCTAATACTGAACCTGCACGGCGTTTATCTCGTTTAGCACGATGCTTGGTAATGGCAAAGCGGTGCGCTTCGTCTCGCACCTGTTGAATTAAATGCAGTGCTTTATGATCTTCTGAAAGCTGTATTTTATGTCCATCGGTAAAGTGTAGCGTTTCTAAGCCTGCTTTTCGTCCTTCGCCTTTCGACACGCCCATCATAAACGCATCCAACCTCAATTCTTGCATGACTTGCATCGCCATGTGTAATTGCCCTTTACCACCATCAATCAGCAATAAATCGGGCAACATGGCTTTTTTATAGCGGCGAGTTAATGCCTGACGCATCGCGGCATAATCATCGCCCGCTTGAATGTCTTGAATTGCAAATTGTCGATAATCACGTTTACGTGCACCGCCTTGGTCAAATACAACACATGATGCAATGGTGGCTTCGCCCATCGTATGGCTAATGTCAAAACATTCAATTCGGTCTATTGAGCGACCCGTCACCTCCGCCAATTGGCTAAATCGTTGTTGTAATTCAACATGATTACTGAGCTGTCTTTTAATCGCATGTTGGACATTCATTTGTGCCAGTTCCAACCATTCTGCCCGTGTTTCACGGACATTGGCTTTAATCTGAATCTTTTTTTCAAATTGCTGACTCAATGCTTGCTCAAGCTGTGCGCGATCAGAAAAATCAAGATTAATAATAATTTCGGTTGGCACTTCATCGGCTACTTGAAAGTAAAAGTTAGCAATAAAATCGCTGAGCAATTGCCCTAAATCATCCCCGATCATATCGGGAAAATAGCTTTTGCCACCTAGCATTTGCCCATTACGGACATACAACATTTGTACACAAGTCACACCTGCTTGATGTGCTATTGCTAAAATATCTGCCTCGCCTTTAAGGGTATAAACGGCCTGCTGCGCAGTCATTTCACGCAGCAAACTTAAACGGTCGCGGTAAAACATAGCTTGTTCAAATTCAAGTTTTGCTGCGGCTTGTTCCATTTTCTCAATCAATTCCTGATTCAATGCAGGTGTATCACCCTTTAAAAATTGAATCGAGTTTTGCACATCTTGGGCATACGCTTCTGGGCTAATGAGTCCGACACAGGGTGCACTACAACGCTTAATTTGATATTGCAAGCACGGACGTTTTCGCTGCGAAAAATAGCTATTTTCACATTGGCGCACATTAAATAATTTTTCTAAAATGACCAATGTTTCTTTGGCACTGGCGGCACTAGGATAAGGCCCAAAAAACTTTCCTGCCTGATGCCGACCTTTGCCACGGCCACTGGCAATTCGTGGATAAGACTGATCTGCCGATATAAAAATGTAGACATACGATTTATCATCGCGCAACATAATATTGTACGGCGGACGATGCAGTTTAATTAAATTTTGTTCTAATAATAATGCTTCAGTTTCGGAACGAACAATCAACGTTTCAATGTCGTAAATACGTGCCACTAAAGCTTGGGTCTTGGGATGTTCAATGGTTTTAGCAAAATAGCTATTGACCCGATTTTTTAGGTTTTTTGCCTTACCCACATAAAGCAGCTCGCCCGATTTGCCCAACATTTTATAGACCCCAGGCAATTGAGTCATGTTGGCTAACAAGGCAATAAGATGTTCACGAGCGTTTGAGTTCACAGGCTTTTAAACACAAAAAAGGTTCACTTTAATGTGATGCTTTCAAACTATATTTTCAAGCCCCATTAAAGCTCTAGACGATAATAGCTATATTTAACGTCTTTTTCTTTATAGACGGCATAATTCTTTTGGCGAAAGTCAGATACCCATCCATCGCTCGTATAACCTGCAATATGACCATAAATATGATCGCCCGTGCGCTGAATAATATAAATGTCGCCTTCTTGTGGACTATTAAACTTTGGGCTAATTTTATGATAACCATTTTTTTCTAAGGTTCTGCCCCAATCCGATGCAGCAATCGGATGCTGATTCACATTTGCCCCTGCAACTTCTAAGGCAATTCTGACATGCTGTGCACACTTTTCAGTACTATACGGCGCAGAAATACTTTGCAGTTTGCTCGCAAATTTATGTACATCAATATCACTATTCGATTTTTGCACTGTCATTTTTTTAGCATGGTGTCGCCCTTTAACCGATGACTTTTTAGTATCGGTATCGTCTGATACCAAATGCTTTTTGGTCTTGGTATCATCTGATGCCGCATGCTTTTTCGTTACATGTGGCTTTTCATGCGAACGTACGCGTGCATGAAGCGTCTGATGCGCTGGTGCGACCTGTGTATGAACTGGATGATGGTGAGCATGAATCATGATAAGAAAACCTATTTCTGTTAAGCCCGCTGCAAAAGCCGCTCAATTCTAAAGATCAAATCTTTAATCGCAAATTAATAGTTGTAACAGATTCTTATTCCTTTTTACTTTATCTGAAATACTGTTGTAATTTCGGCAACTTAAATCACAAATTACAGCAGCAAAAAATTTGTATCTGTAATGTCTTTATACCTTAAAAGGTCAATAAACCATTGTGACAAAACACAACAGCTTTCCTAGCAAAATTGACCTAATTGACATAAACCATTCAAAAATATGCTGCATTCGATGAAACAGACATCATTTTCTACTATAACCATGATTTAAAACAAAATATAAACATGATTAATTACTTTTCTTTGTCATTATCATTTAAAGAATGAATCTTTTTATCGAGATTCAACTTAAAATATATGACCATTGCGTCACAGCTTGATACAACCTAGCAAACTATTTTTAGCTATAGTGACGGTAAGATTTAAAAGTAGCGTATCTTGCCAATTTAGGTGATACCCATTCTTTGACATACAATCCTCCAAAATAAAGGAGATCAGGGCATGATCCACGCAGGTAACGCGATTTCAATTTTCATGCTAGAAAATGAAATTGCAGAATTCCGCTTTGACTTACAAGGTGAGTCAGTTAATAAATTTAATAAAGCCACAATTGAGGATTTCCAAGCGGCGATTGCGGCCGTAAAAGCGCATCCTGAAATTAAAGGATTATTGGTCACTTCTGCAAAACCGACCTTTATTGTCGGTGCAGACATTACCGAATTTGGTGCCAGTTTTGCCTTAGGTGAAACCGCCATTAAAGACTGGCTGCTCAGCATTCACGACATTTTTAACAGTTTTGAAGATTTAGATATTCCAAAAGTAGTTGCCATTAATGGTACAGCTTTAGGCGGTGGCTTTGAGATGTGCTTGGTCTGTGACTATCGGGTGATGGCACAATCGGCACAAGTCGGCTTACCTGAAATTAAACTGGGGATTTTCCCAGGCTTTGGTGGCACGGTCCGTTTAAGCCGTTTAATTGGTACCGACAACGCCATCGAATGGATGGCATTGGCAGCACCGAAAAAAGCCGCGGCTGCACTTAAAGATGGTGCAGTCGATGCGGTTGTTAGTGATGATAAACTGCGTGATGCTGCGCTTGATTTAATTCAACAAGCCATGTCGGGGCGTTTAGACTGGAAAGCCAAACGCCAAGAAAAATTGGTGCCAATTAAGTTAAACCCACTTGAACAAATGATGACCTTCAACACCGCCAAAGGCATGGTGTTAGCAAAGGCACCACCTGCGCAATATCCTGCGCCAAAGTTCATGTTGGACTCACTCCAAACATCGGTGACGTTAACCCGTGACGAAGCGGTAAAAGTTGAAGCGGAAGGCTTTGCCAAAGCAGCAGTAACCCCGCAAGCCGAAGCCTTAATTGGTTTATTCATTAACGACCAAGTCGTTAAGAAAATGGCGAAAAAACACGAGAAAGGTGCACATCCTGTAAATCAAGCTGCGGTGCTTGGCGCAGGTATTATGGGCGGTGGTATTGCGTATCAAGCGGCAAGCAAAGGCACGCCAATCATCATGAAAGATATTGGTAATCCACAACTTGCACTGGGTATGAGCGAGGCCAATAAATTACTGACCAAACAAGTTGAACGCAAAAAAATGACCCCAGTAAAAATGGGTGAAACTTTGGCACGTATTCGTCCATCTTTAAGTTATGACGAATTTAAAGACGTCGATATTGTGATTGAAGCGGTGACTGAAAATCCAAAAGTTAAAGAAGCGGTACTTGCCGACACCGAAAGCAAAGTCCGTGACAACACTATTTTGGCTTCAAATACCTCAACCATTTCAATTACACGTTTAGCCAAAGCGTTGAAGCGTCCTGAAAACTTTGTTGGCATGCATTTCTTCAACCCTGTACACATGATGCCACTGGTTGAAGTCATTCGTGGTGAGCATACCTCTGAAGAAGCTGTGGCAACCACCGTGGTCTTGGCTCAAAAAATGGGTAAAACCCCGATTGTGGTGAATGACTGCCCAGGGTTCTTGGTCAACCGTGTGCTGTTCCCTTACTTTGGCGCATTCGACTTATTACTCAAAGATGGCGCAGATTTCCAACAAATTGACAAAGTCATGGAAAAATTTGGCTGGCCAATGGGGCCTGCGTACCTTATGGACGTCGTGGGTATTGACACCGGCGTACATGGTGCAGAAGTGATGGCGGAAGGTTTCCCTGACCGCATGAAGCCTGATTTTAAAGGCTCAATTCAAAGCATGTATGAAGCCAATCGTTTAGGTCAAAAAAATGATCTTGGTTTTTACAAATATGCCTTAGACAAAAAAGGCAAAAAAGCAAAAACCATCGACCCAACAGCGTATGACATAATTGCCCCTGTGGTTACAAGTGAAAAACGTGAGTTTGATGCACAAGAAATTATCGACCGGATGATGATTGCGCTGTGCAACGAAACCGTACGTTGTTTAGAAGACAACATTGTTGCCACGCCAAATGAAGCCGATATGGCCATGATTATGGGCATTGGCTTCCCGCCATTTCGTGGTGGGCCATGTCGCTATGTCGACCAAACAGGTGTGGCGGAATATGTAGCACTTTGCAACCAATACGCCCACTTAGGCAAGGCTTATGAAGCGCCACAATTGTTGCGTGACATGGCAGACAACAACCAGAAATTCTACGGTTAAGGAGCAACGTAATGACGACTTTAAACCCACGTGACGTTGTAATTGTAGACGGCGTACGCTCAGCAATGGGTAAAACCAAAAATGGCATGTTCCGCAATGTGCGTGCTGATAATTTATCTGCTGAACTGATTCGCGCGCTAGTTAACCGTAACGATTTCGACCCCAATGAGGTTGAAGATGTGATTTGGGGTTGTGTCAACCAAACCTTAGAACAAGGTTGGAATATTGCCCGTAATGCCAGTCTTTTAGCTGACTTACCAAAAACAGTTGCAGGTCAAACCGTAAACCGTCTTTGTGGTTCATCGATGCAAGCCATTCACACGGCAGCAGGTCAAATTGCAACCAACCAAGGTGATATTTTCATTATTGGTGGTGTTGAGCACATGGGCCATGTGTCGATGATGCACGGTGTAGATATTAATCCTGAAGCATCGAAACATTATGCCAAAGCCTCTAACATGATGGGCTTAACCGCTGAAATGTTGGGCCGCATGAACGGCATTACCCGCGAAGAACAAGATGCCTTTGGTGTGGAATCGCACCGCCGCGCTTGGGCTGCTACCCAAGCAGGCCGTTTCAAAAATGAAATTGTGGGCATTGAAGGTCACAATGCAGACGGCTTTAAAATTTTATGTGATGTCGATGAAGTGATTCGTGCCGATGCCAACTTAGAAGCCTTTAAAGCTTTGCGTCCTGTATTTGATCCTAAAGGTGGCACAGTCACTGCTGCAACGTCTTCGGCATTGTCGGATGGTGCATCTGCCATGCTGTTAATGTCGGCTGAACGTGCCCAAGCTTTAGGTTTAAAACCACGCGCTGTGATTCGTTCAATGGCCGTTGCAGGCTGTGACGCAGCCATTATGGGTTATGGCCCTGTGCCTGCAACGCAAAAAGCGTTAAAACGAGCAGGTTTAAGCATTGGTGACATTCAAACTTTTGAATTAAACGAAGCGTTTGCGGCACAAGGTTTATCAGTGATGAAAGGCTTAGGCATTTACGACAAACAAGACCAAATTAACTTAAATGGTGGTGCAATTGCACTGGGGCATCCACTAGGTTGTTCTGGCGCACGAATTACCACCAGTTTGTTAAACGTGATGGAACAGCAAAATACCCAATTGGGCTTAGCGACCATGTGTATTGGTTTAGGTCAAGGCATTGCGACCATTATTGAGCGTATCTAGTTTTTAATTGCTTGCTTAAAAAATCCTCGCTTCGGCGGGGATTTTTGCATAAAGCAGGTTGTGCTTTTACTCTAACTCACAGATGACTTTCAATTTAAGTGCACCATCCTTATCATGTAAGACAATTAAAGTTAAATTGAGATTCCCATGCGCGTAGATATTTGGTCAGATGTAGTCTGCCCGTTTTGCTATATTGGTAAAAAACGTTTAGAACATGTTGCAGCAGAAGCAGGCATTGAGCTTGAAATTTACTGGCATAGCTTTGAATTAGACCCCGATGCCCCTGCCGTTCATACCACCTCCAACACAGAACGTCTTGCACAAAAATATGGTCGTACCACAGCACAAGTGGAAGAAATGGAACGTCAAGTTGCAGCGATGGCAGCCGATGAAGGCATTGACTTTCAATGGCAAAAAGCCAATTCAGGCAATACCTTTAATGCACACCGTATTATTCACTTAGCACAAAGCCGTGGTTTAGGTAATGAAGCGAAAGAAGCTTTTTTTTATAGCTACATGACCCAAGGTTTAAATATTGGTGAACGTGAAACTTTAGAAGATGTAGCATCTAGAATTGGTTTAAACCCTGTTGAAGTCGATGATGTACTCGATTCAGATGAATTTGCCGAATTTGTCCGCCACGATGAAAAAATTGCCCACGAGCAACTTAAAGTCACAGGCGTACCATTTTTTGTATTTGATCAAAGAATTGCTTTAGCAGGGGCACAACCACGCGATGTTTTCTTACATGTACTTGAGCAAGCACAAGAAAAACGTGAAATAACCGATACCGAAACAACTGCTGCGAGTTGTACAGTATCCAATTGTGATTCGCCAGAATAAACCTTAGTCCTAAAGCAGTTATAATACTATTTGTAGATATAACTGCTTTAAATTCAAAGTAGATAAAGTATTTTGCTTTATTTTTTATCCAAATATTTTTTAAGTATTTTTCTTGGACTATAATCAATTATTCAGTTCTGTAACAATACACCATCATGCAACAACTACAACCATTTCTAAAAGATGAAATTAGTCTAGATGATCTCGATTTAGAGCAACTCATCGCACAGGTGCAACAGCTACCTGAGCCAGACTCAGAAGCTTATCGTATGCTTGAGCTCACTCTAAATCAGGCTTTAACACAATATCTTGACCGTGCAAAAAAATATATTAACAAGTAATGACTTATGAATTTATTAGAAAAAGCCCTACTGATTCAAGATATTAAAAAAAATATTCAGATTATTGAAACTCTGCATTTACCATTATTTGAGCGCGCCAAAGCGACTCATCGGCTTAAAGAAATTTTCCAGTTTTGTGAAAAACCTATTGTGCAAAAACGCTATCAAGGGTTAGCCCAATATTATACGCCTCAACAAATTAGCCACGAATGTGTAAAAAAAAGTGATTTTCAGAACAGTTATCGTGGTTTATTTAGTGAATCGTCATTATTACTTCAAGAACTAAATAAAAATCCGATGCTGGGTTGGGCCATTTTATATGAGCAAACGCAAAAACAATGGCAAATTTGGGTGATTCCACAAGCAAAAAAAGGCGTCATTCATAGCAGTTGGAAAGAACATTTAGATGAGGCTTATCTGTGGTTATCGCAACAACAAAAATTATTGCACTGTTTGATTTCAGATCGTGAGTTATCCTTACCAACAACAGCAGTCACCTCTACACGTCCTGAAACAACGCAGGAAACTTATCAAAAGAGTCATTCAATAACTCCAACCGAACCAGCCACGTTATTTAATACACAACAACTTCACCTTGAAGTTTTGAATGACAATAAATTTTCACTGCAACTTGGCAACTTAGCTACCATCTTTACCCCTATTCAAGTGCCTACTTTTTCTCAGTTAAATTTTGCTGTACAGGTTGAACAACTGGCACATTTAGATCCTCTTTTTTTATATTTAAGTCTATCTGATCAGGTTTCAGAGCTTTTAAATACACCTATTTTGGTGGCTGAACGGCTCAATGAAGCACAGCAACTGATGGGCTATGTGGTAATTTTTGGCGCTAGTCAAAGTAATGCGGCACAGCAATTGGCTGTGCAATATTGCTATACTTTACAACAACGACTGGGTACGATTAAGCGATTTTCTTGGACAGATTGGCAAAAAAATGCAGATAATTTAGAAGTATTTTTTGAAGATTATTTACAAAAAAGTGTGCTTTGGCAACCCAAACAAAAGTACCTGCTAATTCCTGAAGCATTGCTATTAACACAGCGTTTTATCCCCTTTGAAGAAACAGCAGCCGACTTAGATACGCCACTGATTTTAATCAAAGAACGAGCAAAATATCGTGTGATCCATGGCGCATCTCGTTTAAACTATCCATCCGATGCTTTAGGTTATCCGTGTATTGTTTTATCACGACAAATGGGCCTTTCATTACAAATCATGCGCCAAATCATTGATACGCTCAAACCACCAATTTCGGTGACGATGTTGCATGACGCTATTCAACAGTATGTAAAAAAATAAACATTTAAGTTTTATTTAATCTTTTAAAATCAAAATAAGTGGCTTAAACACCACTTATTTTATATTTGATCGCTGTGACACCCTACTCTTATGAAATATTTTGCATTTCCATTGCTCTTGGTTACAGCGAGTGTTTTAGCGCAAAATTTCTTACGACTGCCAGTTTTCTCTAATCCTTGGGCAGAAAGCAAAAGTAGTTGTAAAACATTAAGAAAATCTATTCATCGATACCGTTATCCACATCCAAAGTCTCAGCCAAACCCTTATCCTTACGCACCAATTTTTGACCCATATTCACCTGCTCTCGCGGCGGAATTAATGGCTGTGTTTGGACATGACTCCCTTGCAGATCGCACACAACGTTTTTATAACACTCATCAGGTGAAACGAAAATTTGGGATGCAAAAAGCCGCCAGTAAAGCGAAAACGGCCAAAGCACAACGAGCAACGATTCAATCTATTATTTCAAATTTATCTAAACAGCTGCCTTTTCAAAGTGATCTGAATTTAGGTTCCAATTCCGATACCGATGTATACGTTGAAGTTAATGCCAGTAAAGATTGGCAACTGAATCCAAGTTTAGATTTTAATACCCAACAAACCTTCCGTTATGGTGCACAAAGCCGCAACTACTCCGAAACCAACTTTAATTTCACGCAAAAACAACAACATCAGGCAATTGCCTCAAGTGCCCTTTCAGTCACAAAAACCTATGATGATACCTACAATTGGGAAAACCATTTATTTCGCAAACAAAAAATCAACCATGATCAAAGCCTGACGTATGGTCTTTATTCGAATGGCATTTATAACAAAGAAAAACGCGACATCGAGCTACAAAACTGGGGGCCGTATGTAGCATGGCGGCGACCACTCTGGCGTACGTGGCTATATCTGGAAAATGAACTGTCGTATTATCAAGATCGTACCAATGATAATAAAGGTGAATTTAGCACCAACATTCAATTTGAAATGGCATTTTAATAAAGCTTTAACTTTGTAACTACGCGCGAACTGACAGACGTAGATAAATCACGTAAACTGATTTTTCCTTCTGCGCAGAACTTGCCCGTCATGCACAAACACCATTTTGATGACACCCACGAAGACGATTTAATTCAGCCTGAACAACGTGCCAAAGCCGCAAGCCAAACCACATGGGTGAGTGTAATGGTGAATGTGTGCCTCTCGATTGTACAAATTCTAATTGGCTTATTTTCCAAATCTCAAGGTTTAATTGCTGATGGCATACATTCTTTAAGTGATTTAGTTGCCGACTTTATTGTGCTATTTGCCAATCATTTTAGTCAAAAAGATGCCGATGATAACCATCCTTTTGGGCATTATCGTTTTGAAAATGCAGCTTCTTTTATGCTTGGACTGATTTTAGTTATTGTTGGAATTGGTATGTCCATTTCAGCGATTGAAAAAATCATGCATCACCAAGATATTCCACAAGTGCATGGGATTGCGATTTATGTCGCCATGGCAGCTTTAGTGTCCAAAGAACTGTTGTTCCGCTACATGCTACGCATTGCCAAACAAGTTAAATCGAGTATGTTGGTTGCCAATGCATGGCACGCCCGTTCTGATGCAGCTTCGTCTTTTGTGGTGATGATTGGGATTTTAGGTAACTTAATGGGCTATCCTATTTTAGACCCTATTGCAGCACTTTTAGTAGCGTGCATGATTATTAAGATGGGAACTGAGTTTGGGTGGGAAGCATTAAGTGACTTAATGGATCGCGCTGCAGATGAACAAGATGTACAAGCCATTCAAGCAACAATTTTAGCAACAACAGGCATTCAAGGCGTGCATCAAATTCGCACCCGAAAAATGGGTGATATGATTATTATTGATGCTCACATTGAAGTAGATGGTGATTTAAATATACGGGAAGGCCATGATATTGCAGTCAATGTACGCAATCAAGTCATGCAAAAACATCGTGTCATTGATGTGATTACCCATATCGATCCTGTATAGAACTCACATCTGGTTATATAAAAAAACCGAGTGCAGATCACTCGGTTTTTTAGATTAGGTAGGATGTTTATTTCAACAATAAGTTATTGATCCGTTTGACATAAGCAGCTGGGTCTTCAGGTAAGCCACCTTCGGCAATCACCGCCTGATCAAAAATCACATTGGCTAGATCTTCAAAATGCGTTGAACTATCTAATTTTTGTACCAATGGATGCTCAGGGTTAATTTCCAAAATTGGTTTTAACTCAGGTACAGGCTGCCCTGCTTGTTTAAGCATACGAATCAGCTGTGGCGACAACTCACCTTCTGCGGTCACTAAGCAAGCTGGTGAGTCCACCAAACGCGTGGTCACACGCACTTCTTGGGTTTTGTCTTTTAAGGTATCAGAGAGTTTTTCAACCACAGGTTTAAATGCTTCTGCAGCTTGCTCGAGGGCTTTTTTCTCTTCTGCATCTTGCAAGTCGCCTAAATCTACTGCACCTTTCGATACATTTTGTAGCGGCATGCCATCAAAGTCATTGACGAAATTCATCGCCCACTCATCGACACGTTCAGACATTAATAGAACTTCAATGCCTTTTTTCTTGAATAATTCAAGCTGTGGAGAGTTTTTAGCAGCCGTTAAGCTATCCGCCGTCACGTAATAAATGGCTTTTTGCCCGTCTTTCATACGTGCTTTGTAATCGGCTAATGACGTGCTTACATCATCATTGATTGATGTTGCATAACGTAATAATTTTAAGATGCGCTCGCGATTACCAACGTCTTCACCTAAACCTTCTTTAATCACTGAACCAAATTCAGCATAGAAGGTTTTGAAGTTAGCTTGCTCTTTTTCATCGTCCGATTTAGCCAAACCATCAAGCAAAGTTAAAATACGGCGTGCGTTACCTTCACGAATGGTTTTCACATCGCGGCTTTCTTGCAGTAATTCACGGCTTACATTCAGTGGTAAATCGGCGCTGTCGACTACACCTTGCACAAAACGCAAATAATTTGGAATCAGATTATCTGCATCATCCATAATAAAGACGCGTTTTACATACAGTTTAATGCCCGCTTTGGCTTCACGGGTAAAAATGTCTTGTGCGGCTTTGCTTGGAACATACAACAACTGGGTATATTCAGTATTGCCTTCAACACGGTTATGCGTCCATGCCAATGGTGCTGCAAAGTCATGGCTTAGGTTTTTATAAAACTCGATATATTGCTCTTCACTCACTTCCGATTTATTGCGTGACCATAGTGCACTTGCCGAGTTAATCGCTTCCCACTCGTCAGTTTTAACATATTCACCAGCTTTAGGTTCTTCGCCTTCTGCAACTTCTTCTTGCTGCCAAACCTCTTTTTGCATTTCAATTGGCAAGCTAATATGGTCTGAATACTTGTTAATAATTTGCTTCACTTTATGCGCGTCTAAATAGTCCAACGCATCATCACGCAAATGCAGAATAATGTCTGTTCCACGTGAAACTTTACTGACGGTTTGAACTTCAAAATCACCCGTACCGCCGCTAATCCAACGTACAGCTTGCGCTGCATTTTCCCCTGCACGGCGTGACTCTACAGTAATTTTTTCCGCAACAATAAAGCCTGAATAAAAACCAACACCAAATTGACCAATCAATTGTGCATCTGATTTTTGATCGCCCGTAAGCTTCGACATAAAGTCTTTCGTGCCTGATTTGGCAATTGTTCCTAAATTATCAATCGCTTCTTGTTCAGTTAAACCAATCCCATTGTCTGAAATGGTAATGGTTTTTTGGTCTTTATCTAAACTTACACGTACACGTAAATCAGGCGCATCTTCAAATAATTCTGGCTGATTAATACCTTCGAAACGTAGTTTATCGCAGGCATCTGACGCATTTGAGATCAGTTCGCGGAGGAAAATATCAGGGTTTGAATATAATGAGTGAGTAACCAAATGCAATAATTGGGCAACTTCTGCTTGGAAGCTATGTTTTTGTGCAACATTCTGTTCGCTCATGTGTCACTCCTTTTTATGATATCAATATGAACTATAACGATGCAGTTATTGATGGAGATGATTCACAGAATTTCAATCCTAAAATTCAGAGCAACTTGCATAGCAAATAGGCAATCAAATTTTCAACACAAATTCTCTTTAAAAAGGCCCTTGGCTTAAAATCCGTGATTGAACAATATCATCTAGCTGCTGCTGACGTTGCTGATAAAGCTGAGTTAAACAGCGTTGCTGTTTACCACACGTATGCCGCTGCTTTAACCACTGTGCTTGCACACTTTTCTGTTGCTCTCGCCCACCCATAGGTAAGGCATGTAATACAAGCGCATAAGTCGTTGCCATTTTGACATCTGCATCATTTAAATGGCGTACTTGGCAAATGGTTTTCTCATCTGGCTGCATTGCCTGATTACAAGAAAAACTAGCCGCATGTAATGAAAAACTACTACTCAAACCGATTAAACATATACTCACATAAAACTTAATCTGCATGGCTTACTCCTTATATTAAGTCAACATTCCACCGTATAAGATACCCTCTTTATTTTGAACCACGTGGAACTTGGAAATGCTTACAAAACCTCAACTCTTAGACTTTAACCTTGTCTACATCAAGGCAATAGCAATTTTGATATGCGTTTCGTAAGCATTTTTACCGCAATAAAAAACCTCATTGCAATGAATGAGGTTTCCTCTTCTAACTCTGTTGCATAGAGACTTAGAAACGGTAGCTATAACCAATCGTGTAGACCCATGGATTCACATCCAATGTTCCAATTTTTTCACCATTGAGTTTTAGATCAGAACTTACATCAGCATAGCGTACATCAGCAAAAACACCCCAATTTTTGGCATCAGCAGGTTGGAAATTAAAGCCAACTTGTCCTGCAACACCATAAGCATTATCCGCCTTTAATTTAGCACCCTCAATTGCACCTTTGGTCTCTTCACCCCAAATAATTACAGCAGTTGCACCCACACCAACATAAGGTGTAAAGCCTGTTGAATTTTTAAAGTTATATTTAACGGTCAATGTTGGTGGTAAATGTTTAAATGATGCAATTTTTTCAGAATTACCACCGGCAACACTTGCCGTTACATCATGCTTAAATGGCGTTGCTAATAATAGTTCTGTAGAGATACCACTTTCCCCAAAGAAATACTCTACAGATGGGGTGAAACTAAAAGCATGATCCGCTTTTGCATTCGTGACCAGACCATTAGCCAAAGTATTGTCATCTTTTGAAGGTGCTAAAACACTGCCTCCCACCTTAACTTGCCAATTCCCAGCAAATGTTGCTGAAGACGCTGCTAATAATGATAAAACCAATAATTTTTTCAACATTTTTTATTTACCCCTCATCGGATAAATATAATCATAGAAGCTACTTTTACATTATGCAATCCGCTTTAAACACATAATTTAAATATTATTTACAAAACATTGATATATAATAATATTTATTTAAATCCAATCATTTTAATCAGATTTAATTTTCATAAAAAATATTATAATTTCGATTTAATTCCAATTAAAATACTCGGAATTATAGAATAAGTTAAGCTTCTCAATTTATAATACTTTCCAACCCAATAAAAGTTGTAAAAAAGAAAAGAGTTCTTAAAAATTCACTCTATTTTTGCTTTGACCACAGTTCCAATAAGACCCACTATCGAAAGTTAAAAATACGTTATGAACCTCAATATCAATCACAATTTTTTTAAAACAAATTAATTTTACCTAGAAACCAAAGAATTTTTTAATCGAACCTGTGCTTGTCTTTTTATGCTTCTTTCGATCATGCTCGCAACAAGCTATTTAACACGATAGTACACCCCATACTTATATTACGTGATTTTTCATATGATTTAGTGTTAGCTAAAAATGAGATTAACGACACAATATTCAGTAATATTTTGTTGAAATTGCGTACAGAACATTGATCATTTTACTTTTTTATGGGATTTTTGACGCATTCTATCGGCTAGTTTTAGCTTCATTTTTTTATTGGAGTGACTCATGCGTAATTTATCTCTTGTTATTGGTTTAAGTCTTGGCGTATTGAGCGCGACGACAGCATTTGCTGAACCGGCAGTACAACCGGGTACAACACTTGAAAGTCTCTCTCAAGCAACGATAAGCACAACTGTAAATGGGCAACCAGGCTCACTCAAAGAATTGCTACAAAGTGGTAAGTTCTTGCCCGTAACGCCTGAAACCGCAACTACAGATACGCCTGCACCAACAGATCAACCACCTGCTGCAACCCATACCACCCCAACAGCACAGTAAAAGTGCTAAAAAAACCAAGGCATCGTCCTTGGTTTTTTATTGCTAAA
Organism: Acinetobacter sp. MD2; assembly: GCF_035615575.1. NCBI lineage: Bacteria > Pseudomonadati > Pseudomonadota > Gammaproteobacteria > Moraxellales > Moraxellaceae > Acinetobacter > Acinetobacter sp. MD2. The sequence goes on from NZ_VTDK01000003.1 coordinate 220,934, forward strand.
ACAATTCTTTAAATTTCAATCTGACTGCCTAGCTCAACCACACGGTTGGTTGGTATTTGATAATAGTCACTTACAGGACTAGTATTACGATACATCGAAATAAACAGCTTTTCACGCCAAGGCGACATTCCCTCACCCACCGTATGAATCAGGCGATCACGCGAAATAAAGAAACTCAGTTGCATCATATCTAATTCAAACCCCAAAGAAGCATAGGCCTGCACCAAGGCTTTGGGCACATTCGGTTGGTCTTTAAAACCATAATAAAGAAAAATACGATAAAACCGATCATCCAATTTTTCAATAAATAAGCGTTCATCATCAGTGACATAAGGAATATCTTGCGTGATGACCGTGACCATCACATTACGCTCATGCAAGACTTTATTATGTTTAATGTTATGCAACATTGCATGAGGCACAATATTTGGCGTACCTGTTAAAAAGATGGCTTCGCCAGGAACATATTTGGTTTCATCACTCATCCCTACGCTTTTAATGAATAAATCTAACGGCAGTGCATCCTTTTCCAAACGAGCAAAGACAATTTCACGCCCACGCTTCCATGTCATTAAAATTGTAAATGCAGCTGCACCAATCACGATTGGTACCCATCCACCTGAAACAATTTTTAATGCAGTTGAGGCAACAAATACGCCATCAAGGGCTAAAAATGGGATCGCAAACAGGGCGACTTTCCACCACGGCCAACGCCATGACCCATAAGCCAAAACTGAAATTAAAATTGTGACACAAAGCATGGTCATGGTGACAGCTACGCCATAGGCACTTGCAAGATTACCGCTACTTTTAAATAAAATAATAAGAATAAAAACAGAGATATAGAGTACCCAGTTAATAAAGGGTACATAAATCTGTCCTTGCTCAATATCAGAAGTATGATTAATGGTTAAACGTGGCAAATAGCGTAATTGAATGGCCTGATTGACCATTGAAAAGACGCCTGTAATCACTGCTTGCGATGCAATCACCGCAGCAGCAGTTGCCAAGCCAATCGTTGGATATAACGCCCAATCAGGAACCATTAAATAAAATGGATGCGTCACCGCAGATGCATCGCGCAGCAATAGTGCACCTTGTCCAGCATAATTGAGTAATAAGCATGGACAAACCACAATAAACCACGCCAAACGAATTGGGAGTCGTCCAAAATGCCCCATATCGGCGTATAAAGCTTCGCCTCCTGTTAAGGTCAATACCACTGAACCCATCGCAATAAATGCTACAAAAGGTTGATGAATCGCAAATTCAACCGCCCAATATGGATTTACAAAATGCAAAATATGTGGCGTTTGGATAATGCTCCAAAGACCAAATAAACCAATTGAGATAAACCATACCAAGGTAATTGGACCAAAGAATTTACCCATCGTCGCAGTACCGTGACGCTGTACCATAAATAAAGCAGTCAGAATCCCAAGTGCAATTGGCATCAACCATTTATCAAAAGCAGGGGTGGCGAGACTTAAACCTTCAATCGCTGATAACACTGAGATGGCTGGGGTAATAATGCCATCTCCAAAAAAGAGCGATGCCCCAACAAAGCCAAGCGCAATCAAATAAATTTTTTTCTGATCGACAATACGTTTGGTACGCAGCAACAACGCCAATAGCGACATAATACCGCCTTCGCCATTGTTATCGGCACGCATAATAATCGAAACATATTTAAAGCTGATAGATAAAGTAATACACCAAAAAATCAGGGATAAAATACCAAATACAGTCGCTTCCGAAATTTGAACATGTGCACTCGAAAACGTCTGTGCAAACGCATATAACGGACTTGTTCCAATATCACCAAATACAACCCCTAGTGCTGCAAGGGTGATGGCAGGTAATGCAGGCTTTTTTGCGGTTTGTTGCATAAAAAAACGGCTATCATCAATTGTGATTGAGCGATTTTACCACTGTGCGAATGCTTTTGCTCAAAATCTATGTTTGCAACTTGGCAGGCTGATTTTTTTTCGGTATGATCGCGCGAATTGGTGAAGTGTCCGAGTGGCTGAAGGAGCACGCCTGGAAAGTGTGTATACGTTTATAGCGTATCGTGGGTTCGAATCCCACCTTCACCGCCAAATTGTAAAGAAGTAGCATAAAACTTAAAAACGAAAAGCTTAACGTAAATAACCAAAGTTCTGAATATCACTACTCAACAATCATAAATTTCTGAAAATAAATAATTAAATTTATAAGTCTTACCATTTTATACTACATGATAAAACTGCATTTCGACCTTCACCAATATTTACAAAAGTGCTGTTAGAGGCCCAATATTTTTTATTGAAGATATTATTAATATTCGCATTTAAAACGATATCTTGCTGAGCAATCGTGAAACTATAAGACAATCCAGCATTAACAAGAGCATATGCTGGTATTTCCAAGATATTGCTATTCGTTGCATACGATTTTCCATTATATCTTACATTACCATGTAGGCTTAATCCCTGAAGACTATTTAATAAATATTCTGCATTCAAAGTGCCGATATATTTTGGAACGCTTTCTGGACGATTACCCGTTAATTCAGCACTAGATTGACTTTTTTTATCAATTTTAGCATCTAAATACATCATACCTGCGCCTATGGTCAGCGAATCAATAGGCTTAAAAGATGCATTCAGCTCAAGACCACGATAATAGGTGAGACCATCTTGGCTAAGCTCATTATTTTCATTCTCAATAATCGCGGTACGCTGTATTTTAAACAAAGCTGCTGTTGCAAAAAATTGTGTTGTATCGTATTTAATCCCTAATTCATGTTGCTTACTTCTGGTCGCATTCAGCACTTCACCTGCATTTTTATAAATAGAACTCACACGCTGCCCTTCTTCAAGACTTTCTACATAATTCAAATACACCGTCATATTCGTTAATGGCTTATAGATCAAAGCCAATGTTGGGGTAGCTGCCTGAGTACTGTATCCTGAGTTAGATGTTGCATGATGAGTAGAATCTTCAGCATCATAAGACGTATAGCGCAAACCTAAAATAGTCTGAAATTGGTCATTAATTTGCACTTTATCACTCAAGAAAGCATAAGACTGTTCTACTACTGAGCGCGTAGCATTAAGTGAAAAATCTGGATGATGAGCAATAAGATAATTTTGTTTTTGGTATAAATTATCAACATAATCATCTAATCTAGGGCTTTTGTCTGAATAATAACTAGATGTTTTTAACCAACTTTTTGTATTACCGAATCCCATATGCAGATGATGTTGAACATTTTCTGTTGAAAGATTCCCTGAAAGCATCAATTGGTGGGCAAAACTTTTTTCAAGATATGCAAATTGTGTCAGGAAACCATTGTAATCTCCTGCTGCATTAACTAAAGAATTAAAGACAAAATTAAATTGATGCAATTTTTGCGTGTAGCCAAGTTGATATTTAAGCGACCAATCTGGGCTAAATTGCCAGTTCATAGCTGTATTTGCAGTAAATAATTGACTCTTATAAAAAGAATTATCTACAAGAAAATCATCATAAGCATAAGTTGGTTTTGGCAAACCAACAGTTAAGTTACCTAACAAAAAAATAGGTGGTTCATGTAATGTTTTCTTATTTTCATAAGAAAAATTTGTTGTCCAATTAACATTATCTGAAATTTTTTTATCTAAAGCGAACGAGCCAATATAACGGTTTTGTCCACTGCCATTATAAGCTTCGCCTTGTGTTGTACCCAAAATAAATCGATATCTCATATCCACTGTATGAAGATAATCACTTTGATCGATTAAAATATTCATTACACTCGGATTACGATAGCCAAATGTGATTTTAGTTTCAGGAGTACTTTTAGGACGCTTTAACTGATAGTCAATCGCACCACCTGGTGCTCCAAAACCATACATATACCCCGTTAAGCCCTTGAGTACTGTTATATTTTCGGTAAATTCTGTTGGATAATCCCCAAGCCATTCCGGTGGTGCTGGTATTTCATCAATATAAAAATTTCTTACTGGTAAACCTCTTATCATCACTCCCCACCAATTCGTCGACATCGTTGTACTTTGGCTATAAATTGCGGGATCTTTGATAAAAACTTGACCTAGTGTATCTGCTCCACGTTTTACTATATCTGCATCATCAATCGCAGTCATAGAAAATGGAGTATTCAGCACAGAGGAATGGCCAAGCACGCCTACTGTCATTTGTTTATTTAAATCTGAAACTGGAGCTTCAGCAGTAACTCGAATGGTTGCTAATTGCTCAAAAATACCTGTATTCAGATCAACATCCGTACTTGTTGAATTTTCAGCAAAAATACTCTGAAAAGAGCTACAACCTGTCAAAAAGGCAACAAAATATTTAACACTTAATTTAATTATATTATTCATCATTATAATTGACCAAAAATGCGTCACATGTCACATAGTATCACAATAATGTATAAAAATTATACTTTTAAATTCTATATATAAATGAATAACATAATTTTAAAGAAATATGAATTTACACAAATTTATGTATGATTCTGATATTTCGGATTAAAATTTTAAAATCCCTAGTATCAGGGATACAACAACAACAATAACTCAGTAAAAATAGGATTAAATATATGAATACTTTGAGTGTCTTAATGCCAAACTCTGATTTTGTCTTACCCGTGCCTATTTTAGTCCTTGAAGATGAACCATTGATTCAAAAACGCTTAGAACGGATCTTACTGAATATCGGATATTCTCAAGAAAATATTATTTTTGCACAAACACTGACTCAAGCACGAACGCAGCTTGAGAAACACTCGACCTCTTTTGCATTGGTTGATCTTGGCTTACCCGATGGTAGTGGTATCTCTTTTATCCAACATCTTAAAAATTATGACCCCTGCATTCCAATTTTGGTTATTTCAGCCTGGAGTACAGAAGATATGATTTTAGAAGCACTCATCACTGGTGCAACAGGTTATGTACTCAAAGAACGTGATGATCTCGAAATTACACTTTCTATTCGTAGTGTTCTTCGTGGTGGTGCACCAATTGACCCGTTTATTGCCCAAAAAATTCTTAATAAACTTCCCAATCCAAATTTAAATCCATCTAAAAATGAATCAGAGCAGCAAATTGAATCGGTGCTTTCTAAAAGAGAACACCAAATTTTATTCTTAGTTGCACAAGGTTTAAGCAATAAAGAAATTGCAGATCAATTAAACATTTCTCGAAATACAGTTGAGTCCCATATTAAACATATTTATCGGAAACTTTCGGTATGTACACGAATCAAAGCCGTTGGTGCTGCAAAATCACTTGGTTTACTCGACTAAAAAAATATGGTTTTTTTATTATTTTTTGGGGAAGTTTTTCTCAAGTTTATGCTTCTAATTTTAGTCATTTAGTTCTTACTCCTCAGGAGTTTAACTGTGAAATTAAAATAAAAAAAATAGATGCTATTCAGGCCTCTGCTAAGCAGCAATTAAGCAGCATTGCATCTTCTAAAAACTGGACGCCAGTTAGCTTGCCAGACTATTGGGAAAAGCGTTGGCGACACTATTCTGGCGTAGTGTGGTATAGAATTATTTGGTCAAAATACTGCTCTGACTCACACAATGAGCCACTTGCTTTAAATATTGAAAGCATCAATATGGCAGGTGAAGTTTACTTAAATCAAAATTTAATTTGGCGTGATCAAAATTTAGTAGAGCCTCTCAGTCGCAGTTGGAATATGCCACGCTATTGGCCACTGTCTTCATCCGATATTCTTGAAGGGGAAAATACTTTTTTTATTAAGGTAATTGGTGTTAGTACTCAAAATCCTGGTTTAGGAAAAACCTATATTGGCAACTTAAGTTCTATTATTAAAAAAAATAATGAATATTTATTTGAACATCGTACTTTATATTTTATTAATTTAATCATGTCTTTAACACTCGGGTTTATTGTTTTCTTTATTTGGTTAATGCGAAAAAAAGAGTCTGCTTACGGTTGGTATGCACTAACCTCCTTATTCTGGGGACTCTTTATTATTAATATATTAAATACAGAAACCTATCCTTTTACAGACAGTTTACAAATTGCCAAAGCTAATATTATTTTTTTAATTGGATATGTTCTTTCATTTAACTTATTCATTTGGCGATTTGCAGGAAAGAAAAATAATTTATTTGAAGGTATTATTCTTTCAATTTCTATTTTAGGAATCTTAGGATTAATAATTATTCCTATTCAATATTTAGGACTCATACTTTTATTTTTATTTTTATTTTGCCTTATTCTATTTATAATTTCTTGTCTTGCATACCAATGGTTCATATATAAAAGTGAAAGAATGGATACACGTATATTAGCATTAGTTTTATTATGCTTTATTCTAATTTCATGCAATGATTCATATCTGTTTTTTACGAAAAATATGGATCAACCTTATATTACCCCCTTTGCTGCACCATTAATGACCTTAGCAATTTCAGTCATCATCGCTTGGCGTATTGCACATGATGTAAATAAAATTCAAGAGTTTAATAAGACACTCGCCCAAACAGTAGAGCAGGTCACTACCGATTTAAACCAATCCTTAGCAAAAAAACATTTACTTGAACTTGAAAATATACGCTTGCAGGAGCGATTAAATCTTGCACATGATTTACATGATGGCTTAGGTGGATCTCTCGTTCGATCGATGATTTTAGTAGATAAAAGTCATCATATTGATAAATCTCATTTTTTATCAATCTTAAAATTATTACGCAGTGACTTACGCCAAGTCATCGACAGTGGTTCTAGCATAGGTGCTGAAGTACCAAATACTCCAACGCTTTGGGCAGCATCAATACGTCGAAGATTTGTAGAATTATTTGAAGAGATTGAACTTCAATCTACATGGAATATTCCTCAATTTTGGCAGACTACACCAACCTCTTTACAATGTATTACCCTGAGTCGAATTTTGGAGGAGATGCTGACGAATGTGCTTAAGCACAGCCAAGCGAATAATGTTGAAATTTCACTCACACAAGATGATGCACAATTATGTTTAATCATTGAAGATAATGGTATTGGCTTTGATCCTCAACAAGTACAACAAGGCTTACATGTAGGATTACATAGTATGCAGATTCGCGTGCAACGTTTAGGTGGAAACTTAAATATTTTATCGCGACATGGTCAAACCAGAATTTTGGTAACCTTACCTAAAACATCCTAAATTAAGGGAATCATTTTTTTAATTTATTTTAAAACAACTTACACGTAACTTATCACCTTTAATTTCAGAATAAAATTTAACGATTATAAATTAACTTTATAAAATCTTAATAGCTCTAGCTTTAAGCGATTATTAAATTCAAATCGGCAAGGCCTTTAATATAATTTATGAGGACTCTAGTGCAGGATACATTTATAAAAACCGACTTTAAAATCACCAGTTTCAGGTATTGAATAAAATATTAAAAAAACCTAAAGTTAAAAATTTTACATTTAAAACAATAGTTTAGAAAACAAAATTTCACATAAAACATATTAAAAATAACCAATTTCAGTGATTTTTAAACACTCATTCGGCTGTTAACTTAATACTACTGGGTTAGTTAATTAAAGCAGGAATGCTCAGTACTAATTCGGAAATTATAAATGAAATGGAGAGAGACAATGAAATTATTCACTCAATGTGTATTTACTGCACTGGTACTCGGTTCTGGTATAACAACAGCATTTGCAGATGATGTCAGTGCTGATCTTGCTAAATTTAGTTGGAGTGGCTGTACAACAACGGAAGGTTGTAGTTTAGAAATTCCAATTAAACTGGTCGTAGATAAAAAATGTGAAGTCACTGGTGGTGGTGCTATCGACCTTAAATCAACTGGTGGATCAGTTTCAAAAGACTATACCGTGACAACAAATACACCTTATATTTTAAATATTAGTACAGCAAATGCAGGAACTAAAAGTAGTACCTTTGTAAAACACAATACAGATCCATCAAAAACCATTAGTACAACCATCACCACAAGTGGCCCAAAGGGATTACTAGCATGGGGCAACACCAACATGGTTGGCTCTTCTTCTGACAAATATACGGTCACTGTCGCAAATAATGCGGTATCTGCAACTCAACTTGCTGGTACATATACAGATACCTATAAAGTTAACGTTAGTTACTAATCTAGCTCATCCATGCTAATTAATTTCGATTAATTAGCATTTTTCTTTTAAATCAAAGTGATATCGATGGTGAAACTTATGAAAAAATTACTTTTATCTTGCCTATTTTTATCAGCAACATCATCTTATGCCGGTATTGCTTTAGAACCTGTACAACTGTATATCCAAGATACAGCCCGTCAACGCAGCACAACCCTGTCAATTACCTCAACTGATACCGATCAAAAACGTATTTTTGAGGCACATATCTATAAATGGACACAAGATGAAAAAGGGGAAAATGTACTCACAGAGGATCCAAGTATCATCATTAATCCGAAAAGTTTTATTATTCAAGCGCAAGGTAAACAAGCGCTACGCATTGGTTTTAAGCAACCAATTGATTCAATTGTCCCTAAAGGTCAAGAAGGGACTTGGCGTTTAATTCTGAATGAACTTCCACAAGAAGCAAGCCCTGGAGCAAAAGTTGGTTTTTTATTAAATTTTAATATGCCTGTATTTGTCGGTGCTCAAGATGGGTTGAAGTTAGATACCCAATTTAAAAATAATACAATTGAAATTAAAAACTTAGCTCAATCTCATGTGCAAATCAGTCATTTACAGCTCCTAGATGTCAATAAAAAAGTTGTCTATGAAAATAAAGAAATGAAATACATTTTAGCCAATAAAACAGGCGCTTATCCAATCAATATGCCATTGAATAATACTCAACAGTACAGTATTGCGTTACAGACTGATAAAAGCCCAGAACAACAAATTTTAAAGTTTAATCCATAAAGTCCCAAGTATGCGTTTGGGGGAGCATTCAGATGAATAAAAAAACCATGTTATGCTTACTTATTCAGACCTGTATTGCGACCAAAATTTATGCAGAAATCCCTTCTGAAGAGATTCTCGCAAGCATCTGGATTAATCAATTAAACATGAATCAAGACATTGTCGTTTTGAAACAAAATGACCGCTACTATATTGATTGCCAAATCTTAGCTGACCGTGATGTCGATCTTAGCAAACTAGATCGTTCAGCAAGTAATGCTCATTTCTGTGCAGTATCTAACGAACAAAAAGACATTACGGCACAATTCGATGAATCTAGCCAATCTTTAAAAGTCGATATTGCCACCAATCTTTTTAAACATCAAAATGCAAGTGATACCCAACAAAAAGTCACGCCTGCAAATTTTGGTGGCTTTATTAATTATGAATTATTTTATAATTATCAAGATAACAATCAAAACACCAATCAAAGTTATAACACACTCATTCAATTGGGCTTGTTTAAAGATTATTGGTTATTTAATAATACTTTTGCTTACTATAATGAAGCAGATTTAAACAAAACTGTACGCGTCAACACAACATTACAATTTGATTTTCCAGAAAAACTCACCAACTTAGTCATTGGTGATGCAACCACACCTTATAATCCATTAATCAACTCATTACGCTTTGGTGGCATTAGTTGGGGAACCAATTATCAATCTCGCCCAGGCTTTGTTTATTGGAATGTACCAAGTTTACAAGGCAGCGCCAAAGTTCCATCAACGGTTGACCTCTATATTAATGGCGTTAGCGTCTACCAACAACAAGTGACGCCGGGTGACTATAACTTACAAGTCGGTGCTAATTTACAACAAACAGGCAATGCACAAATTGTTGTTGAAGATATTTTAGGCAATCGTAGTGTGCAGTCTTTTCCAGTACTGCTTAGCAATCAGTTATTAAGACCGGGGTTAAATGACTACAATATTTCACTGGGTAAACTGCGTTACAACTATAATTTAGATAGCAGTGATTACCGTAATTTTTTCACCAGTGGCTTTTTTCGCCGAGGAATTAGTCAAAATATATCTTTAGGTTTTAATGCCGCTTACTCACAAGACATTCAAAACCTAGGCATAATGTGGACTCAAGCAGTGGCCCATAGTGTTGTCGTCGATTTATTGGCCATGAGTTCTTATGACAAAAAAAGCCACCTTAGCTCGGCCTATGGATTTTCAACGAGCAAAGAATTTAAACGAGTTAGTTTAGGATTAAGCAGTCGTTACCAAGAACGCAATTATAAATTTATTGGAGATGAACTAACCGATAGTTTTGCGCCGATTAAATTTGAAAATTTAGTTTATCTCAGTTTTAGCAAAATTCCTTGGCTTGATAATATTAATCTAAATTATGCTGAGCAGCGTTATTATACTTCGAACAATCCAAGCTCTCGTAATCAGGATAATAAAGTTTTTACCCTTGGATTTACACGTCGAGTCACCCCAAAACTAGACCTTCAGGTTAATTATTTTAATGCCTTCGGTGCAACGAAAAATTCTGGTGCAGTTCTCGCACTAACCTATCGTTTTGACCAAAACAAAGCCATTCATGCAGCACAATCAACCAATAACGAATCTAACCTACAATTTGCTCAATATTCTAATCAGCAAACAGGTTTAGATTATAGTGTTGGGGTTAATCGTAGAAACAATCAAAATGTTTATAGCTTCGATGGTCGTTATAAAACCAATGTCGGTGACTTAGACTTTCAATATTATAAAACCCATAGCGGCAATCAAGCACAACTTAACTTTAGTGGCTCGATGGTATGGCTCGCCAATCAATTTGCCTTTACTAAATCGGTTAACAATGCTTTCGCTTTAGTGAAAGTTGACCAATATCCAAATATTGATTTGTATTTAACAAATTCTTTGGTCAATAAAACCAATAAAAATGGTTACGCATTTATCCACAATATTATTCCTTATGTCCCTTCAGAAATTAATTTGAACCAAGACCAATTACCTGTAGACGATAAAATTCTGTCTTCAAGTTATGTATTAACAGGGCTAAACCAGCGTGGCTATGTGATTAATTATCCAATTTATCATGCCCAAAATATTACAGTTCGCCCATTAACAACAGATCACAAACCTTTTGCCAAAGGCTCAGAACTTCATATCAATAATCCTGAAAAAGATATATATCCAATTGGTTCTGACGGCACAGCGACACTATATAGCTTAATTCCAGGGCAGTATCAGCTCGATATTTTTTCAAGCTCGCCCAATCAGTGTCGTACACAACTGACTGTTTCCGATCAAATCAAAGAAGATCAGGTTCTCGACCTGATTTGTCAATAATATGAGGATAAGACCATGAACAGATATTTTTTTGGTATTTTGCTCGCAATGGTGATTTTTCCGAACCAAACCGTCAATGCAATGCCAAGCTGTGGTATTAGCAGTGTCAGTCTGAATCAACTTTATTTAAAATATAATAATGGCAACGCTACGGCTACAGCGTTAGAAATACAGTGTGCTCAAAAATATAATATTATTTTTGATGCAAAGAATTTAAATAATATAAATGGCGCTAGTCGTCTGATCGATCGTCAAGGTCATCAAATTCATACTAAAATGACGATTGACGGTGCAACAAGAAATCTTTGGAGAACACCAATTTCACCAATCAATTATGAAAAACAAAAGTTTATTGTCCGTGTCATGCTGAATGAACGCCCAAATGCCTTCCAAGCTGCGGGCGAATATGAAGATCAACTGCGTGTCTCGATTGTTTTTTAAATTAAATCAGGTCAGTTAAATTGCACTTTAATTGATCAAAATAATATCTCGACATCCAACGTTAGAAAAAGTTTATGTAATATCGGCATGATAATTTAAACGCGTAAAGCCCAACTTTACTTATTCTGTAATTGCCTTAAACCTTTCTCAAGTAAATCAAAAAAGGCTTGATCGGTACATTGTGCAATATTAAAACGCATAAATTTTTGGGCAGTTTGAGTATGGCTAAAATTAGTACCTGCCGCCAAAATCACGCGATCTTGTTTGCATATCCGCACTAAATCTTCGGCAATAATCCCTTCAGGTAACTGACACCACAAAAACATTCCTGCTTTAGGAATCGTCCACACTACAATGTCCAAAGCTTCTAAACGTGCAACCACAAAACGCCGTGTTTCATTCAACCGCTGATGCACACTATCCATGTGTCGCCGATACTGCGCATTTTTTAAGGTGTGATAGACCAATAAACTATTTAGTTGATTACAGCTAAAACTGGTCGCAATCTTTACTTTCACCAATAAATCAATATATTCCGATTTTGCCGCAATATAGCCACAGCGAAAAGCCGCAGACAAAGACTTAGAAAAACTACTGACTTGAATCACGCGTTCAAAATTAGACAATGCTGCATAGCGTGGCGCAGGGATACTTTCAAAATCGGCATAAACATCGTCTTCAACAATCAGCATATTGCCCTGCTCTGCCATTTTCAAAACTTGATACGCCACGGCAATATTTAAGCTTGCACCTGTTGGATTATGTGGGCCAGAATTGGTGATATATAACTTTGGTGACGCTTGCATCGCTTCTAAAAAAGCAGGTAAGTCGGGGCCATTTGGAGTCAATGGAATCGCAATGACCCGTACTTGCAACAACTCTAACAAAGTGAAAAAGTTAAAATAACAAGGGTCATCGACTAGCACCACATCACCCGGCTTTAACCATGTTCGACAAATTAAATCGAGCGCATGTGTGCCATTTTCGGTCAACAAAATCTGATCGGGATGTAGATTAACCCCATAATATTGAATACGTTGACTAATTAAATCACGTAAAGGCTCAAATCCAAGCACAGGACTATAACTTAATAAATCTTCAGGCTTGGCTTGCAAAGCAACCCGCAACGACTTCCGTACCAAACTTTCAGGCATCCAACTTGCAGGTAACCAACCACAACCGGGCGTATATTTAGCATCGTGGGCAATTAAGGCTTGATGTGCAACCCAAAATGGATGTGTTGCCATTTCAGCTTGGGTTTTGGGCAAGTCAATTCCCATATCATCTTTTTGATTTAAAACAAAATACCCCGAGCCACGACGCACTTCAATTTGATGATCGGCAATTAAACGCTCATAGGCTTCTAATACAGTAGAAACTGAAACGCCCAAACTTTGCGCCAATTTACGTAAAGAAGGCAATTTACTACCAACCAATAACTGACGTGTTGCAATACGGGTCAGAATATCATCCATGACCTGCTGAATCTTTGTTGCTTGATATGCCTTGACCATAACAGTTGATCTTTTGTGACCCAAACAGTTTCATTGCATTCTAGTCTGCTGTTACTACTTTTGCCAGTTCAGGCATGGCATAAAGATGAATCACTTTTTATCGGATGACTGTGGTGTTTATTGCACAAAGCCTTCTTGAACAACATTTTTTATGGGGTGTGCTACTGCTGTGTTTTGCTGCACTGATTGCAGGCTATATTGATGCAGTTGCAGGTGGTGCAGGCTTACTGCTTATTCCTGCCATGATGATGGCAGGTGTGCCGACGCAAGTCGCATTAGGACAAGAAAAATTGGTCAGTATGGTCGGAACTTTAGCCGCCATTCGCAATTTCATGCGTAGCCGCGCCATTATTTGGCAAGTCGTACCACTTGGCGTAGTTATGGCACTGATTGGGGCATATTTAGGTGCAAAATGTATTTTAATTTTACCCAGCACCATCATGACCCTTTTAGTCATTTGCTTATTACCGATTGGTTTAATCATCACACTCTGTAAAAGCCGTTTACTCAGCCAAAGTAATGACCGAGTGAATGGTGAGTTTGCAAGCTCTAAATTGCTGCTCAGCCTTGTGTGTGTAAGCGTTGGTTTTTACGATGGTTTTTTTGGCCCAGGTACTGGTAGCTTATTTATTATTGCCCTGTTTTTAATTAATAAATTTACCCTATTAAACGCCTCAGCAACGGCAAAAATATTTAATTTCTGTTCTAACTTTGGCGCACTCATTGCATTTGTGATGGCAGGTAAATTATTGTTTTTAATTAGCCTACCCATGATTGCCGCCAATATTATTGGCAACCATTTTGGTAGCCAACACACCATTACAAGTAATGGTCGTATTGTACAGAAGGTGTTAATTATGAGTGTTGGATTGCTCATGATGAGTCTGATTTTTCATGTCTTATAAATCAAAAGGAACCGCTATGTTGGCTTTGGTTACAGGTGCATCTTCAGGATTTGGCTATGCGATTAGCCAAGCATTGATTCAACAAGGTTATCGTGTGATTGGTGCCGCACGGCGCTTAGATAAATTACAGCAGATGCAAGCAGAACTTGGTACAGCATTTTTCCCGCTATGCTTAGATGTCACAGCATCACATCAACAATTAGCAACAGCCTTAAACACACTGCCGCCTGAATTTAGCTTAAGTCATGTTTCAGTGTTGGTGAACAATGCAGGGCTTGCTTTAGGGCTTGATGCTGCCGACACAGCCAATTTGGACGAATGGCAAACCATGCTCGACACCAATATTAAAGGGCTAATGAACATGAGCCGTTTGGTCTTGCCACATATGGTCGAAAAGAAAACTGGCATCATCATTAATTTAGGTTCAATCGCAGGTACTTATCCGTATCCAGGTGGGAATGTATATGGTGCAACCAAAGCCTTTGTGGCACAGTTTAGTTTAAATTTGCGTGCAGATTTGGCGGGCACAGGCGTGCGTGTCACCAATATTGAGCCGGGGCTTTGTGGCGGTACTGAATTTTCAGTGGTGCGTTTTCATGGCAATGCCGACAAAGCACAGCAGTTATATCAAAACACTGCACCTTTGTTACCTGAGGACATTGCCAATACGGTGGCGTGGATTGTGTCACAACCTGCGCATGTCAATATTAATCGAATTGAATTGATGCCAACGTCACAGTCGTTTAACCCATTAAAAGTGACGCCAACAGCATCTCACTAATATCACACTTTCCATGTCTTTCTAAGCAAATGAGGTGAGCACCACCTTATTTGCTTTGTGTTCTTAAAACAAAAAACCTCACTTTTACAGCTAAAATGTCGCCAAAGTTGTGGTGTAAATAAGGTTTCATATTCCTCCCTAAAACATCATGCATATGTCAATTTCATGATAAAAAGATGACAATTTAAATACCGTTAGCACCCAAATACATCAACAAAATTAGATTAAAACCAGAAACAATTCACATATAAGCCCTATTTTTTATTAGACAGTGTCATCGGACTGTCATATTAAAGTTTCAGTATTTAGCCACTTTCATTTAACTACATCAGCAATCGCATGAATCATCAGGCCTCGGCTGTTTCAACTTCTGCACCCATTCCCCAATATACTCCGATCAAAAATAGCACTAATGTCCATGCACCAAGCCCAACATGGTTCAAATATATTTTTACAACTATTGTTCTTGGCGCATTGATATATATTGGTATGCAACTCAAATTTGACTTATCACACGTACCACCACTGAGTGCATTTTCATTTATGATGCTTGGGCTTGCATTGGTCATTGCCCTAAGTTTTGAATTTGTAAATGGTTTTCACGACACAGCCAATGCAGTTGCGACCGTCATTTATACCAACGCTATGCCTGCACCAGTTGCGGTGATGTGGTCAGGCTTTTTTAATTTTTTAGGGGTACTGACTGCTAGTGGTGCTGTCGCTTACGGCATTATTGCCTTACTTCCTGTCGAGCTGATTTTACATGTGAACAGCGGTGCAGGCTTTGCTATGGTATTTGCCCTGCTCATTGCTGCAATTATTTGGAATTTGGGTACATGGTTCTTTGGCATACCCGCATCTAGTTCACATAGTATGATCGGTTCTATTTTAGGTGTAGGACTGATGAATCAGTTACTCCATTCGGCAGGCAATGGTGTAAGTGGAATTGACTTAGAACAAGTGATGAAAGTGGCGAAAGCGTTATTTTTCTCACCTTTAATTGGCTTTGGTTTAGCTGCGGTTGCCTTTATTTTATTGAAATTGGTGCTTAAAAAACGTAACAGCGAAGTCTTTGAAGCACCTAAAGGCACTGCACCACCTTCATTTTTAGTCCGTACTTTACTCATCTTAACCTGTACCGGTGTTAGCTTCGCGCATGGCTCTAACGATGGGCAAAAAGGTATGGGCTTAATTATGCTCATTTTAATTGGCATTATCCCATTGGCTTATTCACTCAATAAAACCATGGATGCCAATCAAGTCGAATCTTTCGCGGCATTATCAGAAAAATCAGCGCATATTTTGACGATTCATCCTGATACAATGCCAGAGTCAAAAGCCCGTACGGTACTGACACAATTCATTCAAAACCATCAAAATACGCCAGAGGTGATTCCTGCGGTTGCAGCATTGTCGAATCATATTGGTGAAGCAGTGGCAAGTTATGGCAGCATTGCTAAAGTCCCAGAACAAGCCAGCATTAACTTACGTAATGACATGTATTTAAGCAGTACCAGCTTGAAACAACTCGACAAAGGTCATCATTTAGACCAATTCAATGCAGCACAAAAAGCGACTATTTCAGACTACCGTGGCAACCTCGATCAAGCAACCCAATATATTCCAACATGGGTTAAAGTTGCCGTTGCTTTGGCGCTTGGCTTAGGAACAATGGTGGGTTGGAAACGGATTGTTGTGACTGTGGGCGAACGCATTGGTAAAACCCATTTAACCTATGGTCAAGGCATGTCTGCCGAATTAGTAGCCATGGGAACTATTATTGCCGCAGATAAATTTGGCTTACCTGTTAGCACTACGCATGTTTTAAACAGCGCCGTTGCAGGGACTATGACAGCCAACAAATCAGGCTTACAATGGTCAACCGTGAAAAGTATTTTAATGGCTTGGGTCTTAACCTTGCCTTGTGCTATGCTGATTTCGGCGAGTCTATATTGGTTGTTCTTAAAATTTGTTTAACCGTTATTGATGTATTAAGGGATCATTTCGATCCCTTTTTTTATGCGTCATCTAACACATCTATAAATTTCGCTTCTAAAATTTGCGCCAAATCTTGCGGTTTTAAGCCAATATCTAAGCCACGTTTCCCACCACTGACATATATTTTTGCCAATGCTTCTGCACTGGCATCGACCACGGTTTTTAACCGCTTTTTTTGCCCAAGTGGGCTAATACCACCCACCAAGTAACCCGTTAAACGTTCGGCATTTTTTGGGTCGGCCATGTGCAATTTTTTACAGCCAAATGCAGTGGCAACTTTCTTTAAATTTAAGTGATGCTGCACTGGTAAAATCGCAACATAGTGCTGTTTATCATCGGTTACCAGTAAGGTTTTAAACACCTCATGCACCGCTAAATTGAGCTTCTCTGCGGCTTCTAAGCCAAAGCTTTTGGCTTGTGGATCATGCTCATATTCATGCACGCTAAACTCAATTTTTTTAGCTTTTAATAATCGACATGCAGGAGTCATTTACGTTTCCCTTTTACAATTTTTTAAATAATAAAATATTTGTGGTGATACAAGGATAATATTCTACGCTAAGATAAAAATGTGATTCATTTTAAACCATTTTCATTTAAACCAGATGGAACCTGTTGTATATTGCCTAATCACTTCTTTTTATTGAACTATAAAAAGAAATAAATCGAACAAAGACAAGAAGTCATTGTTTTAATTTGGATCTACATAACACGGATGGACACAATTTAATATCTTCACAAAAAAGCCCAAGGATGACTAAAAAAAGACTGATTTTCGAGACAAATCCGAGTAAAATTCGGCTTTTATTTTTCTCCAGAAAGGCACCGCCTCAATTCAAATTATGATGTTTTTCAAGGAATTTTTATGATCGCGCTAGATATACAACATGTTCGCATGAATCAACATGCTGTAGATAAAGCACAGGCGTTGCAATGTCTAGTGAATATTTTGGTTGAAGATCAACTGGTCACACCTGAATATCTACAAGGTTTAACCGCTCGTGAACAGCAAAGTGCTACCTATTTAGGTCAAGGAATTGCGATTCCACATGGTACGCCTCAATCTCGCCAATACATTTTAAAAACAGGTGTGCGTTTGGCGCATTTCCCTGAAGGTGTGGTCTGGGATGGAGAAAATAAAATTTATTTGGCTGTGGTGATTGCCGCTAAGTCAGATGAACATTTACAAGTGTTACAGATTTTAACCCGTGCTTTAATTGACGATGTTTCAGAACAAGTCAAAAATGCCCAATCTGCCGAACAAATTATTGAGTTATTACATGCACAGCCGCCGTCACTTGCGCTACATGAAAACTTAATTGCCACCCAAGTTGCAGCAGAAGACGTTGAAGACTTAATCTGGCACGGCACACAATTGCTTAAACAACAAAAATTGGTTGAATGCGGTTTCTTATCAGCATTAAATCCAAAACAGATGATTCACTTAGGTGAAGGCATTTGGTCAATCACCGCCAATCAACATGTATTAAGCCCTGCGGTAAGCATTATTAAATCGGAACAACCAATTCGCCATCAAGATAAAGAATTGAGCAGCTTACTTTGCGTTGCCAGCAACGATCAGTTAGACATGCCACAGTTCAATCGTCTAATGGATATTTTGTTCGATCCTGCACAGCTCAGTAAAATTCACCACGAACAAAACAGCCACCAAATTGCACAGCTGATTGGTGCTGAGGTGATTCCTGACTGGCCAGCGCGCAAAATTATTTTAGCCAATGCCCATGGCTTACATGCCCGACCTGCAACTCAATTGGTGAATATCACTAAAAATTTCCAAGGTGAAATTCAAGTTGCCGCCGATGATGGTGCATTTGTTTCGGCAAAAAGCTTAACTAAATTATTGTCAATTGGTTGTCGCCGTGGTCAAACGCTCACGTTTATTGCTGAACCAGAAACCGATGCAGTTGCAGGCTTAGATGCTGTGATTGAAGCGGTTAAAGCAGGTTTAGGCGAAGAAGTTGAACCGATTGATGAGTTTGCAGCACCGATTACACAAGCCCCTGAAGTGCTGACCTTTGAACAGCCAAATGACGGCAGCAAAGGAATTGCAGCATCAGCAGGTTTAGCTTTTGGCCCTGCACACGTGATTAAACCACGTCAATTCCAGTACGACCGTTTTGGTCATAGCTTAAAACAAGAAACTGAACGCCTTGACATTGCCATTCGCCAAGTCAAAAACAGCATTCGTCAATTTATTGCCCAAACCCCGTCTAGTGCGATTAAGCAAATTTTCTTGGCACATTTAGAAATGCTGGACGACCCAGATTTAATCCAAAATGTAAAACGAGGCTTAAAGCAAAACTTATCTGCGGCTGCGGCATGGCATGACTATATTGAAGCTGCGGCTAAAGCCCAAGAAGCCTTAAAAGATCGCTTACTTGCCGAACGTGCTGCCGATTTACGTGACATTGGAGAACGTGTTCTAGCAGTATTATGTGATGCACCTGAAATTTCTGAGCCTGAACAGCCGTACATTTTAATCATGCACGATGTCGGCCCAAGCGATGTCGCACGTTTAAATAAAGACCGTGTTGCAGGAATTCTAACAGCAGTAGGCGGTGCAAGTGCGCATAGTGCTATTGTGGCACGTGCTTTAGGTATTCCTGCGGTGGTCGGTGCAGGTGCAGATGTCCTCAAAATTGACAACAACACTACTGTATTGATTAACGGCGACAATGGCGAATTTGTGATTGAGCCTGAACAAAGCTTAATTGACCACGCGATTGCTGAACGGGCTAGACAACAACAATTACGCATAGAAGCTGAACAACATTGTTTAGATGCTGCGGTCACGCTCGATCAGCATCACGTTGAAATTGCAGCCAATATTGGTAAAGTCCAATCTACAGCGCAAGCGGTAAAATACGGTGCCGAAGCGATTGGTTTATTGCGTACCGAATTGGTGTTTATGTCGCATAACAGCGCACCGAGTGAAGCAGCTCAAGAAGCTGATTACCGTGTCGTCTTAGATGCTTTAGCTGGTCGTCCACTGGTGGTACGTACCTTAGACGTGGGT
Source organism: Acinetobacter sp. MD2 (assembly GCF_035615575.1). Lineage (NCBI taxonomy): Bacteria > Pseudomonadati > Pseudomonadota > Gammaproteobacteria > Moraxellales > Moraxellaceae > Acinetobacter > Acinetobacter sp. MD2. Next base: position 240,858 of record NZ_VTDK01000003.1, read on the forward strand.
GGCGACAAACCATTGCCTTACTTACCACTTGCACATGAAGAAAACCCATTCCTTGGCGTGCGTGGTATTCGCCTAACTTTACGTAAACCTGAATTGTTACGCCAACAATTGGCTGCTTTATTAAAAGCTGCCGATAATCGCCCACTCCGAATTATGTTCCCAATGATTGGACGTGTCGAAGAATGGCGTGCAGCAAAGGCCATTTTAGACGAAGTTCGTGCTGAATATCCTTGCGACAACTTACAAGTTGGGGTAATGATTGAAGTCCCTGCTGCGGCATTATTAGCACCAATTTTAGCCCAAGAAGTTGACTTCTTTAGTATTGGAACCAATGACTTAACCCAATACACCATGGCAATTGACCGTGGTCATCCACTGCTTTCTGCCGAAGCTGATGGCTTGCATCCAAGTGTATTATTACTCATTGATCAAGCGGTACGTTCAGCACATCAATACGGCAAATGGGTCGGTGTTTGTGGTGAGTTGGCAGCAGACCCTAAAGCAGTACCTGTATTACTTGGCTTGGGTGTCGATGAACTGAGTATGTCGAGCGCGAGTATTCCATTGGTGAAAGCACAAATTCGTACCTTAAATTATGCCCATTGCCAACAATTGGCCCAACACGCCTTACGCTGTGAAAGCGCAATGGCTGTACGCGATTTGGTGGAATAAGTCATGGCGAAAATTTTAACCATTACCCTTAACCCTGCCATTGATATTACCGTGCAGTTAGACAACTTACGTGTCGGCGAAGTCAATCGCCAGCAAACTGCACAAAGTCATGCTGCGGGTAAAGGCTTAAATGTGGCTCAAGTCCTCAAAGACTTAGGTCACGAGCTGATTGTGAGTGGCTTTTTAGGTCAAGATAACCGTCAAGTGTTCGAACAACATTTTCAAACCCAACAATTTGACAATCAATTTGTTTATGTTGCAGGTGAAACCCGTCAAAACATTAAAATTGCTGAACAATCTGGTCGCATGACTGACATTAACGGCAAAGGTTTTTGGGTCGATGCAGCAGCAAAACAGCAGTTAAACACCCAACTCACCCAGTTACTCGACCAAGTCGAAGTGATTGTCGTTGCAGGCAGCTTGCCGCAAGGCTTTAGTGCACAAGAATTGCAACAATTGATTGAATGGTTACAACAACAAGGTAAGAAAGTTGCGGTTGACACCAGTGGTGCAGCTTTAGAGGCGGCCATTGCAGCGAATCCGTGGTTGATTAAACCCAATACCGATGAGCTTACCGAAACCTATCACTGTGCTGCCGACACTGTTGAACAGCAACAACAATTGTTTAAAGATTTACCCAATATGCAGATTGAACATATTGTGGTATCGATGGGTGAACATGGCGTGAACTGGTTGCATCCACAGCATCCTTTACATGCTTCTGCGCCACGCGTCACTGTACAAAGCACCGTTGGGGCGGGCGACTCATTGGTTGCAGGTATGATTCATGGTTTGGTCAACCAAACTAGTGCTGAAGAAACGCTCACTACTGCCACCGCCATTGCGAGCCATGCCGTCACTCAAATTGGCTTCCATGTACCCAATTTAGACGTAATTGATGCTTTGAAGCAACAAATCGTCATCAATTCATTGAGTTAATATGATGTCAGAGAACCAGAACATTTTATTTGTCCCACATCACCCTGAACAAGCTGTCAATGCATTGATTTTGGCGAGAAAGCTAACACAAGCTGCGTCTGTTTTGGGTTATAACGCGACACTTGCTGCATCGGCTGATGCAGTTGAAAATACCAATGCCAACTTGGTGATTGTAGTTGGGCAAGCCCTTGCAAGCCTTAAACTGAGCGATCAGCAAAAAGTTGCAGTGATTGGACTTGAACAGGCCAATGACGACATTGAGCACACCCTTCAACATGCTTTAAGCCAAGCGCAAGATGCAACAATCGCAGCAGCAAGCAGTACGGCAACACGTTTTGTGGCGATTACCGCGTGCCCAACGGGCGTGGCGCATACCTTTATGGCAGCCGAAGCCTTACAACAAGGCGCTGCCAAACTTGGTTATCAGATTGATGTTGAAACCCAAGGTTCAGTTGGGGCAAAAAATATTTTATCTGCCGAGGCTATTGCCGCAGCTGATATTGTCATTTTAGCCACCGATATTGAAGTCAATACTGACCGTTTTATTGGTAAGCGAGTATATCGTTGTGGTACAGGCTTTGCTTTAAAACAAACCGAGAAAGCCTTTGCAGCGGCAATGACCGATGCCAAAGTGTTGGATTCAGGCAAACAAAGTGCCTCAGCTGATACTAGCGAAAAGAAAGAAAAATCAGGCATCTATAAACATCTACTTACAGGTGTATCCTTTATGCTGCCAATGGTGGTGGCAGGTGGCTTGCTCATCGCTTTATCTTTCTGTTTTGGTATTGAAGCCTTTAAAGAAGCAGGTACTTTGGCTGCTGCACTCAAGCAAGTCGGTGATGCTGCCTTCTTACTGATGGTTCCAATGTTGTCAGGCTATATTGCTTACTCCATTGCCGATCGTCCCGGCTTAGCACCGGGCTTAATTGGTGGTGTACTGGCAAGCCAATTACAAGCAGGTTTCTTAGGTGGAATTATCTCTGGCTTTTTAGCGGGCTATTTGGCCTTATTTATTGCCAAAAGATTAAAACTTCCAACCAGTTTAGAAGCACTTAAACCCATTTTAATTATTCCATTATTGGGTAGTTTAATCATTGGTTTACTGATGATTTATGTGGTTGGTCAGCCTGTTGCCCATATTTTTGAGATGATGCAACACTTCTTAAATCAAATGGGTACAACCAATGCAATTTTGATGGGTATGATCCTTGGTGGCATGATGTGTGTCGATTTAGGTGGCCCAATCAACAAAGCTGCTTATGCCTTTACTGTTGGACTATTAACCACACATACCTATTTGCCAATGGCCATTACTATGGCCGCAGGCATGGTTCCGCCAATTGGTATGGCAATCGCAACCCTACTGGCTAAGGCTAAATTTGAGCAAACTGAACGTGATGCAGGTAAAGCTGCTTTTGTTCTAGGTTTATGCTTTATTTCAGAAGGTGCTATTCCTTTTGCCGCCAAAGATCCAATTCGTGTAATTCCATGTACGATTGCAGGCGGCGCATTGACAGGTGCATTGGTCGCATTATTCCAATGTGAATTAATGGCACCACATGGTGGTATCTTTGTCTTGTTAATTCCAGGTGCAATTCACCCTGCTGGACTCTATTTACTCGCAATCGCGATTGGTAGTGTCGTTACAGGCGTAGCGTATGCACTCATTAAACAAAAAATGATACAACCTGAAAAAGCAGTTACCGTTTAATTGCTCAAGACTGCAATAAAAAACTGAGCCTTAAGGCTCAGTTTTTTTATCTGTGTTTAGGTATTTTCTAACAGCGACAAAACTTCTTGTGCCGAAATGGCTTCACCACATAAAAAACCTTGACCATAATCACAGCCAACATTTAAAAGCATTTCTTTTTGTTGGGTGGTTTCAATCCCTTCTGCCACCACTTCAAGTGCAAAACTTGGCGCAAGCTGACACAAGACTTTTACTATGGCAAATATAGCAGGATCGGCTTCCATTTTTTGGACAAATTGACAATCAATTTTTAAATAATCCACTGCATAATCACGTAAATGCGTTAGCGAAGAATAGCCTGTGCCAAAATCATCTAATGCAATTTTAATTCCTTTTTCGCGCAATAAGCTTAAAGCACGCGTCACAAAATCACGACCGTGGTGCAAAAAAATATGCTCGGTAATTTCAACTTGTATCCATTCAGGTGCAACCTGATACTGCCTAAGACGTGCCAACAATCGTTCGGCACAATCATCTCTTAAAAACTCAATTGGGGCGATATTAATCGAAACAGGTACAACTTTACGCCCTGCCTGCTGCCACTTGGTAATATCTTATGCTGCATGACATGGCTAATTTTAGTGGCCAATTCATAATGTTGAAAGCTTTCTACAATCTGTGCCGGATATTGGAGCTGCCCTGAACAATCTTTCCAACGCAATAAGGCTTCAAACCCGATAATTCTCCCCTAATTTTAAACAAAATTTAGGTTGATACTGCGGAAAAATACAATCATCACGTAAAATGGCATAACCACCAACATTTGTGGCACGTGATTGAGTCTCTTCCAACGTAAATACGATATACGATAGAGGATGATACTGCTGATAAGGTAACAGACTCTGTCATATTGACCCTTTTTTCCACAACGCAGAATACGCCATGATGACACAGAATTTATTCATCGGCTATTAACCGATTCACGTAATATAGCCACGTAGATTGAATCTTTTTCACACATAAAATGCTTTAAATTTAATGCATTAAATATCTTTGATCTAATTTTTTGCAGGCGACAAAAGCCACCTAATCACAAAGTATGATCACTTTAGCATTATGTGCAAAAAAGTTGATTTATGTCAAAATTTAAACAAGCGTAGAGCACATAAAATAATGATCAAGATGTAAATGATAACCAATTGAAAATAAATGCAAATAATTTTTCCCCCACTATTTATAGATCTAAACGATAAGAAATAAAATTCAAGATTAAATAAAAGTTATAACCTTTCCTATTTATTTGCATCTTATTTTTATAAATATAAAGTGATGATAATTAAAAATTTTAATCAAAAAATAATCAAATTTTAATGCTAAAGCAAAAGAACATGCTGGACTTTATCTATTCATCACAACTTACAATTGTTATACTAAAGTCTTAATAAACACGACTCTCTCTCGTTTCATCAATACGTTGTAACGCTTAAACGTATTGTTTTACTTGATCTAGTGTTAGGTCTATAGATCTAGATTTAAGTCAGTCATTTCATTTAAGGCAATTGGATGCATAAATTTCTAAAAGGCGGATTAGTGCTGCTGATAGCACTCATCGTTGTAGCCATTCTATTCTTGTTTAGACCGATTGCGTCTAAGCCAATTCAAACCGAAAATGGTGAACCTGTGGTAGATGTGGTTCTCATTGGCGGTGGTATCATGAGTGCAACACTTGGTACTTACCTAAACGAATTACAGCCAAACTGGCAAATTCGTATGTATGAACGTCTAGACAAAGTCGCACAAGAAAGCTCAAATGGCTTTAATAATGCAGGAACTGGGCATTCAGGCTTTATGGAAATGAATTATACCGAAGAAAAAGACGGTAAAATGGACATTTCAAAAGCAGAAAAAGTTGCTTCTCAGTTTGAAGTTGCAAAACAGTTCTGGTCATACCAAGTTAAACAAAGTGTTTTGGGTCAACCAAGCTCTTTCATTAATCCGGTTCCTCACCATGCCTTTGTTATGGACGATAACGTTAAATTTTTAGAAAAACGTTATGCTGCTATGATCAAAAGCCCATTATTCCAAGGCATGAAATTTACTGAAGACCCAAATCAAATTAAGCAATGGGCACCTTTAGTCATGGAAGGACGTGATCCGAAGCAAAAAGTTGCTGCGACACGTATGGAGATTGGTTCGGACGTTAACTATGGTTCGATCACAACCCAACTGGTTGGTCACCTTGAAAAAGATCAAAACTTTAAATTGCAAACATCAACTGAAGTGACTGCAATTAGTCCAAATGCAGATAAAACTTGGTCAGTTGCATTTAAAGATTTAAAAACAGGTAAAACAAGCCATGTGAAAACCCGTTTTGTCTTTATTGGTGCAGGCGGTGCAGCAATTAAAATGTTGCAAATGACTGGCTTACCAGAAGCAAAACAATATGCTGGCTTCCCTGTTGGCGGTGAATTCTTAATTACCGACAACCCTAAAGTTGCTGCTGAACATACTGCAAAATTGTATGGCCGTGCAGACTTTGGTGCGCCACCAATGTCGGTTCCACATATCGATACACGTTATATCGATGGTAAAAAATATACATTATTTGGTCCTTTTGCAACGTACTCAAACAAGTTCCTTAAAAATGGTTCTCAGCTTGATTTAATTGCAAATACAAATAAAAACAACGTCTTGCCAATGACTGTTGTGGGCATGGAAAACTTAGACCTCGTTAAATATTTAATTGGTCAAGTGATGATGTCAGATCAAGACCGCTTCAATGAATTAAAACGTTACTATCCAAATGCAAATCCAAAAGATTGGCATTTAAGCCAAGGTGGTCAACGTGTTCAAATCATTAAGAAAGAACCTGGCAAACCTGCAAAACTACAGTTTGGTACTGAAGTCTTCGTATCACAAGATCATGCTGTTGCAGCGTTAATGGGCGCATCTCCTGGTGCATCAACATCGCCATACATTATTTTGAGCGTGCTTGAAAAAGCATTCCCAGAGCAAACCAAAGGTGAATGGAATGCGAAATTGCATGAAATCATCCCATCTTATAAGCAAGATTTAATTACAGATCCTGTCTTGTTAGATAAAGTACGTCAGTACACAAGTTCAACGCTTGGCTTACATTACACACCTGTTCACCCAACTGCACCAGCAGCTGTGGCAACAGTCAAATAATCTAAAGCTTTGATTTAAAAAAGGATGAACTTCGGTTCATCCTTTTTATTCTCTTCCTATTTTTTCTTTTTTATTATCTATGTCATCTGCAAACTCATTTTTAGCGTCTCTTGCTGTATTCAGATGTCGAGATTTTTCATTATTGACACTGAATCAATGTTGCTTAACCCAAGCCATTTTAATTCAGGAAATCTTAATTGCTTATTCACTTTATCAACTGACTCAAAATCCGCTCAGCCTAGGTTTAGTTGGTTTAATCGAATTTATTCCTTTTGTAATATTGTCATTATGGGGGGGCTATGTAGCCGATCGCTTTAATCGTCAGCGTATTTTACAATGGTGTTTTAGCTGTTCTATTCCATTGGCAATGCTACTGTGGCTCAGTTTTCACTTACATTCACAACAATATATTTCAACCTCACTATTCTTATGGGTTACTTACAGCATTTTATTCTTATTTGGCTGTATTCGCGGTATTTATAGTCCCTGTTTTAATTCCTTACGTCCATTTTTAATCCCTCAAAATCAGTATGCCCAAGCTGCAACATGGACTGCTTTGTGCTGGCAAATTAATGCTGTACTTGCCCCACTTTTTGCAGGTTTACTGATTGCCCATGCAGGCATTCACAGCACATTCGCCTGTACAGTGAGTTTGTTTATTTTAGGAAGTTTGGCTTTATGGCACTTAGAACCACGCCAGTTCCCTACCCTGCAACAGCACGCTGTACTAATCAATTTAAAAGAAGCCATCACCTTTATTTACCAAAGCCCGATTTTATTTTGGTCAATTTTTCTAGATTTAGCCTCGGTATTTTTTGGCGGTATTATTGCGCTATTACCAATTTTTGCCCAAGATATTTTACATCTACAAGCTGATGGTTTTGGCATGCTGCGTGCTGCACCCGCCATTGGTGCATTCTTTATGATGAGCGGCTTAGTATGGTTTCCGCCGCAAAAACACGTTTGGCGAACCCTAATGATTGCCATGTTTGGCTTTGCCTGTTGTACCTTAATATTCACCCAAATTCGGCATCTCTATAGCGCAATGGCCTTATTAATGCTCATGGGTGCATTTGACAGTATCAGTATTGTGATTCGGCAAACGTTACTGCAATGGATTCCACCTAAACACATGCTTGGACGGATTTCTGCAATTAATGGGATTTTTGTAACCTCAAGTAATGAGCTAGGTGCATTACAATCGAGTATCATGGCGCGCTATTTTACGGTATTGCCTGCTATGCTAATTGGTGGCAGCTTATCCTTATTAAGCATTGCAATCACTTTTATGCGTACCCGCAACTTACTGCAATTTAAACTTCAATCTGATACAGATTCATCGCCTTAATTTTTGGTAGCAGTGTTATGTCTTCTCGATTCTTCCGCTTGAGCAACATATTCATTCATTTAGGATTCTGCCTTGTCTTTTTCTCGGCTACGCATCTTGTTATGATTGGGGGTACAGGACTTTTCTTTGCACTCATCTCTGGCTTATGGTGTCTATATAGCCTCACTCAAATCCGGATTTATTCTATCTTTTATTATGGTTGTTGGGGACTCATTACGCTAGCAAGTTTATATGCTTTACGTGCACAGCCACATTTATTATGGATCGTATTATTAAACCCAATTGTATTATTCATTTTTATCGCTAAATACAAACATCATCAGCCGAGTTATTTCACAATGCTTGGCTTGTTATTACTTGGGCTCATCGCATTTAGTAATGCCGAACAGCGCAACTTAATGGCGCTAAAACAACAATATGCCCAATTTGAAACAGGCGACACGTGGCAGAAATTAGGTGCGCTTTAAAATTTTTAATGAATGCTATTTTACAATTTATTCATTAGATAGTTGAAAAACAACATTAACCTAAGAATGACTTTTCTTTATACTCCTAGCCAAAATTGTACAATTGGATGTAAAGCAATGAAAATTCTAGATGGTGGTGTAGGTCGTGAACTTGCGCGTCGTGGTGCGCCGTTTCGTCAACCTGAATGGTCGGCATTGGCGCTATGGGAAGCGCCTGAAATTGTAAAGGATGTACATCTCGACTTTATTCACGCAGGTGCAGAAGTCATTACCACCAATAACTATGCCGTTGTGCCCTTTCATATTGGCGAGCAGCGCTTTGCTGAGCAAGCACGTGAACTCGTCCAAGTTGCGGTCGATCAAGCCAAACTTGCAGTTCAAGAAAGTGGCAAAGCGGTGAAAATTGCAGGCTGTTTACCGCCTTTATTTGGCTCGTACCGTGCCGATTTATTCCAAGAAGATCATGTCAAAGAGTTGGCCTTGCCAATTATTGAAACACTAACAGGCCAAATTGATTTTTGGCTTGCAGAAACTCAATCTAGCTTGATTGAAGTTGAAATGGTACATGGCTTATTGCCTAAAGATGGCAAGGCTTATTGGGTGTCGTTCACTTTAAACGATGTCCTACAACAAGAACGTGCCACCTTACGTTCAGGCGAAAACCTTGAACAAGCCGTTGCAGTACTACGCCGCATTGGTGCAGAAGCAGTTTTATTTAACTGCTGCCAACCTGAAGTCATTTTACAAGCAGTACAAGAAATTAAACGACTTGCACCAGAACTCACTATTGGTGCTTATGCCAATGCATTCCCACCACAAGATGAAAATGCCACTGCAAACGATGGCTTAGACGATGTACGCCCAGATTTAACACCTGAATCGTATTTAAGCTTTGCCAAACAATGGCAAGATGCAGGTGCAAGTTTAATTGGCGGCTGCTGTGGTATTACCCCTGCCCATATTGCTCAACTTTCAGCCTTTTTTAAAGAATAACCTGCCATGTCCTCTACAAAAATTGGTTTACTGTCTTTAACCGCCCTCGTCTTTAGTTCGATGGTCGGTTCAGGGGTATTTAGCTTACCCCAAAATATGGCTGCGGTCGCAAATGGCTCTGCACTGCTGATTGCATGGCTAATTACTGGCGTGGGAATCTTATTTTTAGCATTTTCCTTGCTGTATTTGTCGCGTGAATATCCTGAACTTGATGGCGGGATTTATAACTATGCCCGTGCAGGCTTTGGCGAACTGATTGGCTTTTGCTCGGCATGGGGCTATTGGCTGTGTACCACTATTGGTATTGTAGGCTATGTCGTTATTGCTTTTTCAAGTCTAGGCATGTTTACCGATCGCCCCGACCATATTATTTTTGGTGAAGGCAATACGCTGTATGCACTGATTGGCTCTTCTATTTTTGTATGGCTCGTGCATTGGTTGGTCAGCCGTGGCATTAAAGAAGCAGCGATCGTCAATTTAATTGCGACAGTCGCTAAAATTGTGCCGATGGTGGTCTTTATCATCTTCAGCTTCATCGCTTTTAAGCTCGACTTATTCAATAAAAACCTACTCGACTTTTCACTAAAAGTTCCAGTGTGGCAACAAGTCAAAGACTTAATGCTCATCACGCTTTGGGTTTTCACAGGGATTGAAGGTGCAGTGGTGTTATCCTCACGTGCCGAACGCCGCCACGACATTGGTAAAGCAACGGTGTTAGGAGTTTTGGTTGCCTTGGCTTTTTATGTGATGGTCACCGTTTTATCTTATGGCGTCAGCAGCCGTGCTGATATTGCTGCCATGCATAATCCATCTATGGCAACCATTTTAACCCAACTGATTGGTTTACCAGGCACCATTATTATTACGGTTGGTTTGATTATTTCAGTGTCATCTTCGTATTTAAGTTGGACATTATTTGCCACCGAAATTCCGTTTTTAGCTGCAAAAAATGGGGCATTCCCTGCGGTATTTTTAAAGACCAATGCCAATAATGTGCCGATTTCATCACTTTGGTTAACATCAGTTGTGGTACAAATTTCATTAATTGCGGTATGTTTTTTTAATAAAAACTATACCCAATTATTGCTAATTTCATCGGTGATGATTCTGTTGCCTTACTTTTTGGTATCCGCATTTTATTTAAAGGAAGCCACTAAAAAGCGCCAAGTTAAGCATATCACGATTGCCTTAGTCGCAACGATTTATGCACTTTGGTTATTATATGCAGCAGGATTATCTTTACTGGGGTTATCCGCAGTTCTGTATGCAGCAGGCTTAATTATTTTCTTTTATAGCTATGCGCGCCATAAAAGAAATATGGCTTAATCCACCATTTTTAGTCGCTAAATACGTATAAAAAAACGGCTCATCAGAGCCGTTTTTTTATACTTGCCATCTTATTTAAAAGAGGCTTCGTACGCTGCTGCTTTTTCAGTATCAAATTGTTTTTGCCATTTGCTAATGACCAATACTGCCAAGGCATTCCCCACCACATTTAATGCCGTACGTGCCATATCTAAAATACGGTCAACCCCTGCAATAAATGCTAAGCCTTCTAATGGAATACCCACAGAACCTAAAGTTGCAAGCAATACCACGAATGATACACCTGGTACACCTGCAATACCTTTAGAAGTCACCATTAAGGTTAATACCAATAATATTTCTTGGCTTAACGATAATTCGATGCCGTAAAGCTGTGCTATAAAAATAGCAGCAATACTTTGATATAATGTTGAACCATCTAAGTTAAATGAATAACCAGTAGGTACCACAAAACTCGAAATTGCTTTTGGCGCACCATAAGCTTCCATTTTTTCCATAATACGTGGTAAAACGGTTTCTGAACTTGCGGTTGAATACGCTAAAATTAATTCATCTTTCAATATTTTAAATAAGGTAAAAATATTGAAACCACAAATCTTAGCAACACCACCTAAAACAACAATTGCAAAGAATAAAATCGCACCATAAACCAATAACACTAATTTTGCTAAAGGTAATAATGAGCTAAAACCAAAGGTTGTGACTGTCGCAGCAATCAGTGCAAATACACCCACAGGGGCATAAAGCATAATCATATGCGTCACTTTAAACATGGTTTCAGACACAGCTTTTAAAATGTCGAGCAATGGCTGTTTTGTTTCTGCAGGAAGTGCAGCTAAGCCTGTACCAAAAATTACCGAGAAGAAAATAATTGGCAACATTGAACCACTTGCCATCGCACTGAAAATGTTCGATGGAATGAGTGATAAAATGGTCTGCATAAATCCATGCGAACTAGCCTTCACTTCTTCGGTTGTATGCTCATATTGAGAAATATCCACTTTGTGCAACAATGACATATCAATGCCTGCACCCGGATGAAAAACATTGGCCGCTAAAATACCAATCACAATCGCAACAGTGGTAATAATTTCAAAATAAACAATGGTTTTAAACCCTAAAGCACCTAGCTTTTTCGAGTCCCCAACCCCTGCAATCCCTAAAATTAAGGTTGAAATGACAATCGGAACGACAATCATCTTAATCAAATTAATAAAAATTTGACCTGCAGGTTTTAAAATATTTCCAACAACGTAAGCTTGATAGTCTGGTTCATTGTGTAAAACTGTACCTACAACAATACCCAAAATCAAGGCAATGAGAATTTGCCAAGCAAGCGTAATCTTTACTTTTTTCATAGGCTAAAACCTTATATGATCTCGTTACTGACTGACATGATCAGTGGACAACAACAGGAGAGAAAAAGAGAAAATAAAGCATATAGGTCGAAATCCAATTTCGAGGCCGCTCCATTAAAAACGGGACTAATTTACCCACAGGCTATTCTTTCGTCAACAAGAAATTCTATTTTCCTATAAGTTGTTTTTTTAATTTCTATATTTGTTATTTTATTTCAAAAACTTACTTTTAACTTTATATTACTTCACACTAATTTTTTATATAAAAAACTGCACAGTTCATACTGATATGACAATCTAAATGGATATTTCCTATTGCATCACACCCTTAAGCGACAATATATAGCCTGCTTTTAAAAAACAAATCGTTATTGTAAGTACCATAAATATGCTTTGCTTGCACAAATTAAAATCGATTAGATTTTCACGTCGAATCCCTATAATTCACATTGACCCTCGCTATAATAGGATACTCTATAGCCTTTTAAATGATCATGATGACAATGCTGACTTGCTTTAAAGCCTACGATATTCGTGGCAAACTAGAAACAGAACTAAATGAAGAAATCGCTTATAAAATTGGTCGTGCCTACGGACAAATCTACCAACCCCAAACAGTTGTGGTCGGTTGCGATATTCGCCTAAGTAGCGAAAGCCTAAAACAAGCCACCATTCAAGGGCTAAATGATGCAGGCGTAAATGTGCTTGACCTTGGCATGACAGGTACTGAAGAAGTCTATTTTGCTGCATTCCATTTAGATGTTCAGGGTGGGATTGAAATCACTGCAAGTCATAACCCAATGGACTATAACGGCATGAAATTAGTGCGTGAGAACGCCCGACCAATTAGTGCTGATACTGGTTTAAAAGAAATTCAAGCCTTAGCCGAAACTAACCAATTTGTTAATGTTTCAGTTAAAGGAACCACTCAAAGCTATAACATTTTGCCTGAATTTGTAGAACATCTTTTGGGCTATATCCAACCTGAAAAAATCCGTCCACTTAAGTTGGTGGTTAATGCAGGAAATGGTGCCGCAGGTCATGTTATTGACGCCTTAGAACAACGTTTTGAGACACTCAATATTCCTGTGCAATTTGTTAAAATTCACCATGAAGCTGATGGTACTTTCCCAAATGGTATTCCGAATCCATTATTGGTTGAAAACCGTGACAGCACTCGCCAAGCAGTATTTGAACATGGTGCAGATATGGGCATTGCATGGGATGGTGACTTTGACCGTTGTTTCTTATTCGATGAAAAAGGTCAATTCATTGAAGGCTATTATATTGTAGGTTTACTGGCACAAGCCTTTTTGCTACAACATCCAAATGAAAAAATTGTGCATGACCCACGTTTAGTCTGGAACACTGAACAAGTAGTCAAAACCAATAATGGCACAACGGTACAATCTAAATCTGGCCATGCTTTTATTAAACAAGTCATGCGTGAAGAAAATGCCATTTATGGCGGCGAGATGAGTGCACATCATTACTTCCGCGACTTTGCATATTGTGACAGCGGAATGATTCCATGGTTGCTTACTACTGCTTTATTATCTGAAACCAAACAATCACTTTCTAGTTTAGTTGAAGAAATGATTGAAAATTTCCCTTGTAGCGGCGAAATTAATTTTAAAGTTGCAGACAGCCAAGCCACTATTCAGCGCATTTTCCATCATTATGCCAATCAAAATCCTACAATTGACCGTACTGATGGCGTTAGTTTAGATTTTGGTGCTTGGCGTGTAAATGTACGCTCTTCAAATACTGAGCCATTATTACGTTTAAATATTGAAAGCCGCCGTGATCACAATCCACGTCCTATGCAAAGCTATGTCGATGAGTTAACACAGTTAATTCAGGCATAACCTGCTAAGTTTAAAACAAAAAACTCGGTACACGCCGAGTTTTTTGTTTGTCCAAGAATAATTTAGTGATAGCCTTGTGGATTTTGTTTTTGCCAATGCCAACTATCGCGGAGCATATCAGCCAAACCAAACTTAGGCGTCCACCCCAGTTCAGCTACGGCACGCTGATTATCAGCAAAACAGGTTGCAACATCGCCCGCACGGCGTGGTGCAAATTCAAAAGGAATTGCCACACCATTGACCTGCTCAAAGCTATTTTTAATTTCTAATACCGAATAGCCCTGCCCAGTTCCAATATTCCATGCTCGGCAACCAGTATTTTGCAAACGATTATTTAAAGCGCATAAATGCGCATCGGCTAAATCCACTACATGAATATAGTCTCGCACACCAGTGCCATCTACTGTGGCATAATCTTGCCCAAAAATAGATAATTTTTCACGCTGCCCCACAGCAACTTGGGTCACATAAGGCATTAAATTATTGGGAATGCCTTGTGGGTCTTCGCCAATACGGCCACTTGGGTGCGCCCCAACAGGATTAAAATAACGTAATAATGCAATCGACCACCGTGGTTCAGCCGCTGCTAATTTTTCAAGCATCTGCTCGATAATTAACTTGGTATAGCCATAATTATTGGTCGGCATACCTGTGGGTAAATTTTCGTGTAATGGCGATGGATGATCATCACCATAAACCGTAGCAGATGAACTAAAAACTAAATTAAACACTTCAGCACGTTGCATGGCTTTAAACAATTGAATGCTGCCCGCTAAATTGTGCTCAAAATAATGTAGCGGAAATTGTTGACTCTCCCCCACTGCTTTTAAACCTGCAAAATGAACAACAGCATCGATTTTATGTGTAGTAAAAATCTGATTTAAACTGGCTTCATCACGAATATCTGCCTCAATAAAGGTGAGAGATTTTGCGGTGAGTTGTTGCACGCGCGCCAATGATTCGGCACTACTATTGCTTAAATTATCTACCACAACCACATCATGGTTGGCTTCCAATAATGCCACACAGGTATGTGAACCAATAAAACCCGCACCACCCGTAACCAAAATTTTAGCCATGGTCTTTTCCTAATAAAATTTTTAATAAGCCTTGGGTCGATGAATCAAGTCCCGACCAATCCGCTTGCTCACCATTTAAAATGGGTAACAGTTGATTTGCAATTTCTTTGCCTTTTTCAACGCCCCATTGATCAAACGGGTTAATATTCCAAATCACCGATTGCACAAAAACTTTATGTTCATAACAAGCAATCAACATCCCTAAACTATACGGATTAAGCTCATCAATTAATAACATTGAACTACTTTGATTGCCTTCGTACTGCTTATAATTCGGCAAATTTTCAAGCTCATCTGCGGCCAAAGCCTGATTACCAAAGGCCAATAAACGTGACTGTGCCAAACAGTTTGACAGTGCTAAGTGATGCTGTTCAATTAATGCTTGGGCATTTTGCACATAGGTAAATTGTGCCGCGTTATAACGTTTTACAGGCGCAATAAAGTCACAGCTTACAGCATGTGTGCCTTGGTGTAATAATTGATAAAACGCATGTTGGGCATTTGGGCCAACTTCCCCCCAAAGAATTGGGCAAGTTTTCATTTCAACACTTTGCCCACTACGTTGAATCGATTTACCATTCGACTCCATTTCAAGTTGTTGTAAATACGAGGCAAAATATTTTAAGCGACCATCATAAGGCAGCACAGCATGGGTTTGAACATCTAAAAAGTTCGTATTCCAAACACCCAGTAATCCCATCAGAACGGGGATATTTTGTGAAAATGGTGCCTGTTGAAAATGTTGGTCAACCGCATAAGCACCTGAAAGGAATTGTTTAAAGCCATCCACGCCAATACTTAATGCAATCGGAAAACCAATGCATGACCATAGCGAATAACGCCCACCGACCCAATCCCACAGCAGTAATTGCTTATCTTCAGCAATTCCCCATTCCGACATTTTTTCAGCTTTAGTCGAAACACCAACAAAATGATTTTTTAAAATTTTGTCTTGCACACCTAAAGCTTTCTCAAGCCACAAGCGCGCTGTTTGTGCATTCGATAAAGTATCAATAGTACCAAATGATTTTGATGAAATAACAAACAATGTCGTTTCAGGACGAAGCTTGTGCAATAAATCAGATAACTGGCTACCATCCATCGTAGACACAAAATGTACCTGTAGCGGTTTTGCTGTAGGTACTTTAAAGTCCGACAATGCTTGAGTCACCATGAGTGGTCCTAAATCTGACCCCCCAACGCCAATATTCACTACATCTTGAATCACTTCACCCGTTGCGCCACGGCACTGACCCGCATGGATTTTCTCAACCAAAGCATACATGCGTTGCAACTGCTGTTGTACTTGTACCGCAAGTTCGGAGTGTTGCTGATTTTTTAGAGGTAATCGTAATGCCCAATGCATAGCAGCACGCTGCTCAGTATAATTTATTTCTTCCGTTGAAAATAAACGCTGAATCCACTGTTCTAACTGTTGTTGTTCAGCCAATTCAACTAACTGTTGCAAAACTTCAGACTTGATTCTTTGCTTGCTATAATCAAAAAATAACTGCTGAAAACGTAATGAAAACTGTTCAAAACGATTGGTATTTTGGGAAAATAACTGCGTTAGCGGCTGTTGCTTTAAATCTTCAGCCCAATGATTCAAACGCTGGTTTGGTTTAGCTTTGCTACTAAAATAAATTGGTTCCATTATTTACGCCCTACCCCTTCATACGCAAAACCCTGTGCTTTTACATAAGTAGGATCATAGACATTACGTCCATCTAAAATTAAAGGATGCTGCATCGCTTGCTGTAATTGTTTATAATCTAAACTTAAATATTGTTTCCATGCAGTTAATAAACACAGCGCTGATGCACCTTGCACTGCTTCATATTGGTCTTCGCATAAAATTAAATCATCACGCTGACCATATTGCTTGGCAATTAAAGGTAAAGCTTGAGGGTCGTGTAATTGTACAATCGCCCCTTGTGCCCATAATGCTTTAAGCATGGCGTGAATTGGAGAAAAGTGAGTGCGCGGGGTATTTTCTTTAAAAGATGCGCCCCAAATTGCAATAATTTTTCCTTTTAAATCACATTGATAATAATTCCACAGCTTTCTAAATAAAACTTCTTTTTGCTGTTCATTAATCTCTAAAACTTGCTCAAGCAATTGGCTTTTAACACCTGTATCGGCCAGAGTTTGCGACAAAGTCATGACATCATGCGAGAAGTTTTCTCCTCCAAACCCAACACCTGTGGCTAAATAACTACCACCAATACGGGTATCTGCTCCAACGCCTAAACGAACATTGGCAATATCAATCCCTAATTTTTCGGCTGCCTGTGCTAAATCATTCATATAGCTAATACGTGTTGCCAACATGCCTGAAATACTGAGTTTAGTAAATTCAGCATCTAAAATCGGCATAAATACATAATCATGATTGGCACGATAAAATGGACGTAGAACCTCTTTGATTTGAGCATTTGCATCAGAATGATCAACACCAATCACGACATAATTCACATTTAGAACACTTTGAATGGCATTACCCTCTTGCACCATATCGGGCAAATAACACCAATGATCCTGCGATAATTTTTGCTGTAATTGAGTTGTACCATTTAGCCCAAAGCTTGAACCATTAATCATGAGTTTAGGGTGAATAATCGGTTGCTGTTGTAAATTATCTAAAATAAAATCAAGTTGTTGCTGTTCATTCGAATTAAAGGCAAAAAAGTAGGCATCTATGGTGAGTGGGACTTCATTCAAGGCGCAAATGATTAATCGTTTACTTTGAGCTTGTAGAGAGATTAATTGATTAATCGTTTTATCTTGATATTGAATGTCGCTAGCTTCAGCATCTTTTGCATATGGACACCAGAACACGCTATGCCCATATTCTGCAAACAATCCCGCCATAACACCCGCATTTAATGTGGCTCCATAAACTGCGATTTTCATGGCGTCTCCTTTATAATTTCAGCTCTTTAATCAACTCAATAAATTCTGCACCCAATTTTGGATGTGTCACACCATAGTGCAATACCGCTTTTAAATACCCCAGCTTACTACCACAGTCAAAAGTTTGACCACACATCCGATAAGCTTCTACTACATCAGTCTGCTGCAACATGGCAATCGCATCAGTCAATTGAATTTCATTACCCGCGCCACGTGGCGTTTTTTCCAATAAGTGCATAATTTTAGCAGGCAATACATAACGACCAATCACCGATAAATTACTTGGTGCAGTTCCAACTGCAGGTTTTTCAACAATTCCCTGCATCACTTGGCTTTGGCCTTGTTCAGGACTCACCGCCACATCTACAATCCCGTATTGGTCAACCAAATCATCAGGTACAGCTTCAACCATAATTTGTGCGGCATTTGAACGCTCGAATTGCACGATCATTTGCGCTAAGTCATTTTCTTCACTCTGATTTTTGACCAATACATCAGGCAAAAGTACAGCAAATGGCTCATTCCCCACAATATCTTTAGCACATAGTACAGCATGACCTAAGCCTAATGGTTGTGGCTGACGCACACTCACTACGCTCACATGTTCAGGTAAAATTTGGGTAATTTCAGCCAACAAATCCAACTTCTTTTTTTGTTCTAATGTCGTTTCTAATTCGAAATTACGATCAAAATAGTTTTCAATTGATGCTTTTGAACTATGTGTGACTAAAATAATTTGCTCAATGCCCGCAGCAATCGCTTCTTTTACCACATACTCAATTGCGGGGCGATCAACAACTGTAACCATCTCTTTAGGGATGGATTTACTTGCAGGTAAAAACCGTGTACCTAAACCTGCAACAGGTAAAATTGCTTTTTTGATCATGATATTCAACTTTAAAGCATTAAATTAAGATTTCGCTTCTTCATTTTGGCTTTGTATACCATTGCCTTTAAAAAATGAGGGACCCACATGACCTGGTGCATTAATTCCTTCTTTTTTCGACATCACCACTACTGTTTTAAACATAATTTTAAAATCGACAAACACATTATGGTTATCAACATACCATACGTCATGTTTAAAACGCTCTTCATATTCCAATTCATTACGACCGCTAATTTGGGCAAGACCAGTCATGCCTGGGCGCACTTCTAAACGGCGTGCTTGTTCAGGCGTATAATGTTCAACAAACTCTTTTAGCATGGGGCGTGGCCCAACAACACTCATATCGCCTTTAATGACATTTAAAAGCTGAGGCATTTCATCTAAACTGGTGGAACGTAATTTCTGTCCAAAAGGCGTAATCCGTTCTTCATCTGGCAAAGGATGGCCTTGAGCATCTAAACCATCTTTCATCGATCGAAACTTCATCATTTTAAAAAGTTTACCATTTTTACCGGGGCGTTCTTGATAAAAAAAGATGGGCGAACCAAGATTTTTTTTGACTTTGAATGCAACGTATAAAAAGATAGGCAATAAGATTGTAAATGCAATCGATGCAATAATGATATCGACTAAACGTTTAAGCATATTTTGTTCCACAAAACTGAGTAAGACAACTAAATATGTTTACTCTTTCCTAGTTCTAAAATACATGTTTGGTTTAGCTTCTGCTTTATAGGGTCATGTATCCACCCCCACTTATTAAAATATTGTATCGCACTTTTGAGGTGAACTTTTAAAAGTTTTTTATTTTTATATGAGCCTTGACTATGAACATGTGTGACTTGAGCCAATGGATAATATAAACCACCAAATTTCTCTACACATCTCCTAGATAAATCGATATCCTCCATGTACATAAAAAACTGCTCATCAAAACCACCCAAGTCTATTAATGGCCTCGATCTAAAAAACATGAAACAACCAGATAGGTTTGGAACAGGGCATGGCAAAGAAGTATCATAATCTTTTAACAAATATTTTCGATCTAACATATTTGAGATAAAAGGAATAAAGCGTCGTGCAAACAAATTTATAGGAGAGGGTAGCAGTCTTGCTCCAAATTGATTTGTACCATTTGGATAAATGATCTTAGGTAAAAATAATCCTACATCTTTATTTTTCACAGCAAAATTAACTAACAAGTTAAAATCTGTCTGATCAAAATAGATATCTGGATTACAAATCAAGAAAAATTCACATTCATGTGCAAATTTTTTAATGGCAAGATTATGTGCATAACCAAAACCATTATTTTTTTCTGATTTCATATAAAAAATCCGAGGGTCCTTTAAACTTTCAACCCAATCACATTCATCATTATCAATGATAATTAAACGGTTCAAATATGGACTACAAAGTAAGCTATCTATTACCTCAGAAACATCTTTATAAACATGCTGATAAATTACTAATGATACATTAATTATTTTATTAATCATTTTTATCACCACTCTTCACTATTCCAAAAAAATTCGCCTTCACTAGCATTTTTAACATATCCCACTTTGAGCGGCTATTCAGGACAAGAACAAGTTGATAAAAAATGTTTTTCGCAATCTCTCTCATACCTAAAACCCATGGAGTATGAGTACATTTAGCAAGCCAATATGCATTACGAATTCGAAAAAAAACTCTATTTTTTGAATAGATTGGAATTCTAAAAGAAGCAAAAGAAATAAAATGATCTCCTATACTATGCTTTAAAATAGAACTTTGTGAAATAAAGTTACGATATCCTTTATGAATTGCTCTTAGACACCACTCAGTATCTATATAATCAATAAAATATGCTTCGTTCATACGACCCACATCTTTTAGTACCTTAGTTTCGACCAAACAACCAGATGAAATAACTAAAGAAGTTTCTATTGGAGCGTGTTGGCTCTGGCTAACTAATGCAAGTCGCTTACCCCAGTTGTTAATTTTAATCGGCTTGTAATAATGCTTATCTTTAACATCAAAGACTGTTGGGCCTAATACGCCCAAATTGATATTTTTCTTTTTAAGAGACGCATAATCAGCAACCATACTCTGAACGTATATTTCATCTACAGCACTGTCTTGGTCAAAAAATAAAATTATATCTGCATCATAGAGTATCGCTTGCTCAATTCCATAGTTCTGAGCAGTTGCTAATCCTTTGTTTTCTTCTAATTGAGTAAAAGTGCTTATCTTTGAAAGTTTATTTGCTAAACCCTCTTTTTTTTGAGAACAATTATCAACTACAAAAATAAAATTTACACAGCCTTTTATAGTCTCCACCAAATCTAATAAAATAGATTCTATCGGGTTATAAGTCACAATAACGACAGCTATTTTCATTCACTTACTAAAATAAATTCTTTTAGAAATTATACCCGTTTTAGCTCCAAATAGCACTTTTAAAAAATAACAGATCATAGTAATAATAGATGCTGTTTTCTGATAAAATTCAGACAATCGAATATGCAACTTAAATTTGAAAATGTTCTATAAGTCCACATTTCATGAATTTATTCATGCTTTTAAGCACCCACATCAATGGCTTCTTCTCGCATGGTTTGACATCAAACAACGCTATCGCCGTTCGGTTTTAGGTCCATTTTGGATCACTATTAGTACAGCAATTCTGATTTCTGCTTTAGGCTTACTCTGGTCCACACTATTTAAAATGGCTTTAGCAGAATATTTACCTTACTTTGCTATTGGAAATATTTTATGGGTATTTATTTCAACGCAATTTAATGAATCTACAACAGGATTCATTAATTTCACCCATATTATTAAACAACATAGACTCCCCTATCCAAGTTACATACTCAGACAACTTTCACAAAACATTATTATTTTTCTGCATAATTTTATTTTAATTTTTATTATCATTAGCTTTTCAATTTATGATTGGAGCTGGAAAACATTAATTGCAATCCCTGGTTTTGTATTGTTAGCCGCTGTTACTTTTTTTTGCTCATTTATCTTTGCTATTCTTAGTACAAGATACCGTGATTTAGCACCTATTATTCAAAATATGATTATGGTTGCTTATTTTATGACACCCATTATGTGGCAGGAAAAAACTTTACCAGAAAAATACCATTGGATTATTCATTTTAATCCTTTTGCACACCTAATTAGTTTAGTTCGTCAACCTTTACTCGGAAGTGCCCCATCTTTACTGAACTGGCTAGTTTCTATCTTTCTTCTTCTCTTAACAATGCTTATTTCATATTCTTTATTAAATAAATCTAGAAATCGTATTGCATATTGGTTATAAATTATGTCTGATGCTCATATTATTCTAAATCATGTCTCGGTGGCTTTTCCAATTTACAATACGTCTAATCGTTCACTCAAAAAACGTGTTTTAAATGCTGCAACCGGCGGAAAAATTGCTTCTGATTCCAGTAAAAAGGTCGTTATCCAGTCGTTAACTGACATTAATTTAAATATCCAAAAAGGGGATAAAATTGGCTTAATTGGCCACAATGGTGCAGGAAAATCTACTCTATTGCGTGTTTTTTCAGGTGTTTATTCGCCATCTTCAGGCAGTATTGACGTACAAGGAAAAGTCGTCTCCTTACTTGATATTAGTGTCGGGTTAGATGGTGAATCTACAGGCTTTGAAAATATTATGCTTCGTGGCGTGCTTTTAGGTTTTTCCCCTAAAGAAATCGAACAAAAAATAAATGATATTGCCGAGTTTAGTGAACTTGGCGATTTCTTAAACATGCCTATCCGCACCTACTCTAGTGGTATGGTTATGCGCTTAGCCTTTTCTATTATTACAAGTTTTCCTGCGGATATTATTTTAATGGATGAATGGCTTTCTGTAGGTGATGCTAATTTTAGCCAAAAAGCCAAAAAACGATTAGAAGAAATGGTCGCACAATCTTCTATTTTAATTATTGCCTCACACGACCCAGATATGATTAATCAGCTATGCAACAAAGTGATTACACTTGAGCATGGAGCAATTAAAAATATTAACATTGTTTCTAACAACTTCAAATAAAGGCAATTTGGTTAACGCTATGCTTATATCTATCGGAATGATTACTTTCAACAACCCTAAAGAAGAGATATTTAAATGTTTAAATAGTATACGCTATCAAACATATTCAAATGAAAAAATTGAAATTATAATTAGAAATCAAGGGCTATCTGAAACTATTAACTACATTAAAGAATATCTCTCTCAACATAAAAATATTAAAATTACAGTTTATCAGGGTGAGAATATTGGCTTTGGTCGAGGACATAATGATATATTTTCAAAAATCTCCAACGAATCTTCAGCTTATTTATGTTTAAATCCTGATGGTGTTTTACATAATGAAACAATAGAAAAACTAGTAAACAGAGCTATTAAAAATGACTGGAACGGAATTTTTGAAGCTATCCAAGAACCCATAATGCATCCTAAAAAATATAATCCCAACACAGGTAATACAGAATGGTGTTCTGGGGCATGTTTACTTATTCCAAATGATATTTATAAAAAAATTTCTGGTTTTGATGAAGATTTTTTCCTCTACTGTGAAGATGTCGATTTATCTTGGAGAGTAAAATCTCATGGTTATCAATGTATAACCTGCCCTGATGCGTTGTTTTTCCACTATGCCGTAGATCGAAAATCTAGAGAAATAGAAATATGGAGGTCTGCACTATTACTCGCGCATAAATGGAGAGCTGAAGCATTTAAGACCTTCGCCTTAAATAATTTATTATCTTTAGTTGATATTAATAAAAAAGATATTTTAGAAAATATTTCAAAGTACTCAGAACACCCACTAGATGATGTCTACAAAGCTAACCCAAACTTTAAGCATGGTCTAACATTCTCTGAAAAAATGTGGAATTAATTAATAATGAACAACAATGCCCTTTCAATTATTATTCGAACTATGCCTGGTCGAGAAAAGTTCCTAGATAAATGTTTATTTTTACTTACGTGCCAAACCTATTCCGAGATAGAACCAATCATTGTTATTCAAAAGAAGCAAGATAGTGATTCAACGAATCATCTAACCCAAACCATTCAAGTATGGAAAAATAGCTTCCCCAAGTTACAAGTTATCACTCACACCGCAGATTATGATGCACGAGCATTAAGCCTTAATTTAGGAAAAAAGGCAGCAACTGGGCGATTCCTCGCCTTTCTTGATGATGATGATAAAGTATACCCCGAGCATTATTCAAAACTAATTGACCCATTATTAACAAAAGAATATGTGTGGGCTTATAGTGATATAATACAAGCATATTATAATGAATACGGGCAACTTACTGCTAGAAACACTCCATTTAAAAGAGATCATTATTCTTTTCTAAACCATCTAAAAGGAAATTTTATTCCTATCCACTCTTTTGTTCTAGATTTAACGAAAGTCGATTCAAATTTACTGGTAGATGAATCATTTACCAAGCATGAAGACTACGACTTCTTACTACGGCTAGCATTCAAACATGAACCATTATATATTCCATCCTTTACGGCTGAGTACTGTATTCGTACTGATGGATCTAATACGATTATGGATGGTACATCCGACACAGTAACAAGATTAAAAAAACTTCAAGGTTGGATGCACTCACATGAGCAATTAGAACAGAAAAAAGTAACAGAATTCGGTTGGTGGGTTAAAGAGTTCGACTCTCTTCAGATCAATGCACCTTTTAACACCTCTAGCCAGAACTTTTCATATAGACAAGCCTTAGCGGACTACTATAATTCTTCATCATGGAGAATGACTCGCTTACTCCGAAATCTAATCCGCTCATTTAAAAACATGCCAAAAGAACAGATATGTATTCCTCATACTGAAGTTGAAGCAAAGGCAGAACTGGACAAACTATTAAGATCAACTTCCTGGGAAATTACTGCACCTCTGCGATTATTCAGTCGAGTCATACTTAGAAAAAAGTAGCTTAAACTAGTTTTTTAAAAAGGCGTCGAAAGAATGGTATATATAAAATATATGCCATTTTTTTTATTACGCTATAGCTAAAAAGAGAAAAAGTAATTTTGACCAATTCTAGCTTTAAAATATAAGTTTTAGGAACAAATTTATTATTTTTCACCAAGGTAATATATGAAGAAAATATTGATAAGATTTCATCTTTTTCTTTACTATTTGCATCCGAATATTTAATAATATCATGTATAAATGATTTACCAAATCTTGGGATTAAATAATCCTTTAGGTAGAATCTACCTCTTAATGGCTCATCCTGAAAACTATTTACAAGTTTCAAAAAATATCTATAACGACTTCTACTCATTTTTATTGAATATGATGTACTATTAGAATGAATACACCAAACATACACTGCATCTTCGATATAATAATGATTATAACCAGCTCTAAAAATTCTTAGAAATAAATCATCATCCTCATACCCCATAAACTGTTCATCAAAACCAGATACTGACGAATATGCTTTTTTACAAATTAATGAAGCAGATGGTAAGATAAACATATCACTTTCAATAAAATCAAAAATATTTAGCTTAGGATGTTTAGAATGCTCATTAATCATCTGACCAAGAACAATACATCCGTTTTCATCTGCTTCTTTACAATCACCATAAACAAAACCAAATAAAGTATCATTTGCAGGAATTGCATCGTATAAAAGCTCTATATGCTGGGGTAAGTAAAAATCATCTTGATCTAAAAAACAAATATAATCTGATTGTGAATGAGTTACACCAAAATTCCTTGCAGACCCCTGCCCACCATTCTCTTTATCTAAAATAGTAAAAGTATATTTTTTTTGTAGAGTATATAATGCATCTTTTTCTTCGGGCGTAGAGCCATCATTAACAACAATGACTTCATTTGCCAAATAAGTCTGCTCAAAAATACTTTTTAAAGCCCGCTCAATCCATTTAGCACCATTATAATAAGCAATGATGACTGCAACAGAAGGTTTTTTAGTTTGCATAATTAACGTCATTAAAAAATCTTATTCTCTTCTTTCATCATTTGAAATGTTGCAGCTAACTTATCTTTATCCGTCAACTTCAACTCCAAACCATTTTCAATCGGCCATTCAATCGCAATATCTGCATCATCCCAAACTATGCTTCTTTCACATTCTTTAGAGTAATAATTTGTGGTTTTATACAAAAACTGCGTATTGTCTTCAAGCGCAATAAAACCATGCGCAAAACCAGCAGGAATCCAAAACTGCTTATGATTTTCACCGGTCAGCTCAACCCCAACCCACTGCCCAAAAGTTTCAGAGTCTTGACGAATATCAACAGCCACATCCCAAGCTCGACCTTGTACCACTCGCACTAGTTTGCCTTGTGCATGCGGATTCAACTGATAGTGCAAACCACGCAATACCCCTTTTTGTGAATAGGAATGATTGTCTTGCACAAACTTCGGAACATCTAAGCCACGTTCAGTTAATGCATTTTCAAAATTCTGTTGGTTAAAACTTTCCATAAACCAACCACGGTCATCTGCAAAAACACGTGGCTCTAGAATCAACAAACCTTTTATTTTAGTTTCAATAATATTCATGACAACAACTCAATCTTAGACGTTATAAAGC
Organism: Acinetobacter sp. MD2; assembly: GCF_035615575.1. Classification (NCBI taxonomy): domain Bacteria; kingdom Pseudomonadati; phylum Pseudomonadota; class Gammaproteobacteria; order Moraxellales; family Moraxellaceae; genus Acinetobacter; species Acinetobacter sp. MD2. The sequence goes on from NZ_VTDK01000003.1 coordinate 267,194, forward strand.
ACTTTTCTGACATCATTCCAAAAAGGTGCTCACGATATTTAGCTTAATCGCAATCTTAGGCTTTTTCCAAATGCTCTTGGTGTAGCTTCAGTAAATACTGACCATAACCAGTCTTTTTGTAGTATTCACCTTGTGCTTTTAATTGATCCGCATCAATCCAACCATTGTTAAAAGCAATCTCTTCTAAGCTTGCCACTTTTAAACCTTGACGGTGTTCAATGGTTTGTACAAATTGACTGGCTTCAAGCAGTGAGTCATGCGTACCGGTATCTAACCAAGCAAAACCACGCCCAAGTACTTCAACATTTAAACGTTGTTGCTCAAGGTAAACGTTATTTACATCAGTAATTTCTAACTCACCACGGTGTGAGGGTTTAATGTTCTTGGCAATCTCAACTACGCTATTGTCATAGAAATATAAGCCGGTTACAGCATAATTTGATTTCGGTTGCTCAGGTTTTTCTTCAATGCTGAGTGCCTTACCTGAAGCATCAAAGTCAACGACACCAAAACGCTCAGGGTCATTCACATAATAACCAAATACTGTGGCACCAGACTCTTGAGCTGCTGCACGCTTGAGTTGCTGGCCAAAACTTTGACCATAGAAAATATTATCGCCTAATATTAGCGTGACATTGTCTTGACCAATAAATTCTTCACCCAAAATAAAGGCTTGTGCCAAACCATCCGGTGATGGTTGTACTTTATAAGACAGTTTAATGCCAAGCTTTTCACCTGTACCCAATAACTTTTCAAAGTTCGGCAAATCTTCAGGCGTTGAAATAATCAGAATTTCATGAATCCCCGCCAACATCAAAACCGACAATGGATAATAAATCATTGGCTTATCATAAATCGGCAGTAACTGTTTTGAGGTACCCATGGTAATTGGGTATAGGCGTGTACCCGAACCACCAGCGAGAATAATCCCTTTACGGTTTACTTGAGTCATTGAATAATTTCCTCTAAAGCTTGAGTCACACCCACTTTCCAATCCGGCAAATGGAGTTGAAAATTGTGTTGTAATTTATGGGTATTTAAACGTGAATTAAGTGGGCGTTTGGCAGGGGTTGGATAAGCGGTGGTTGCAATCGGATTAACCTGCTTCACCAACAAATCTTGCCCTTTTTGTTGCACAGATGCAAAAATAAACTGTGCATACTCATACCACGAGGTTTCACCTTGCGGTGCAAGGTGATAATGCCCATGCAGTTGTTGCTGTGCTTCACGACTTTGTAATAGGTAAAAACGTAAGGCTTGAGCTGTGACATCCGCAATCAAGGCTGCACCAGTCGGCACCCCTATTTGATCTGCAATAATATTTAACTCTTCACGTGACTGAGCAAGCTTGAGCATGGTTTTAATAAAGTTATGCCCACGGGATGCATAGACCCAACAGGTTCTAAAGTTCAGAAAATCGACGTTGCTTTGCTCGATGGCCACTTCACCCGCACGCTTGGTTTGGGCATAAACACCTATCGGTGCAGTTTGGTCGTCTTCTTGCCAAGCCGTTGTGCCTTCACCACTAAATACATAATCAGTTGAATAATGCACCAACAATGCCTGATGTTTGTGGCATTGCATCGCTAAATGCTTCACAGCCAAATGATTAATTAAATCAGCTTGCTCAACATCAGACTCTGCCTGATCAACCGCAGTATATGCCGTAGCATTTACCACAATATTGGGCTGAATTTGTGCTATAGCCGTTGAAATAGCATCAAAATTTGTAACATCACCACACAAACCAGTGAGCGAATCAATATGCCGATCCAGTGCGATCACGTCACCTAAGGGCTGTAATGCACGTTGCAACTCCCAACCCACTTGGCCATTTTTACCGAGTAATAGTATTTTCATAAATAACTCGGATTACGCCTGTTCTGACTGATATTGTTGCGCGACCCAATTTTGGTATTCACCACTTTGTACGTTGGCCACCCAATCTTGGTGATCTAAATACCATTGCACGGTTTTACGCAAACCGGTTGCAAAGGTTTCTTGTGGCACCCAACCCAAGTCTTGTTTAATTTTAGTTGCATCAATGGCATAACGTAAATCATGCCCTGGACGGTCGGTGACATAGGTAATCAAGTCTTTATACTGTGCCACGCCTTCTGGTTTATTTGGCGCAAGTTCTTCCAGTAACTCACAAATCGCATGCACCACATCTATATTTTGTTGTTCGTTATGCCCACCAATATTATAGGTTTCACCTACTGCTGCTTCAGTCACCACTTGGTATAGTGCACGAGCATGGTCTTCGACATAGAGCCAGTCACGAATCTGCGCACCATTGCCATAAACAGGTAAAGCTTTGCCAGCCAAAGCATTTAAAATCACCAGTGGAATCAATTTTTCTGGGAAATGGTAAGGGCCATAGTTGTTTGAACAATTGGTAATAATGGTCGGTAAACCATAGGTCCGATTCCATGCACGCACTAAATGATCCGAACTGGCTTTACTGGCCGAATAAGGTGAACTTGGCGCATATGGCGTAGTTTCTAAAAATAAATCCTCTGTGCCCTCTAAGTCACCATAAACTTCATCGGTTGAAATATGGTGAAAGCGAAATGCTGTTTTTTTATTTTCTGGGAGTGCATTCCAATAGTGACGAGTCGCTTCTAACAATTGATAAGTACCAATAATATTGGTTTCAACAAAGGCTGCCGAACCAGTAATCGAACGGTCTACATGTGACTCCGCTGCCAAATGCATGATAAGGTCAGGTTGAAAATCAGTGAAAATTTGGTCAAGTGCAGCACGGTCACAAATATCAGTATGTGAAAATTGGTAGTTAGGATTTTTTTCAATCAGTGATAAGGATTCTAAATTACCTGCATAGGTGAGCTTATCGACATTCAATACACTGTTTTGTGTATTTTGAATAATGTGGCGAATAACAGCTGAACCAATAAAACCAGCACCGCCTGTAACTAAAATTTTCATACTTAACTGCACTTATATATTTTATAAAATAACATTTATCTTAAAAGACTTAGAGAAGTCTTTAAGTAAATTCTGAAAGAGTTATATTTTACATAATTTCATGGACCATAGCATATCCTCATTCACCTTTTTCACATCATATTTATCTAATATGATCTGACGCGATGCAGTCGCCATTGTCGTAATCTTACTTGGCTTAGCTATTAAAGCTTGCATAGCTCTTACTAATCCATTCACATCTTCAATCGGCACTTTCAACCCATTATGCCCCTCAACTACAGTTTCCTTACAACCGGGCGCATTGGTCGTAATAATTGCACGTCCCATCGACATCGCTTCTAACACAGAACGCGGAATACCCTCTCGGTATGAAGGCAACACAAAAATATTGGCCTGTTCGATCACAACACGAACATCGTCTAGTTTGCCCCAGTAATGAATCACGCCTTCAGCAATCCATGCATCAAGTTCAGCTTGGCTAATAGCTTTAGGATTTGCATCAATAAAGCCCACCAAATGAAACTCGGCGGCAGGGTACTGCTGTTTGACTTGCCGTGCAGCTGCAATATATTCAAGGATGCCTTTATCTTTTAATAAGCGAGCCACCATTAAAAAAATAGGCTTGGGTTGCTGCTGTTCATCTAAAATTAATGGCACAACTGCAAATTTTTCAACATCCACCCCTGAACCATTCACCACCGCTGTTGGAATATTATTTAAATGACCCAAGCTTTGGATTAAAGCCAAATCATCTGGATTTTGAAAAATAACACGAGAGGCTTTACTTAAAGCAAAATGGAATACTTGATCAAAAATTCTTTTAATATATTTAAAACCACCTTCACGGTTCTCTTGCTGAAAAGCGAATCCTAAACCACTCAATAATAGATAACGTTCAGGCACTTTGGCAAAATAAGCCGCGATGCTGCCATACATTACCGGCTTAATGGTGTAACTAAGCACTTTTTGCGGCTGAATTTGTTTTAAAATTCGGTATAAATCTAAAATTGTTTTCGTGTCTGCAATAGGATTAGTGCCCATTTTTTGCATTGAAAAGGCATGTAATTGAAAGCCCAGTTTTTGAAAATGTGCTTGATCTTTAGGAAAATCTGCAATATTCGGCGCAAGAATATGTACGGCATAACCTTGTGCGGCAATCTCATTTAACAGATCACCACGGAAATTTCTTACGCTATGTAAATCATTCGAAATAATACAAAATTTCATGAATTATTTTGCCGCACCTTGTAAATGTTGCACATACCAAGGCATCGCTTGCGCAATACCTTGGGCAATATCAAAGGCAGGTGCATAACCCAATAAAGTGGCAATTTTAGAAATATCTGCTTGAGAATGACGCACATCACCGGCACGAAAATCACGGTAAACCGCATTTTGGGTATAGGTGACTGCATTTTTTGCCAAAGTGTCTGTTAACATCGCAAATAACTGATTTAAATTGGTTCTTCCACCAACGGCCACATTATAAATTTGATTGAGCGCTGCACTATTTTCTGTGGTTGCAGCCAATAAATTGGCCTGTACTGCATTGTCGATATAGTTAAAGTCACGACTGGTTGAACCATCACCATTAATATAGACAGTTTGATTTTGAATCATCGCCGCAGTCCACTTTGGAATCACCGCAGCATAAGCACCATCTGGCGTTTGGCGTTTACCAAAAATATTAAAGTAACGTAGCCCTATCGAATTAAAGCCATAACAACGCTGAAATACATTGGCATACAGTTCATTAACGTACTTTGTCACCGCATAAGGCGACAGTGGATTACCAATGTTCGGTTCTTGTTTAGGTAATGCAGGATGATCGCCATAGGTCGAACTACTCGCTGCATAAACAAAGTTTTGGACTTTGGCATCTTTGGCTGCAACGAGCATATTTAAAAAGCCATCAATATTTGAGGCATTGGTGGCAATTGGGTCTTCAATTGAACGCGGTACCGAACCAAGTGCGGCTTGATGCAGTACATAATTCACGTCGGTACAGGCAGTTTTGCAATCCTCTAAATTTCGAATATCCCCTTGGATAAATTTAAAATTTTGCCATTGTTCAGGCGCTACACTCGCCTGCACTTCATCTAAGTTGTGCTGAAAACCAGTGGAAAAGTTGTCTAAACCAACCACTTTTTGATTTAATTTTAATAAAGTTTCAAGTAAATTTGAGCCAATAAAACCCGCCACGCCTGTAATTAACCACGTTTTTGGTTGGCGTTGCAGTTGCTCACAACACTGTTGATATTGGCTCATGTTTAACTTCTCTACTTTGCTTGACGATACAATGCTAACCACTGCTGTAACATCTGTTGCATCGAATACTGTGCAATGATGCGCTGTCGATTTTGCTTACCCAATTGGGCACTTTGATCTTTAGATAATTGTAACGCTTTTTCAAGGCTGCTGCTGAGCATTTCAGTATTTTGTACCTCGACCAACCATTCAGGTTGTGCCAAGACTTCTTTAACACCACCACAGTCAGTTGCCACCACCACACGTTCACAGCTCATGGCTTCAGCTACAACGAGACCAAAACCTTCCCAAGCCGATGCTAAAACAAACACATCTGCCATCGACAACAGTTCTGCCACATCTTGTCTTGCACCCAAAAAGTGAATGTTCGACGCTAACCCCAATTGCTGAGCCTGTTGTTGTAATTGGCTACGCTGTTCGCCATCTCCCACAATAAACAATTGTGCTTGCGAAAATTTTGTTTGCAACAAAGCAAATGCCGCAATTAAATTCGGATAATCTTTGGCTGCCATTAAGCGCCCCACCGCCATCAACACAGGTGTATCATCTGTAAGTGAAAAACTGTGGCGTAATTGCTGCCGCGCAAGCGCAGAAAATTGAAATTTTTGCGTATCAATACCGTTACTTACCGCGATTGATTTTTTAGCAGAAAATGCTTTTTGCGCAATAAAAAAAGCGGTCGCTTCTTCACTCACATTGGTGTTGATATCACTCAAACGGTCGGTCATGCGATATAAAAATTGACGTAATTGACCACCAATGGCTTTACTGTGTGCGGTAGAAATTAAATACGGAATTTGCAGATTAGTTCTTAATAACCGCGCAAATATAATGGCATGAAACATATGCGCATGGACGACATCGGGTTGAAAGCGTTGTAACAACTGCTTCATTGCTTGCCGACTGTGCATCACATTGGCAATACCATGAAAACCTAAATCAATCAGTTCAATTGCGCTTTGTTCAGGTCGAACAATCACCTCGCCTTTTAAATAGGCAATTTTAACTTGATGCCCCGCCAAAAAAAGTTGATCCGCCAAATTGGTCACTACTTTTTCTGCCCCACCCAAGCCTAAACCTGTAATTAAAAATAGAATTTTCATATTTTTCTCTTAGGTCTGTGCAAATAACTGCTGCCATTGTTGCACAATATTTTGGGCTGAATAATCTGCAACATGCCGTTGGTTTTCTTGTGCAATTTCGGCATAAGTAAGGCGATTTAAGCCCATCATCTGCTCTAAGCCTGCTGCCAACGCCAAACTCTTTTCAGGCTCAATCAATACATTTTGGCTACCTTTTAAAATCTCACGCGGGCCAATCGGGCAATCAAAGCTCACAATCGGCAAACCAAAACTTAAGGCTTCAAGTAGCACCATGCCAAACCCTTCAAAACGTGAGCTTAAACAATAAATGGTTGCACGTTGGTATTCTTTAGCAATTTCAGGCGTTGCCGCTACCCATTCAACACTGTGAGCTATCTTTAAATCAATGGCTTGTTGTTTTAAGGCATATTCTTGTGTGCCACTCCCCACAATCTTTAAAGTCCAATCAGGATAAGACGTTAGAACCTGTTGCCATGCGGTTAATAATAAATCAAAGCCTTTTTCAGGACGCAAGCGCCCTACTGCAAGCACAGTTTTCGCTGCTTGAGTTGGCAAAGTCGCTGCAACAGCAAAAGGCGATGGATTGGCGATAGCTAGCAGTTTCGCCTGAATTTTTGCCATGCCCTGTTGCCATAATTGCACATCTTGCTCGGTTAAGGTCACAACTGCATCACAATAACGCGCCGCTAAACTTCGCCCGAGACGGCGCAACTTTAGCCCTAAATCAACATTAAAGTTAAAATGTTCCCAACAAATATGCTGCACCTTTAAACCAATTAATGCAGGCACAGTAAAAACGCAGGAAATACTATCGACCACCACCAAATGTTGAATATGATGCTGTTTTACAAATTGGCGAGTTTTAACCATGGTGGCAAGAAAGTGCCGTTTCATCGACACAGCATGTGGATGCAAAGCATAATTCTCAACCCGTTCATCTAAAGCAAAAAATGGCTTTTCACCTTGCGCTAAATTTAAAATACAGACTTGCTCGCCGTGTTCTACCAATGTATTGGCCACTAAAGTGGTGACACGTTCTGTTCCACCCGATAGGTTTAAGTTACCAATCAAAAAGCAAATTTTGCCACTCATTTTTTTAAACCTAAACGGCGCACGCTACGGTCAAACAATAAAAACCACACGCCATACTTTAAAAATAAACGATTACCCCGATTCCGTAGTACATCCGCTTGAATTTTTTGCTGTTGAATTTGCGTTTTTAATGCACCCCAACGGCGCTGTGCCGCGGCAACACCATCGACATTCAGCACATCCATAATGTGCGACTGACTAATTGCAATTAAACTTGCAGCAAGCTCGGGGTGCTGTGCCAAGTGTTTTAAATAAAATACAGGAACACCGCCCAAGTCATCAATATTTTTGCGCGACTTGGTTGCGGTAATGCCTGTTGGATTAATGCGATAATTGATTAAAACTTCAGGGCTAAAATATGCAGTTTGTGCTGCAAAAAATAGAAACGGCGTGGTGTAAGCATCTTCATAATTTTTGCCAACAGGAAAGCGAATATGCCCAAACAAACTCGTTTTATAGACCCGCAGCCATGCAAACCACGCCGAACGATTCGAAAGCTCAAGCAAAATATCACGGTCGATTCCATGCAAACCTTGCTTTGACATCGGGTGCAGAAAAGGAATTTTGTTGCCTGCATCATCTACCCGCTGCACGGCAAATTGAATAATGTCGGCGTTACTTTCAATCCCTTGAAAAATTTGGGCAAAATAATTTTGGTTAAGGTAATCATCCGAATCTAAAAAGGCAACATATTCACCTTTGGCCTCTGCAATGCCCGTATTACGTGCGCCACTTAAGCCCTGATTTTTTTGCTGAACCACTTTAAATTGGCGACGTACATCATCGGGCTGCTGCTGTAAAAAGCGCTTGGCTTTGGCAATCGCTTGATCGGGACTACCATCATCAACAATAATAATTTCGACATTTTTATACGGTAACTGCTGACAAATACTCGCTAAGCATTGCTCGATATAGCGTTCAACATTATAAACAGGGATGATCAAGCTTAGCTTCATCGGCATTTTCTCAGCGTTTGAAATAGGTGGACGGTTTAAAAATACGAATATGCGTATCTAAAATTAAACCGCGCTTATAAAAGTAATTAAATAGGGTTAAAGATAAAATTTCAGTGGCTAAAATGGCAAAAATTGCCCCATATAATGCAAAATAATGAATCGCTAAAAAGGTTATCACCACATTGAATGCCACCAAGAGCATGGTTTTATGATGTAAATAATCATAAGCATTAAATTTGATTAAATACTTTTCCGCCACGGTCGACATACCCGAGAACAAGGTCACAAACACAGCAATCACCAGTAAATCATTGACTTGCTGATAAGCTGCACCATATAGCCACGCAATAATCCAATGCCCAAACAGTGCAAAAAACACCGCTGCGCTCGATGCGATCACAATTACCATTAAATTTAAGCGTGCCACCATATTTTGGCTGCGTTCAAAATCTTTTTCGGCATAAATTTGGGTTAAAAAAGACGAAATAAAGGCATTCAACACAAAATAAAAACTACTGCCCAGCGTCATCGCCACCGAATAAATGCCTAAATCGTGCTGCGACTTCATGCCTAAAAATAGCTGTGAAGTTTTGGTAAAAATCGCAATCGATAAGGTATATAACACCAATTTACGCCCAACTCTCAGTACATAGCCACGGTAATGGGCTAATTTTGCGCCCATTTTTTGTGGATTGGACAGTTGTTTGCGCTGAAAAATGACGCGGCGCATTAAAAAGGGTACTAAGGCAACCAACACAATCGGTAAGCTTAAATAGCTGACAGGAAGCTGTAATTTTGCAATCAAGAATCGCACCGTTAAGCTGACTAAAATCGCCACCACATTACACATGGTGTTAAATTTTGACTGTAACGTGGCATTAAAATATAGGCTATAGGCAGTATCGTGCAGGGAAAAATAGACGCCAATACACGCTGCCACCGAAAAAATAAAGGTCAGTGCATCAACCGTTAAATATAAATACAGCAACACCGCACTGGCAAAAAAGGCAAAAAAGACATTACGTAACGCACGGCTGGCATAAATTAAATGCTCACCTGTTTTACGGTTCTGACTGGTTTTTTGAAAAATTAAATTGTCTGAACCAAATAACGCTAGTGTTTGCACAATCGCAAAAATGGAGGTGGCAAAGGTAAGCTTACCAAAATTGGCTGGGCCGATATAACGCGCCACAAACGAGGTCACAAAGATTAAACCAAAAATGGACAACAGCTTTTCAGCCATCATCCATAGTGAGTTAAAATAAACTTTTTTAGACATAGTACAGCTTACAAGCGAATATCAACGCTGTCTTTATCGAGCACATATTTTAAATCATATAACACAAAATTGGCTTTACAGAGTTTGGCAATATCTTCCCGGCTTAACGCTTTAAATTGATGATGTGCCACAGCCAACACCACTGCATCGTAATAATGCTGTTTTAATTCAGTGCTTAATTCCAAATTATATTCGTGTTTAACTTCGGCAGCATCCACCCACGGATCATAAATATCGGCTTGAATGTGATATTCCTGCAACTCGTGAATGATGTCGATAATACGGGTATTACGAATATCAGGGCAGTTTTCTTTAAAGCTTAAGCCCAATACCAAAACTTTTGCGCCTTCAACCTGAATGCGTTTTTTCAGCATGGTTTTGACCAATTGAGTCACCACGTAGGCACCCATGCCATCATTTAAACGGCGGCCTGCCAAAATAATTTCAGGATGATAACCAATCGCTTGCGCTTTATGGGTTAAATAGTACGGGTCAACCCCAATACAATGCCCGCCAACCAAGCCCGGACGAAACGGTAAAAAGTTCCATTTGGTACCTGCCGCTTTTAATACATCTTCGGTATCGATGCCCATTTTATTAAAAATCAGCGCCAACTCATTAATTAAGGCAATGTTGACATCACGCTGCGTGTTTTCAATCACTTTGGCTGCTTCAGCAACTTTAATACTTGGCGCTTTATGCGTGCCTGCAACAATAATCCGTTGATACACCGCATCGACAAAGTCGGCAATTTCAGGGGTTGAGCCTGAGGTAATTTTTAAAATATTGGTGACACGATGTTCTTTATCACCCGGATTAATCCGTTCTGGGCTATAACCTGCATAAAAATCTTGGTTAAAGACCAAGCCTGATTTTTTTTCAAGCACAGGAATACAAACTTCTTCCGTTGCCCCTGGGTACACGGTCGACTCATACACCACGATATCGCCTTTTTTTAATACTTTAGCGATGCTTTCAGATGCTTTAATTAATGGCGTTAAATCGGGTTGTTTTGAGTCATCAATTGGTGTTGGAACAGTCACAACAAAGAAATTACACGCTTTTAAATCCTCAATTTGGGTGGTGTAACTTAAATGCTGCGCTTGTTGTAATTCTTCAGCTGAGGTTTCAAGGGTATGATCTTGACCATTTTTGAGCTCATCAATGCGTTTTTGCTGAATATCAAAACCAACCGTTGCAATCGTTTTACCAAATTCGACCGCAAGTGGCAGTCCCACATAGCCTAAACCGACAATCGCGATTTTAAGTTGATCTTGTTGCAACATAAACAGTCCGACCCTAAACAATGAATAAAAAAAGGCACAATCAATCTGTTTAATCATAACAGAAATGGCTATTTTTGTTCGGATAAAAACAGACAAAGCGACACGCAACTTTTACATGCGTTACAGTTTTAAAACATGTTTTATCTCTTTCATCTACAGCTTTGTCTGAAAATATTTGAAGGTTTGGTTACAATACGTTATATGCTAATCAATGCAGTTGTAGGCTATACCTACAGCTTATTTTTACGATAAATTAATTTGGACATCTCGACCCATGAGTAAAGCGTTACCCGTTGCGATTGCGGTTATTTTAGGTGGTGCAGCCCTTGTTCCTATCTATTATGCCACTCAACACCCTGCTTCAAGCGATAAAAAAGAGCTTTCAACCAAACCTGTTGATGTGATCAGCTATGTAGAAGGCTATAAAGTTGGTGCACAAATGCCAGCAGATGTCGCAACGGATCATTTTGCTGATGGTGTCCGTGACGGTCAAAAACACGACAAACCTGCGTATAACGATGAACAATTGAAACAAGCATTTATTGCCTACCAAAAAGAAATGCAAAACAAAACCAATTCTTTACAAGAGTTGAATAAAACCTTCTTGGCAAATAATGCAAAAAAACCGGGCATTAAAACCACTGCTTCAGGCCTACAATATCAAGTGTTAAAAGAAGGTACAGGCAAACAGCCTACAGTTAATTCGACTGTAAAAGTGAATTACGAAGGTAAATTAGCCGATGGCACTGTTTTTGACAGCAGCTTTAAACGTAATGAGCCAGTTGAATTCCCATTACAAAATGTCATTCCTGGTTGGAAAGAAGGCATTCCACTGATGAAAGAAGGTGGCAGTATCATGTTATATGTGCCTGCAAACCTTGCTTATGGTGAACAAGGCAATCAAGCCATTCCACCAAACAGTGTGCTGATTTTTAAAGTTGACTTGCTTCAAGTTAAATAAAATGAGCATTATGGCGCGCTTAAAAACGCGCCATAATGCATTTTAAGGATAATGCATAATGAAAAGAATACTTGGACTATCCTCGCTGCTGATTTGCTCTAGCCTTTGGGCAACACCACAAAGCCATGACGCTCACACCACGACTGCTCTATCGCCTGTTCAAGTCAATGCAATAAGTGGCGCAAAATTTCTTGCCCGAAATGCACATAATCCCAATATCAAGACCACTCCATCAGGTTTACAGTATCAAATTTTAAAACAAGGTACAGGTAAAAAACCAACGCTCAATTCGACCATCACAGTTGACTATGAAGGAAAATTAATCGATGGTACGGTTTTTGACAGCAGCTTTAAACGGCATGAGCCAATTGAATTTCCACTCAAAAATGTGATTACAGGTTGGCAAGAAGGTATCCCTTTGATTAAAGAAGGTGGCAGTATCATGCTGTATATCCCTGCAAAATTGGCTTATGGTGCAGAAGACAATGTGTCTATTCCGCCAAACAGCGTTTTAATTTTTAAAGTCAATTTACTTCGTGTCAAATAAATCCCTATAGTATAGAAACTGTTAATCCCCCATTATTTAGGATCGCGATAATGAAAAAAACGCTTAGCTTAAGCCTTGCCCTAGTTTGTTTCACATCAACTGCGTGGGCCGCACCAAGCATTAATTCAAAAAGCTCAATGAACGATCAAGCCAGTTATAGTTTTGGTTTTTTATTGGGTAAAAATAATATCGATGCGATTAAAGGACTCAATTTAGAGGCCTTCACCCAAGGGCTAGGTGCTGCTGCGAGTAATCAAACCCCAGCACTGTCTGAACAACAAATGGGCAATGCCTTAACTGAATATAAAAAACAAGCTGAAGCCCGCGATTTACAAAGCCATCAGCAACAAGCACAAGTCAATGCCAAAGATGGCGCAGCATTCTTAGCTGAAAATGCAAAAAAACCGGGTGTCATTACCACAGCTTCAGGCTTACAGTACCAAGTATTAAAAGCAGGTACAGGCAAAAGCCCGAAAAAAACCAATAATGTAACCGTAAATTATGAAGGTCGCCTGATTGATGGTACAGTTTTTGACAGTTCTTTTGCACGCCAGCAACCCGCAGATTTTGGTGTAAGCCAAGTGGTAGCAGGCTTTGCTGAAGGCTTACAAACCATGAAAGAAGGTGGCACAACGCGTTTCTTTATTCCCGCAAAATTAGGCTATGGTGAAATTGGTGCAGGTGATGCGATTGGCCCCAATAGCACCTTAATTTTTGATGTAGAACTGCTGAAAGTTAAATAAGCGATTCTTCTCTCAAATTTCTTGCTTAAACGAGCAAAAAATAGAAAACTCTTGCGATAAAAAAAGCCTCTGATGAGGCTTTTTATTTATTCGTGTTTTAAATGACGTGGTCTAAAGCCCGTTAACAACAAGCCAATACCATAAGCAATTGCACCAACCACACACAATCCAACTAATTCAATAATTTTCATCCATGTCGAAAGTTCGGCATTGTATAAATGTAAGCCATACGCCAAGGCTGCCACCATACACAGATTCGCAATTGCATACTGTACAAAAATTTTCTTCCAATGTGCACCAAAACGGTAAATATCACGTTTATGCAAGTAGTAATACAACATGCCCGCATTAACAAAAGCTGAACCTGAAGATGCAATTCCCAGTGCCATGTGCTGTGCATCCCAATGAATAAGCTTAAAGAAGCTAATAAAAATAACGTTTAAAATGGCATTGGCAGCAACCGCCATTAAACCCACACGTACCGGTGTTTTGGTGTCTTGCTGCGCATAAAATCCCGGTGCAAAAACCTTAATCAGCATAAAGGCCAGCACGCCACCACTCATACATTGCAGCGCCAAAGCCGTCATGTGGGTATCTTCAGCACTAAACTCACCACGTTGAAACAAGGTTTGAATAATGGGTGTAGACAGCATAAAGAGTGCTAGACTCGCAGGCACACCCACTAAAATAATCACGCGCGCGGCCCAATCAATCATGCCACGAAAACGTGTTAAATCTTGCTCGGCATGACGTGCCGAAAGCGAAGGTAAAATCACCGTACCAATCGCAACACCAATTAAACCTAGTGGCAACTCTGTCATACGTTCGGCACTATATAACCACGACACCGAACCACTTTGCATGAACGATGCCCAAATGGTATTAAGTAGCAAATTAATTTGCGTCACCGATACCCCGAATAAAGCAGGCAGCATCAATTTTAAAATTCGCTCAACCCCTTCGTGCTTGAAGTCGATGCGAGGTGGTATCAGCAATTTTTTACGCCAAAGTTCAGGGATTTGTAAGGCAAGTTGAATTACCCCTGCGGCAAGCACTGCCCAGCCTAATGCCATAATGGGTTGTGCCATATATGGCGTGAGCCACCATGCGCCTGCAATCATAATCACATTGAGTAAAACAGGTGAAAATGCAGGGCTTAAAAATGAACCATAACTATTTAAAATACTGCTTGCAAATGCCGTTAACGACATAAACATTAAATAAGGAATTGTTAGACGAAACATCTGCACGGCTTGGTCAAATTTGGCAGGATCGCCATGAAAGCCGGGTGCGTAGATGTAAACAATGGCCGGAGCAATAATCATCGCCAATAAGGTAATGCTCGACATCACCGCAAGCAAACAGCCAAACACGCGGCTAATTAAAATTTGCACTTCGGCATGCACGCGCCCCGAACGATATTCGGTTAAAACAGGAATAAATGCTTGTGAAAATGCGCCTTCGGCAAATAAACGCCGAAAGAAATTCGGAATCCGAAAGGCCACCACAAAGACGTCAAATTCCTTGCCAGCACCAAATACATTGAGCAATACCATATCTCGAACTAAGCCGAGCACTCGAGACAACATGGTCATTGCACTCACGATAAAAGTCGATCGCCACAGCGCCATCGCTTACACCTAAGTCAAACTTGAAGTGGCTAGTTTAAAGAAAACTAAACTTAATTTCGTTAATTATTCTTCAATTTATGTTTTTTCTTTGTTGAGCAGGCCTCGAAAGTAATTCCAATCAAAGTACACACCAGGGTCGGTCTTACGTTGAGGCGCAATATCCGAATGACCTGTAATGTGCTGTAAAATGCTTGGGTAGGTTTGCTGTAATGCGGCAACTACGCTTGCAAGTGATTGATATTGAATCTCTGTAAAGGCTTGATCATCTGATCCTTCAAGCTCAATCCCAATCGAATAATCATTACATTCAGGCTTACCCAAATAACTCGAACGCCCTGCATGCCATGCCCGATCATTCAAATTTACAAATTGCAGCACTTCACCGGTACGTAAAATTAAAACATGTGCCGACACTTGCATGCCTTCAATGGTTTTAAAATACGGATGTGCGTTCCAATCCAGCTGATTTTGAAAAAATTGCTGAATATAACCACCACCAAATTGATTCGGCGGTAAACTAATATTATGAATCACCACCAATTGAATTACGGTTTCTTTGGGACGTTGGTTAAAATTGGGCGATGGTATAAATTGAGCACCCAATAACATGCCTTGTTGTACGCTAAATACCGATTTTTCGGGCATGTTTTGCTCCATTAAATAATCATTCTAAGCAATTATAGCCTTGTTCATTCGGCTACAGTGTTGCTTTGCATGTACTTACATTATTTTTTCAAGACAGTTTTTACTTTTACAGCCACAACGATTAACATGCCCATTCACTCGACTGCATGATCATCGTTATGGATCAATATTCTCCATTTAAAGGCAAAACTGGATTGCAACGCATTTTGAATGCGACAGGTTATTCGATGGCAGGCTTTAAATCTGCGTTTCGTCACGAAGCCGCATTTCGTCAAATTGTTTTGCTTAATATTGTGTTGTTGCCCATTAATTTATATTTAAATTTAACTAAAATTGAACATTTACTGTTAATTTTAGTCGGCTTATTGGCGCTGATTGTTGAATTATTTAACTCTGCCATTGAGGCAGTGGTCGATCGAGTTTCTTTAGAAAAACATCCTTTAGCTAAAAATGCCAAAGATATGGGCAGTGCGGCACAATTTGTTGCTTTAAGCATCATTGCCATCACTTGGGCTATGATTTTACTGTTTTAAAAATAGAAAAAGGCTTTCTAAAAAGCCTTTTTCACATTTTTCAAGCAATTTTGTTGTGAATTTACCAACCGAGTGCTTGCTGCTGTTTTGTAATTAATTCTTTAATGCCTTTTTCTGCCAGTGCTAACATGGCATCGTTTTGGCTACGGGTAAACGGTTTGTCTTCGGCTGTACCTTGGATTTCAATAAATTCGCCGGCTTGCGTCATCACCACGTTTAAATCGGTTTGGCAGTTTGAATCTTCTTCATAGCACAAATCAAGCAACGCTTCATCTTGATAAATTCCAACCGAAATTGCCGCAACCAAGCCTTTTAACGGATCTTGTTTAATTTTCTTTTGTTCAAGCAACACGTTCATTGCATCAATTAATGCAACCGCCGCGCCAGTAATAGACGCTGTACGTGTACCGCCATCGGCTTGAATCACATCACAATCCAAAGTAATGGTGTTTTCACCCAATTTTTTTAAATCGACCATGGCACGTAAGCTACGACCAATTAAACGCTGAATTTCTTGGGTACGCCCTGTTTGTTTACCACGTGCCGCTTCACGGTCACAACGTGAATGGGTTGAACGTGGCAACATACCATATTCAGCTGTCACCCACCCTTGGCCTTTACCTTTTAAAAAGCGCGGTACACTGTTGTCGATACTTGCCGTACATAACACTTTGGTATGGCCAAATTCAACTAAAACAGAACCTTCTGCATAACGGGTATAGTTACGGGTAATCTTAATTTCACGTAATTGGTCTAATGCTCGTTGGTCAAGACGCATAAATTTTTCTCGTGGGTGACTGCAAATTGCGGCCAATTATAGCAGAAAAGCACAGCGCTTGCGGGCAAGCTGGCATTTCGTCACTAGCATCGTTAAATCAGGCTAGGTACACTAAACCCCTCTATTGATGGTCGAGATCGCCCATGTCGATTCGTGCCGAACGAAAACTACAAAGTCAGCATGCCATACTCGAAACAGTACTCAGCCTAAATTATGCTGGGCAGAATTTCAGCAGTATGAGTTTGCGCCAATTGGCACGCGATGTCGGTATTGTACCGAGTGCGTTGTATCGCTATTTTCAAAATAAAGAGGCTTTAGCTGCGGCCTTAATTGACCATGTCGCTTTTGTGATTAAAAGTGATTTAAATTTAATGATCAATTGTTGCAATGAAACGCCATCCAATACTGCAATAGACCGTTTTTTTCAACAAGCCTCACAGCATGCACGCTATTGGCACTTTTTTATTGCCGAGCGTTGGGGTGGTTTTACGGTATTACAGGAAAAAATTGAACAAGAAATTACCGATTTAACCGACAATTTTGCCCAAAGGTTAATGCGGAAAATGACTTTTCCTACACAGCAGACACCGCATACTTTAGCAGCCGTACTCATCCCCTTATTTTTTACATGGATTATGCAATGGCTCACCTGCCAAAAAAAAGTAATGTCCGAAATTGCACAAAAAAACTACTTAGACCAAGTAAAATCACAACTCATTTTGTTAATTGCAGTCACAGAAGGTTAATTGATGCAAAAAATAAATGAAAAAACACCAGAACAAGAACAACAAAAAGAACCCGAAGGCTGCTTAGCTTCATTGTTCAGTTGCATATTAGAAGCGGTAATTACCATCTTTCTGACGGGTAGCATTTATGGACTATACCTAATGATAGGGATGGCAGCGGCATGGTTACTGCTGCCCTATTTAGCCTTCATTTATTATTTTTTTGGCGGCAAAAAGTAAAAAAGGAGCAAATGCTCCTTCTTTATTATCACCACACTTATTTTGCTTTACGTTCTTGATTCACCAAGTAATTTAAAACTTGGGTCACTTTACCGTCTTCCCCTTGAATTAAATATTTACCATTCACAACAACAGCAGGAACACCTGTTAATTGGTACTGCGCCGCGAGTTTATTTGACTCAGCCACTTTGGTGCTTACTGCAAATGAATTGTAGGCTGCGTTAAATTTACTTTCAGGCACACCATATTTGGTAAAGAACTGTGCCGCAGAAGCTTGGTCAAAAATTTGTTGATTTTGTAAATGAATCGCATCGAACAAAGCCAAATGAGTACGTTTGCGTACACCTAATTGCTCAGATGCGTAATAGGTACGCGCGCCAGATTCCCAAACAGGATTCATTGCCGCAGGTGAACGTACAAAATTCACATCTTTTGGCATAGCTTTTAACCATGTTTGCATATAAGGTTCTAATTTAAAGCAATGCGGGCAGCCGTACCAAAAAAACTCACGCACTTCGACTTTGCCTGGTGTCGTGATTTTGGTTGGATTTTTTAAAATCGTATAATCTTTGCCAGCCACAAAGTTCTCTGCCATTGCGCTTGCAGAACATGCCATGATTGCCGCTGCCAAACCGTGCATTACAAGTTTTTTCATGGATTTGATATCCTGATTAAAAATTTTTGATTATCTTATCGCAACACTATAAATCATCCATAGAAAAAGCGTCTGTTTTATGTGAACTTTTTTACAGCTTTTATCGCTTTTTTTGTAGGAACAGCTACACTAACCGCTATTGAAAAAAACAACGCTATATTGGGTGAAAGTCATGTCACAGTTGAATGTTGATCCACAAGAAATTGCAAAATTTGAAGCACTGGCAGAAAAATGGTGGGATCTGCATTCAGAATTTAAGCCATTGCATCAAATCAATCCATTACGTTTAAATTGGATTGACGAACATGTGGGCGGCTTAACTGGCAAAAAAGTGTTGGATGTCGGCTGTGGCGGCGGCATTTTAGCCGAAAGCATGGCGCGCCGAGGTGCAGATGTGCTTGGCATTGATATGGGGGCAGCACCACTTGCTGTGGCAACATTACACGCCCAACAGCATGAAATTGCAAATATTCAATACCAACAAATTCCAGTCGAGCAATTAGCCGAACAACACGCGGGTCAATACGATGTAGTGACTTGCATGGAAATGTTAGAACATGTGCCCGATCCTGCTTCGATTATTCAAGCCTGCCAACGCTTAGTCAAACCGAATGGTCATGTTTTCTTCTCTACCATTAACCGTAATCCTAAAGCTTATTTATTTGCCATTGTTGGCGCAGAATATGTGCTGCGCATGTTGCCTAAAGGTACGCACGACTACCATAAATTCATTCGTCCCTCGGAACTTGCACACGACATTCGCACAGCAGGTTTAAAACTTGAAGCTATGACCGGTTTACATTACAACCCGCTCACCAAACATTATTGGCTGGCACCAAATGTCGATGTTAATTACATGGTATATACCCGCAATTGAGGTTTGAAATGAAAGCGGTTTTATTTGATTTAGATGGTACGCTCATTGACACTGCTGCTGATTTTATTCGGATTATTCAACAAATGTGCCGCGATGAACAACGCGATGTGGTTGATGCCGAGCAAATTCGCATGCAAGTGTCTGAAGGCGCACGCGCGATGGTTAAATTGGTTTATCCTGAGCTGAATATGGACGATGCAACTTTTTTAGCACATCGACAGCGCTTTTTAGATTTGTATCAACAAAATATTGTGGTCGATACCGACCTATTTGCAGGGATGTATCCACTGCTTGAAATGCTCGAACAACAGCAAATTCCATGGGGAATTGTCACCAACAAACCGCGTGGTCTAACCGAATTGTTGTTGGATAAGCTGAATTTAACTGAACGCTGTGCCGTTTTGGTCTGCCCTGAAGATGTCACCCATACTAAACCCGCCCCTGAACCGATGTTTTTGGCGGCAAAACAATTAAACCTTGCCGCAGAAGAGATTATTTATGTCGGTGATCACCCTCGGGATATCGATGCAGGACGACATGCGAAGATGTATACTATCTTAGCGGCTTACGGTTATTTACCTACCGAACATCGACATGACCTCAATACATGGCAAGCGGATTGCATTATTGAGACTGTGCCACAATTACAACAAGTGCTGGCACACAAACTGTCATAATTAAGAGCAATAAATCGAAAAAACAGGAGGTTTTAAAAATGAAGTATTCAGAATATCAACCTCGTCCTGATTTATTAAAGGACAAAATTATTCTCATTACTGGGGCGGGCGATGGTATCGGACGGGCTGCTGCCATCAGCTATGCCTTACATGGTGCAACTGTGGTCTTACATGGTCGCAGCTTAAATAAACTTGAAGTCATTTACGATGAAATTGAAAGTTTAGGCGCGCCAAAACCTGCCATTTTACCACTACAACTTTCAACCGCATCTTCACGCGAATATGAACATTTGGTCGATATGCTTGAGCGCCAGTTTGGTCGCTTAGATGGCATTTTACACAATGCCGGTGTGCTTGGTGAACGCGTTGCCCTTGCCGATTATCCGCTTGAAGCATGGGATGAAGTGATGGCCGTGAATTTACGTGCCCCGTTTGTGATGACGCAAGCACTGTTGCCATTACTGAAAAAATCTGCAAGCGCCTCGGTTATTTTTGCAAGTTCTGGCGTTGGACGTGAAGCACGGGCACTTTGGGGCGCATATTCCATTTCAAAAATTGCACTTGAAGGCATGAACCAAATTTTTGCTGCCGAAAACAGTTTTCCCAATATTCGCTATAACTGTATTAATCCAGGTGCAACCCGTACCGCGATGCGTGCCAAAGCCTTCCCTCAAGAAGACCCACTCAGCCTACCAACAGCAGAGAAACTCATGCCTGCTTATTTATATTTAATGGGCGATGACAGCTTAAATATGAATGGCGCGAGCATTAATGCACAAGATTAATCCCTAGCCCCACCCAAATTGATGCTGCAATTTGGGCACCTAGAAGGAATAAATCTCCATATAAACATCATTCAACACCTTCCGACTGATTCTATGTTTGTTTTAAAAAATACTGTCATGATCTTCACTGTTTCTCTGCATTTATTTTATACAGTATTACCACCCCATTTATGCAGGGTTAAAACCTTTGAAGGTGTCGAATGAAGCAATTTCTGATTTTAATCCTCATGAGCTTCAGTACATATTTATTTTGCTCGGTTGCACAGGCAGAGCCACCAGCTCAGGGAAATTTTTCCCCTAATTTTGCTCATAGATTTGATGCAGATGATACGATACATGGCCCCGATAACATACGACCCAATTTTCATAATAATTTGTTTGAAAATTTGCAAGAACGACGTCGCCAACGCGAAGAGCTTGGTTTTCGGCGCTTAAAAGAAATGAAGTGGCAAAAGGGCTATACCATGCCACAACATTATCGTGGTGATAGCTACAAAGTTGACTATACCAACTACAACTTACCTCGTCCTGAACGTAATCAGCAGTGGTACAAAGTCAATAACGATTATTTACTGATCGACTCTAGCAACAACACCATTGTAGACAGCAAATAAAAAGCACCCGAAGGTGCTTTTCTATTTTATATGCTATTTATAAAAGCTGAATGCTTTGCTGCCCCGCAGGCGTTACTTTAAAGATTTCAACTTCAAAGCTAATATTTTTACCTGCCAATGGATGATTAAAATCCACCTCGGTAATATCCGCATCGACACTTTTTACCACGCCAAATAAACTGGCTTTGGCTTTATCTTCAAATTCGATCATATGCCCAACGACAGGCAATTGCTCAAATTTGATTGTATCAAATTTTTGGATATTTTCAGGGTTCCACTCACCAAAGGCTTCTTCAGGTGGTAAATGTACGGTACGACGATCACCCGCACGCAGACCAAATAACGCTTTCTCAAAACCAAGTAATAAATTTCCATCACCAATGGTTAAGCTAACAGGTGCTTCACGACTACGGGTGTTATCAATTTCCACACCATTTTCAATGGCAACAGAAAAATGTAACGCGACCGTTGAACCGTCACTAATCCGAATTTCTTCGGTAGGATGAATGATATCAAGCATCTTAATTTTTCACCGCGGCTTTACGCTTTTTTTCCAAAAAGAAAGTATCTATCAACAATAAAATTGTTCCTAAAGTAATCGCACTATCAGCTAAATTAAATGCAGGAAAATTATGATTTTGATAGTAAACATGAATGAAATCGACCACATAACCTAAAGTTACACGGTCAATTAAATTACCTAAAGCGCCACCTAGAATTAAAGCAATTGCCATTGGCAGTACACGTAGTGTTTTTGGCATTTTCATTAACCAAAAAATAAATACCAACGACACCACACCTGCCAGTCCCGTAAACAGATATTTCTGCCAACCACCAGCATCCGACAAGAAACTAAACGCTGCACCAAAATTATGTAACAGCGTCCAATTCAAAAATGGCAACACGTGCAAAGGTTCAGCATAATTTAAATGGGTGCTGGCAATATGTTTCGTCCATTGATCCAGCACAATGGCAAGGACAGAAAGTCCAAGCCAAATTAAATTGTGTGCATAAAAAACCGCGCCTTTTGCATTAGGATTAGGCATATTTTCTCACTTCGCCACTGCCTGTGACGTTCACAATACAACGTGCGCATAAACCTGTATGGCCTGCATGCGTATTGACGTCAGGTAGAACGTGCCAACAACGTACACATTTTTCACCTTCAGCCGCAGAAACACGAACACGTAAGCCGTCAAGCTCTGTAGTTTCGCCTTGTTCTGCGTAGTCAGATACCGTCACTTGCGAGGTAATCAAGACAAAACGTAATTCATCAGCCAACTGGTTTAATACCGATTGAAGTTCATCCTTCGCCCAAATTTCAACTTTGGCAGAAAGATTACTCCCTACAAGTTTGGCATTACGTGCTGCTTCAATCTGTTTATTTACTGCTGACTTTACGCTAATTAATGTTTGCCAATCGGCTTCAGAAATTAGGTTCGCTGTTGAAGCAACAGGAATGTCATACCATTCAGTCGTAAATACATATTGCTCAGTTTGCTCAGGAATTAACGGCCACGCTTCTTGTGCAGTAAAGCTTAAAATTGGTGCCATCCAACGAACAAAGGCTTGTACCAAATGATACAACGCAGTTTGTGCCGAATGACGTGCTGCCGAATCCGCTTTAGTGGTGTATTGACGATCTTTGATGATGTCTAAGTAGAAACCACCTAAATCATTAATACAGAAACCTGTTAAAGCATTGGCAACGATATGGAAGTTCATATCTTCATAAGCTTGCTGAATGGTCTTTTGCACATCCGCAGCACGTTGCAAAATGTATTGATCAAGCGCAATTAATTGATCAACAGGCAATGCATCGGTTGATGGTTTAAAGCCATTTAAGTTGGCAAGCAAGAAACGTAAAGTGTTACGAATACGACGATAACCATCTGATGCACGACTAAAGATTTCTTTACCTGCGGTCATTTCATAACGATAGTCGGCTGATGCAATCCAGAAACGTAAACCGTCTGCACCCATATCTTTAATAATATCTTGAGGCGTGATGATGTTGCCCAAAGATTTTGACATCTTGCGGCCTTTTTCATCCACCACAAAACCATGCGTAAGCAGACCTTTGTACGGCGCACGTTCATTAATCGCAATCGAAGTTAATAATGACGATTGGAACCAACCACGGTGTTGGTCTGAACCTTCCAAATATAAATCGGCAGGATCAGTCAATTCTTCACGTTCACGCAATACCGCATAATGGGTTGTGCCTGAGTCGAACCAGACATCTAAAGTGTCACGGACGGCATTGTATCGTTCAGCATCGGCACCAATAAAGTCTTTGGCTTCACGGTTAAACCATGCGTCAATGCCTTCTTGCTCAATCAGTTTTGCAACTTCTTCGATCAGTTCAGCTGTGCGAGGATGTAACTCGTTGGTATCTTTATGCACAAAGAATGGAATTGGCACGCCCCACGTGCGTTGACGTGAAATACACCAATCTGGACGACCTTCAATCATCGACTCAATACGATTCTTGCCCCAATCAGGCACAAAGCTAATGTCATTTTCAATCGCGTTTAAAGCAGTTTGACGTAAGCCTTTGGCATCCATGCTAATAAACCATTGTGGTGTTGCACGGAAGATAATTGGGGTTTTATGACGCCAGCAATGTGGATAGCTATGTTTGATTGGAACATGCGCCCATAATTTATTGGCTTCACTCAGTGCAGCAATAATTTGTGGATTGGCTTTGTAAATATGCTCGCCTGCAAAGATCGGTGCAGTTGGCAAATACACACCATTGCCACCGACAGGATTATCCACTTTTAAGTTATACAATAAGCCAACCTTATAGTCGTCCACACCATGACCTGGGGCAGTATGTACCGCACCTGTACCACTGGTTGCAATCACGTGTTCGCCTAAGATAATTGGCACTTGGCGCTCTGCAATTAAAGGATGCTGTAAACTTAATAATTCAAGTACCGCGCCTTTAAAGTCGGCCAAAACGATAGGATTTTCAAGTTTGTAACGTTCAATTGCTGACTCAACTAAATCTTTAGCTAAGATAAAGTTTTGTGCACCGCGCTCGGTTTGGACTTGTACCAACTGGTAATCAATTTCGGCATGTAAAGACACCGCTTGGTTAGCAGGCATCGTCCACGGTGTTGTTGTCCAAATCACAATATCGGTTGGATCTTTAACGTCAACATTTAAACGCGTGCTTAAATCGTTTAAATCGACTACGCCAAAACCGACATCAATCGCGTCAGATTTTTTATCTTCATATTCAACTTCAGCTTCAGCCAATGCTGAACCACAGTCGAGACACCAGTTGACAGGTTTTAAACCCGGTTCAATATGACCTGCTTTTTGAATTTCACCCAATGAACGAACAATATTTGCTTCTTGTTTAAAGTTCATGGTGAGGTATGGGTTTTGCCAATCACCAAATACGCCCATACGAATAAAGTCTTTACGCTGTAAATCGACCTGACTTAACGCATACTCACGGCAGGCTTTACGGAAGGTTGACGCATCAACTTTAACACCAACTTTACCGACTTTCTCTTCAACTTTTAGTTCAATCGGTAAACCATGACAGTCCCAACCCGGCACATACGGCGCGTCAAAGCCATCCATAACACGGCTTTTCACAATAATATCTTTTAAGACTTTATTGACCGCATGACCCAAATGAATTTGGCCATTGGCATATGGAGGGCCATCGTGCAAAACATATTTTTTCTTGCCAATACGCGATTCACGAATCTTCTGATAAATATTGTCGGCATACCATTCTTCTAACCATTTGGCTTCACGTACTGCCAAGTTTGCCTTCATGGCAAATTCAGTACCCGGTAGGTTTAATGTGGCTTTATAATCTACCGCATTTTCAGGAGTTTGCTTATCGCTCATGCAAGTTACGTCCAATTCTTTATCAGCGCTGTGTCTGATGCGTTGTTCAATCAAATCAATTTAAAAAGGAAAACTGCTGTGCTGGGTGCGAAAGGCACACAATTGCACAACATCTTCATGAATACCTGCTTTTAATGCCTCAAGCGAAGGATAGTTTCGCTCTCCATGCAAGTAATTTAAAAAGGTTACTCGCATAAATAAGCCATAGAGATTAGCAGAAACTTCAGGAAAGTGTACTTCTAACCGCCATTCGGGGTGCTGTTGGTCAATAGCAGGACGTGTCCCGACATGACCTGCGCCAAACAGACTATCATGTTGATAACCCAATATCCCATGTTTATAAGGATGTTCACGCACTTTATCAAGCAAAGAAGTACTTTCACACACCACATCAACCCCATAAATGCCATTCAAACACGGTTTATGCCGATTCAAACGTACATTAATGGTGGGAAAATCAAGCGTACGCCCAAGTTTATCGCCATGCTGTACACGTCCCGTAATACTATAAGGTCGCCCTAATAACTTAGCAGCCAAAGCCAAATTACCTTGTTGTAAAGTGTGCCGAATACGAGTCGAGCTGACACGCTCGCCCTCTAGCACCACCGTATGCACATTATTCACTTTAAAACCGTAACGTTGCAAAAACTGGCTATTGCCCTGACGGTTCTTTCCAAAATGAAAGTCGTCTCCAAGTACCAAATGCTGTGCATTGAGTCGGTTTTTGAGTAAGTCAGCAAAAGTGTGAGGTTCTTGGTTACGAAAAGCATCGTCAAATTTAGCAACCGCAATATAATCCACTCCAAGCTGTTGCAAATATTCAACTTTTTCGCGCAGTGAGTTAATCCGTGGCGGTGCTGCATTACCTTTAAAAAATTCTAAGGGCTGGGGTTCAAAAACAATCACCAGTGTTTTGAGCTGCTCGGCTTCGGCAACTTGTTTTAGTTTTTGAATCATTGCCTGATGCCCAAGATGAACACCATCAAAATTACCAATTGTGACTGCTGTTTTTGGTAACTCTAGATCAGAGGCTAACGCATGCAAACGAAGTAGCTTCATAGGTGAGTTAAATCTAACCAATTTTTGACGTATGCTTATTTTGCCATATTCTCAAGCATTCGTCTTGCTTGTTATTTTTGGATCAATCAGTTTTTAAGATTTTAGCTAAAAATCTGAATTATTTTTTGAGGGTAAGTCCTATGATTGTGCTGTCTTAACATTCAATAAAGTCTCTATTTCAGACACATCTAACCTACTTTGCAATTAAAATTCAGCCAAAATTTTAGCAAAAGTATCCGTAGTTTTTGCCCCCAAAGGTTTCAAAAACTACTCATTATTCCAAACTATTGCGGCAATTACTCAGTTTTAGGTAATTGCACTTTTTCCGTCAAACAACCATTCAACAATAAAGCCACACTATGGTCGACTGCGCGTTGATGAAAACTGCGATTACGCAAGGTTTTACCTGTGAGTGCTTCTAATTGAATATCAAAATCAGCATAGCTTTGGGTTATTGCCCATAAATTTAAAATAAAAATTTCAGGTTCAATTGCAGCTGCAATTTTGCCTTGGGCCTGCCATTGCTGTACAACTTTTACTTTGCGCTTAAAGTGCTTTTTAATCGAACCCTTCAACACACTATGAATATAAGGTGCACCTTGAATAATTTCTAAAGCAAATAGTTTAGACGCTTTCGGGTTGGCCTTTGAATATTCAATCTTTTTCAGCATATATTCTGATAAAACTTCAGCTGGCTCACACTCGGCACTAAACAATTGCAAAGGCTCAAGCCATTTTTGCAATACAGACATGAGTACTTCAATATAAAGTGCTTCTTTATTTTCGTAATAATAAAAAATATTGGACTTGTGCATTTGGGCCAATTGGGCAATTTCATCTAAACTTGCACCACTAAAACCATAAACCGAAAAGACATCCAAAGCAGCATTGAGTAACTGATTTCTTTTTTGTGTACTTTTTTTGAGTTCCATTGCCAATTCAATACAAACCTAAACCAATGTAACCGACAATTGTAGATGAATCACACAACTTTGTGCAGTTCAAGTTCAGATTTTTCCGCTTCACTTGCAGATAAAAATCAAAAATTGCCCGAATAAAATCCAAAGTTATTGGATCTTTTTCTTAAAAACCAAAGAATTTCGTTGATAGTTATACAATGCTTGTCTTGCACTTGGTAAATCATCTACCGTTGCGGCACTAAACCCATGCTCTAAAAACCAATGCGCTGTGCGTGTAGTCAGCACAAATAATTGCTGAATTCCTTGTTCACTTGCCTGCGCCTCCAAAAATTGTAAAATTTGGCTGCCTCGATTGGATTTACGATAGCCAGGATGTACTGCTACACATGCAATTTCTGCCGATACGATTTCATTGGCTTGATGTGGAATTGGGTATAACGCTGCACACGCCAAAATCGTGCCGTCACGTTCAATCACAGCAAATTGATTAATTTCATTTTCTAAACGCTCACGTGAGCGATACACCAAAATACCTTGTTCTTCTAGCGGGCGTAATAGACTCATTAAACCGCCTACATCATGAATATTCGCCATACGAACTTCTTCATAATGGGCATCGGTAACCATCGAACCAACACCATCACGGGTAAACAACTCTTGAATAAGTGCACCATCATAAGCAAACGGCAATAGATGTACCCGTTGCACACCATTTAGTGCAGCATTTTTTGCCCCAACCAAATGCAAAGCGTGAATTGGATTGGTTTGTTGCATATTCAAAATATAATCATCTAATTGATTCGGATTTATTTCGCGTAATAATTTACCCTGTTGATTTAAAATACCCTGTTGTTGCCCTAAAAAAATCAGCTTATCGGCTTTAAGTGCAATTGCCGTTCGAGTCGCCACTTCTTCAGCCAATAAATTAAAGACTTCGCCTGTAGTTGAATAACCTGTTGGACCTAAAATGACAATGTTGTGCTGTGCTAATAAACGATGCATCGAATCGGCATCGACACTACGCACTTCACCCGTTAACTGAAAGTCAACACCATCGTGAATACCATAAGGCTTAGCGGTCACTAAATTTCCTGAAACAACTTCAATTCTTGCACCATACATCGGCGAATTGGCAAGCCCCATCGACAATAATGCTTCAACTTGCATGCGTACCGAACCTACAGCACCTAACACACAAGGTAAGGCTTCCCGTGTCGTCACACGCCGATGTGCATGAAACGGCGTGCTGAGTTGCTGCGCTTGTAAATGCAGATTAATTTGCGGACGCGCCCCATACACCAACACCAAATGAATACCCAATGAATGTAACAAGGCAATATCATGAATAATATGCTGAAAATTTTCATGCAACATTGCTTCGCCTTCAAACATAATCACAAAGGTTTTACCACGATGTGCATTAATATACGGCGCTGAATTACGAAACCAATGCAGATAGTCTGAGGTGTGAGTGGACTCGGTGATTGATGCTCTATCTTGCATAACTTTTCGCTCTTAAACTCTACACTACGTTATCTTACAACGCTGATTAATCATTGACTCAGATTGTCACATACCTATCTGCGAAATAGATCTATCTAATAGTGACAGCCACAATTTTGCTTTAATTTAACAAAATTTTATCTGGCTTACATGATAAACGCTTATTTTATTCTTATGCTCTTACTCGCAAGATGATGCTAATAGTGAACACAGTAGTTGCTAAATCGTGACGTTCATTTAATTCCAAATTACCAATAACCGAATTGGATCTGCTCCCAGTAGCTCCAACTTTATCAATGCGAAATCTTTAAAAATAGTCCCAGTACGGGTAGTGTTTCAAAAACCCATCCGTTTACTTAACACCATTAAAAAATAAAAAATCATATATTTTTCAAAAAATTAAATGAAACAAAGCATCATTTGCAACATAAATCTCATCTAAATTGGCTCTCTTGTTTTACATCAAAATGGCTCTCGTTTCTTGATAATGAAAGCGACAAATTAAGGTCATTAGAAGTATGCATACGGACGTGTTAAAGCCTTTTTAGATGAGATCTTGAACAAGATCACGTTGCGGTTTTAACAATAAATTAAAATGGTGTGGCGATTGTCTGATTCAACATCAAATAGTCTTGCTCTCCTATAAATTAAGGAAAATGATATGGCGACACATACAAATAATGAAGCCAATCTGTCTCAAGGTTTAAAAAACCGCCATGTCACCATGCTCTCAATAGCAGGTGCAATTGGAGCAGGATTATTCGTAGGTTCTGGACACGCGATTGCATCGGCAGGACCAGCAGCCTTAATTGCTTATGTAATTGCAGGGGCACTCGTAGTTTTGGTAATGCGCATGCTTGGCGAAATGGCTGTGGCTCAACCAGACAGTGGCTCTTTTTCCACTTATGCAGACCGTGCGATTGGCAAATGGGCAGGCTTTACCATTGGCTGGCTATATTGGTGGTTTTGGGTGTTGGTCATTCCATTTGAAGCCAACGCTGCGGCGGCAATTATGCATTCATGGATGCCAGATGCGCCAATTTGGTTATTGGCCTTTTTAATTACCGCTGCGTTAACCGTCACCAATTTATTTAGTGTGAAAAACTACGGCGAATTTGAATTTTGGTTTGCTTTAATTAAAGTCGTTGCAATTATTGCCTTTATTGCTTTTGGTTGTGCTGCCATTTTTGGTTTCTCACCAAATCCTGCTGTGAGCGGTGTAAAACACCTTTGGGATCACGGTGGTTTTGTGCCAAATGGTTGGGGCCCTGTAATTGCCGCTTTACTCACGACCATGTTCTCGTTCATGGGTTCAGAAATTGTCACTATTGCGGCCAGCGAATCGAAAGATCCAGAACGTCAAATTACCAAAGCCACCAATTCAGTGGTATGGCGAATCGCATTATTCTATTTCGTTTCCATTTTTATTGTGATTGGTTTAGTTCCTTGGAATGATCCACGTTTACCTGAAATGGGTTCATATCAAACCGTTTTAAGTATTTTAAACGTGCCACATGCCAAAATGATTGTGGACATTGTGGTGTTAACGTCAGTTGCAAGCTGCTTAAACTCAGCACTCTATACTGCGTCACGCATGGTCTATTCATTGGCACAACGCGGTGATGCACCTGCCTTTGCCAAGAAAGTGAATAAATCTAAAACGCCTGTGTATGCGGTATTACTCTCTACAGCAATTGCATTTATTTGTACTTTTGCCAACTATGCAGCACCTGCCGAAGTATTTAGTTTCTTGCTCGACAGCTCAGGTGCAATTGCCCTATTGGTGTACTTAGTGATTGCATGCTCACAACTTAAAATGCGTAAGAAGTTGCTACAAGAAGGCAAACCCTTAGGCATGAAAATGTGGTGCTTCCCTTACCTGACTTGGGCGGTGATTGTCTTTATTATTGGTGCACTCACCATTATGGGATTTGACCCGAAACACACCCATGAAATTACCTCTACAGGCATCTTAAGTATCATTGTGGTGGTTTCAGGTTTAATTGTCACCAAACGCCGCCAACAAAGCAGCACAGTGGTTCACTCACACATAGAAGCCAAATAAAATTTATTTAGACCATAAAAAGGAGATCAAATGATCTCCTTTTTTAATTTTAAGTATTTAATGTGGGAATACCCGCTTCTCTTAAACATTGTAACAAAGCGCCAAAAGCCATCATCATGTCTTTTTCATTGACGCAGGCAAAGCCCATGAGTAAGCCTTTTTGTGCGCGTGCGTGGGCATGTAAATAATATTGCGACAATGGACGCACTTTCACATCACGAGCAAGTGCAGCCGAAGCAATTGCCACATCATCTGCATCTGTCGGGAGCTTTAATACCAAATGTAAGCCTGCGGCATTGTCATATTCATGCACATAATCTGCACCTAAATAACGCTGAATCAGCTCAATTAAAAAAGCACGACGTTTGCCATACAGTAAGCGCATACGCCGAATATGTGCAGCATAGTGCCCGTCCTGAATAAACTCAGCCAAGGCTTTTTGCAACAATAAATGCCCGCCGCGGTATAACTCTGCCGAAACCACCCGTAACGGCGAAAACAGTTCTCGAGGTACGACCAAATAACCTAAACGCAAAGCAGGATAAATGGTTTTACTAAACGTACCCATATAAATAACAGGCGCATTGGGTTCTAGTCCCTGCAAAGCAGGATATGGCTGCCCTGAAAAACGGAACTCACTGTCATAATCATCTTCGACAATCCAACTGCCGTGCTTGCGTGCAATTTCAAGCAGTTGTTTACGCCGCGCCAAACTTAAATGTGACCCAAGTGGATATTGATGTGAGGGCGTGACAAAAATCAGTTTTGGAACAGTTTTGGCAGCATCAGGCATAATGCCTTCGGCATCGACAGGAACGGGCTGTAAATCTAAGCCATTTATACGCAAAATATTACGCATGCCCCAATAAGATGGATCTTCAACCCACACTTTATCGCCAATATCACTTAAAGCACGTGAAACCAAATCAATGGCTTGATGAATGCCTTCGGTAATAATAATTTGATCGGCATCACACTGTACCGAACGTGCTACACGTAAATAGTCAGCTAAAGCCTGACGCAACTCTAAACAACCACCTGCGTTGCTATAGATAAGACGCTTTACATCAGGCTCACGCGATAACTTAGACTGAATACGACTAAAAATATGATGTGGAAATTCAGTAACATCAGGTGCACCTGGTACAAAAGCCCCCCACTGATGCGGTGATGCGGCAGCATAACCTACTAAACTTGAACCGCGCTGCGACAAGGCATAGCTATTTTTATCTTTCTTTTTCTTTATTACCGTTTTTGACTGATCTTTATGACTATTTAAAAAGGCTTCGGGCAAATGTTCTGCCACCCATGTGCCATGTCCTGTACGTGCTTCGACATAGCCTTCGGCTTGTAATTGGTCGTAAGCCGTTAAAATTGTGTTACGCGATACTTGTAATTCTTGTGCCAAATCACGTGATGCAGGCAAACGTGTTTTCGGTGCAAGTACACCCGTTAAAATGGCACTACGCAAACATCGAAATACTCGCTGATGCAGTGGGCCATCGGCTTCTTGTTGTAAGCGTTGCAACACATGATCGCCCAATAAACTACGCAATTGGCTCTCTCCTTAATTTATAAATGGCTCTCGTCAGTTGCCACCTAACGCGCGAAATTACAGGTATCAAAAGATATTGTAAAGCATCCTAAAAGTGAATGATGCGCTGCTAGACAATCTTGGAATAAATGATTAAAAAATGAGGGAAATCGCATGAGCACTCAACATTCTGCACTGAACGAACGTAAACAACAAGCCACGCCACGCGGTGTAGGTGTGATGTGTCAATGGTATGCCGAACGTGCAGAAAATGCGACGCTTTGGGACAAAGAAGGCAATGCTTATATTGACTTTGCAGGCGGTATTGCTGTGCTCAATACAGGTCATCGCCATCCAAAAGTGATTGAAGCTGTTACCGAACAATTAAGCAAATTTACCCATACCGCGTACCAAGTTGTGCCTTACGAAAGTTATATTTCATTGGCAGAACGTATTAACGAACGTGCGCCAATTGCAGGTGCGGCTAAAACTAGCTTTTTCTCGACGGGTGCAGAAGCGGTTGAAAACGCGGTGAAAATTGCCCGTTCTTATACAGGTCGCCACGGCATTATTACTTTTGGTAATGGCTTCCACGGTCGTTCATTTATGACCATGGCAATGACAGGTAAAACTGCACCTTACAAACGTGACTTTGGTGTGATGCCAGCGGGCGTATTCCATGCGCGTTATCCTGTGCCTGAAAAAGGTATTTCTGTTGATGCAGCAATTGCAAGTATTGAAGATATTTTTAGTGAAGATATTGCGGCACATGACGTTGCTGCAATTGTACTTGAACCTGTTCAAGGCGAAGGTGGTTTCCACGTTGTTCCGGCTGACTTTTTAAAACGTGTGCGTGCACTGTGCGACCGTCATGGCATTTTACTGATTGCCGATGAAGTGCAGTCTGGTTTTGCCCGTACAGGCAAACTATTTGCCATGAACCATTACGACACCAAAGCAGACCTGATCACCATGGCAAAAAGCTTAGGTGGCGGCTTCCCAATTTCAGGCGTGGTTGGTCGTAGCGAAGTGATGGATGCACCCAACCCAGGCGGTTTAGGTGGCACTTATGCAGGTAGCCCAATTGCAGTTGCTGCGGCTCATGCGGTGATTGATGTCATTGAAAGCGAAAACTTATGTGAACGTGCGAATGAGTTAGGTGCAGAATTGGTTGCGCACTTAAATGCCATTAAAGCTGCAAATGGCGACATCGTGACAGATATCCGTGCGCTAGGTTCTATGGTTGCAGTTGAACTTGAAACCGCAGAACAAGCCAAAACAGTACAAAACTTTGCAATGGACAATGGTTTGCTCATCTTAACCTGTGGTAAATATGGCAACGTGATTCGTTTCTTATATCCACTGACTATTCCTAGCGAGCAATTCCGTCAAGGTTTAGAAATCTTGCAACAAGGTTTTGCCACGCTAAAAGTCAATGCAGCGGAGCATTCTGCATGATTGCACAGAACTTACAATATTTATTGAACCATCCTGATATTGCTTTTGCAGCACCTGCAAGCAATGACTATATTCAGGTCGATGATGCGGCAACAGGTGAAGCCTTAGCGTGGGTCAAAAGTCATGACCGTGCAACGGTTGAAGCTGCGATTGCACGTTCAGCCACCGCACAAAATGCATGGAAAAAATATACGGCCCTTGCCCGTGCAGACATTTTGTGGGCATGGTACAACCTCATGCTTGAGCACAAAGAAAACCTTGCACAGATTTTAACAGCCGAGCAAGGCAAGCCTTTGGCAGAAGCACGCGGTGAAATTGGTTATGCAGCATCATTCATTCGTTGGTTTGCAGAACAAGCCCGTCGTGTCGATGGTGAAGTGCTTGCACCAACGTTGCCCAACCAACGCCTATTGGTTTTAAAACAACCCATTGGTGTAACCGCGGCAATTACGCCGTGGAACTTCCCTGCGGCCATGATTACCCGTAAAGCTGCGCCGGCATTGGCTGCGGGTTGTTCAATGTTGGTTAAACCTGCCGAGCAAACCCCGTTAACCGCCTATGCCCTTGAAGTTTTAGCATTACAAGCAGGCTTGCCGCAAAACTTACTCATCCATATAAGCGGTGATTCGATTGAAGTCGGCAAAGCCCTTTGCGAAAGCGATGTTGTGCGTAAACTGAGCTTTACAGGTTCAACCCAAGTGGGTCGAATTTTAATGCAGCAATGTGCACCAAGCATCAAAAAACTATCATTAGAATTAGGCGGAAACGCACCAGTTTTGGTCTTTGACGATGCCAATTTAGAACAAGCCGTACAAGGCATTATGGCCAGCAAATACCGCAACAGCGGTCAAACTTGCGTCTGTGCCAACCGCATTTATGTTCAAGATGGCATTTACGATGCCCTTGCAGAGCGCCTAGTCGAAGCGGTTGCCAAACTCCAAGTTGGCGATGGTCGTGTGGAAGGCTCAACCCAAGGCCCACTGATTGATGAAGCTGCGGTCGAAAAAGTGCAATCGCACATCGCTGATGCCGTTGCCAAAGGCGCAAGCGTGAAAATTGGGGGCAAACGTGCAGCGATTGGCTCAACCTTCTTTGAACCAACGGTATTAACCAATGTCAGCCAAGACATGAAAGTGGCCAAAGAAGAAACCTTTGGCCCGCTTGCACCATTGTTCCGTTTTAAAACTGAAGATGAAGCCGTGAATATGGCTAACGACACCGAGTTTGGATTGGCCGCCTACTTATTTACAACCAGCACAGCACGTCAATGGCGTGTGGGCGAAGCACTTGAATATGGCATGGTGGGGATTAATACAGGCGCAATCTCGAATGAAGTTGCGCCATTTGGTGGCGTGAAACAATCTGGCCTTGGCCGTGAAGGCTCTAAATTCGGCATCGAAGAATATACCGAGATGAAATATCTGTGTCTCGATTTATCTGAATAAGCCGTTTTTCCGTTTTAAAGAACCAACCTTGCCCATTCAAGGTTGGTTTTTTATTTTCAGCCATATTCAAAAATATATGTTAGTTTTAAATCTGAGCATCACTTTAAAAGCCATAAAAATGCAAGAAGCAACGCTACATGACATTCCTCAACTTCTCGAACTTATCAACCTTGCCTATCGTTCAAAAGCCCATCAAGGTTGGACATCGGAAACGCATCTTGTTGCAGGCAATCGGGTACAAGAAGAGCATCTAAAGACAATGATCTGCAACCCTCATTCAAAGCTCTTTATTCAGCAACAAGACACAGTAATTATGGGTTGCGTATATCTAGAATTTCAAAACCAGAGTGCTTATATCGGCATGCTCACCACACATCCCATGCTTCAAAATCAGGGGCTTGGGAAAATCATGTTAAATTATGCAGAAAATTTTGCGCTTACTGACCCTTCCATACAAAAAATTGAACTTTCTGTGTTATCAGCGCGCCCTGAATTACTGGCATTTTACCAACGACGTGGTTATTGCTTGTCGACACACACAGATGCGTACCCAATTCATGCAAATGTCGGCGTGCCAATGATTGAAAATTTAAAAGTACTACATCTTTATAAAAACAGAACTTAATCAATGCTCAAGATTGTCTGACCATACTCGTTGTACCCCCACAGCATCCATCGCCTGCCACGCGTTAGCCAACGAACCGTTTAAATCAATTGCAGCGGTGGCATCTTCAATCACAAAAGTTTTAAAACCCAACTTTGCCGCATCTATGGCTGTCCATGCCACACAAAAGTCGGTGGCGATCCCCACCACATATACCGTATCAATCCCGCATGCAGTTAAGTAGCCATGTAAACCTGTTGTGGTTTTTTGATCGGCTTCTAAAAAGGCAGAATAGCTATCAATGTTCGGATGCGTGCCTTTACGAATAATCAGTCGTGCATGAGAAATATTTAAATTGGGATGAAAATCGGCGTCAAGCGTGCCTTGCACACAATGGCTTGGCCATAAAACTTGCGTACCATAATCAAGTTCAATGCTGTCAAAGGCGTGTTTATCTGCGTGATTTTGTGCAAATGAAATATGATTTTGAGGATGCCAATCTTGCGTTAAAACCACATGTTCAAACTTTAATGCCAATTGATTAATCAGTGGAATAATTTGATCCGCCGCGGTAACTGCTAAATTACCGCCCGGTGTGAAGCCATTTTGCACATCCACCACAATCAATGCAGTCCGTTGTTGATCAATCATCACGCATTCACTTCTTTATTAAAATCATCACTATCCCAACACAGTAACACGATTTTTTCTAGGCAGTACTGATCTTTCCAACAATTTTATAAATTCAAAAAATGATTAAAAAACAATAAAAAACTTTGCATAAGGGCGACAAAAGGATATTGTTCTTCATAACATGTTCAGTCATAATTTGAACAAGTTAAATGCAAGATTACTTTCATTTCATTGCATTTTCGCTTAAATTCAAAACTACAGTCACCATTCGTTTTCTTTTCCGCTGTGAATGGTCAAATAGGATAATTTTTTAAAATGACTCAGCTAGCTCAGAATCTTCAAGGCTCAATTGTCGCACTTGTCACCCCAATGTTTAAAGATGGCAGCGTTGATTGGAAGGCACTTGAAAAGCTCGTTGAGTGGCACGTCGAACAAGGCACGAATGCAATTGTTGCCGTTGGTACAACAGGCGAACCCTCTACCCTTAGCCCATCTGAACATATCCAAGTGATTCAAGAAATCATTCGTGTAGTAGATAAACGTATTCCTGTGATTGCAGGTACAGGGGCAAACTCAACGCATGAAGCCATTGAACTGACTCAAGCTGCAAAAGAACTTGGTGCAGATGCTGCGCTTTTAGTGACCCCGTATTATAATAAACCCACCCAAGAAGGTTTATATCAACACTTTAAAACTGTTGCTGAAGCAGTTGATTTACCTATTGTTTTATATAACGTACCGGGACGTACTGGCGTTGATATGCAAAACGATACCATTGTTCGTCTTGCCGATGTTGCAGGAATTATTGCTGTTAAAGATGCCACTGGCGATGTTGCACGTGGTCAAGCATTAATTGACGCATTGCATGGTCGCATTTCAGTTTTTTCAGGTGATGATGAAACTGCGGTTGAACTGATTGCTGTTGGTGCAAAAGGTAATATTTCGGTAACAGCCAATGTTGCGCCAAAAATTATGAGCGAAATGTGTGCTGCTGCTTTAGCGCAAAATCAATCCGTTGCACAAGAAATAAATCAAAAGATTGCAAATTTAAACAATATTTTATTTTGCGAATCGAACCCAATTCCTGTGAAATGGGCACTTCATGAAATGGGCTTAATTGGTTCAGGAATTCGCTTGCCATTAACCCCACTCGCAGAACAATATCGCGCACCTGTGCGTGAAGCCCTAAAAGCCGTGGGTATTATTTAAAGAGCACATATTATGCAGTTACGTTTAGGTTTAACCCTCGCACTTTCAGTTTTCAGCTTAGCGGGCTGTAATATGCTAAGCATTAACAATGGTTCTTTGAACTACAAAAAACCAGACTCCACCGAAGCCCTCAAATACCCTGAAGGCGCTACGGTTAGACCTGCAACGCCTTTGTATCCTGCACCAATTATTGACCCGTTAGCACTACAACACGCGCCTGATTATGAAAATAAAAAAGGCAACCGTTTTGTCATGCCTCGCCCAGGCGAAGTTGTACCCAACCGCGCCTTAGCAAGTGCTGACGACAATTATCCAAAACCTGTTGTTATTGTTGATGGAAATCAAAATCCTTTACTGAAAGTTAACGGTAAGTCTGATACAATTTGGCAGTACACGCTTGCAACACTGAGCAGTCTAAACTACAGCATTGTCAGTCAAAGTCAGACGCGTTATGAAGCGACCATTAAAGTCGGTGAGCAAAGCTATGTCTTAAAATTGGCGGCTGTTGGTAAAACCAATACCCTCGTTTTATTTAATCCTGACAACAGCTTTGCTGATCAGGCAAAAGCGAAAGCATTGTTAGACCAGATTTCTCAAAATTGGCCAGCCTAGTCATCCTAGGTATATTTTTGAAAATAGGTTCATCCCATGTTAAAACAAACCTTGCTCTATACCGGTAAAGCCAAATCTGTTTATGAAACAGAAAGTCCAGACCACTTAATTTTAGTCTTTCGTGACGATGCTTCGGCGTTCAACGGCGAAAAAATTGCTCAGCTCGATCGTAAAGGCAAGGTGAACAACCGCTTTAATGCCTTTATTATGGAAAAACTAGCAGCAGCAGGCATTGAAACCCATTTTGAAGAATTACTTAGCCCAACAGAAGTACTTGTTAAAAAACTTAGCATGATTCCTGTTGAATGTGTAATTCGTAACTATGCAGCGGGTTCTTTATGCCGCCGTTTAGGGGTTGAAGAAGGTAAAGAGTTAGTTCCACCAACATTTGAATTGTTCTTTAAAGATGATGCTTTGGGCGATCCAATGGTGAACGAATCTCAAGCGATTGCTTTAGGTTGGGCGACTGCTGAACAGCTTGCAAAAATGAAAGAACTCACTTACCAAGTGAATGATGTATTAAAAGCCTTATTTGATGCAGGTAACATGTTATTGGTGGACTTCAAACTTGAGTTTGGCGTGTTCCACGACCGTATTGTATTAGGCGATGAATTCTCTCCAGATGGTTGCCGTTTGTGGGATAAAGACACCAAGAAAAAATTAGACAAAGACCGTTTCCGCCAAGGTTTAGGCGATGTGGTTGAAGCTTATGAAGAAGTTGCAGCGCGTTTAGGCGTAGATTTAAGCAATATCTAAGCTTAATTTAAAATAAAAAACCGAGCCATTGTGCTCGGTTTTTTATGCGTTTTAATTGAGCAATACCATTCTTCTTTATCTTGATAAATTGCTTCCATCCATCTAAATCACAAGTGAATTATTGCCAAATATTTGTTCACATTAAGTCACGATAAAAATTTCTTCTGAGAATTTATATGTTATAAATTATGAAGACATAAATGATAAATTTGACTTTAATACAAATACGCTCAATCTGATTGGAATCTCGCCATGTTCACTTTAAAAAAAAGTTTAACGCTTAGCGTTGTTATTGGAATGTTTGCTGGACTTACTCATGCTGATGTCCCTTTGCCACTGTCTGCTTATGTGAATGCAACCAGCCCAGAATTTTCACGTACCGTCATTACCTCTCAGCTTAAAAACCCACATAATATTGTTTGGGGTGCAGACAATAACTTATGGTTAACCGAGCAACAAACAGGCAATATTATTCGCGTTAATCCAGAAACAGGAAAAGCCACAACGGTATTTACAGTACCTGATATGGTATATGACGAAGACACCCAGAATGGATTACTGGGTATCGCTTTAGATCCTAAATTTGGACAAATGAATCATAATTTTATTTATCTATCGGTAAGTATCAAAAATCCAAATGCAACCGACAAAAACTATCCTAACCAAACAGTCGTACGACGTTATAGCTACGATAAAAAACAAGATACGCTTACACAACCAACCAATCTTCTCACAGGATTACCATCATCACACGATCATCAAGGACAACGCCTAGTCATCGGCCCAGATAATAAGATCTATTTTAGTGTAGGTGACCAAGGAGCCAATCAATTAGGCTATTTATTTGCACCAAACCAAGCACAAGTTCTCCCAACAGCGAGTCAAATTCAACAACACGACTTTCATGCGTATGCAGGGAAAATTTTACGTTTGAATCTTGATGGTTCTATTCCTAAAGATAACCCGAACCTAAACGGCGTGGTCAGCCATATTTATACGCTCGGACACAGGAACCCTCAAGGACTCACTTTTACGCCAAATGGTAAGCTGCTTTCTTCAGAACAAAGTGCCAATTCAGACGATGAACTGAATCTGATTATTAAAGGCGGCAACTATGGCTGGCCAAACGTATCGGGCTATAAAGATAACAATGGTTATGCCTATGCCAATTATTCCGCTGCAACGGGCGATAAAAGCCAAATTAAAGACCCTGCACAAAATGGTTTAAAAGTTCCTGCAGGCGTGCCAGTCAGCCAAGAATCTGATTTTAATGATCCAAATTTTATTCAGCCATTAAAAACCCTTTTCACTGTATCGAATGATTATAATTTTAATGATTCTACCTGTGGCAAATTAAATTATATTTGCTGGCCAACTGTTGCAGCATCTGCTGTCACCTTCTATCAAGGTGGAAGCAATCCAATTCCTGGTTGGAAAGATTCAGTACTTATTCCTGCACTAAAGCGTGGCGTAATTTTCCGCGTTCAATTAGATGAAACACATACCGTCACCAAAGGCGATGCCATTCCAATGTTCCGCTCGGTAGACCGTTATCGCGATATCGTAGTCAATCCAAATGGAAAAGTTTTATATGCCATTACAGACTCATCAGGGTCAGTACAACTCGATGATGGCTCGGTTTCAACCAAGGTTGCGCATCCTGGTTCAATTATTAAGTTCACCTATATTGGCAAAAAATAAACTCCAACATATTGAATTTATGATGATTTAAATACCATTTCTATGTATCAGAACGATCCATTGATGGATCGTTCTGATTTTTGTTTGCCTTGCGCCAATCAACTTAAGCTTTTTTATTGGATTAGATTGCAAATCTTATGATTTAAATATCTAAAGCAAACCGAGTAATTTAAGCAGATGCTTAAATTTTAGGTTCCCGCTCATGTCAATTTATAAAGTCACAACGCTTCTGAGTACCCTTGCAATTGTTACAAGCTTAACTGCATGTCAAAAACAACCTGAAAATCAGTCTAGTACATCCGCAACAACCGAAATTAAAACGCTATCGATTGGTTACCAAAAAGCCGCGCTGAAACTGATTGTGGCGCAAAAAAATAAGATCTTTGAACAAGAATTTCCAACCACCAAAATTGAATGGAAAGAATTCCCTGCCGGCCCGCAAACACTCGAAGCATTATCGGTGGGTGCCATAGATGTGGGCTATACCGGAGATACTCCAGTGATTTTTGCACGTGCGGCAGGTAAAGCGGTGAACTATTTGGGCTATGAAAAATCATCGCAATTTGCCCATGCCCTGTTAGTAGGCGTAAATAGTCCGATTAAAAACTTACATGATTTAAAAGGCAAACGGATTGCTCTCACCAAAGGTTCAAGTGCGCATAATTTTTTATCTGAACTATTAAAAAAAGCAGGACTGAATTGGTCAGACATCCAACCGATTTGGCTCAGCCCTGCTGATGCGCGTGCAGCATTAGATAAACAGTCTGTTGATGCTTGGGCAATTTGGGACCCTTATGCCAGCGCTGCCGAAATTCAAGGCAATGCCAAAGTATTAATTGATTCTAAAGATCTACCTCAAGCCTATTCTTTTTATTTAAGTTCACCACAGTTTTTAAAAACACATGCCAATGATGCCAATAAAATTATTGCAGGACTCAATAAAGCCGAAGAATGGATTAACGCACATCCTGATCAAACCGCAAAGATTTTAGCCGACAGCACAGGCTTAGATGTCAACGTCACACAACGCGTGATTGATAAGAAACCCAAACCTGCAATCGTAAGTTATTTATCAGCCGATGTGATTCAATCACAACAGAAAATTGCCGACTTTTTCTATAACGCAAAGTTAATTCCACAGTCAGTAAATATTAAAGATGCTGTTTGGGAGGGTAAATAAAAATCAATGATCGAATCCAACTAGACTAAGACGTTAACCGATACTCGTCCCCAATTCCCCTTTTTAGGGGAGCTTGGGTTGGGATTGAGGGGATCCCCAATTTTGGAACGATTACTGCTGCTGTTGTTGCATTTGCTGCCAACGGCGTTGTTGTAAGCGTTCCGCTTCGACTTCACGTTTATTACGTGCTGGCGTATATAACTGTGTGCCTTTTAATTCAGGTGGCAAATACTCTTGTTCGACAAAATGTTCAGAATAATCATGTGGATATAGATAATCCACTCCATAACCCTGTTGCTTCATCAATTGAGTCGGCGCATTACGCAAATGCAATGGTACAGCCAAATTCGAGGTTTTGTCGGCTAATTCTAAGGCTTTGTTAATTGCCAAATAGGTGCTATTACTTTTGGCACTGGTCGCCAAATATACCGCACATTGTCCAAGTACAATTCGAGCTTCAGGCATACCCAAAACTTGCACGGTTCTAAAGCATTCACCTGCCAGTAACAACG
Source organism: Acinetobacter sp. MD2 (assembly GCF_035615575.1). Classification (NCBI taxonomy): domain Bacteria; kingdom Pseudomonadati; phylum Pseudomonadota; class Gammaproteobacteria; order Moraxellales; family Moraxellaceae; genus Acinetobacter; species Acinetobacter sp. MD2. The sequence goes on from NZ_VTDK01000003.1 coordinate 309,605, forward strand.
CATTCGGGTTCGAATTACCAATATCTTCTGAAGCAGCAATAAGCATACGCCGAGCAATAAATACAGGGTCTTCCCCCCCTTTAAGCATGCGTGCCATCCAATACAAAGCAGCATCGGGGTCACTACCACGAATCGATTTAATAAAAGCAGAAATTAGGTCGTAATGCTGCTCGCCAGATTTGTCATAGCGGGCAATATTTTGCTGTGCAACTTTTACCACCACAGCATTAGTAATATGGTTTTCTTGGTCGGCATCAAATGTGCTCGCAACTAAGTCGAGTAAATTAAGTGCCTTACGTGCATCACCCGCTGAAAACTGAAAAAAGGCATCGTATTCATCAATAAAAAGCTGACGTTTAGACAGCACGCTATCTTTTTCAATCGCTCGCATTAATAGGTTCTGAATCGCATCGGCATCTAAAGCATGTAAGCGATATACCTGACAACGTGACAATAATGCACTATTTACTTCAAAAGATGGATTTTCAGTGGTCGCACCAATTAAAGTGATTTTTCCTTTTTCAACCGCACCCAACAGTGCATCTTGCTGTGACTTATTAAAGCGATGAATTTCATCAATAAAAACCACAGGTGTGAGTAAATCGCCACTTTCGGCAATCACTTCACGTAATTCTTTTACCCCTGTATTTAACGCAGATAAGCTAACAAAAGGACGATCAACCGCTTGTGCCAACAACAACGCAATTGTGGTTTTCCCGACCCCTGGTGGCCCCCAAAAAATAATCGATGGCAAATGCCCTTGATCAATCATTTGACGTAAGGGCGCTTCGCTTCCCAATAAATGTGCTTGCCCAATAATTTCCGATAAATCTCGCGGACGTAAACGTTCAGGTAAAGGAATCTGCGTTTCTGACATAATGTGCTTTCATGATTAAACCAAGTTCATAGTTTACTATGTAATACACATTCGGCTGAAATGAAACTGCTAGTACGATTATTTTTATCCAATTTAACGCACCCAATTCACAATATATTCATCAATATCGTCTTCTTGAATTTCTGCTTCAGAAATGCAGCGCCCTGCTACAGATTTTTTGGCTTTAATTACACTTTTACGTGAACCCGTATTTAAATAATGCCACGAAGGTAAATTCTTACCTTCATATATCCGCCGATACGCACAACTAGAAGGTAACCAATGTAATTGAGGTAAATTTTCAAGCGTTAACTGAATACAATCAGGTACATGTTGTTGACGTTCAACATAATTCTGGCATTGCCCTGTTTGACAATCCATCAGCTTACACGCAACTTTGGTATAGGCGACTTCATGGGTTTCATCATCTTCTAATTTCACTAAACAGCATAAGCCACAACCATCACAGAGTGCCTCCCATTCGGCAGTCGTAAATTGTTCTAAAGGCACTGTTTTCCAAAATTGGGGACGTAAAGACATCGGCTACGATAAAATAAAAAATGAACCTACAGTATAGCATGGGCATTTTTAGCATCACGAACCAAAAACAACACGAACATTTTTTGAACAAAAAGAAACACTCGTCTATATGACATCGCGTTAGGCTGAAATCAAATACTCAAGGAAAGGAGAAGTGAGATGTTCCGTTGGGCGATTATTTTTGCCGTTATTGCACTGATTGCAAGCCTACTCGGTTTTGGTGGTGTTGCAGGCTTATCCAAACAATTTGCTATCATTTTATTAATGGTTGCCGTTGTTTTAGCTGTCATCGGACTATTTTCACGCGGACGTTAATTATTTTGCAACCTAAAGAAGGCGATAATGCCTTCTTTTTCTATTCAATTGATACTGCCAAGTAAAAGATAGCTATGGTATGTTGATGGAATCATCCCTTCATCTCCATTCAAGACTTAGGCATATTTAACTTAGCTCTTTATTTATACAAGATAAAAATTTAGTTCAGGATAGACACATGACCAATCATTCATTAATTACACGTGAAATTAACTATACCACTGCTGATGGTAAGACCTATGTCGGTTTTTTTGTTGCACCCAAATCAACAACACCACTTGCAGCCGTTTTAGTTGGGCCAGAATGGTGGGGTCGCAATGACTATGTGGCACAACGTGCAACAGAGCTTGCCGAACATGGCTATGCTGCCTTTGCAATCGATATGTATGGTGATAAGAAAACCACAGAACTTGCAGCTCAAGCGGGTGAGTGGATGCATGAAACCTTTGCAATGCCTAACAGCATTGTCGAGCGTGCACAGGCAGCCTTTGACGCTTTATGTCAACAACCTGAGGTTGATGCCAACCGTATTGCAGGCGTTGGCTTTTGTTATGGTGGTAAAGTTTTACTTGACCTTGCACGTGCAGGTGCTCCAATTAAAGCAGTTGCCGCATTTCATGCATCTTTAGGTAGCCAAACACCTGCTCAGGTCGGCAAAGTACAAGCTGAACTATTAGTTTTACATGGCGCAGCCGACAGTATGGTCAGCTTAGAAGATGTTGCACAGTTCGAACAAGAAATGACGACTGCTCAAGTAAAGCATGAAGTGATGATTCTAGCAGATGCAAAACATGGCTTTACTAATCCACTTGCCGATCAGCGTGCAAAAGCCAATAATATCGATCTTGGTTATAATGCCCAAGCTGAAAAAATAGGTATGCAGGCCATGTATCGTCTTTTTGAACAAAAACTTAACTAATCATAAACTTAATAAATAACAACCACTTTTTTAAGGGGAATAACCATGAGCAACCCATGTATTTATTGTAATGTTGATGACTATGACATTATTGCAAAAAATGATTTTGGTACCGTCTTTCCTGAACCTAAGCCATTATCAAAAGGGCATGTGGTAATTGTGCCTGTTCGACATATTAGCTCTTTTTTCGAAATTAGCGATAAAGAGCGCAAAAGCCTTTTATCATTACTTGAGCAAGCTCGTAATGAATTAAAAATTTTGCATCATCCTGAAGGCTTTCATATTGGCTTTAACGATGGTGATGTATTTGGTCAATCTGCCGAACATTTGCATATTCATGTGATTCCACGCTATAAAAATCAAAAGCTTGAACTTGATGAGCGCTGGGGAATCATGAACGAAGCAGAATAACCCACATCTACAGATCAAAGTGGCACGTTCACTTTGGTCTTTTTATTACATTTCTTGTTTTAAGTTCTCTTCGCTTATACTAGCGCGCTAATTTTTGGCGTGATGCATATGTCGACATTCTCCTTTTCTGATGCCCTACTCACATGGTTTGATCAATATGGTCGCCACGATCTACCATGGCAAGTCGCAGATGACCCATACAAAGTCTGGGTATCTGAAATTATGCTTCAGCAAACCCAAGTCAAAACCGTCCTACAATACTTCGAACTGTTTATACAACGCTTCCCAACAGTTGATGCTTTGGCACAAGTCGAGTGGGATGATGTTGCACCATATTGGGCAGGTTTGGGTTACTACGCACGAGCGCGTAATTTGCATAAAGCGGCCAAAATTGTGGCGCATAATAAACAATTTCCCCAAACTTTAGCACAATGGATTGAACTTCCTGGAATTGGACGTTCCACCGCAGGTGCGTTAATGTCGTTGGGATTACGACAATACGGCGTTATTTTAGATGGCAATGTGAAACGCGTTTTGGCACGTTTTTTAGCCATTGACGATGATTTAACTAAGCCTACTCATGAAAAGAAAATTTGGGAAATTGCCGAGCAACTATGCCCGAGTGAGCGTAATCACGACTATACCCAAGCGATTATGGATTTAGGTGCAACAATTTGCACACCGAAAAAACCCTTATGTTTATATTGCCCTATGCAGAGTCATTGTCAGGCACGCTTACAAGGTTTGGAAACTGAATTACCCTACAAAAAACCGAAAAAAGCTGTCCCAACTAGAACAGGAGAAGTACTGCTATTGGAATGCCAAGAACAATGGCTGTGGCAGCAACGTCCAAGTTTAGGTTTGTGGGGTGGCTTATGGAGCTTGCCTATTTTTGATGATATTACAGCCTTACAACAACAACTTAACCATTTAGGACTAAATAGCTCAGTGCAAAATTGTGGCACGATTCGACATAGCTTTACCCATTTTACATGGGAACTAAACATTCAATACGTTAAAATTGCTGCCGACCAGATGGAACGTATTCCAGTAGAATTGACAGATGCGTGGCTGAGTGTTGAACAAGTTCAAGCCAAAGGAATTCCAACTGCCATGAAAAAAGTGATTCAGCACATAGATGTTCATTAAGCCGCACAAACATGTTACGCAGTAAAATTGTCAAGTGAACGGAACTGTGCCATAGTGACAAAAGCATGATAACAGGTATTTAAAACCAAGAAGGTTGCCTCGTGTTTCGTTCCGCTTTTATCATTTTTATCACACTCAATCTTATATTGTTGGCTGCATGTAGTACCACACCACGTCGATCAACACAGCCACAACTACCCGCTCAAGTCGTTTTAAAGCTTAAAGCAATGCCTTTGAACACTCATTTACCTATTCCAGTAAAAGGAATATCGACCAATCAACTTCAAGATACTTGGGGCAATGCTCGCAGTATGGGGCGAACACATGAAGGCATTGATATTTTGGCTCCACGTGGAACACCTGTGACCAGTGCCACTGAAGGGATGATTGCAAGTTTACAAGGCAATACTTTAGGTGGAACAGTGATTTGGATTATAGGCCCCGCAGGGAGTTGGCATTATTATGCCCATTTAGAAAAACAAAAACGCGGGCTGAAAGTGGGCGATATTGTGCATGTGGGTGAAGTCATTGGCTATGTTGGCAATAGTGGCAATGCACGGCATACTGTCACCCATTTACATTATGGTATTTATTTAGCGGGTAAAGGACGTGGTGCGACCAATCCTTATCCATATTTACGTTAGTAGGATCAATACATGTCGGAAGCACTTATCGAGCGCCTGATTCAATTTGCAGAATCAGGCAATCAACAACGCATTCAAGTTCAAGGACAACTCCATCAAGGTTGGATTATGGAAATTGGAGATGATGCGCTACTTATTAGCACAGGATATAACGACAAACAGGGCAAAGATGTCTGGATTACATTCCATGATTTAAGCCAAGCGGAGTTATCTTTTTGGGATATTAAAAATAACATCTGGCAAAGCTTTAGTTTATAAAATAGATTGTTCTCACATGATCTATTCGCGTCTGTATTTCCTTTATTCAAGAAAATACATCGCTTGATCAGTGCCATTTTTAACATTTAAAGGAGATCATCATGTCCCATCTTCAACGTTGCAACTGGTGTTCTGATGATCCTCTTTATATGGCCTACCACGACCACGAATGGGGGAAACCCCTGTTTGATGAAGCTGCCTTATTTGAGTTGCTATGTTTAGAAGGACAACAAGCCGGATTATCATGGATTACGGTACTTAAAAAACGTGAGGCCTATCGGCAACATTTTTTCCAATATTCAATTCAACAAATTGCCGAACTATCTGATATCGAACTCGCTGCCAAACTACAAGATGCAGGACTGATTCGACATCTTGGAAAATTAAAAGCAATTCGTAGCAATGCCCAAGCATGGCTGAAACTTAAAGCTGAATTTGGCAATGTGGTGGATTGGTTATGGCAGATTGTCGAACATCACCCAATCATCAATACTGTGCCATGTTATAAAACTGCTCCTGCCCAAACTGCACTTAGCCAACAACTGTCTAAAACATTAAAACAACGTGGTTTTAAGTTTGTCGGCCCCACCATTTGCTATGCTTTTATGCAAGCATCTGGCATGGTCAACGACCATGAAAATGATTGTTTTTGTAAATAAAAACCACAAGAGGAATTTTAAATGAGTAGTAATCAAATTCAAAGTTATGCCGCTCTCGGTGCTAAACAAGAACTCGAACCACATACCTTTGACGCTGGCGAATTACAACCACATCAAATTGAAATCAAAGTTGAATATTGTGGTTTATGCCACTCCGATATTTCAATGATTGATAACGATTGGGGTATTTCTCAATATCCGTTAGTGGCAGGCCATGAAGTGATTGGGACAATTATCCGTTTAGGTTCTGAAGCCAAAGGCTTAAAACTAGGGCAACGGGTTGGCATTGGTTGGACAGCAGAAAGTTGCCAAGCTTGCGACTACTGTATTGGTGGGCAACAAGTATTGTGTACAGGCGAATCTAAAGCAACAATTGTCGGACATGCCGGTGGCTTTGCCGATAAAATCCGTGCAGGTTGGCAATGGGCAATTCCACTACCTGACGACTTAGACCCTGAAAGTGCAGGTCCCTTACTGTGTGGTGGAATTACCGTTTTTGATCCGCTGTTAAAACATCAAATTCAAGCACGTCATCATGTGGGTGTAATTGGTATTGGTGGTTTAGGTCATATGGCCATTAAATTGCTTAAAGCTTGGGGCTGTGAAATTACGGCGTTTAGCTCGAGTCTAAACAAGACCGAAGAATTAAAAGCAATGGGTGCAGATCATGTGGTGAATAGCCGTGACAGTGCTGCGTTAAAAGCGGAACAAGGAAAATTCGATCTAATTTTAAGTACCGTCAATGTCACTTTAGATTGGGCAGCATATTTAAATGCACTTGCACCAAATGGCACAATTCATGTTTTGGGAATTCCACTAGAACCAATTGCAACCCCTGCAAGCCTACTGGTTGGTGGAGCAAAGGCTATTACAGGCTCACCAACAGGTTCACCTGAAGCTTTGCGTACTTTATTAAAATTTGCAGCACGCAAAAAAATTGCACCGCAAATTGAGCTCTTCCCAATGTCACAAATTAATGATGCGATTGCACATTTGCATTCAGGAAATGTACGCTACCGCGTCGTATTAAAAGCAGACTTTTAGTAAATCAAACACCTTCCATCTTCACTTTATTTAAGGCGGAAGGTGTTTTTAAATTAACAACATGCTGCAAAGCCATCTTTTAAACGTTCAGCAATAAAATCAATAAATAAACGTACCCGTTTCGGTAAATGTGCTTGCTGGTAATACACCGCATGAATGTGCTGTTCACGTCGTTCAATTTGATCTTCAAACAAAGCAACCAAACGCCCTTCGGCAATATCCTGCCACACCATAAATTCAGATAAACAGGCAATTCCTTGCCCACGTAATGCCAAATGGCGCACTGTTTCACCATTTGAGGCTTTAACTTTAGCTTTGGCAATAAAGTGAGCCTCACTAATTTTGAGTGGCCAGTGATTTAAATGTAATACGCGGCTAAAACCAATCAAATGATGCTGTGCTAAATCCACCACCTGAGTCGGATGTCCATATTTCACTAGATATTCAGGGCTAGCCACAATATACAGTCGACTTTTGCAGACCAATTTCGCATGTAAAGTTGAATCATTAAGTTCGCCAAAGCGAAAAGCAACATCCGTTTTTTGTTCTAATAGATCAATAATCTGATCATTACTATTTAGTTCAATTTCAATTAAAGGATACTGCTGCTGAAACGTTTGTACTAAGGGGGCAATCACATGAAGAATGAACGGTGTGGCAGAATCAATGCGAATTGTGCCTGTCAGGTCTTGGTCTGCCTTTAACACCGCATCTTCGGCTTCGGCTAAATCATGCAAAATTTGGCGTGCTTTGGTTAAAAATACCTCGCCTTCTTGGCTGAGTTTGATTTTACGTGTGGTGCGTTCAATTAAAGTCACATGTAATTTTTGTTCTAGACGACTTAAACTCCGACTAACACCCGAAGAGGTTTGACCCAGTAATTCGGCTGCCGCGACGATACTGCCCGTATCGACAATCGCAATAAAACGTTGTAATTCTTCAATACTCGATTTCACAGCCAACACTCTTGATTTTTACTCAATAATATATTGCCTGTATCGATATTTTTCAGCAACAATAAATCCTGCATGATACTTCCATCTTGAAATTAACGCCTTGGAATCACACATGCATATCCCCAAATTTGGTCTAGGAACGTTTCGCTTAAAAGATCAAGTTGTCATTGACTCAGTTAAAACAGCCCTTGATGTGGGTTATCGTGCCATCGACACGGCACAAATTTATGAAAATGAAGCTGAAATTGGTCAAGCAATTGCAGACAGTGGTATTTCAGCAGATGAATTATTTATTACCACTAAAATTTGGACAGAAAATTGCACACCTGAGTGCTTAATTCCGAGTTTAAAAGAAAGTTTGCATAAATTAAGACTAGATCGGGTTAATTTAACGCTCTTGCATTGGCCTGCCCCAAAACTCGGGTTAAATATTGCAGAAAGTATGCAAGCCTTGCTTGAAGCCAAACAGCAAGGGTTGACAGCGCAAATTGGCGTGTCGAACTTTAATATTGCTCAAACTCAGCAAGCCATTGATAGTGTTGGTGTAGAGCACATTGCAACCAACCAAATTGAATTAAGCCCTTATTTGCAAAACTCAAAACTCGTCGAATTTCTAAATGCACATGCTATTGATGTGACCTCGTACATGACCCTAGCCTATGGCAAAGTGCTACAAGATCCTGTATTGACAAAAATTGCAACGAATCATCAAGCATCGACTGCGCAAATTGCCTTGGCATGGGCATTACAACGTGGTTTCTCGGTGATTCCATCCTCGACCAAACGTGAAAACTTAATTGCAAATTTAAAAGCACAACAGATTCAATTGAGTGCAGATGACATGCAGAAAATTGAATTGCTTGAGCGTAACGGACGTGAAGTGAATCCTGAACAACTTGCACCAGTATGGGACGAATAGCATTTTATGAAAATGAACTTTCCACTGCTTGCACTGGCTGTTGGTGCATTTGCGATTGGTACAACTGAATTTTCACCTATGGGACTCCTGCCAAATATTGCCATAGATTTAGGGGTGAGTATTCCACATGCGGGTATGTTGATTACGGGTTATGCACTCGGTGTAATGATTGGTGCACCGATGATGACGTTATGGTTTACCCGTTTCTCACAACGCAAAGCCTTAATTTTGCTTATGCTGATTTTTACGCTGGGGAATTTATGGGCTGCATGCTCACCAAGCTATTCGAGTCTAATGCTTGCACGCTTGCTCACCAGTTTAAATCACGGAGCATTTTTTGGTATTGGTTCTGTGGTTGCCGCCAGTCTAGTCGCGAAAAATCAGCAGGCGAGTGCCATCGCGACGATGTTTATGGGGCTCACCATTGCCAATATTGGCGGTGTGCCACTCGCGACATGGGTCGGACAACATATTGGCTGGCGCAGTTCTTTTGCCGCGATTACCTTGCTCGGTTTAATCACCATGGCAGCGTTATATAAAGCTTTACCTCAAGGCAGTGTAGGGCAAAAACCTAATATTCGACATGAACTGAGTGTACTGACTCGCCCGATGGTGGTTTTAGCATTACTGACCACGGTGTTCGGTTCGGGGGCAATGTTTGCACTATATACCTATATTGCACCAAGCTTACATGCCTATAACCAAGCCACACCGCTGTTCATCACCTGTATGTTAGTGTTGATTGGAATAGGGTTTTCTTTAGGTAATTACCTTGGTGGAAAGTTTTCAGATCTATCCCTCAATAAAACCTTAATTATCTTTTTAATGGTACTGATTACGATGATGATGCTGTTTCCCATATTGGCAAAAACCCAAGTAGGTACAGCGATTGCTTTGGTCATCTGGGGCGCAGCATCATTCGGGTTGGTTCCACCCTTACAAATGCGGGTGATGTCAGTTGCACACGAAGCATCAGGTTTGGCTTCTTCGGTCAATATTGGCGCGTTTAATTTAGGCAATGCACTAGGTGCTGCCACAGGTGGCATGGTGCTGAGTTTAAATTGGGGCTATATGGCTGTGCCGATCAGTGGTGCAGTCTTGGCAAGTGTGGCTTTAGTTTTAGTAATTGTCCAAATACGGATCAAATCCACAACATAATTGACAGATCCTGCGCTTTAAAAAGCACAGGACTGTTTAATCTCAATTTTCAAACATAAATGAATGCGATTTACCCCTTCTCCTTTATGGGAGAAGCTGAAAATGAGGGAGGATATAAGCTTAGATTTTATTTAAATCGAGTACATCTTTCATGTCGTATTGTTTGGCATCGCGCCCAACCACCCATGCAGCTGCACGTACTGCACCTGAAGCAAAGTTCATACGGTTGGTCGCTTTATGGGTGACTTCAACACGTTCACCTTCACCAATAAACATTACGGTATGTTCACCCACAATGTCGCCACCACGAATGGTTTGAAAACCAATGCTTTGACGCTCACGCGCGCCTGTATGCCCTTCACGGCAATACACTGCATCTTGTTTTAAATCACGTCCTAAAGTTTGGGCAACGGCTTCACCCATCATCAAGGCTGTACCAGAAGGTGCATCGACTTTATGACGATGATGTGCTTCAATAACCTCAATATCGACTGTATCACCAAATACTTTTGCAGCCAGTTCCAATAGTTTAATTGAAACATTCACCCCAACCGAATAATTGGCGGCATACACCACAGGAATGTGCTGTGCGGTTTCAGTTAATAATTGTTTTTGTGCATCTGAAAACCCTGTCGTACCAATCACCATCGCAACGCCCGCTTCGCGGCACAGCTTTAAATGCTGTTCGGTTGCAGCAGGTGCTGTAAAGTCAATTACCACGTCACACGCTGCTAAAACTTCAGTTAGACTACCTGAAATTTGCACACCAATATGACCAATTCCTGCCAATTCGCCTGCGTCCGTACCAACCAAACTGCTCTCAGGGCGTTCTACAGCTGCCGCAAGTTGATAACCTGCTTGCTGCACTGCTTGGATTAAAATACGTCCCATACGGCCGCCCGCACCCAAAATACCAATACGTGGTGATGTCGACATGTTGTTCATTCCTGAATCTTTAAAAATTGCAGTTACTATAACAAAACTTCGCTGTTTGATTAAAAATCTTGCATAAAAAAACCTGCCGTTGTTATAGGCAGGCTTTTTGTTTGGCGCTTGGCTTAATCAAACAAACGGTCGAAGAATGATTTTTTCTTCTCGCTTGAGTGTTGATCATTGCCTTCCATGGTTGATTGCAGTTCTTTTAACAATTCACGTTGACGTGAGGTTAAATTCACTGGCGTTTCTACCACAATACGACACATTAAATCGCCAATCATACTGCTACGCACAGGACGAACACCTTTACCACGTAAACGGAACACTTTACCATTTTGTGTCCCTTCAGGAATTTTGAGGCTCACGCGACCATCTAAGGTTGGAATCTGAATTTCTTTACCTAAAGCAGCATCTGCCATGCTTACAGGAACATCCATATATAAATCTGCGCCGTCACGTTGGAAAATGTCATGCTCACGCACAGCAATTTCAACATATAAATCGCCCGCTTGGCCATCACGAATTGCTTCGCCTTTGCCTGTTAAACGAACGCGGTCGCCATTATCAACCCCAGGTGGAATCGTTACTTCAAGCGTTTGCTGACGCTCATGCACACCCGAACCATGACATTTTTGACATGGATTTTTAATCATTCTGCCTTGACCACGGCAAGTACCACAAGTTTGCTGCACAGAGAAGAAACCCTGCTGCATGCGTACCTGACCTGCACCATGGCATGTCTTACACGTTTCAACGTCATTTGGCGTTTGCGACCCTTTACCATCACACACATCACATGGTGCAGGTGCAGTAAAAGTAATGTTTTTTTTCACCCCTTGAATTGCTTCTTCAAGGCTTAAATCCATTACATAACGTAAGTCCGCGCCACGGCGTTGACGTTGCTGTGAGCGACCACCGCCACCAAAAGCACCACCAAAAATATCACCAAATTGGCTAAAAATATCTTCAGCGCTAAAACCACCGCCACCGAAGCCACCACCACCGCCAAAACCGCCTTCAAAAGCGCTATGTCCCATACGGTCATAAGCACTACGCTTTTCTGCTGTGCTTAAAATTTCATAGGCTTCTGCGGCTTCTTTAAACTTTTCTTCCGCCTCAGCGTTATCTGGGTTACGGTCTGGATGATATTTCATCGCCAACTTGCGATAGGCTTTTTTAATTTCATCATCACTTGCGGTTTTAGCGACACCTAAAACCTCATAATAATCACGTTTAGCCATGACAGGCGATGCTCCTCACGGATTTTTTAAAATACGACAACATCCGTGTTAAATGGGGATGTTTATAGAATCTTCAAGGGAAGTTTGCTGAAAAAATAATAGACTTAGAAAACAGGCTTTTGCTTAAAATATTTCGATACGCCACTCAAAAAGCAATTGAAGAAATACATCCACGCAATAAAGCTAAAAACCACGCCTGCAACGACACAGCCCGTTACCCAATGAAAAGCATCCCACGGGTAAAACAGCAATGGAATAAACCACAATGCAGCAAAAGCACTCATTAGCACATACAATAAGACGCTACGCATAACCCACACACTATGAGTTTGTAACCACACTTCAATTTCAGCGGAGCGTGAAACTTTTGCAGCCAAGGCATAAGAAATTAAACCTGTGACAATCGTCAATAATGCAAAAAACATAAACACATAGGCAATCGAGATATACCGTTTTTGCTGTGCCAGACTGTCCTTTGCCATATTTTTAACCTCGATGCAGTGCCAATGGCATGCACATATCACTGCTCTATTGCACGTGTTTTTGTGTTGAAATTTATGTTGCTACTATATTGAATTTTTTGATTCTTCGCACCCTTTTCTTCTGCAAAAATCATCACGATTGCGCTTTTTTATGCAAAAAAGTGCTGTAAAGATGGGTCTTGATGCAACAGCTTTATCTTCTACCGCCGTATATGGATATTTTTACCACAAGAGGTACTCAAAATATCAATCAAAAATATTTGCCAATAAATCTATATTTTCAATAAATAACTGCTTTTGCACAGAATTTATCCATCATACAAGACCATTGGCTAAGAGTTTTTCGTGATTTTTTTGTTATGGTTAAAGCAACTTACATCATTATCTTTGATACAAGCACTTGTTCACCTTATAAGGAAATTAACATGGCACAACATATCGATGCCCCATTACGTGAAGATGTCCGTTTACTGGGTAATCTTTTAGGTGAAACTTTAAAAGCACATGCTGGAGATGCACTGTTTGAGCGAGTCGAACAAATTCGAGTCTTAGCCAAAGGCGCACGTGATGGGCAAGTCGAAGCAGAAAAGCAATTAGAACAGCTATTTTTAAATTTAGAAGATCGAGAAATTTTACCACTTACCCGCGCCTTCACTCATTTTTTGCATTATGCCAATATTGCCGAGCAATACCATGTGGTGCGCAATCGCCGTGCGAGTGAATTTGATTCAAATCGTCCATCACCGAACCCTTTAGATGCACTATTTGAAAAATTTAAACAAAAAAATATTTCAGCCGATCAGCTGTATCAGCAAATTTGTGATTTAAGCATTGAATTGGTACTTACGGCACACCCAACCGAAGTGAGCCGCCGTACTTTAATTCAAAAATACGACAATATTAATCGTTGCCTAGAACAGCTTGATCAACAAAAACTCACACCAAAACAACGTGAATCGGTATTACTCAAACTCAAACAACTGATTGGCTCGGCATGGCAAACCGATGAAATTCGTCAGCAAAAGCCAACACCAATTGATGAAGCCAAATGGGGCTTTACCATCATTGAACAAACTTTATGGCATGCCATTCCAAAGTTTTTCCGTGAACTCAACGAATTAACTGTAGAACATTGTGGCAAAACCTTACCTACAGATATTACCCCTGTACGTTTTGCCTCGTGGATGGGTGGTGACCGTGATGGTAACCCAAATGTGACCCATAAAGTGACCCAAGAAGTATTGTGGTTTTCACGTTGGCAAGCGACTGAACTGTACTTAAAAGATCTTGAAAGTTTACGTTGGGAACTGTCTATTCAAGATGCTACAGATGAGTTACGCAGCAAATTAGGGAAAAATCAGCACGAGCCGTACCGCGAATATTTACGCGCAACACGCCACCGTTTACAGGCGACACAGCAATGGCTAGCCGATAAATTACAAGGCAAAGATACCCCTGACAATCCATTAGTCATTCATACAAAAGCCGATTTATTAGAGCCGTTGATGCTCTGTCATCGTTCGTTAATTGCCTGTAATTTATCGGAAATTGCTAATGGTAACTTGCTTGATCTGATTTATCGCGTGCAATGTTTTGGCATTGAATTATTAAAGTTAGATATTCGCCAAGAATCGGGAAGACATCGTCAGGCCATTTCAGCCATTACCGAATATTTAGGTTTAGGTAATTTTGAAACATGGACAGAACAAGCACGACAAAACTTTTTAATCAATGAATTACAAAGTAAACGTCCACTACTACCTAAAAACTTTAATGAACCAAGTGAAAGTTTAATTAACCATCCCGATGTGCAAGAAGTTTTTGCCACTATGCGTACGCTTGCAGCTCAGCCAACGGAGTGTTTAGGGGCGTATATTATTTCAATGGCTGAATACCCAAGTGATGTTTTGGCAGTTTTACTCTTGCAAAAAGAAGCAGGAATTCAGCAGCCTTTACGTGTTGTACCACTGTTTGAAACACTCAAAGATTTAGATGGTGCATCTAGTACCATGAATACTCTGTTTAGCCTAGATTGGTACAAACAGCATATTCAAGGCAAGCATGAAGTAATGATTGGCTATTCAGACTCTGCCAAAGATGCGGGCTTTATGTCGGCCAACTGGGCGCAGTACCGTGCTCAGGAAGAATTAGCCGCCGTTGCGAAACGACATGGCGTACAGCTTACTCTGTTTCATGGTCGTGGTGGATCAATTAGTCGTGGTGGTGCACCAACCCAACAAGCGCTATTCTCACAACCACCTGGGTCTATTTCAGGTGCAATTCGTGTGACCGAACAAGGCGAAATGATCCGCTTTAAATTTGGGATTGAAGGCGTTGCCTTGCAAAACCTAGAGGTTTATACCGCTGCAACCCTTGAAGCAACTTTATTACCACCGCCTGAGCCTCGCGCTGAATGGCGTACGCTCATGAACCAAATGACTGAAACTTCAGTCAAGCTATATCGACAAACCGTACGTGAAAACCCGCATTTTGTAGAATACCTACGCACAGTTACACCTGAGCTTGAATTACAAATGTTGCCACTTGGTTCACGCCCTGCCAAACGCCGCGTTAGTGGCGGGATTGAGTCATTACGTGCTATTCCGTGGGTATTTGCATGGACACAAATTCGCTTAATGTTGCCTGCTTGGCTTGGCACAGGTGCTGCAATTGATGAAATTTTGCAGCAGCAACAAAAAGGCAAACTTGATGAAATGTTGGCTGAATGGCCGTATTTCCAAACTTTAATTGATATGTTGGAAATGGTCTTATCAAAAGCCGATGCCGATATCGCATGGTATTACGAAAATCATTTAACCCAAAGTGAGCACTTACGCGAACTCGGAACAGAACTTCG
The DNA here is from genome assembly GCF_035615575.1 of Acinetobacter sp. MD2. NCBI lineage: Bacteria > Pseudomonadati > Pseudomonadota > Gammaproteobacteria > Moraxellales > Moraxellaceae > Acinetobacter > Acinetobacter sp. MD2. The sequence goes on from NZ_VTDK01000003.1 coordinate 324,970, forward strand.
CCAACGTTTGCAAGATGCAATTGACACCTTATTAAGCCTCAAAGGTGAATCAGAATTATTAAGTCAAAATGAAGTGCTCGATCAAGCAATGCGGGTTCGTACCACTTATTTATTACCGTTACATTTACTCCAAGCTGAGCTAATGAAACGCCGCCGCCATTATTTACAACAACATCAAGCAGAGCATACACCTGTCGACCAAGCATTAATGGTAAGTATTGCAGGGATTGCCGCAGGCTTACGCAACACAGGCTAAAAAATTCACACAAGGCAAAACCAGTTTTGCCTTGTGTGCCTCCTCTTTTTTTGTATTTTTCTTGCCAATCTAAACCGATCCAACTGAAAAATTGTGCTTATTTTCAACAGCAGACAGCGTATGATGTGCTTAATTTTGTTCATCTTCTCGAGAATGCTATGGCATGGTTTCCCAAATGGCAGCCTTATCAAGGTCAAATCGATCATCGACCTGTTGCAACCAATGAATATTTACCCCCTCTGCAAAGTACCATTTTAGGCATTCAACATGCCTTTGCCATGTTTGGTGCAACTGTTCTTGCACCACTTCTCATGGGCTTCAATCCCAATTTAGCGATTTTAATGTCGGGTATATGTACTATTTTATTTTTTATAATGACTGGAGGTCGTGTTCCGAGTTATTTGGGTTCAAGCTTTGCCTTTATTGGTGTGGTAGCCGCTGCAACAGGACATTTAACTGGTTCTGGCCTTAATCCCAATTTATCCATTGCGCTAGGGGGCATTGTCACTTGTGGTGTTTTATATGCACTCATTGGACTATTGGTGATGGTAACAGGAACCCGTTGGATTGAAAATTTGATGCCACCTGTCGTAACAGGTGCGGTGGTGATGATTATTGGTTTGAACCTTGCGCCTGTCACTATTAAAAATGTAGCCGGACATCCTTTTGAAATGTGGATGGCACTTCTTACCGTGCTATGCATGGGTTCAGTAGCGGTCTTTACTAAAGGTCTAATTCAACGCCTATTATTATTGATTGGCTTGTTACTGTCATATTTTACTTATGCCCTCCTGACCAATGGTTTAGGTTTCGGCACTGCTATTGATTTTTCACAAATCGCAGCGGCAGCATGGTTTGGCTTACCAAGCTTTACTCATCCGACCTTCCAAGCCAATGCCATGCTCATTATTGCACCCGTCGCACTCATTTTAGTGGCCGAAAATTTAGGTCACATTAAGGCAGTTGGTGCAATGACAGGGGAAAATCTGACGCCTCAACTCGGTAAAGCTTTTATTGCCGATGGATTAGCAACGACACTTTCTGGCAGTGTTGGTGCGCCAGGAATGACAACCTATGGTGAAAATATTGGCGTTATGGCAGTAACACGTATTTATTCAACCATTGTCTTTGTTATTGCAGGCGTATTTGCCATTTTCTTAGGATTATCACCTAAATTTGGTGCAATTATTGGTACTATTCCAACAGCTGTTTTAACAGGAGCTTCCATTGTGGTCTTTGGCTTAATTACCATTGCAGGAGCTAAAATTTGGATTGAAAACAAAGTCGATTTTTCTAAAAATCATAATTTAATTATTGCAGCAGTCACCTTAATTATGGGTGCAGGCAACTTTGAACTGGGCTTTGGCAGCTTCAATTTAGGTGGCATTGGCACTGCAACATTTGTCGCAATTGCACTCAATGGATTTTTCAAACTAAGACCAACGCCTTAAATCCTGAATTTTTTGATGTGGATGCCATAATATCCACATCAAATTCACTTAAAAATAATTTTACAGCTATTAAATTATGTTGATATTTTCTGGATTAATTCTAACCATATATAAAAATCATTTTTAATACCAATAAGTTAGATAACCATCAATTCCATCAAGAAATCTGTAAAAATAAAATTTATTTATGGTTTGTATTGGAAAATGCACGATTATTTTTCAATTCACTGCTCAGTTTTAATATTACAGTCACAGATAAATCACTCTAAAACAGCAATGGATTTCGCCATTTCATTACAAATTTGACATCATCACAATGCAAGATTCAGGACTAATTTAATCAGAAGGAGCATCTCAACTCATCGACAAATAATTAGGCATTTTCTCAATGCGTTTACACCATGCCTGAATATTAGGATAACAATTTAAATCAAAACCACCTTCATCAGCAACATGGGTATAGGCATATAAAGCAATATCTGCCAAACTCGGCCCATATCCAAGTAAATAATGATTATGGATTAATGCATGTTCCATGATCGCTAAAGCCTTATGTCCTTTTGGTTGTAAACGTTGATATTCCTCCAGACGTGCTTCAGGCAAACCTAAGTATTTGTTAATAAAGCGTGCAACAGCAATGCATGGCTCATGGCTATATTGCTCAAAGAACATCCACTCATACATTTTTGCTTTAGCATAACGATGGGAAGGAATAAAGCCTGTATTTTCAGCAAAATAACCTAAAATTGCATTCGACTCTGTCAAAATACGACCATCATCTAAAACCACAACAGGAATTTTTCCATTCGGATTCATTTCTAAAAATTCAGGCGTTTGTGTTTCTGCATTTACTATATTAACATGTAACCATTCATGCTCAATTTGCAAAAATGACAATAGTAATTTAACTTTATAACAATTGCCAGATTGCATATCTCCGTACACTTTCACTATTATTTTCCTGATTGATATTTAAATTGCATATTTTTATAGCATAAGCCTGCTGTTTTAGCATTAATTGTTTATTTTCATTCTATTTTTTTAGCATAAAAAAACACCCCCAACTGTTGTTGAGGGTGTTTAGAATAATGAGCTGGCGATGACTTACTCTCACATGGGTAACCCCACACTACCATCAGCGCTAAGAGGTTTCACTTCTGAGTTCGGGAAGGGATCAGGTGGTTCACTCTTGCTATTGTCGCCAGCACAACTTGTATGCTTACTCGTTTGGTCTTATTTGAATGCCGAACTTTCGTCAAATGAGTTATTAACAGATTGAATTTGTGTCTGAATTGTATGTTCTAGCGTTAACTAAATCAAGTATTTGTATCGAATTTATCTTGATACAACAACCGTTTGGGTGTTGTATAGTCAAGCCTCACGAGCAATTAGTATTGGTCAGCTTCACATATCACTATGCTTCCACATCCAACCTATCAACGTCGTAGTCTTCAACGGCTCTTTAGGTGACATAAAGTCACGGGGAAATCTTATCTTGAGGTAGGCTTCCCGCTTAGATGCTTTCAGCGGTTATCCCTTCCGAACATAGCTACCCGGCGATGCGACTGGCGTCACAACCGGTACACCAGAGGTTCGTCCACTCTGGTCCTCTCGTACTAGGAGCAGATCCTCTCAAATTTCCAGCGCCCACGGTAGATAGGGACCGAACTGTCTCACGACGTTCTAAACCCAGCTCGCGTACCTCTTTAAATGGCGAACAGCCATACCCTTGGG